>JBGSNK010000106.1:0-7324 GCA_041739665.1 Bdellovibrionales bacterium
GTCCCAGTTGTTGTCGGTGGCCGAGAAATTCGTGAAGACCGAAAGACCATTTTACGTTTAGATAAATCTCAACTTCCAGAGCGTGTGGTGTGTGGCCAATATGCTGTGGCCACTGGTGAAGATTTGAGTCTGGCTGTGAAAACAGCTCAAGTAGATCCTGATCATTGGCGCAGCCTCACGCGCCGACAACGTCATGAGATCCTTTCGAAAGTTGCATGTCAGGTTCGCAAGCGTCGAGGTGATCTTCTTGGTGTAGCGGCCAGTGAAGTGGGAAAAATTTTTACAGAGACTGATGTTGAAGTCAGTGAGGCCGTTGATTTCGTAGAATTCTATGCAGAAAGCACCCGCTACTTTGAGGCTCATAAGAACCTAGAGTTTAAAGGTAAAGGTGTGGGTTTAGTCACTCCCCCTTGGAATTTTCCTATTGCAATTCCCTTAGGTGGTGTCGCGGCCACGTTGGCCGCTGGTAATACTGTTATAATCAAACCCTCTTCTGACGCTGTAATGTGCGCCTACGAGATGTGCAAATGTTTCTGGGATGCAGGGGTTAGTCAAAACACCTTACAGTTCGTCCCTTGTCCTGGAGCTCTTGCCGAAGAATATTTAATCAAAAACGAGGGCATTGATTTTGTGATTCTCACAGGTGGCGAATCGACAGCTAAAAAAATGTTACAAGCGCGCCCCAGTCTATTTCTAACAGCAGAAACCGGCGGCAAAGATGCAACAATTGTCACCGCTATGGCAGATCGTGAGCAAGCTATTAAAAATGTAATTCACTCTGCTTTCTCTAATAGTGGCCAAAAATGTTCGGCAACGTCATTATTAGTTTTAGAGAACGAGGTTTATTATGACCATCGTTTTCAAGAGGCTCTGGTCGATGCAGCCCAAAGTTTAAAAATTGGTTCGCCATGGGAATTTGAAAATAAGCTCGGCCCCCTTGCGACGGCTGTGAGTGGAGATCTTAAGCATGCTATCGAAAATTTAGAAGATGGTGAGAGCTGGGTTTTAAAGCCAGAGTTCGTGAACGACAATGAGTATATGTTTAGACCTTCCATCAAGTGGGGTGTCAAAGAGGGAAGTTTTTGTCATATGACAGAGCTCTTTGGACCTTGTCTATCGGTGATGAGAGCTGACAATCTTAAACACGCCGTTGAAATCGTCAACCAAACAGGATACGGATTGACTTCGGGCATCGAGTCTTTGGATGAGCGCGAAGTGGAGTACTGGAAAAATAACATCCGTGCCGGCAATCTCTATATCAATCGCGGAACCACAGGAGCGATTGTCCTTAGGCAGCCCTTTGGTGGCATTGGCAAATCAGCCATTGGTGCCGGTCGTAAAGTTGGCGTCTTTAACTACATCACCCAGTTTATGGACTTTAAAGAACTGCGCCGTCCTCGTGTTCCCGAAGCGAAAAGTGGCAAGCTGGTGAAATTGGCCGACCGCTGGGATACCGACAGCCGCTTTGCCGAATACAGTGAAGACATTGCGATGTTACAAGCGGCTCTACAAAGCTACCTTCACAACTTTGAAACAGAGTTTAGTAAGGAAAGAGATTTCTTTAAACTTCGAGGGGAAGATAATATCTTTCGCTATCTCAAATTAAACAGGGTGGCGATTCGTGTTTGTTCTCTCGACACACTTTTTGAGTCGATGAGCCGAATTCTCGCTGCTAAAGCATGCGGAGTGGGTCTTCGCGTCAGTATTGAGCTTGATATGAACAATCCGGTTTCACAATTTTTGTTCCGCTACTCACAAAAAGTGCTTAAGAGTGACGATATAATAAGGCGCGAAAGTGAAGCCGACTTCGCCAAGTCATTTTCCGAGGTCGAACGCATCATGTATGCCAAGCAAGAGAATATATCGGATTTTATTTTTAATCAGGCGGCAGAGCAATTGAAGTTTATCGTTAGGCATAGACCTATGATGGAAGGTCGCATTGAGCTCCTTAATTTTTTTGAAGAACAGTCTATTTCCCACAGCTACCACCGCTATGGGAACCTAGGAGCCCGCGGTATCATCGACAACAATTAGGACCCTTTCTTTCTCATAGACGCAACCAATCTATTACTAGAACTCGTACTGTTTGGAGTGACCCAGTATGGGATGGGAGCAAATATTATTTTGATTTTGCTTCAATCAGAGACGTTTCGCTTGAAAAAGACTGCTTTGATTTTTTTAGATGATAAAATATTAGGTGAGATGAAGAGTATTGTTGGACGTCCCTTATTTGTTCTCTTCTCTTTTGTGAGGGTTTTTACCCTGAGCTTAGGCCTTGTTTTTTTTGTGGCCGGCTGCCTGGATGAGGGACGCGGGAGAGAAGGTGATACCGAAGTGGTTGTGGAGCCAGATGAGACTTCACCACCACCGCTGACCAGTCCTGAGCGGACGGTGTGTGACCCTTTTGAGTCAGGAGTGTCCACCCGAGATCGTGGGATCGTGGGGCAGCTGTTCTATTTAGAGGAAGACCAACCTCTCTACACCCGAACAAGTGAATACATTGAACATGGACAGGTTGTTCCGAGTACTATTTATTTGGATCGACTCTTTATTCCCACTCGCGCTTTTGATTTAGGTTTCTATACTGAAACAGGTGAAATTATCCTTAATAGTATTGGTGAACCTCTCTATGAGAAATTCGCTCTCCGTATGGAGACACGGCTTACTTTAGCTGAGAACGAATCAGAGGGCTGGTATCAGTTGGCCACTCTATCCGATGATGGCTCTTCTGTAACCTTAACTGATGATTTAGGTAACCAAGAAGTTCTTATAGATAATGACGGCAATCATCCCACACGAATGGGATGTGCTATACGATCTGTTTATATGACAAAAGAGGATAGCAAATCTGTTGTGATCAACTATCACCAAGGACCTCGCTACCACATTGCCATGTCATTGCTTTGGAGGCCTTTGCCTGAAGGTGCAGATCCTAACGCTGTTGTTTCAGATCTAGAATGTGGTCGCTCTGGAAACAGTCGTTATTTTGATTCGAACTTTGTTCCCTCTCAAC
This sequence comes from Bdellovibrionales bacterium, assembly GCA_041739665.1. Taxonomy (GTDB): domain Bacteria; phylum Bdellovibrionota; class Bdellovibrionia; order Bdellovibrionales; family JAGQZY01; genus JAGQZY01. Next base: position 3,014 of record JBGSNK010000106.1, read on the forward strand.
CGATGACTCCTTATTATGAGCTCTTAGAAAGAGGTTGGAAAGTTCTGACTAACGAAAATTATCGATTTCCGTACCAAGCGAGCAATCCATGTGGCGAGGAAGAGCCTCTTTTACTTAGCAACTTAAGTGTGAACTCGGTGACACGAACCAATGTCAGCGTTAGTTGGGCAACTAACTTGCCAGCCACCTCTCAGTTGCAACTGCGAAATACAGCAACTGGTGAGATTGTCTTGAGTTCAGTTGATTCTTCGCTCAAAACTTCACATAGTGTGACGCTATCTGGACTTTCATCGAACACTCTATACTCTTTAATCGCTATTTCTGTGGATATCGATGATCGTAGGGTTGAAAGCGAAGAAGTGGCCTTCAGGACACCTCGCTAGCTTTTGGTCCAGAGAAGGCTCTTTCCCTTCAGCCAGCTATCCAAAATTCCGAAAAGATTTTAGAGGGATATGACTGATGAAATTTTCAATTCGTTCTAAATTTTTACTTGTCATGAGTGGCTTACTTGTTGTGTGCCTCGGATTTTATTTGATTATGTCGATCACAGTTTTCAAAACAGATAAAACAAAACTTGTTTTTGATCTCAACCGCAGTCAAGTGAGCAATATTTCAAGTGAATTGGAAACAAGTCTCAATGGATTATCCGAGACCTTGTCTTTATTTGCGCAGATTCCAACAGAATCCCAGGGCCGAATTATTGACACGATATTTTCTAGCGATACTGACATAGTCTCGATCTCAATCTATAAAAAAAGTGGGCAATTAGAACCAACCCAACAGTTTAATCGTGAAACATACTTTGATACTTATGGACTCGACTCTGAACAACGAGATTCTATCCTTAAAAGAAGCCAACTTCCCTTTGATGAGATTTTAAAGAAGGGGCAGGCAATATGGAATGCCAGTCAAGAGTTCTCCCCCCCCCTGATGGCCTTTGGTAAAAGAGTGGTATTGTTAGACGATAGCAAACAGCCCATTGACCAATGGGTAATGGTTGCACTGGTTCGATTAGACGGCTTGATAAAATCAGTTTCATCTCATGGCCTAAGCGAAGTGTATATCACCAACGCTAGCGGAGAAGTGATTGTGCAGAAGCAGGCACAGGACTTGGCCCAGCGCCCTCAATTTGGAAAGCATCCTTTGTTTCATAGGGCGTCTGCATCAGGTGTGCGTTTGAGTGTAGCCAAGATGGATATTGATGGTAAAGCCTGGCTCACGGCCTATGGCAAAGCCTATCAGGGCCAGGTTTTTGTCATGGCACTCTCTCCTGAGGAAAAAGTTTTTGCTGTTGTTCAGTCTCTTACGGTTAGAACTTTGCTCTTTGGATCTATTGTCTTAACTCTGGTCATTCTAGCTGCCTTTTTGCTGTCCCGCTCTTTAACAGAAAACATCTTACTCCTTGCTGACAGAATGAGTCTGGCTTCACAGGGTGATTTGACCACGAACCTTAAATTGCAGGGACAGGACGAGACGGTTCTTTTGGGGAATGCTTTTAATACGATGATTGGGGACCTGAGACGTTCGCGCGACGAACTCGAGGATATGAACCGAGAACTGGATCAAAAAGTTAAAGAGAGAACCCATCAGCTTGAGATTCAAAACCGTAAGGTTGTCGAAACTCAGGAGGCCTTGATTCGTACAACTCGTTTGGCTTCGATGGGTGAAGTGGCGGGACAAGCTGCCCATGAAGTATTGAATCCACTCACCAGTTTGCTCACTCGTGCCAGTTTGACTGAAAAGAAAGTCAACTCGGACCAAAATCAACCCATTCAATTGCTTTCCGAGATAACAGAGGCATGGGAGATAGATATCCGCGAAGGCGGCTTTGCCAAACTGACTCAGAACTGGCAAACGCCGTCGACAATTCTAGAAGGTCAAAATCTTTTTCAAGAGGATTTTCAAAATCTAAAAGAGATCAATAAGAGTTTGATTAAGCAGTCTATAGAATTGCTTAAAGATATTAAATTTATTCGAGATGAAGGTGGGCGGATCAGTAAAATTATTCATAGCATGCGACGTATGGGCAATATGCAGTCCGAGAGCCAGAGCCTTTCGGCTCACGACTTGCTGCGAGATTGTTTAGATATTATGGCCGACCTTTTTAGCCAACAGAATATAGAATTGCGACATGAGTTTTTGGCAGAGAACGACCGGATTTTAGTTGATAAAGATGAGTTCATACAATCTGTCACAAATCTAATGCGTAATTCCTTGCAGTCCCTTACTGAAATGAGATTGATGAAAAAATCCCAACAGCCTCATTTTAAAATCACTACATATGAAGATGGTGCTGAGCTTTTTATAGAAATTGAAGACAATGGAATGGGTATTGCGAGTAAAGATCAAACTTCTCTTTTTAAGAGTCATTTTACGACAAAATCTAGAGACGAAGGTACGGGAGTGGGGTTGAGTATCAGCCGTCGATTTATCCGGAGTCACAATGGAGACATTGAGTTTGTTCAATCCAAACCCTATGAAAGCACTTTGTTTCGCATAAAATTACCTATCCAGAGTCAATCTGAATTTGACAAGGCGGTTGCATGAGTAATGCAGTTAAACTTCTTAAGGACCAGAAGCTTTTGATTCCAAGTAACTCACCTGTTCCCAATAGAAAAATATTGATAGTGGACGATGAGCCCGAGATTGCTAAAGGGATTGAACGTATACTCTGTCCCAACGATGGTAATTTGCTTAGTCTAAAATCCAGTCGACAAAAAAAGAGTCCAAGTCCTTCTGTGAATAAAAATCCAGAGTTTGAAATTGTTGTTGTGCACAATCCCGAAGATGCTCTTGCTGCGATTGAGAAATCCCTAAAAGATGACCATCCTTTTGCTATGGGATTTTTTGATGTAATGTTGGGTGCAAAAATAGATGGTATAGAACTTGTGAAGAAGGCCATGCAAATGGACTCCCATTTGTTTGCGGTCTTTGTTACCGCTTATCATGACCGAAATGTGGATACTATCGGTCATTACTTAGGTGAAGACTGTAGAGAGAAATGGGATTATATCAACAAGCCCTTTACCGAAGGCGAAATCCTACAAAAGGCAAGAAACGCCACTAGCTTATGGGATTTGAACCGCCTTAAAGAATGGCAGGCAGAACGTTTAAGTGAAGCTCATCAGCTGCTTCTGTCTACAGAAAAACACAATGCGATTGCGGCTATAGGGCGAAGCGTGGCCCATGAATTTGGCAACCTCCTGACCCATATTATTGGGCACGCCGAGATCGCAAAGTTTTCAAACGAAATCGAGGACATTAAGAATTCTCTGGATATTATTTTAAAAGCAGGAAATACGGCGGCAAATGTTCTCAAAAACTTTCGTAACCTTAACGAATCCAATGACCGTCAGCCAGAGTTTAATATCGTCAACCTTATGAGAGTATTAGACGAAGCTTTGGAGCTGATGGAGTTCCGATTTCGTCGACACGGTATTCGTGTTCACAAACAAGGTCTTGAAGAACTCAGTTGCGAAGCTATTAAGAGTTCTCTTGTTCAAGTTTTTGCAAACGTCTTCATCAATGCCATTCATGCCATGCCACAAGGTGGTGATCTTTATATTAATCTCGAAAACAAGGATGACTCATGTGCTATTCAAATCCGCGATACCGGAAGTGGAATTCCAGAAGAACATCTGAACCGAGTTACAGAGCCTCTTTTTACAACCAAGGGAAGTGAGGGGACTGGCTTGGGCCTTGCAATTTGTAAAGAGATCGTAGAAGTCGAACACCGTGGACGTTTTAAAATAGCAAATTATAAAGAGGGTGGCGTGATTGTCAGTCTCACATTTCCTAAGATTCAGGAGAGATAGTATGGACAATGTTGATATTTCATTAAATGAACTGAGTGAAATGATTGTATTAATTGTGGACGATGATAAGACGATTCGCGACATCATCATGCAAAATCTCAGAGTTATTGGCTTTCAGCGCTTTCTTTATGCTGAGAATGGAGCTGAAGCTCACAAAAAATTGGTCGACAGTAAAAATCGGGTCAGCCTCATTCTTTGTGACTGGGATATGCCTGTGGCCGATGGTTTAACATTCTTACGTATGGTTCGCTCGGATGCTGATTACAAAAAAATCCCATTCATTATGGTCACGGCACAACAAACCCAAGAGCGCCTTAAAATTTCACAAGCGGCGAAATATGGTGTGGACTCTTATATAGTCAAACCCTTCCAATCAGAGACGCTGAGAACCAAAGTTTTACAGGTGCTAAAGGGTCAGCGTAATAAGAGCAGTCAGTCGGCATGAGACTAAGCGTCGTCTTTTTTTTTGTGATTCATTTTGTTGTTACAGCACAGG
>JBGSNK010000006.1:0-57631 GCA_041739665.1 Bdellovibrionales bacterium
GGCGACAACTCAAGAGCGTCTGTTAAATATTTAAACAATGAGTTGAAGCCAAGTTTATAAAAGAGCTTGTCTCTATCGATTTCGACAACAAGGCCCAAAAGCTGCTGCTCCAGCCGTTTGTATTCTTTAGCAACTTGTCGGCCTTTGCTATCAAGTTTTTGGATGTCCAATAAATTTTGATTGGATCTTTCCCAAATCGGTTCCTGAATGGTTAGCTCTCTCATATGCATATTCTCACCTCTTAACAAGACAAGGGCAAAATACCACGGGTTTTGAAATGAATTTTGAGGGCTTTAAATTCGCAGCCATAAAGACTTCAAGACAAGCCTTGAGGCCTTCCCATTTTTAAAAATGTGCGGTCATAGTGGGGCTTAGAGGGCTTCAGATATCAAAATACTCACTTTGTTTGGGCATCATGTATAGTTCCAAAAAGTGGAGAGAAACCTCGTCAATTATTTTTTTGATTTTCAAAATACGCAATCCGGAAGCCTGTCAGACTCTTAACAGAATCGTGCACGTGCACAAGGCTCTCACTGCACGCACACAAGTCTTGGCTTGCACACACAAAATAGGTTTGCACGCACGAGACTAAGTTTGCGCGCGCAAGAGTCGACCCGAGCGCACAAGACTCAGACCTCATACAAAAAGTTCGGCCCCGCTCTTACAAGAGTCTGCCAGCACACACGCAAAGATCCGTTTGCACGCGATCGGAAATCACCCTACAAGTCAGCAAGATGGACTAGCTGGCTTGTGTGCATACATATGCAATTTTAATCTTGAATAAATTTGAGATCAAAAAAGTAAAATGAAGAGCGCCGTGGGTGGCTAAATTTTTGACAGTTGCTCAACGCATTTTGCTAAGCCCCTAAAAAATATAGTTATTTTAATTCGCTCACGGCCCCTAATCGCCGTGAAGCTGTCTCAGCTTGGTACAGGCTTTGTACTGTTCTTATATTCGGAGGTGGTGTTTGAACCTTTTTAAAATCACTTATTCATGGTTTTCTTTTACCCTAATTGGACTCGCCTTCTGTTGGTGTGGCCAAGGTTGGGCTCAAGAAAAGTCGGCCTCTGTTTTTATTCGCTTTGGCGATCTTCACATGAATTATCGCGAACAAAATGACATGACGAATTCAACTGCTGTACTTGGACCTGGCTCTGTTATTCAAATCCCCACCTCTGTTGCAAAATTTAATGAAGACGGCTCCATCAACCTCAACGAAACCATCGAGTACTGGTTGGCATTCGCTCGCCATCAGCAACAAAATCTTGGTTATTCCCATTTCCAAGCCCGCGAGTGGAGCTGCTCGGCCATTGAGTCTGAGCGGCAGGCCGACGGTCATTGTCAGGGCGTAAAAGACGGGGAACTCTTCTTCCCGGTTAGGGTCGTTCGATCCTCTTCCGATAACCATGATATTAGGTCCGAAAGTTATGGCTATTTGGCTCTCGATTACTTACGCACCCATGTCGAGCCTCATCGCTACGAAACCATCCACACGACCCTTGAAAATGCCTTGAGTCTTCCCGCTGTTAGCAACGATAACACACAAATTTTGGGCGGTGATTCGAGTTATGGAAGCGAAACAACATCTACAAAGTCCGCGCCCGCACCAATTTCACAACCCCAAAACGTTATCAACTGTAACAACACAGTTTATAGAACTCCCAGACAAGGCTCTCAAAAAAACTCTTGTCTAAGAACTATGAGCGTCAATCAGCGCGCCAATTTGGTTATGAAAGATGTCAGTCATATCAACCAACTGCGCTCTGGTTTTAATCTCGATCCGCGATTTAGTGCCTGTATTGCCTATCGTGAGTCCCATATGCACCCTAATGCCAAGGGCGGCACTCCGGACTGGGGCATGTACCAAGTCATCGACAGCACAGGGCGCGCCGCTTTAAAACGTAACAATCCCGTGACACCTGGGTTTTCTCAGCACCGATATAACTGGGTTCAATATCGAGACAATATGCTGAGAAGCACTCTGGCCCAAGCCGACCTTCATCATTCTGTTTTATTTGAAAAGGCTCGCGAAAACAATTTAATCGGGCCAGTGAATAGTTTAACAACCAGCGTTTCCGTTTATCAAACTCTGGCAACGCGCTATAATGGCGGTGGCCCCAGAGCTAGACACTATGGAAGCCGAATCGCGAGCTGCTACAGATCCATGCTAAGTGTAGCGAAGCGCGATGGAACAATAATAAATTCAGCTGCCCTTGAGAGGGCTTTGAATAAAGCTTTGAACTAGAATTAAAATGGAGAAATTGATGCAAAATATATTTCTAAAATTTGCAAGCCTTGCTGGAATAGCTCTTGTCTTGAGCGTCAACGCCGATGCCTCTTCTAAATGGGCGTCTTGTTATAATTCTTCGCAAAATCGTATCTATTTCCAAACCCAAAAAGACCTCTCCGCACACAAGGGTCGCTGCCAAGGTCGAACATATTACCAGGGCGAAAAGGGGCTTGAACTTATAGAAGACGATTTAGATGGGCAAGGCTTCCCTCTCGGAACCGAGGGGGCCAGCCTAAATATCACCTTAGCTAATGGTCGCAACCTTCTTGTCACCCATTGGACAAATCTGACCCAGAACAACACCCTCATTGTTTTGGAACCGAACTTTAAAAATAACCAAGTCCGAGTTTTATGTCGCTTTGCTAATTATTCGAACAAAGTAAAAGCTAAAGTGGACCCCAAAGATGGGCGATTGAAAGTTCTCTTACGCTACCCTTATCCCGAGGTTTCAGAAAACTTTGTCACACGCTGGGTTGAGTGTCGATAAGCTGACATTTTGTTTCAATAAAATTCTGAATCTTGAGATTGACCATTTCAGGAAAATCCAATTGTGTGCAATGGGAGCCGTAGGGGACCACATAAAGTTCGCTATTGGGTATCAATTGATTCATACGCTCTTGCTCATCGATGGGGGTTAAGGCATCTTTTGATCCGCAAATAATCAGCGTCGGACACTGAATTTGGCTCAACAAGGATTCTCCTTGAAACTCCACCATCTCTTCAAAAAAAGTAATAAACACTCGAAAATCAATTGTGGAGACACCGCGGGCATAAATTTCAATGTCCTTTAAAGCTGTTTTGGAAAGGTTAAAACCACCAGTCAAAGCACTCATTGGCACGAGCAGTGGATTGGTCACACCCTTTTCCCATGCGTAGGAAAAGAGGCCCGGCGCCTGGTTGTAAAGTTTTTTGGCTTGATTGATGACTTCTACGACTGTCTCACGACTAGCAAGAGCCTCGAAGGGGTTGCGATAAAGTCCATTTACAAAAGTCATTGTCTTGAACAAATCGGGACGAAGAACGTATGCCGACTCCAAAACCTGAGAGCCAAAGCTGTGTCCGATAAAATCCACTTGGGTCATTTTGTGATGCTCACAAATTGCAATCAAATCTTTAGCTAAAGAATCAATTGTCAGTGTTTCTTTTTTTAGAGGAGTGGGTGTCTTGTGGTGCCCACGATAATCAAACATGATTGTCTGATGATTTTTAGAGAAGTAACGAACTTGAGGAAGCCAATGGTTAAAGAGGCAACCGACTCCATAACAAAAAATCATGGGCGAGCCTTCGCCGCGGGACTCGTAGTAGATCTCTGATTGATCAAAGCTTTTTATAAAACCATTTTCTTTAAGAACTGAATCCATCACCCTCGTCAAACTCAACTTGTATCTGGGTTTCACCAAAGGAAATGATGTCCCCTGGTTCAAATTGCTTTGCTTTTACACTCTTGCCGTTAACCTTAACAAGTTTTTCATTGTCGGTCGCAAAATAAGCGTACTTGCCTTTGACTTGAATAAAGAAACTTTCTTTAGGTGCCTGATCATCATAAAGGCAGATGTCCAAACTTTCTCGCCCGGCTAATCGTGGCCCATAAAAGATATCCCAGTATTCACCATATTGAATGCCCTGAATGACCTTGAGTCGCATCTCGGGCTTAATTTGAGATTGAGTCGGCTCTGAATTTTTTACCTGCTTTATTAAAGATTGCGCCCATGCTTGGAAATTATCTGAGAATTGGACGGCGGGAGCCTCGATCATGCGACAAAGGAGGTGAAGGCCACCCATATGAATGAGATCGCCATCCTTGAGAATGGCTCTCACCTCCTTGAGCCCATTAACCCAGACGCCGTTGCGCGACTTATTGTCTGCGACCCACCAGCCCTCATCTGGTGAGTACTCAAAAAAACAGTGAATACTCGATAGTTTAGCATCATTAATTTGAATATCGGCCCCCGCCCTACCCAGGCTGGTGCGCTCGCTGAGACTCAATTTTTGCCCGCGATTCTCGCCCTCAATGATCTCTAAATACAGTCGCATAACCTATTTTTTGGTAAAAAACTCCGCAAATCAAGAAGATGGAGGCTTGTCCTCACTTTAGTCAGTGTGATAGAAGGCCTTTTGACCTTGCTCGCGGCTATAATTGGGCCTCGGGCTGTATAACCGAAAGGAATAAGAATGCTTGAATTATCGACCACAAAACTAATCCGTCCCTATGAAGCTGTTATCATGATGGAGCCTGATTCCACAGAGCAAGATCAAAAGGAACTTTTTAAAAAAAAATAAAACGATTATCGAGTCTTTCTCTGGCGAAGTGAATCACTTGGACACTTGGGGAAAGCGACGTCTTGGAAATCCAATTCAGAAAAAAATGAGAGCTGTTTATTTTCACATGACTTTCACCGCTTCTCCGGATGCCGTCCGAGAGCTAGAGAGAACCATGGGCATTAACGATAAAGTCCTCCGAGTTGTTCACACCAGACTTTCTGAGACGATTCCTCTCAGCAAACATGTTGAGAAATTTAAAGAACAGCTGGCTGATACCCTCGTTAAAGAAAAAGAAAAAGAAGCCAAGTTCAAGGCCCGCAAAGCCGCTGTTCGCAAATAAGCTGGTGACATCGTGAAAAGAGACGACTGGAGTAAACTGGCTCTGACCTCCATGCTGGGAGTTTTGCTTTCTTATGCTTTTGTTTTCTTAGCAGCCCTCCCAATACGGTATTTACGCCTTACTTTTGGCAGAAAGACTTTTCTGCTCACGACCACAGCTTGCGCCAGTGTTCTGCTCGCTATGGGCCTTTGGCAGTGGGCGGTCGTATACCTTTCTATCTCTTCACTTATTGGTTTTTATCGTGAACTCGAAGAGTCTCGCGCCTCAATTTTTGCCTCGGCAATTGCGGCGATAGGTCTCACGACCTTTTTAAGTGGCATGGCCCTCCTCACCTACACCACAATTTCTGGAACTGGACTTAAAAGTCTTTTGCTTGAGAAAACCATGCCGATTTTGGAACAGATGCAAAAGGTTCCACGTTTTCAAGAAGCCTCCTTGCAAAATTTTCTGTGGTATCTGCCCTCAGGCCTGATCATTACTCTAATGCTCATCCTATTTGTTTCTTTGACATTGGGCCGATTGCCTCGACAGGCCAAGCAAAAGCATAATCTTATTTATTTTAGACTCCCCGACTGGTCCATATGGCTTTTTATTGGAAGCCTGGGTGCGACGTTTATTCCCGCGCAAGGTAGTGTCTTGGCTCTTTCGGCAATGAATGTTCTTGTTATCACTCTGGCTGCCTATTTTTTTCAGGGCCTAGCCGTGTTTACTTTTTTCCTCAATCGCCTCAATGTTCGAGGTCCATGGCGATTGATCGCTTATTTTTTAATTTTTTTCCAAATGTTTATTTTTGTAAGCGGACTTGGGATTTTAGATTTTTGGTTTGATTTTAGATCTCAACCAGCAGACGGAAAGCCGATTCGCAAAAAGATAATTTAGTTTTAGAACAGAGGAGTTATTATGAAAGTTATATTAAAACAGGACGTCAAAGACCTGGGTAAAGTTGGAGAGATGATCAACGTTGCAAGTGGGTTCGCGCGTAATTTTCTTTTCCCAAGAAAGTTGGCAGCTGAGGCCACAGAAAAGCGCATCAAAGAATTTGAACATTGGACCCGTGTTGCAGAATCACGCCAAAAGAAGGCGGCAGCCGAGCGCAAACAGACGTTGGCAAAAATTGCTGGCCTCCAACTTGTTTTCCAACTTCAGGCCGGTGAAGAGGATAAGCTTTTTGGTTCTGTTACCAATAAAGATATTTCGGATGAACTAGAGAAGTTGGGCCATATTGTGGACAAAAGAGATATTCTCTTGTCAGAACCAATCAAAATTCTTGGTCAACACAAGGCCTCTATCAAACTTGGCGAGGGCCTTGAACAAGAGATTATTGTAACTGTAGAAAGACTCAATCCGAAATCTTAATATACGGATTTTCTTCGTCGAGCACCTCTGTGAAGAGGTTTTGGAGAACATGTACCAAGACCTCTCTTAAGTCTTCGATACTTAAATTCTTTGGACTTTTGCCGACCTGAACAATCCAGCTGTTTAAATTCGCTCGCACCTGATCGGCCGGTAGGCCCGTGGCTTTGATCACTGTTTCTAAAAGTGCCTCTTCCATGAAGCGCCCCCCTAACTTAGCTGAGGCCGGAATCAGACTCCTGCCCCTGAGAACATTCAACCAAAGCCTTCGCTTCTAAGATAGAAGCATTTTAAAATCCCGACCTTTGACCAACCTTATTTTTTGTCTAAAAACGATTTGGTATATGAACCTCGGTCCCCTTCAATTTCCTATTACAAATTGTAGATCTCATCGAAATGCTCCGCTTTAAGACTGATCTTTCGTATTTCACAATCAAATGGCCAAACTTGATTCTCTAAAATATGGGCGTAAGCTCTCCAGGTCGGCTGTGTCCCGGCTGGTATAATGGCTTCAACACGGGAGGTATATTTTTGTAAAATCGGGGGCGCACTTGACCACCAGATTTCCTGGGCTTTTCTTATTGGAGTTCTCCTGCGGAAATAGTAGTAATCATAAAGTCCGCTTTTTTCCCCTAAATGAAATAACCTATCAAGACAGGCAATATAACCACTCTCCTTTGGGCGGAACCATGTTCTAAAACGAGGGCTAATAAGTAAAAAGGTGATCGTACAGAAGGGCAAAGTCGACCACTGAAATAAGCCGATACAAGAAGTCAGCTCTTCCTCTTCATTAAAATGACCAATCAAAGTGCGCCGACCACCCTCTGACAAAAAATCATCCAAGTAACAGAGATGATAGTCCGTCGTATTGACTCCCATCTTTTCAGCTACCGTTTTTTTGTTTTGGTCAAGCAGGTACAAAACACTACTTCGATCATCTCTTGTAAGAATTCGTGTTCCATGCATTTCTTGCTCCTTGGCAACTCTCTGCTTTTTAACTTAAAGCAAGCGCCTCTCACTTGGAGATATTAGAAAAAAAAGGTTCCTTCAGCTTATTGGATATATAATGAGGACGCTCCTTCTGGCCAGAAAATGGTGATTCAAACTCAAGCTCTGTGCTGGCGAGAATTAAAAATAGTGTGGCCCGTCGATTCGGACTATTGTTTACACCACTCATATGAAGAGCGTTGGCATCCATAACAAGAGCATCACCAACACTTAAATTGGCCTCGTAAATATCAAAAGTTTCCGGATATTCTGATGGTCGAGAAATCCCAGGACAATTGTCCCTCCCGTCATGAAGCATGTTTTTATCTGACCACTCCTTATGAGCTGACCAGCTCGCACAATGAACGTATTTGTGTGAACCTGCTAGAATTTGCAGGCCGCCATTGTCTGGGCTATGGGGATCTAGGGGGATCACAACTGAAACCGCACGTGGCTTTGGCATGCCATCCAACCAATACCAATAACTGAAATCAGAATGCCAATCAAATTGATCACCTCGTCCTAGCCCCTCTTTTAGATTTATATGATTTTGATAGAGAAACACTGGAGAGCCCAAAATGTCTCGTACAAACTGCTCGGCCTCTTGCTTTAAAACATGCTTTAAAGCTTTTAAATGAGTTGATGACACATTAAAAATAGACCTTAAGCTCAACCCATCTCTCTCAAAAATTGCGACACTGCCCTTTTCTATTTTTGGAGCAGATGCGACAACCTTTAAGTCGCGTAAAACGTCTAAGTTGCAAACGTTTTTAAGGAGATAAAAACCATTTTTTTCAAAGCTAGCCAACGGCGACTCTGGCACCGGGTTTTGAGACCAAACAGTCGGACAGTTTCTTTTTTCCTTCACCAAATATCTCCCAGATATTGGGTTTCTGAAAATTCAACATTGAGTTGTCCTAAAAAGTCCGCGTAACTTTCCATTAAGGAGGGGCGATCTTCAGCTGTTAGAGCCACCCAGCCGTTCCTAAAAACTTGAGAATCTATTCGTGGCTCCATAGTTAAATAGCCTGGCTCAAGATTACAAGACCATTCCAAAATATCAGGCCGAGAGAATGCCTCCTTGTTGAAGCCCTTAACAGTTCCTTTTGGCAAATAGAGCCCACCAAAGAAGATGGGCCTGTCATTCTCCGTTGATTGAGCTCGAACAGATACTTCTGCAAAATAGGCTTGAACACCGTTGTCAACGTAACTCCGTCTTTCTTGTGAAACGAATTTTACCATTTTAATGCCCGTGGAACTAAAGCGTGGCGAGAAGTCAATCACCCAAAAACGCCCTTGATTATCCGCAACTAAATCCACCATGAAGGGGCCATCGGTCAGATGAAGTGAGGTCACAACCTTCTGGCAAACTTCTTGTATTTTTTTTTGACTCAAGTTGGGGGCGAGTGGCCATAGGCAGCCATACTCCGCCCGATAAGGAAGATCCGTCACAAGAAGTTCGTATGCAAGGTCCACAAAACATTTACCCCTCTGAACATATCCGCAGACACTTACTACGGGGCCCTCAATAAAAGACTCCAGTCGAAAATCACCCCAGAGGGGCGTAAAATGGTAATGGGCGGATTTTTTGCTACCATCACCTAAGAAAGCTTTTAATTTTTCTTTGTTCTTGGCTACATAAACCCCAACGCCACCAGAACCAAGAGCGGGTTTACAGACAAGGGGAAAATCTTCTTCCCGAACATCACACGGGGCCATCTCTTTATTTACAAGAAGACCATCTTGGTAAAGCTTTTGAAGATATTTGTTTTTATCAAAAGCAACTTTTGCGAAATCAACGGGATAAAAATAACAGCCAAAGCGACTGGCGTATTTAGCTAGGACTTGGCCCAGCAGACCGTCAGAAATACAACTGGGCACAACCGAGTCATAAGACTCCCAGGGCAGGCTTCCCACAAATTTGTCTAAACTCATGGCCGCCTCAAAAAAATTTGATGACCTACTGTGGCCAGCATCAAACCAGTAGATATTTTCAGAGTACTCTTTGAGTTTTTCAAAAAGCATTTCGTTCTGAGGATGCTTATACGAAATCAAAAGGATATCAACTGGCATTTTGACGTAAGTGAGATAATCTAAAATTGGGATGCAATTGAGATTTGCTGCGATTAGTTTACGTTTTTTCATAAGAATAATGCATCTCGATTTTTCATCTTGTATAGAGCAGCTGCTATATGATCTACAACCATAGCGAGTTTTCAGGATTTATGTCAAAAAAAATTGTCTCCCTATTCAGTTTAGACTCCAGACTTTACCGGATGTTTGTTCACACAAGAACTGTTGCTCCGCGACAGCCACTCCTCGCAACCTCTCCGGCTCTGTTCTCGCGGAAAAGCAACTCATTGCTTTTCTCGCTCCCGCAATCAATGTTCGCCCGCAAGACGAGGTTTAGGCCGTAAGCCAGCAAAAAGATTTTCATTTCGCCAGAGAAAGGAATCAAAGAAGTAGTGAATAATTAGCGGCCACCATATTATGGGCAACAAAAAGTGTTGGTCCTCAACAAACTCCAAGAAATATATCTTTCCATGTCGCCAGAAGAACCCACAAGCGAGAAAGAAGACACAAAATATTGCACACCTTTGTATGCGCTCGCTCAATTTTGATTGTGGTCCTATTAATCTGACTTCGAGTTTTAGATTGTGTCCTATGTAAAAGAGGCCATGGATCAGGATAAGATTCATCCAAAAAAAGGTTTCTGTCTGAACAAATATCATACTTCCGTAAAGCCAGAAGCAGGTAACCAAGATGAAGGACCACTTGCCGAGATTGATGGGGTGACCCTTCTGGAACAATTTTATGAGACCGACGACTGCTATCCCATTAATAAACCAATATCCAATATGAATTAAATCAATAGTTCCTGCGGGAATAAAAAACAACAAATCGCCTTTATGAAAATAGTTTGGTGGAATTGGTGACCTCTCTGACAGCCACCACAAAAGGGCGAAAATCATAGAATTCCAAATCGCAAGATTGTCAACAAATCGCGTTTCATTATGCTCTCGCGCCTTCCTCCTAAGGTGAGCCACAAAACCATACTGCTGAGAGAAGATATGATAAATAGCGAAATAGGCTAGGATTGTTATAAACACCTGCCTATTCAAAGTATTAATCAAAAGAGATGTGAGGCAAATAAACAGTGCCACTGTGACCGCCCCGTAAAATTGTCTTCGTGTTAGCTTGTCTCGGGCGGGCAGGAATGTATAAAAAATATGGGAAGCGCCTCCAACCAGCGTTGCAATATAATAAATTCGGGCCCAATTAAATTGGAGGCCGGCACCCTTCCAGTCAAAAACCAGCCCTGTAAATACAAGAACTCCCCAGCTAAAAAAAATGTCGCTTCTTGGTCCGATAATCCACGAATTATTCATCTTTAATGACATAAAATAAATTCTCTCACAGTTGAGGTTTTGATACCCATCAAATGTGCTAACAAGATTAATTATTACTAATTGTGAATCGTATCAAACATGCCGCTAAATCTCATTTTGAAGCATAGCGCTTCGGACTTAAGGACTGAGTTTGAAAAAACATTGCCGGAGCCTCTAACTTGAAGTAAATTGAAAGGGTGCGAGTCTCAAGAAGAAACCTTTTAGTGAAAATTTTGGCTGGCTTTGCGACTCTCTCTCCAGTCGTCTCGTTCGCCAGCGTCAAAAAGAGACACCCAATTCTTCAAAAAGTAACTTTTGAGAACAAGTCCAAAAATTATCCAAATGTCGCCGCCTTTTTAACAGATTGGCAAAATTTTTCTGCTGGTCAAAACTTCAATGCAAATCTCCTCATGCCCACTCATCGCGATGGCGTGCTTTTAGAAGAAAGAGTGCTTCTAAATGGTCACACCATGGAGACACGCCGAATCTGGTCAAGCGAGGCCCATTACCAGGCCTGGCTCCTCTCGGATAAGCGCAAGGAGTTAGGATCGTTTCTTAGCAATCAATCCATCTTTCATTTATCTCTTGAGGAAATTAAATCTACTAAGTTTTCGATTTAAAAGTTCCCCAACTCCAAATGGCCGGCGCCCACCTGAAAACGGTGACCGTGTCTTGATTTATGTTCAATCCATGATAATCTGACAAAGTTTCGCGGGGACGGCTATGACATTCCTTACTGGTGGCTTTATTTGGTATCAAGTCATCGCTCATTTTGGTATTTCAATCGGACTACATCGATATTTTGCTCATCGCCAGTTCAAAGCACCGATTGTTTTTGAATGGGCTGTTCTTTATATGTGCGTGATTGCTGGGGCGCGCTCCCCAATTGGCTGGATTGGGGCCCATCGCATGCACCACCATGACTCTGATGGCTCACTTGACCCCCATTCTCCAAGAAATATTGGGTTCTGGAATGTTCTTTTATCTCGCTGGTATATTCCAGCTATTCCACCTCGCTTTGTTAAAGATCTATTTCAAAATTCAACATTAAGATTTTTTCATCACTATTGGCTGTGGATATGGGTTTCATCTGCCGCTATCTCGCTGTTTATTGGCTGGAAATTTTTTGTCGGCTTTATGATAGTGCCAGGCGCCCTTTCTTACGTTGGATTTGGGTTAATTAATTCTGTCTGCCACCGAAATGGGGTTGAAAATAATACTCCTTGGATCAATCTCCTCGTCGCGGGCGAGGGGTATCACAAACGGCATCATGAAAGCGGGGGAAGAATAAGATTAGCCAGTTGGGATAGCTCGGGCATAATCATTGAAGCTCTGTTGCGAATTGGAGTTATCAAGCGATGAGCGATATTCCGGATTGTGTGACAAATATTCTTCTCGATTCTTTTCCAGCAAAAGCTTTGCAACCCCTGCACTCCGCTGTAGATCTAAATCAATATGCGAACAAGTATTGTCCAAAGGTCATGGCATCAATTATTGCTGAGATTGATCTATTGGTAACTGACTCTGATCGTGTCGCCCTGCTGAAACAGGCAAAAGAAGCCACCTACTCAACTTACTATGAGTACTTAGATCTTGCTGACGCAAGCGGTTGCGATTTGGCACAATCGTACCTTAAGATCTTCTCTTTTTTAAAAGAGCATGTGTTTGGGACTGTTTTTTTACGAGTTAATCCTGGTCAAATTATTAAGCCACATGTCGACCCTGTTCGACAAACGGCAATTTACCTACCGCTATTTGAAGATTTTCATTATTCTCCACTGGAAATTTATGCGGACGGGTCTACGTTTGCAGTTACATCCCATGATAATTTTAGTTTTTATATTTGGGACACTCAGCGGCTTCATGCCGTTTTTAATCACGAGTCAAACCTTCCGCGCTATAATTTCCAGCTTTTAGTTAATCTACCCTATTGCGAAGTTTTAAAGAAAATTGAAGCGAATATTGGTGTTCGCAAAAACAAGGATGTCTATTTAAGATATAATGTAAAAAAATATTTTGACTGTGTCGTGCCTAGCTGGAGCAACAAAAAGATTCTGGACTGGGGATGTAATCATAGCAATTTTCTACATTTTTGTGAAGAGCCCGTGGATTATACGGGCTGTGATATTTTAAACGATCAAATTCTGGCAAACCAGCGCCGCTGGCCCGAACACAAATGGATCCATTATCAAAAATTCAATAGACAGTATTCGTCTACAAAATTAAAAGAGGGTCCTTGGCCACTTGTTGAGAACTACGATCTTATTATTGCCTTCTCTGTTTTTACACATACTGATCAGCACGAATTAATGGAAACCATAGCCAATCTTAAGGCCCACTTAAACCCAGGCGGCAAAATTCTATTTTCTTTTTTTAGCACCTCAAGAGAGGATTCTTGGCGCGACATTAGAGCTTACAGATACGAATATTTTTCTGGGAAGCCAGATCTGTGGCCATCCATAAGTCATTCAAAAGTTTCTTACGTATCTGTCGTTAACGATGATGTCTATTTAGAAACAGATCTTTTATCTTCCCAGCAAGGCCCTTGCTCCTATTTTTTAGCTTTTTATGACGACAACTACCTCTTAGAGCTAACCGGTGGAACGCTCCATGAATTTAACGACGACTTTACTAACAGAGTCCTTAAGGGCCAGAAATGTATCGAAATCGCTGGGGGGCAATAATGCTTTTAGACCGTAAAGATTTGCCTGGAATATTAAAGCTTCCCTACAAGTTTGATATAACAAAAATGCTTCAAGCATTTGAAGCTTTTTCGGATATCCATCTTTATAATGATTTAGATGGCCAAAATGCGGGCGCTGAGTATTCTCTGCTTTGCCAAAAAAAGAGGGAGCTCCATGAGAAGTTTGTAAGTACTGAAGAGAAAATTATTGACTCCAATCTTGGCTTGAAAAGTCGCGAATATCGCCAACTCGCCTTAACGGAATTTGATCTAAATCTAGACTCTGGACGAGAGATCCCCGTGGCTCGCGGAGAGGTTTCTAAGCATAAGCGTGCCATCCTCAAATCAAGCCCCTTTTATGACCCACGCCTTGATGAAAGAAACTACACTCGCAGAAAAAAATTTGACGGGTATTTTAATGATGTTTTAGACACATTCAAATCTCAGGTCACGCGCACACGATTTGCTTATTTAGCGCCCGGGCACTCTATCGAACCCCATCGCGACTACAACACCACTTATAGTATACGAGTGCATATTCCTATTGTGACGAATGATAAAAGTTTTCTGTGCTTTAGAGATCATAACGGTGACGTTAAAAAAATTCATTGTCCCGCCAACGGGGAAGCTTACTTTTTTAATACGGGCCTGGAGCATTGGGCCGAAAATCACGGCAATTCTGGTCGGGTGCACTTAATTATTTCTATAAACGGTCAAGAAGATCTTGGCTTTTACAGCACCACCCAAGCGCGGGGCAAGTTTTGAACGTAATCGCTGTCGATAATTTTGTTTTAGAAAGTGATTTCCGCGCTGACCCTTCTTTTTTTGACTCGTACCTTGATCAAACAAGCTGGGTTGATTCTAACATCTTATATGGCCGAAGAATTTCAGAAGTTACTGGCAACAAGCCAATGATAAAACACTATATAAAACACATCGAACGATATGATTATAAGTTAAAAAAATTTGTAGCCAGAATTTTTAAATCTTTTGGGATAAGCAGTCGCGATTTCCGTTGTGACTTCTTTTTGGTAAAGCCCGGAGGCCATATGCCACCTCACATTGACAGCCAAAGCAAAATTGCCATTTTGCTCCCCCTATCACCTAATACTGGTCCTCTTATTTGTGAGGACGCTTCTGTGAGGAAAGAGTATTTGTACCAAACGTTGACGATACTTAACACCCAGATAAAACACGAGGTCTTGTCTCCTACTGAAGACAGATTGCTGTTTCGAATAGGCGTACATGACTGCGATTATTCAAAGGTTTATCAATTTGCAACCGGTGTTAACTTTGAAAATCACTGAACTACAACCCTTTGGGGCCGAAGTTATCGACTTACAACTTGCCGGGGCGTCAAAACAGCAACTATTTAAACTTATTGAATTAGTCAGCACCCACGCTCTTGTGCTCATTAAAGGGCAGAATGATCTTAGTGTCAGCGAATTTTCTGAGATTAATCGCACATGGGGAATACATAACTCTCCCCGAATTTGGTGCACCCATCCCGAAAGTGAAATAATTAATCGTGTAACAAATCGCCTTGTCAACCAAAGCAAGAAGGGCCTCTTTGCAGAAGGCGCTCTACAATGGCATACAAATGGTCAACTTTTAGAGTCTCCAGAAGAGGTTGTTTGCCTCTGGTGCTTGCTGCCTGGGCAAAATAGCATTACCTCCTTTTTGAACTGCTCGATGGCCTTTGATGAGCTCTCTCTTGCTGAGAAAATCATGCTTAGGGGAAAAGCCACATTATTAACCAACAGGCTTGAAGAAACATTTTTACAGACTCCTGTTTATGTTGAAACTGATCCAGAAATTATTGCTGACATAAATTTGCATCGCAGACGAACTCAATTCGGCCCCAGAGAGTTTGATAGTTTGCATGATTCAGCAACAGACCGTGAGGATGTGTTTGAAGTTGAAAAGCCTCTCGTCTGCAAAAATAGACTGTCTGGCAAAGAGGCTCTGTACTTTCCCATAACCTCAATTAAGGGATTTGTTAAATCTGAGGGTCGGGATAAGGACAGACAGCTATTTGACTTTCTGTACAATCATCTTTTTAAAACCGACAAATATGTTTACAACCATCACTGGCGCCGTGGAGATATTTTGCTCATAGATCAAAGGCTAAGCTTACACAAGCGCAATGAGCACACGGGCGAGAGAGAGCTTTTAAGGACTGCCTTTTGGTATCGATAAAAATCTACCGATAGGCGGAGAGCCGCGCACCACTTGAGTCAGGAGAAATGGGGCTTAAAGCCCCAGAGTCAGCTGGGCTTAAAGATAAAGCTCTGAAAAGAAGACCACAACAGCTGGCGATGAATGCCACTGAAAAAAAAAGCCATACACAAGGTGATATCCTCAGCGGGGCGATCAAACAGCGCCATTTATCATGGGAAGCCTGGTGACCATGGCCCTGAAGAGAGTAAAACTTGCCATGAAAATTTTGATACCAGGCTCTTTTGCAAAAGCCCAATAAGCCAAGGGTGTTGTTGTGTTCTACGCGAATACGCGAACTCGCTCCAGTCAAAAAACCTTTCTTTAAAAACCGAGTCGTGAGATCGACTTCTTCACCGCCCCAACCAATTTTTTCATTAAATCCGCCCACCTGAAAGAAAGCCTCCTTATTTACCAAAAGAGCACCTCCTAACAAGTGTTGAGCCGCCCGGATATGCTCTTGTCTCGAGCAAGAAAGACCTCGATGAACCCAGCTTCGCTGAATCCAATGGTAAGCTTTCGCCAAAATTGTTTTGCGATGAGTCTGATAAACTCCGCCTATCGCGCCCCACGACTTTTTTTTCTGATCCATCTCTTTAACAAAAAGGTACAATTTGTCGGCGTCAACATTGCAGTCCTGATCTTTAAAAAAAATCCAGCGTCCTTGCGCCTGTTGCGCCCCTATGTTGCGCATGACTGCAACATTCACCCCGACAACGGGCCCTATTATTTCTAGATCCAAAAAGCTCTGAACTTCAACAGCCGCGCTCTCATTGGTTTTAAAATCCCGGTAATTACCGCACTCGACTATGCTTAAGAGCACGAAGACGCCTTAGTTTAAGATTGAAAATGACCATTAGAAAAGCCCAACCGTCGGCAAAGACTGATAGCTTAGAGTCGCCCAAACGTTCGTCGTAACCAATAGGGACCTGATGAATGGTCACATTTTTGGTGATCATCCTTAATGTTAAATGAATTGAAAAGTCGAGTCCCTCTTCTGGCACTTCTAAAATTTCATCTAAAT
Source organism: Bdellovibrionales bacterium (assembly GCA_041739665.1). Classification (GTDB taxonomy): domain Bacteria; phylum Bdellovibrionota; class Bdellovibrionia; order Bdellovibrionales; family JAGQZY01; genus JAGQZY01. Next base: position 16,547 of record JBGSNK010000006.1, read on the forward strand.
GACGACGATGGAAAACTCGGTAGCCGCTGCACACGTCGCTCAGTTTTGAACCATAAATAATGGCGGCTAGGGACATATAAAACCAGTTTCCAAGACCTCGCACCAAACTCATCCCCTTTTCGCTAAAAGCACGGGTTCCTATAACAAAATCAGTATCCGATTTTTGGATTTCCGCAACAAACAAGGATAGATCTTCTGGGCGATAGGTGTTGTCCATGTCTAAAAAACAAATCCAATCCCCTTTTGACTTTGAAAAACCTTTTTTGAGAGCCTTGCCGTAACCGCGCGGACCCTCGTTGTGAACAATTCTCACGTTCTCATAAGCCTTTAATAGTGGGACAGATTGGTCTGTCGAACTGTCATTGACTACAATAATCTCATAGTTCTGGATTTGATGGTGGCTCTTCATTGCCTCTAGAGAACTCATGAGGCGAGGAATTATAACGGGTATAGATTCTTGTTCGTTAAAACAAGGAAGAACTATTGAGATGTCCTTGACTACCGCACCCGTGCCCAAAATGATCTCCTCACGTGCCCCAGTCTAGGCAATCCAAACTGTTGAGGCAAACTGAATTAGTGAATTTTAATGCTTTGAGGAAAATACAAGAGCAGGCCCATCAACTCTCCGAGGCCATAGAAGAAGAAGCTGAGGAAATAAAAACGCAGACGTGATGAAATAAAAAATAGAGCCAATAGCAGTATGGCAATGCTTGGTCGGGTTAGCAGAAGCAGGATCCAAGTCAGCAGACACAGTGTTGGAAGGAATTTAACCAAGGGAACCCCGCCCTTGTTGTGGAGAAGTACAAAACTCTGGGCCCTTCCGTAGAGTGTCATTTTGTAATACCAGTCGCTGACTCTTTCTGGCAGTCGATGATTGACTTTAAATGTGGGCTGATAGGCGATAAGGCCAAAGCGCGAGGCCCGCACAGTCAAATCCAAATCCTCGCCGACTCTTTTATAAAACTTGTGAAATCCTCCCATAGCAAGCACAGCGTCGCGCCTCATAAGACAGTTGTTCGTAGACACATGATGAACAAAAACTTGTCTCTCTTGGTCTTTGCCCATTGGAAAATAGGCTTCGAGAGAGCGTGCATAGGTGTGCCAAGACGCAGAACCCTGGTATTCAGAGCCTCCGCCAATGATGTTGGTTTCTGGTGCTGCCTCGTCGATGGCCTTCTGCACCCCCTGCCACCAGCTTTTCTGTAAACAAGTGTCAGCGTCCACGAAGACCACCCATGGTGTCTGGCACGCTCCTAGGGCCTGGTTGCGAGCGAGAGCCAAATGATTTTCGTTTCTTTGGATCAGGGCGCCACAATCTTTTTGTTTGATCCAAGACTGGATGATCTCAGCGGATCTGTCTTGAGAGTCATTGTCGACAAATAAGAACGTGCACTTTGTGGCAGAGTTTTCGTTTAAAACATTTTGTTCAATTGAGTGGAGCAGCACAGGAAGATTGGCTTCTTCATTGTGAAAAATCACACAAACTGTCACCTCGACACCGGCGGCCGGAGCCAATGACACTACTGACCAGCCCGAGGCGCGTAGTTACGCGGCTTGCCGCCACCCTGATAAGAGGATGGAGAGTTTTGTGCGCTCGGCATGGGACCACTCGGGGGAGCGGCCTCTTGCCAATCTGAAAAGCGCCCAAACTCTGCTTCCCAGCGTAATTTCAGCTCGCCAACAGGCCCGTTTCTGTGTTTGCGGATCAAGAGGTCCGCCTGCCCCTTCACATCGGGATTATCAGGATCATAGTATTCTTCCCGATAAAGCATCATAATGATATCCGCGTCTTGCTCGATAGAGCCCGATTCCCGCAAGTCAGAAAGAACGGGCTTCCTAGAGTCGCCCGTTCGCCCCTCGACGCCTCGGTTCAACTGGGCGAGAGCTATAACGGGCACTTCTAATTCCTTGGCAATCGCCTTCAAGCTGCGAGAGATCTCGGCCACTTCTCGTTCGCGACTTTCAATGCGCGTTCTGAGCTTCATAATCTGAAGATAATCCACCATGATCATGTCCAAACCATGCTGCTGCTTCAAGCGCCTGGCCTTGGAGCGAATTTCTTGGGGTGAGATTCCACTTGTGTCATCGATAAACAAATTGGCTTCGCCCAGCTTTGAGGCCTTATCAATCAATCGGGGCCAATCACTATCTTTAATGCGTCCGACCCGAAGAGCGGAAAGATCCACCTGCGCTTCTGTCGCCAACATGCGCATCATCAATTGCTCTTTACCCATTTCCACGGAAAAGAAAGCCACATTCTTTTTATTATGAAGTGACGCATTGAGGGCCAAATTCAGACTAAAAGCCGTTTTTCCCATAGAGGGTCGAGCCGCAAGGATAATCATATCTCCCGATTGAAACCCCGCGGTCAGCTTATCCAAGTGTCGAAAGCCAGTTGGAATACCAATGATATCTTGTTGCTTGGTCGAAAGCTCGGTCAGCTTATCAATGCTGACTTTTATAAGCTCAGCTGCTCCCACCAAGCCTTGCGAAACTTCTCGCTGTTGACCAATACCAAATATTTTTCCTTCGGCTTCGTCTATAAAAGCATCGATGTTCTCGAAATCGCCGTCATAGGCCTGATCTAAAATCTCGGTGTTGGCTTTAATGATCTTTCTTAAAAGAGATTTTTCTTTTACGATTTTTGCATATTGCTCAATATTAACGGCCGTAGGCCCCTCATTCATTATATCCGCGAGGACTGCCGAACCACCAATTTGCTCCAACTCTTTTTTAGATTTGAGCTCGTTTGAAACGGTGACAATGTCGATAGGTTCCCGACGGTTGTGGAGATCTACCATAACTTTATAAAGTTTTTGGTGAACAAGCTTATAAAAGTCTTGTGGAGTTAAAATATCCGAAACCACTTCAAAGGCTTCGGGTTGAACAAGAAGACCGCCGAGAATAGACTTCTCGGCATCCGTATTATTTGGCGGTGTTCTCATTTCCATAAGCGAGTCCCCAAGACAATAATAAATAGAGTGCGAGCCTGGTCGTGCTGAGGACTTCTAGATGAGCTCGCTGATGATTTGTGCTAGTGGTGTTTCTTGATTTCGATTCTGTAGGTATCTATTTTCTTTTTCAAGGTATTTCTGTTGATACCCAAAAGTTTTGCGGCCTTGACCTGATTTCCCTTACATTGACGCAAAGAAAGCTCGATCAAAGGCTTTTCGACCTGTTCAATAATTATTTTGTGCAGACCATTGAGTTCTACATCAGCCTGCTTTTGTTGTTCAAATAGCAAAGAGAGCTTGCTCTTAACCAAGTGTTCAAGGCTTGTGGACTGAAGATTAGTAACAAAAAGATGGTCGCGTTGAGTTTCAAAAGTTTCCATGTCACCCCTTAAGAATTGCAAACGGAAAGTCTAAGTATTCCGAGCCCATTGGAAATGCAAACGATGTTCTCCGCACCATAAAAAAAATTTTCTTGCCAAGCTGTTTTTTTGTTTTGGGAGAGAATTCTAGCACTTAGGTCGAGCCCTTTTCTTAATGACTGCAATTCTGCGTAAATAACTTTAAAATAAGCTATGGCACTGAAAACTTTAAAAGATCTTCGTAGCGATGTCCTTGCCATTATATGGCTTTCTCTTAGTTTATTCTTGGCGTTGTCGCTCTACAGCTACGATCACCGCGACCCAGCATGGAATGTGCTCGGCAACCGCCTGACGCCGCGCAATTGGTGTGGCTATTTTGGAAGTTTTAGTGCCGACTTTTTCTATCAGTTTTTTGGGATGAGCTCTTGGGTCTTTGTTCTTCTTCTCTTTGTCGTGGGCGGACTGGTCCTTATTCAACGCAAGTCTGGCCACAGAGCCCTCAAACAAGCTTGGCTTGTGTTTTTACTTGTCAGCGTTTCGGCATTGTTAGAAACACACCTCAATCACCTGCACTTCCATCACAATATGGTCTCTATTGGTGGGACCTTTGGATCTTTCTTTTCGAAAGCCCTGGTCACGGCACTCAACGTTTATGGCGCAACACTTTTCTTAATCAGTTTTTCTATTATTGCTTTTATTTATGTAACAGATTGGTCTTTGGGTGATTTTTTCAAACAATCGCGATCCGTTTTGCAAAACTTTTTTAGCCTAATTGGACAATCTCTGATCCATCTTTTCAAAACATCGGTTCATATATTTAGAAAACATCGTCCACAGCCCATTAAAGCTATTAAACGCGTGCAAATCCCAACAATTTTTAACAACGACCCCAAGCCTTTTGAAAATCAAAAAGATCGTGAAATCCAAGCACAAGTTCAAAGCTCACAATTTAACATGGAAAAACCAAGCGCCAGCACTCCGCGCCGTAAAGTAAGTCTCCAGCGCAAGGTTGAGCGCCGCATAGCCAATTGGAAGTTGCCAGAACTTAAAATTCTCGAGGATCCGCCCGCTTCTCGCTATCGCGTCGATCAGGCAGAGGTGCAAAGAAAAACTCATATTTTAGTTGATAAACTTTCTCAGTTTTCAGTGAACGGCGAGGTTATGGGCGCCAAACCCGGTCCAGCCGTCACAATGTTTGAATTTAAACCCAATGCGGATATTAAGATTAGTAAAATCACTGAGCTTGCAGACGACCTATCTTTAGCACTCAGCAGTGAGTCTGTTCGTATTATTGCGCCCATTCCGGGTCGCGATGTTGTTGGTATCGAAACATCAAACGCCAACCGTGAAACTGTTTATCTGAAAGATATTATCGCCAATGATGATTTCTGGTCTGAAGAAATGAAGCTTCCCCTTGCTCTTGGACGAGAGGCCAACGGCACACCGAGAGTTGTCGACCTACGCAGAATGCCCCACCTGCTTGTCGCAGGAACCACTGGCTCTGGGAAGTCGGTCTTTGTTGTCTGCGCTTTAACCGGACTTCTTTTTCGGCACTCTCCAAAAACATTGCGATTGATTCTTATCGATCCCAAGCAGGTGGATCTTTCCACTTTTAATGACATTCCCCATCTTCTTATGCCCACTATTTGCGAGCCTAAAAAAGCAGTGGGAGCTCTTAAGTGGGCGGTTAAAGAGATGGAAAAGCGCTATCGATCCATGTCGAAGTTCGGCGCCCGCGGACTCGAGGCCTTTAATGAAAAGGTGGCCGAGTTTGACAAAGACAAGCAACGTGAACACGAAAGCTACAACCTTGAACTCGAAGATCAAAAGCGCCACAACGAAAGTTATTATTTTACACCACAGCCTTATATTGTGGTCGTTGTCGAAGAGTTTGGAGATCTTATGGCCGTTGATAAAAACAACGTGGAACAACTTGTGGTGCGCTTGGCACAAATGGCTCGCGCCAGCGGTATTCACTTGATATTGGCGATGCAATCCCCGCGCAAAGACGTTGTCACGGGACTCATCAAAACAAATATCCCAGGGCGCATCAGCTTTAAAGTAGCCAGTAAAATGGATTCTCGGATCATCTTGGATGAGTCTGGGGCTGAGCGTCTACTCGCCCGTGGCGATATGCTGTTCTTAGCCCCAGGAGTGGCCAAGCCCATTCGTCACCATGGGCCCTGGGTTACTGAAGATGAAATTAGCTCGGTCATGGAGTATTGGTCCGAGCAGGGTGAGCCAGAGTACAACGATATTGCCATAAAAATGGTGAGCAACTTGTCCTCTGACGACTCTGCTAGCTCTATGGGCGGGGATAGCAGTGATTTTGACGAACTTTACGACGAAATTTTAGACTGGGCCACCTCTATGAAAGAGGTCAGCGCCTCGCTTATTCAACGAAAGTACCGAATTGGTTATCCGCGTGCGGCCCGACTGATCGAAACTATGGAGGGAGAGGGCGTGATTGGCCCGGCCAACGGCTCAAAACCAAGACAAGTGCTGGCAAACTCCTATGACCAGCCCTGAACCCATTGCTGAACGCTGCATTTTATTGTAGCTTGTCAGCCTATGTTCAGATTTCTATTTTCTCTCATTCTTATATTTTCTTTTTGCGCTTGCGGAGTGAAAGGCAAGCCTCTGCCTCCTATAAAGCCCCGTGAGATTGGCATTGGCAAACCGGTGCCCGCCACGGTCAATGACGCCTTAAAGAAAGACCCTAAAAAAGACAAAGAGACTCCTTGATGACCAGTTTGCCTTTCCAAAAACTTGTTGGCGCTGGCAATGACTTTGTTTTCATTGCTAGGGAAGATTTGGACTCCAAGATACCTCTTTCCAATTTGGCACTAAAAGTATGCGATCGCCGCCTTGGCATTGGAGCCGATGGCTTGGTTGCCCTCCAAAAGGGTGCCAATTTCGATTTGGACTGGGAGTTTTTCAACAGTGATGGGTCTCCCGCCGAAATGTGTGGCAATGCCGCTCGCTGCGTGGTCCGTTATGCCAAAGAAAATTTCAACTGGAATGAATTTAAGTTTAATACTGCCATCGGCCCCGTACAGGGCAAAAACTTATCGGATCTTGAAACTCAAGTGTCTTGGGAGCTGCAGGAACTTGCCGGTTGCGAAAAGACTTTAGCTATTAAAAATTTCACGACCCTCAGGGGCCAGCTCATAAATAGTGGCGTTCCTCACTTTGTAGTGAATGAAGATCAATTTCCTTTAAACTCTTTGGACTGTCTGGAGGTCCAGGAACATCAAGACTTTGCTCCTCGCGGTGTCAACGTCACCTTATATCGTCCAGCAACAATGGACAGTCCTGTTTACACTCGCAGTTTTGAAAGAGGTGTTCGGGACTTTACCTTGGCCTGTGGAACAGGGGTCATTGCCACGGCTTTGGCTTTAGGCGCCGCGACTTTAGAACAAGTAATGAGTTTGCAAGCTCCCGGCGGACTCATGCGGGTTCAATGCCAAGGACACAGAGTTTTTTTAACTGGCCCAGCTATTTCAGTTTTTAAAGGTCAAATTCCAACAAGGGGTTTCTATGTTTAGTGGTGTTATCACAGCTCTCGTCACACCTTTCCAAAATGGCGGCGTCGATTACAAGTCTCTAGAAAATCTTATTGACCAACAATTGTCCCAGGGCATTCAAGGATTTGTTGTTTGCGGAACAACTGCAGAGAGCCCCACCTTGAGTGAAGAAGAACAGTTGCTAATCCTTGATTTTGTCTGCAACAAAGTGAAGGGCCAAGTGCCGATCATCTTTGGCTCGGGCTCTAATTCCACACAAAAAACAATCGAATTGAGTCGTAAAGCATCGACCTATCCCATTGATGGACTTTTGGTTGTGGTTCCTTATTACAACAAACCGCCCCAAGAAGGGCTTATCCAACATTTTGAGATGGTTGCAAATAGTGTGGAAAAACCTGTGGTTTTATATAACGTTCCCGGGCGCACCATCACGACTATTGCGGCGGACACTTTAATTCGCTTGGCCTCACACCCCAACATTGTGGGAATCAAAGAAGCCAGTGGAGATCTTGAATTTCTTAAAAAAGTAAAACCCCTTGTTCCCCATGACTTTGATTGGCTCAGTGGCGATGATGAAACCTCCGTAGAATTTACTTATATCGGTGGCGATGGCGTGATTAGCGTGTGTTCACACATTGCTGCCCAACCAATGGTCCGGTGGATTCAAATGGCGCGCGACAAAGATGGCCAGGTGCTTGAAGAGTTTGAACCTCACAAACAATGGATTCGACAAATCTACACCGCACCCAATCCGATACCTGTCAAAGCCGCTCTTTTTAAAAAGGGCGTTATCGCCACAAAAGAAATGCGCTTGCCACTTGTCCCGATGTCCGAGGCCCTAGAAACAACTATGCTTGAAACCTTTAAAAAGTTTCCGGGTGTCCTATGAAAAAAGGTCTATATGTTTTCGGGCTAAGTGGCCGAATGGGGCAAGAGGTTCTAAAAATTGCTGAATCCTCGCCTCTTTTCGAACCGCTAGGTGGATTCAGCCGGACTGAGCCCATGAAGCCCTCTCGAGCACCCGATGTGATCGTGGACTTTTCTTTACCCCAAGCCCTAGACTCTTTGTGTCAGATGGTTTCCGAGCAAGGCTCCTCACTTGTTTCAGGAACCACAGGCTTCAACGCTGCCCAACTGAATCAGCTTCGTGATCTTGGAAAAAAAGTGCCCGTTTTTTGGTCCGCAAACATGAGCTTTGGCGTTTACATAATGTGTAAACTAACGGAGACATTGGCAAAATATAGTGACCTCTACAAATTTCATATCGAGGAAACTCACCATATCCATAAAAAAGATAAACCGAGTGGCACGGCCCTGATGATTGAGGCTGCCGCCCGTAAGTCTACAAAACAGTTGGAAGACACCCTTTCCCACCGCGAGGGCGAGGTCTTCGGTACCCATAGTTTCTTTGCCATATCTTCTCGAGAGAAGCTGGAGATTCGACACGAGGCCCTGGACCGGGGCCTTTTTGCCCAAGGAGCTGTTGACGTGGCCAGCTGGATTGTCGACCAAAAGCCTGGTTTTTATGTCATGGAAGATTATTTTGAGTCCCTTTCTCGGAGAGCCAATTCGTGACCATAAGACACATCGGTCTAGTCAACGAATCAAATATAGGTTATCAACATCTTGATTTCATATTCAGAACAAATAAATAAGCCTCAGGCTTAGAGTTAAAGGAGACAGAATGAAGTTTTTTATCGATTCTGCAGATATTGAAGAAATTAAAGCTGCAAATGAGCGCGGATGGGTGGATGGCGTGACGACAAACCCCAGTCTTGTTGCCAAAACCGGGCGTTCCAACGTGGAGGTCATTACTGATATTTGCAAAGTTGTATCTGGACCCGTCAGTGCCGAAGTCATCAGTCTCGATGCCGAAGGAATGTACAGAGAGGGCCTTGAGTTGGCCAAAATCCACGATAATGTTGTGGTGAAAATTCCCATGACTGAAGATGGCTTGATTACGGTTCGTCGATTAAAAGCAGATAACATTCCCACAAATGTCACTTTGGTTTTTTCACCCATCCAAGCCTTGATGGTGGCAAAAGCAGGAGCCGTCATGGTCTCCCCTTTCGTGGGTCGACTGGACGATATTTCCTCGCCTGGTATGGATTTAATCTCTCAGATTCAAACCATATTCCAAAACTACCAAATGAAAACCGAAATTCTTGTGGCCAGTATTCGCCACCCCATTCATATTCTCGAGTCTGCTTTAATTGGTGCTGATATTGTCACCGTCCCCTACAAAGTGATGCAGGGTCTTACACGTCACCCACTCACAGATCAGGGGATTGAAAAGTTTCTTCAGGACTCCAAGAACATTGGCTAGTCAGTCTGACTATCCAAAATTGCTGCTTTGCCTAGTCATATTTTTAGGCCTTTGTGGCTGTGTCAACACTGGTGGGGTCGAAAGCGACCCCATCATGGTCTCTACAAATCGGCTGCATCAAGCAGCCCGTTTTGCCCTTGTGGACTCTATTAAATCGAGAAGCCAAAATACGCGAACCTATATTTCTCACCATCATATACCAGGAACAGATATCAATGCGCTCGCCAAGCCGGGTGAGCCCCGTGGTCAGGTGACTATCCATATCCTTGGAGATCGCCGTCCCTACCGTCTGCTTGTGGTTTACCGTGTGGATAAGTTTGAGGAGGGCACTTATCGTTTTGATCGTTACGACAAGGAGCTCGCGCAAAAGTTCTTAAAACGTATGCAAGACTACCTCGCCTCCCGTCCTGTTGAGCGCGATATGATTGACGACTTCAGACCCTACTAAATACACTTATTTATAAGGATAATCATTTAGCCATGGATGGGCTTACTCTTTGTACAAGATCACTTTACTAGAACGTCTTTTTGATTTTTATCTTCATAAGCTGATCCTTAGCTTTGTGGCTCTTTTTTCTATTCTAGCGTCTACCACGCCTCTTTCAAAAGAGGTGGGTCACACATTATCCGGAGCCCATCTTGATCTCAATTTTGCGCAGTTTTCCCCTGCCTTTGGAGCCTTTGAAGATGACTTTCTCTTCGCCGATGAAGATGATGCTGTTGAAACATTTCAGTTAACGGCCGGAAAAAGCCCCTCTTTATTTGTCAAAAGCATTTCAAATTCTCCCACCACTCAACCCTCTACTTCCTTGGACCTACACAGTGACGACCCTTATCTTCTTGCAGGTTTTGATGGCGGCGCCAATCTTCGCCACATTCCCGCTATGAAGAGTGAGGTCGGCTTGCCAGCTCAAAAATCATCTGGAACGGTTCGACTCAAAAAAGAGGTGGCCCAACACCATCATCAAGCAGAGGAATTGCGCTTTGGACCCTTGTTCGCAGCAGTACCAGCTGGAGCTTCTAAAAAACATGTGGCACAAAATAACAAAACGGGCACATTGAACTCCGGTCGCGCTATTGATACAGCTCGCCCCTCTGATGCCACGGCACCGAGTTCAAAAGAAGATCCAGACGCGAGCGTTGAAGAGTTGGCATATGATAAGCCTAATAAGAAACAAAAAATAGAAAAAGAGCCCGAAAAAGAGCAAAGCTTTGACACATACAATCTCACGGGATCGTTGTCTCTAAAGGGTGGGCTTGCTTATTTTGGAACTCTTGAAGCTGTGTGGGTTGTCGGCGATGAGATCTTATCCCTTGGAAGTATTAACACCCCGGATGCGACTTACCAAATTTCTGTTAGCGAGTTGCTAGGCGAAGTTGTGGTCTCTCTTTACGACAATAATGATCAACTCATTGGCGAAGGGCTTCTTGAACTTGCAGAGTTAGGCAATGGAACAAATCAGATACAAAAAGATATAGATATTCATCCTATTAATTGGGATGGCGCCGGGCAAGTGGTTCACGTTCACTCTTTGGGTGGACACTCTTTTGACCAAACCTCTGCATCTACCCAACCCATCGCGGGCGCACAGATCCAACTTTATAGTTTTAATCTGGCAAGCGAAACAAGCTCAACAGGCCACTTCCAATTTTCAAATTGGAAGAAGGCTAACTCGCGCACTTTGGCGATTGCCAGCAAAACTGGCTATCGTGACTCCATATTTATGCTCGACTCACGCCGCGAAGCAAGAGTTCCACTTTTTACAGAAAAGTATATCGATGCATTTTTCAACACTCTCGAAGACCAAGGTCTTTACAATCGTCAAGACAAGGGCACTATTTATGGCAGTCTTCTCGGGGCTAATCAGATGGGCGGATACAAAGTTCGATTGCGCCGTGAGCGGGCGATCTATTTTAACTCCCTAAATATGGCCGATTTGAACCTTGAGCAAACATCGGCAAATGGTCTTTTTGCTTTTGTTGGCCTCCAAGATGGTGATTACGAACTCACCCTAGAAAAAGATGGGGAAATTGTGGACCACAGAGTTATCTCTGTAGAGCAAGGTAAAGTATCGCCGTTGATTATTGATCTAAAACAGATTTATAAACATATCGAATTTTTTGATCCACTTAATCCTAATGTCAAAGTGAGTGGTGTTGATATCAGCTTCTTCGACGGTGTCTTCCATCAAAAGTTAGATAAAAAACAACGTTTGAAAGCCGCTATTAATGGTGGTAATGAGCCCAATATGATCGAATACTCTGTTGGGGCCGATGTAGGACGAATTTTTGTTTCTCGACGAAGAGGGCTTGAACGCCTTCCTCTTATTACGGGTGATAAGCTGCAAACGTTGGCAGAACAGAAGGGTTTAAATATCTCGGAGGGCCTGGTGTTTGGCTTTATTGAAACTAATCAGCATTACTCTGTCGATATTGCAGAGGGCTCCCCTATCAAGACGATCTATTTTGATGAAAACGGACAGGAGGTATCTCCTGAGACAAGCAAACTTCCGCCTTACGGATTTATAATGGGTGGTTTTTACCAGGGCTTGAACACACTTCTTATTCTGAATCAAAAGGGTGAGCCCCTAGCTTCTGATATCGTATTTAGCGATCACACCTCGATATCAATCGTGAATCTTTCTATCTTATCTCTGTAAGCTTCTTTAACTGTCGAGCAACAATGTTCATTCCATTTTTAAATTTGTACAAAAAAATCATTTCCCAGCTATGGGATTATTTTGATCTTTATAGGTTGGACTACTTGGCCAAACATTATGCAAATGCCCGACGGTATTATGACGATAGGGCTGAGTTGCAGCTTTATCCTTATAGCGAGGGCTGGGATCAGGTTATTGAAAAATTTGGTCGCGCCATAGAGAAGAATTTGGCTCCCTTTCTGGATTTTAATTCGCCACTCAACATTCATGACTGCACTTGTGGCATCGGCACACAGGCCATAGCAATGGCCACAAGAGGGCACATCGTTTCTGCATCTGACTGTTCAGAAAGAATGATAACACTGGCCCGCAAGTACGCGCTCGAGCGTGGCGCGGCGATTGATTTTTTTCTTCGAGATTTAAGAGACCCTCTTTCCGATCATCTTTACAATAAATTTGATCTTGTCATGAGCATCAACAACTCTCTTGTCTTCATATCTAATGAGGACGATTCCTCTAGTGAACTTCTCACTTGTTTTCAAGAAATCAAAAAATCACTTTTACCGGGCGGATGTTTTGTTGTCTCCTTACGGCCTTATGATGAGTATTTAATCTCTCTTCCAACCCATCCACCCAATCGATCTTGGGAGTTTAAGCCCTTTGGTGAAAAAATGGTTCGCTTTCGACAGCGCTACAAGTGGGCCAAGGACCTAAAACATTATACCTGTTACTCTCATTATGATTTTATCGAAAAGTCTGGTCATCGCTGGAGCCGCACAGAGTCCATTAAGGTTCGCGCTTGGACCAATAGTGAAATCACCTCAGCTCTCGAAAAGGCGGGCCTAGAGCCCGTTTACAGTGAGGTTCACCGAAGCAAACTGTCCCATTATTGCGAGCGCTGGATAATTGCCAAGAATTCGATCTCCTAAATTATTCACGATAACGCCAAAGATGCCATTTAATCTAGGACCTCAATGTCCAAGACATAAGAGAGTTCGTGGTTGCACCCTCAAAATGTCAGGCTCAAGATCGAGACAGCTGTTTCTGGAGTTCTTGGACAGGAATTTCAACAGTCATGGTGTTATACGAGTGTTTTTCTCTACAAATTTTATCAAGATCCGAATAGATCTTGTTTATTATTTCGAAACCCGTTCTTTTGGGGCGAGTTAGCATGCCCGGCCAATATTCCTTGAAAATCCATTGCTTCCACCAACGGCTATCTTCAAAGCCCATTTCGTGACAAAGTGACTTCCAAACTTCTAGCTTTGGGTGTGATAAAAAAGCGAGCTGCAACTCAGAACGTGCCTTAAAAAAACGGTAACACCCTTCAAGACTATTTTCATTTTGCCAAACCCAGGGTAAGGCGTAGGAGGCCGACTCCGTTGAATAAAAGCCACCCCGTTTGTATTCCAAGTGAACATCTCCATTACCAAAAACGGCGTAACCACCAGCCCGAGACCAGCGCTCGATATCAAATGCGACGAAGGCCTGGGGAGATTGCAAGTGGTCGGTCATTTCCCAAAACTGACCAACGGCAAATTTATTCTGGTCGAAAGAAACAAGCTTGAAATTGATATCATTATATTTGCAAAAATTTATCGCATAGTGGATGTCGTAATTATCCTGACCTTCAAATTGAAAAATGATGGCTTCAAATGGAATTCCCTGGTCGCGAAAGGATCGAGCCACAACTTCGCTATCCATTCCTCCGCTCATTAAAACCTTGATATTCAATTCTGTTGACTCATCAATTCGGCGTGCGGTTTTATAGCACTCGGCTTGAAAGCTCATTAGCTCGTCTTCAATTGGAAAATACTTTATATGATAACAATCATCTCTATCACAACGGGTTTTCCCAGCGCCCCATCCATATTGAACAGACTCTTGGCCACTAAATCCCATTTGCATTCACCGGAAAACCTGCCCTCTAAATTGACGAAACTTGGCTCTGGCCACTTGGCTAAATAGCATTGCTTTGAAAAACGGTGGGACACGTAAGTACAAATCTAACTCTCTGTAAGTCATGCTCATATATTTATCTAAAAATATCTCACTATATTCTGGGAATGAAAGCTGTGATTTGAAGATTTTTTTCTCTCCCAAATACTCCGAAAGGTTGTCTTGTCCCGACCACGGAGAGCCTATTGCAAGGGTGTATCTGTCTTCTGTAGACGAGTTCACAATTCCATGGGGCCAGGAGCCATCAATTACAAATCCACCTGGAGCATCAAAACAATGCATTCGGTGTCCTGTTGAGTTTGTATCTAAAAAAAAGAGATCCTTTGAGGTTCCGCTTAAGATCACTCTCATTTTTGGCTGTGGGCTCAAGTGATTCCCGCGTCGACAATCATAATGAATGGGCATGCATTGGCCTGGCGGAGTGCGGAGAACATGCACTCTCCCCAAATGGGACATCCAAGAAAAGAAAGTCTCTTCTAAATATTTTTGAGTCGCACCTATTTCCATTCCCTCGGTCCACCGGAGGTCTCCTGGTTGGCAAAAGATTTTGGCCTTAGACTCTTCGTAAGAGCACAAACCGGAGCCTTTATAGCTGAAAAGCGTTGCTTTTTGCCCTCCTAAATTGGAGTCTGATTTCCAAAATCGAGCCGGTATTCTTTTCATCTCATCCAGCAAGAGAGCTCTGTCTGGAGCGGGCAATTTTAGGTCTGAAAATACAAAATCCAAGTCTCCCCCCTAATCCATTTGCCGTGTTTGAGATTTGCTTATGAGCGGAACTAACAGGCTGCAAATATCAATTTCCCACCAATGATTTCCACCAAAGTTATAATCTCTTGGACGGGCATGATGGTTGTTGTGCCAACCCTGTCCGAATGCCAAGAGACCGACAAGGGGAACGTTGACAGAATTATCTTTTGTTTCATAGTTCCGATAACCACAGGATCTGAGGTGGCAAAATAAGTCCACAATGTTCTCTTGATGAATAGATATAAAGCTTGGGAGCAAGAGTCCGTAAAGACTCACTCTCCAATCGACCAGGGCAAGAACAAGGGCGCTGGCCCAGAAAATCTTGGTATAATTCTTGTGTAGAAATTTAAGATATTTTTTCTTTAAAAGTGCGGCGCCATAACGAAATGGCACCTCCTCTGGTTTTAAATAAATTTGCCAACCCATGTAGGCGTGCCACTTTCCATGAAACGGACTGTGAATATCTTTAGCCGTATCCGAAAAGCGATGATGAGATCCATTGTGTAGAGCTGTCCAAAAAATGGGTGATCCCTGGGCCCCAAGGCATCCAAGGTAGGCCAATATTTTCTCAATAATGGGATATGTTTGAAAAGCGTTGTGAGAAAAATAGCGATGAAAACCTATGGCTATACCAAAACCACTAATCAAGAACCAACCGAGCAATGTCGCAAACAACCAGTGGGGGGTAACGAAACGTAACCCAATCAAAGAAATTGCAACTATCGCCAAAAGATGGATGGGAATTGTGATTCTGAGAAAATGCTTAGACACGTCATTTACCATAGTACAAAAATCACACCGAATACAAGAATTTCATGGTTGCGCGGCATTAGCTTATTGGGCCGGTAAGTTTGCATACTCATCAAAGGTAACAGTTTTCAGTGGAAACTTTTTATAATCATTCGTTAAAGGGCTATAAATCACATTCTGATAACAGGCCTTAGCTTCGCACAACGCCACTTGCACCATACCCTCTGCATACTGCCAATTACTAAGATACGGGCTTTTGATCTGCTTTACTATCTTTGCCAAGGCTCGCCTCAAGTGAGGCTCTTGAATTGAAACAAAGGCCAAATCGATTTGGGATACATAGTTTTGGATTTGAATCGGAACTAAAAATTGGGAGTTTAAAAGCCTGACACCAAGCCCTGAACTTCGATAGTCGGGTCTGGTGAAGGACCTATTGAGAATTCTATAAACGCCCCTGGGGTAGCGACCGCCATTATAAATCCCACAAAAGCTCACAATTTCATCTTCAACAACAAGAGCATCAAAGGTCAAATGCCCCGTTAGGTCTAACCCCTCTGGAGTGTAATTTAAATATTTCTCTTCGCGATCACTACTTGCAAATCTCTGACAAAAATCATAGAGCTTGCCCTCCCAAAGAGGATCGACATCCCCGTTCTTGGCTATGTTTTGTATTGAAAAATTAAATCGGCTCCCGCTCATCTGAATATATTTAGCAATATTTAAAGAGGAATCAAGCGAACAAGCTAAAACGACATATTAAGCTTTAGACATGATCCAGGCTGTTCGTCTGATCTTTGCTTTTCTGAGATCTCGAAATAAAGTTTCCTATACAGGAGAACTATCTCTCAGCGATACTGGCCTTAACAAACTCTCGGTTGAGGCGGGCAATGTTCTCAAGAGAAATCTCTTTGGGGCAAGCCAACTCACAGGCACCCGTGTTGCTACAGTTGCCAAATCCAAGCTCATCCATCTTGCGAACCATACTCAGCGCGCGCATCTGGCGCTCCGCCTGCCCCTGGGGAAGTAAGGCGTACTGAGAAACTTTAGCTCCAGTAAAAAGCATGGCTGAAGAATTTTGGCAGGCGGCCACACAGGCTCCGCAACCAATACAAGTGGCGGCCATAAACGACATGTCGGCATCTTGCTTGCCAACAGGTATGGCGTTGGCATCAGGAGCATTTCCTGTATTAACTGTAATATAACCACCGGCTTGTTGAATTTTATCAAAAGCAGATCGATCTACTTTTAAATCTTTGATGACCGGAAAGGGCTTGGCTCTAAAAGGCTCAATGGTGACGGTGTCTCCATCATTAAATGAGCGCATATGTAATTGACAAGTCGTGGTCGCGCGCTGGGGACCATGGGCTGAGCCGTTAATGACCATTGAGCACATACCGCAAATACCTTCGCGACAGTCGTGATCAAACTCAATAACATCCACCCCTTGACGAACAAGATCCTGATTGACCACATCCATCATCTCTAAAAAGGACATATCCTCAGAGACATCTTTAGCCTCGTAATCAAAGAAATGACCCGCATCCTTAGGGCCCTTCTGGCGCCAAATTTTTAATTTCAAGTTCATAATCGCTCCCTCTACTTGTAACTACGGGTTGCCAGTTTCACATAATCAAACTTCAGATCTTCTTTGTGTAATTTAGCTCTTTGACCCGTAAACTCCCAGGCCGCCACGTAAGCAAAATTCTCGTCATCGCGTTTGGCTTCGTTTTCAGAGGTCTGGTGCTCTTCACGAAAATGTCCGCCGCAGGACTCTTCTCTATTCAGCGCATCTTGGGCCATCAATTCGCCAAGCTCTAAAAAGTCGGCGACGCGATTTGCTTTTTCAAGTTCGTGATTGATTCCGTTCGTCCCTCCGGTCACTTTCACATTCGACCAAAATTCTTTTTTTAATTCTGGGATTTTCTGTAAAGCCTCATTCAAGCCCTTGCTGTCGCGAGACATGCCGACAAACTCCCACATATAGTGACCTAATTGGCGATGGAATTCGTCCACAGTTTTTGTTCCGTTAATCTGAGAGAGTCGATTTATTTGCTCTTTGGCCTCGGTTAAAGTTTGATCGAACTCCGGCATATCGACATCTACTTTATCTAAAGTAGACGATGCCAAATAGTTTCCGACAGTGTTGGGTAAAATAAAGTATCCGTCCGATAGCCCTTGCATCAACGCCGAGGCGCCAAGGCGATTGGCTCCATGATCCGAAAAGTTGGCTTCTCCCCCTACAAAGAGGCCCTCAAGGTTGCTCATCAAATTGTAATCCACCCACAGACCACCCATGGTGTAGTGGACCGCAGGGTAAATGCGCATTGGTTCTTTATAAGGATTCTCTCCGGTGATTTGCTGATACATCTGAAAAAGGTTTCCGTATTTTTCAGAGATCTTATCCTCGCCGTCTCTTTTGATGGCATCTGCAAAATCCAGATAAACGGCAATGCCCGTTTTACCAACACCACGTCCTTCATCCACGCGGAACTTGGCTTGACGCGAAGAAATGTCTCGCGGTGCCAAGTTTCCAAAGCTTGGGTAAATCCTCTCTAAATAGTAATCGCGCTCAGCCTCCGGAATGTCTCGCGGATGTCTTTTGTCCCCTTTTTCTTTCGGAACCCAGACGCGGCCATCGTTGCGCAAACTCTCTGACATCAATGTGAGTTTAGATTGATGATCGCCCGAAACGGGTATGCATGTGGGGTGGATTTGAGTGAAGCACGGATTTGCAAAGTAGGCCCCTCTTCTGTGGCAGCGCCAAGAAGCTGTTACATTTGAATTCATGGCGTTTGTCGATAGGTAATAGACATTGCCGTAGCCGCCGGTGCAGAGAACAACGACGTCGGCCGCATGTTTTTTAATCTCTCCGGTGACAATATCGCGAGAAATGATTCCTCGCGCTTTTCCGTTGACCATCACAAGGTCCAACATTTCGTGACGAGTGTGGAGCTTAACGGTTCCGACATCCACCTGTCTCATAAGGGCCGAATAAGCTCCCAAAAGTAGCTGTTGTCCTGTCTGCCCGCGGGCATAGAAAGTTCTTGAGACCTGAGCTCCCCCAAAGGAGCGATTTGTCAGCATGCCACCATATTCACGGGCAAACGGAACACCTTGTGCCACACAATGATCGATTATTAAATTTGAGTTTTGTGCCAAACGGTAAACATTCGCTTCGCGAGACCTAAAGTCTCCGCCTTTAACAGTATCATAAAAAAGTCGATAGACGGAGTCTCCATCATTGGGATAATTCTTGGCGGCGTTAATGCCACCTTGTGCGGCAATGGAGTGGGCTCGCCTGGCTGAATCTTGTATACAAAAATTCTCGACATTGTAACCCATTTCGCCGAGGGAGGCTGCAGCAGCTCCACCGGCAAGACCGGTTCCAACCACAATGATTTTGTACTTGCGTCGGTTGGCGGGATTCACCAATTTCATATTAAACTTGTGGGTCTCCCACATTTTTTCGATAGGCTCTTTTGGTACATTTGAGTTTAAAGACATCCGCATTACCTCACAAAAAGAAAAAGACATAGATAGGTTGAGAAATAAATCCGCCCGCAACAATGAGGGCATAAGCCCAGCCTGCTTTTTTAATCGTTGGCATATAGCGGGGATGGTTCAGGCCTAGAGTCTGAAATACCGACGAGGCGCCATGGCTAAGATGAATACCTAAAAGAATAAGGCAGATGATATAGCCCACTACGTAAGCCGGGCTTGAAAAAACTTCGGTGACCAGGCGAAACAGGTCACGCATTTGTTCGCCCTGATACTCCACATAGTAAACCGGACCGTATTTAAATGTAATCAAATGGTAAACAATAAAAAAGAGGATTATCGAACCGTGTATGGCCATGGTTTTTGATGCCAGACTTCCGCTCTTAGACTCGTTTGCAGAAACTGCATACTTATGTGGATTTGCTTTTTTATTTTGAATGGTCAGTAAAATACCCAAGCTCACGTGAATAAGTATTGAAAGAACAAGTGCCACCTCGGTTCCATATAATAGTGGCTTGTTGCTAACAATGGCGTGCCCGTATTTATTGAAGAGCTCTGGGCCGGCAAAAATGAGAAGGTTTCCTGCCATGTGACCCGCAACAAACAAGGTCCACACCAGGCCCGCCAACCCCATAAAATATTTTTTCCCAATAGAACTCGATAGTAAACTCAACTGGCACCTCGACTAACACATTATGTTATTTAACTCTTTTGTTCAAGACTTTTTAAACTTTGTTGGGCATATTTTCAATACTTTAAAAATGAGTATAAAGAACGTTGTAACGATTTAAAACTAATTACTCGGAGCTGCGACAAATTAATCCCAAATTTACGGCGAATCTCCTTTACATTTAGCAACGTTTTTAGGAAGAGTAATTCATCTTATAAGGGAAGGGGTTACAATGAGAATTTTTGTTTGCGTCAAACAGGTTCCCGACACTGAAACTCGTATCAAGCTCACAAACGATCAACAGGCCATCGACACCAATGGTGTGAAATGGGTTATCAATCCTTACGATGAATTTGCAATTGAAGAAGCGGTTAAATACAAAGAGAGCAATCCAAATGCCCAGATCACGGCAATTACTGTTGGTCCCAAAGCTCGAGTCAATAATGCTCTCTTAACGGCTATGGCTATGGGGGTCGATGACTCTATCCTTATTGACACCGACCTGGCCCTCGATAGCCTGACAACGGCTAGGGCCATGGCAGAAGCCATTCAAAAAGAAGGTGAGTTTTCTTTGATCTTTGCTGGCAAACTTGCCATTGATGGGAATTTGAATGCTGTGCCTTTAATGTTGGCAGAACTTCTTAAGGTTTCACACGCTTCTGTCGTGAATCAAATTGAATATGCTGATCAAAGTTTAAAGGCCACTCGTGAAGTTGAGGGCGGCAGTAAAGAAACTTTTGAACTTCTGCTTCCAGCACTTATCACGGCCAACAAGGGCCTGAACAAGCCTCGCTTTGCCAGTCTTCCTGGCATCATGAAAGCAAAGAAGAAGCCTATAAAAAATTTGACCCTCGACGAGCTGGGCCTTGGATCTAGTAACATTAAAGTTAAATTTACCCATTTTGAACTACCTGCCGAAAAACCTCCTTGTAAAATGATCGAAGGGGATCCAAAGGCTCAGGTAGATGAGTTAGTCCGATTGCTTCAAGAAGAAGCGAAAGTTCTTTAGGAGATTGTTATGAAAACGGCACTGGTGTTTATTGAAGTAAAAGACAATCAGATTAAAAAAAGCTCCCTTGAGTGCTTGACTGCTCTCGCGGGATCGGGCTGGACCCTTCACACCTGTGGTTTTAAAGAGACGCACTCTTGTGTCGATGAGCTCAAAAGGTGGGGTGTGCAAAAACATTTTACGACTGATAACTCAGACCTCGACAAGTTCAACCCCGAAACTCATCTACAGTTTGTCGACAAGGCCTTGCAGGAATCTGGGGCCCAACTGTTTTTAGCAAGTTCAAACTCCCACGGCCGCGATATTTTCCCTCGCCTCGCCGTTCGCCATGACGCCGCTTACATGAGCGATGTTACTGAAATTAAAATTGAAGACAACGTATCAATAGCCCGCCCCTTGTATGCCGGCAAGTGCACTGCCCGGGTGGTTTTTACAGACGACTCCAAAAAAATTATTTTGCTTCGCCCCAATCAAGTTATGGTGATCAATCCCAATGGTTCAGGCGCGTGCGAGGTGATCTCTCTCAGCCCACAAGAAGGTGCTGGAAAAAACAAGACCATTTCTATTCAAGATGGCGAGTCCGAAAAATTAGATTTAACTGAAGCTAACATTATTGTCTCTGGGGGGCGCGGACTTAAAGAGGCCAAAAATTTCAAATTACTAGAGGATTTAGCCGCCCCTTTGAATGCCACCGTTGGCGCTTCGCGTGCGGTTGTCGATCTCGGCTGGGTTCCTCACTCTCAGCAAGTCGGGCAAACCGGAAAGACTGTGGCCCCCACCTTATATATTGCAGCCGGCATCTCTGGTGCCATCCAACACCTGGCCGGTATGTCGGGAAGTAAAAATATTGTCGCGATTAATAAAGACGACAAGGCTCCAATCTTCCAAAAGGCCACTTATGGAATCGTTGGCGACCTCTTTGAAGTGATTCCTGTTTTGACTGAAAAACTACAGAGTTTAAAATAAATCGTGCTCAAAAAATTGGCGCCATACTTGCTCTTTGTCTTCTACAAGTTGTTGCAATGGAGTTGGCGCATTCAAATAGTTGAACTCAGCGAAGTTCAAAAGTTGACTAGAGAAAATAAAAGCTTCGTCATCGCTCATTGGCATGGCGATGAGCTTGGTATCCTTCACCTTCTCAAGCCCTATCGAGTGGCCTGTATTATTTCGACCAGCAAAGACGGTGAGCTCATGAACCGCGCAGTCCAATTGTTGGGCGGCAAAACGGTGCGCGGATCTTCGACTCGACAAGGGACACAGGCCTTAAAGGGTATTATCCGCCTCAAAAAAGAAGGTTTTCGTCCTAGCGTGGCTGTTGACGGACCTAAAGGGCCTCTCTATAAAGCAAAGCCTGGAGTTCTACAAATATCACGCTTAACCAACCTCCCCATTGTTCCCATTTCTTTTCACGCCAGTCGCTACCTCACTTTTCATAAGGCTTGGAACCAGTCTCGATTGCCCCTCCCCTTTGCAAAAGTTTCCATCGTTTGGGGCTCGCCAATGCCGGCCCTTCAAAAAAGCGACGACCCAAAGGACGAAAAATGGGCCCTACAGTTAGAGGACAGAATCAATGAAACCAAGGGGCATGCCCGTCAAATTTTGTAAGAAAAAAAGGCATTTCCCTCCGATATATGCTATGTACTCATTATGATTTTACCTTCTAAATGGCTCCTCGCCTTTATCGCAGTTTGTCTCCATTTTCCCCTCCCGAGTCATTCTAAAGTTATTGAAAAAGTGTATGCCGTGGTGAACGGGGAAATTATCACATTAACAGAAATAGACGACTACCAAGATAAATTAAAAAATGGCGGTTTTTTAAACGATCTTTTGTTCTCTGAGCCTGAAGAAAGAGAAAAATCTTTGCAAGACAAAGACTATCTGATCAAGCTCATGATTGACGAAAAAATTATGGATTATGAGATCAAGCGGCAAGGTCAACAAATAACAGAAGAGCGGGTCAAGAAAGAGATCGGCACCATCGCTAAACGACAAAATATGTCTGTTGCTCAGATGGAGGAAGCTATCACTGCCCAAGGTATGGACTTTCTAGAGTACCGTGACTTTGTGAAGAAAAGTATTGAACGACGTCAACTGATCGAAAAAGAAATTACCAGTAAGATCAAAATTTCGGAACAGGACATCGTCAGTCACTATATGGCGAGTAGTGAGGGTAAAAAAACACAAATTTTTGAGTTTACACTTTCCCATATTCTTCTGCCAAAAAACGCACAGGAAAAGGCCCAAGAGATTTTAGAAGCTCTAGAAAAAGGGGAAAGTTTTGATGCCTTGGCCGCCCAACACAGTGTGGATAATGAGAGCAAATCAAAGTCTGGTGCGTTCGGCAAATTTAAATCAGGCGAAATGATCAAGCAAATTGAGAACTCTATTCGTAATCTAAAAATTGGTGAGACTTCAGATGTTGTGGAAACCCCCATGGGTTTACATATTTTTCGTGTCTCCGACAAGAAGCTTGTTGACGACCCTAGAATGGAAAAGGAAAAACAAAGTATTTATCAAAAACTATTTACACAGGAATTTAAAGAGCAATTGGATTTTTGGCTCCTTCAAAAGAGAAAAGACGCTATAATCCAAATCAATAAATCATGAAAAAGCCATCAAGAGTCGCTATTACTACTGGAGACTGGGATGGCATCGGTCTAGAAGTCACTGCGAAAGCTCTCGCACGTATCCGACCTCAAAAGGGGACACAGTTTTATGTGTGGCGCTCTCCGCGTCGATCCGTTCGCGACCTGAGATCAATTGACCGATACTTCAAGCGTATAACCGTAACCGACTGGGCCGCCGCCATGAACAGCCCCGCAGACTACCATAACATCTTGATCGATATCGAAAGTCCCCTGCCTCCCGGTCGCTGGGTAGAACAAATGGCAAACTGTGGTTTGTCTGGATCAATAGATGCCCTTGTAACAGCACCACTTTCTAAAACAGAAATTGCTAGAAGTGGTCTCAAGGACAAGGGGCATACCGATATTCTCAAGCGTGTTTGCCACACCCCAGACGTCTTTATGTGTTTCTTAGGCAAAGAGTTTAATGTTGTTCTCTTGTCCGATCATGTTTCTCTTAAGACGGCTTACAACAGCATCAAAAAAGAGCGGATTGTCACCTGTGCAACGTTGATTCAAGACCTTAAACAATATTTACCGAAAAGACAGCAAGCTCTACCCATAGGCTTAGTTGGCGTCAATCCTCATGCTGGCGAGTTGGGCATCATTGATAGCAAAGAGCAGGATCACTTTATTCCTGCCATTCAGGACCTTACGAAATCTAAAGTGCCGATAGTGGGCCCACTTGTTGGCGATGTCTGTTTTAAGAAGGAACAGTGGCGTAAATATTCTTTTTATATGGCAAGCTACCACGATCAGGGACTGATTCCGTTTAAACTCATTCATGGTCAAAATCGAGGAATTCAACTTTCACTTGGATTGCCTTTTCTGCGCCTGAGTGTTGACCATGGAACAGCAAAAGATATTTTCGGTAAAGATCGGGCTGATCCTTCATCGATGCAACGAGCAATTTTAACAACAATAAAACAACTAAACAAACAAAGAATAAGTTGGTGAACATGTATAAAGAACACATTTTTAGAGAGTATGATATTCGCGGAGTCTATAATTCAGATTTTGATATTGATTTTGCCCGCACTCTTGGAAGGGCTTATGCCTCGTTTCTGAAAAACGAAACAGGGAAAGTGCCCACTGTATCTGTGGGTATGGATGCGCGCCTTTCAAGCCCAAATATAAAAGATGCAATAATCCAAGGCTTTGTGGAGTCGGGCGCCAAGGTCTATGACTTGGGATTGATCACCACTCCCATGTCCTATTTCTCAATGTTCA
Organism: Bdellovibrionales bacterium; assembly: GCA_041739665.1. Classification (GTDB taxonomy): domain Bacteria; phylum Bdellovibrionota; class Bdellovibrionia; order Bdellovibrionales; family JAGQZY01; genus JAGQZY01. The sequence goes on from JBGSNK010000006.1 coordinate 40,860, forward strand.
ACCTTGATCTTTGCGGCGGAATTATGGTGACAGGCTCCCACAACCCGCCCGAATACAATGGATTCAAGATTTCTCTAGAACAGACCACCATTTATGGTGATCAAATCCAAGAACTTAAAAAATACATAGTCGAGAACAACTTTATTTCAGGAGATGGCTCCGTTGAAAAATTTGATATTTCAGATGCCTACGTAAAACGATATGCTCAAGAATTTGTCGAGTTAGATCCCAATATTGGAGTTGTTTTGGACTGTGGCAATGGTGCTGCCGGGGCGATTGTTCGCCGCCTTTACGAGGCGGTTGGCTTGCGTCCCATTATTTTATTTGAAGAGCCCGACGGTCGATTTCCAAATCATCACCCCGACCCAACCGTAGAAGAAAACACAGAAGATCTTAAAAAAGAAGTTTTAGCGCAACGAGCCTCTATTGGGATCGGCTTTGATGGTGACGCGGATAGAATTGGACTCGTTGACGGAACCGGCCGCGGTATATTAGGCGACGAGATTATGATGATCATTTCTCGTGATATTTTGCAGAAACAACCTCGGGCCACAATAGTTGGCGATGTCAAATGTTCGGACCGTCTTTACGACGATATAAAAAGACGGGGTGGCAATGGGATTATGTGGAAAACTGGCCATAGCCTAATTAAAAATAAAGTGAAAAGTGAAAAGGCTCCCTTTGGTGGAGAGCTCAGTGGCCATATTTTCTTCTCGGATCGTAATTATGGGTACGATGATGCTCCATATGCTGGTCTCCGCCTTATCGAAATCCTAAGTCGCTCTGGCTTGACCATAAGTCAACTACTCGAGGGTATTCCAAAAAGTTTTAGCACACCTGAAATTCGTATCGAGACAAGTGAAGAAAACAAATTTTTACTTGTTAAAAAACTACAAGATTATTTTACAAAAAACGAGGAGTCTCAAAACGTCAACACCATCGATGGTGTGCGTGTGAGCTATCCAGATGGCTGGGCCCTTGTCAGAGCGTCGAACACTCAACCTGTAATAACAGTGCGTTTTGAATCTCATAGCCAAGAGGGCTTAGACAGAATTCAACGCAACATAATGGAGCTCGTGACCCCACTTCTATGAACGATAAAATCGAAGTTCGCGGGGCCCGCGAACACAATCTAAAAAACATCAATGTGAGCGTCCAAAAGAACAAGCTTACGGTCATTACGGGCCTATCCGGGAGCGGTAAATCAAGTTTAGCTTTTGACACCATCTACGCTGAGGGACAGAGGCGCTTTATAGATAGCCTTTCCACTTATGCACGAAATTTTCTTAGCCAAATGACAAAACCCGATGTTGATTCTATCGACGGACTCTGTCCCGCCATAGCCATCGACCAGAAAACCATTGGCCATAGCCCTCGCTCTACCGTTGGCACAGTTACGGAGGTTTATGATTATCTTAGACTCCTCTTTGCGAAGGCCGGAACACCCCTTTGTCCAACTCATAAAATTCCAGTCGAAGGACAAGCCCTTGACCAAATAAAAAATGAAGTCTACAGAGTTTTCCACAATCAAGGCATTCTCCTCTTGGCACCTGTCGCAAGAGGAAAAAAAGGCGAGTTTAGGAAAGAGATCGAACAATGGATTAAGGCTGGTTATTTAAGTGCTAAAATTGATGGCGATTTGGTGTATTTAGAAAGCGTTACAGAGCTTAAAAAGAACAACCGCCACGATATCGATATCGTCATCGATAAAATTATCCTCAAAGATCACGAAGATTCCCGTATTCGTTTAGCACAAGGAATAACTTCGGCCCTCGCTCTTGCCGACGGTTTAGTCACTATCGAAACAAAAGATGGAAAAAGAATCAACTACTCCACTAAGCTCGCATGCCCAGAGTGTAGTTTTTCTTTTACCACCCTTGACCCTCTTCTTTTTAGCTTCAACAGCCCTCGTGGAGCATGTGAAAGCTGCAATGGCCTTGGCACTCAGGACGTTGAAGAGTACGAGATTTCTGAATACACACCAGGAGTTGGAATACAAAAACATAAAGAGTGGCGACTCAACGCCGGCAGCGATGATTTAGAATGGAAAGATGTGAGTCAGTGCCCAAAATGTAAAGGGTCGGGCCTGCGTGAGACCGCTCTCAATGTCTTTTACCGTGATAAGAATATTCACGAGCTCTGCGAAATGCCCATTCGGCACCTTTACAACTTTTTTGATAATAAACAACCGAGCGCAATTAAAAATGAGGTTATTGAACAAATCCTCCCCGAGATACTTACTCGCCTTGATTATTTAGTTAAAGTTGGTACTGGTTATTTAAGTCTTTCTCGCCGCTCTAAAACACTTTCTGGTGGCGAAGCCCAACGTATACGCCTAGCCTCACAAGTTGGAACTCCTCTTGTTGGTGTGCTCTATGTCCTTGACGAACCGAGCATAGGGCTCCACCCTCGAGATCATCAAAATGTTCTAAGTGTCCTTAATGAACTTAAGAACCGTGGAAACACAATTATTGTTGTTGAGCACGATGAGGACACAATCCGTGCCGCCGATAATATTATTGATGTGGGTCCTTTGGCAGGACGGCTAGGGGGAGAGCTTGTCTTTCAGGGCACAGCTCAAGATCTTAAAAATTCATCTGGACTCACTGGAGAATATCTAAGTGGTAAAAGAAGTATACCCTTACCAAAGAAGATTAGAGCCGGCTCAGGTAACGCGCTTAAAATTCTTGGCGCTAAGGGTAACAACCTCAAGGATATTGATGTTTCTTTTCCCCTGGGAACCCTTGTTGGGGTTACTGGAGTTTCGGGCAGTGGAAAGAGTACGCTCATCATTGATACTCTCTACAAAGCTGTTGCTAATAAATTTTTAAAACGTAGCTTTGTTGTTTCCCCCCACAAGAGTATTGAAGGCATGGATCATCTTGATAATCTTATTGAAATTGATCAGCGTCCCATTGGGCGCACGCCACGCTCTTGCCCAGCTACCTATGTTGGTCTTTTTCCGCTCATACGCTCCCTGTTTACACAGCTCCCTGAATCTAAAATTCGCGGTTACGATGTGGGCCGCTTTAGTTTTAACGTTAAGGGTGGGCGCTGTGAAGATTGTATGGGCGCTGGCATTATTAAAGTGAGCATGCAGTTCTTGTCTGATGTTTTTGTGAAGTGCGAGACTTGCCAAGGACAGCGCTACAACCCTGAAACAATGTTAGTTAAATATAAGAATAAAAACATTAGCGATATACTCAATTTGACTGTTGAAGACGCTTATCATTTTTTTGAGAACCACAAACCAATCAAAAGAAAACTTGAAACTCTGATGAAGGTAGGCTTGGGCTACATAACCTTGGGACAAAATTCAACCACACTCTCTGGCGGTGAAGCGCAGCGGATTAAACTCAGTCGCGAACTTTCAAAGAAGGTTCGGGGACATACTCTTTATATTTTAGATGAACCAACAACTGGACTCCATATACATGATGTGGCTAAACTGATCGAGCTTCTCTCTGAACTGGTTGAACTTGGCAACACGGTGCTTGTAGTGGAGCACAATTTAGATGTTATCAAGTCTTGTGATTATATTATCGATCTCGGGCCCGATGGTGGCTTAGAGGGGGGCTCTCTGCTCTTTTCTGGCCCCACAACAGAGTTGCTTAAAAATAATCAAAGTATCACTGCTCAGTATTTGATCCAACACTTGCGTCAGAATAAGGGACATGAAAAGCGTGAAGAGCCTCTTTAAAGATCACTTAGATACCAGACTTTCAAAGATAAATAAGATTCTTCAATCTAATAATTTAGATAGCCTATTTATAGAAAGTGGAAAATCAAAGCCTTACTTCCTGGACGATCAAGCCCCTCCCTTCAAAGAAAATCCATTTTTTCTCTATTTATGCTTGGCACAGGGTGAAAACCACATTCTCGAAATTAAAATAGACCAGAAGCCAATTCTTCATCTCTACAATCCAAAAGATTTTTGGCATCAACAGCACAACTGGCAAGAATCCAATTGGTCTGAACTTTATCAAATACTGACATACGATGATGCAAAACTTTTCTGGAAAAATTCGAAAACTCAAAACTCACAAATTCTCTCGCCTCAACCACAACTTGCTATCAATGTGGGGGTTCAAGTTGCTTCCTCCCAAGTCATGAGTCAGTTAAATTGGATGAGACTCTCCAAGACACCCTATGAAATCGATTGCATTCTAAAAGCCAATTATTGGGCCAGTCATGGGCACCTCGCCGCAAAAAAATCTTTTTTAGAGGGCAACAGTGAATATGATATCATGATGGCATACCTGACAGCATCTCGTCAGAGAGAGTCGCAATTGCCCTACAATAACATAATCGCTTTAGATCAGCATGCTGCCATACTTCACTATCAAAACTTGTCTCAAGAGAAAAACGGTCAATCTTTCTTAATCGACGCCGGTTTTAGATATAGTGGATACTGTTCTGATATTTCACGGACATATTTTCAAGAGAGTGCTCACCCCGTGTTTAAAGATATTTGTCACTCTGTAACAGCACTACAACAAGATCTATGGAAATCTTTACGCGTGGATTCTCTGTATCCGGAGATCCAAGAACAGGCTTTTAGAGGCGTTACCCAAATTCTTGTAGATTCCCAGGTTTTGAAATGCAATTACAAGGATGCCCTAGAAAGTCGTATCGCACGCTATTTTTACCCTCACGGCGTGGGTCATAGTCTTGGCTTGCAAGTGCATGATGTTGGTGGGCAACAAATATCACCTTCTGGTGATTTGGCTAAAACGGACGACCGCCACCCTTTCTTACGAACTTTACGTGCTGTTCAGGAAAATGATGTTCTCACTATCGAACCCGGTCTTTATTTTATCCCACAATTTTTAGAGGAACTGCAGAGCTCAGCTCAGCTTAGAAAATTAATAAATTGGCCACTTGTTAACGAATTAAAATCCTTTGGCGGAGTCCGAATTGAAGATGATATTTGGGTATCTAAGGAGGGACCAATCAATCTCACTCGAGAGTATTTAGATTAAGCCACTTGTTCTTGGCTCTCGATTGCAAGCTCCCAGCTAATGGTATTTTGAATAAAGAACTTCAAAACTTCATTTATACATTCTGTCGGCACATAAATATGACTTTTTGTCGCATCTTTTGAGTGTCGCTTCACTTGCTCCAAACTTATAAAACTTCCTTTTTTAAGGTATCTGACATATTTTTCATTTTTTGGTAAGTAGATATAACCATCAAAGGGAAGAACAGTTTGTGGTGGAATCGATTTGATGTCCATTCTTAACATTTTATTGTCTTCACTGTAAACAAAATTAGGATGAACAGCTTCTCGTTTTATAAAGGAAGCGGCCCATTCATTTTCGTTTTTATCTTTATGATGAACAACAAACTCTGAAAATTCAGAGTACGCTTTTACAAACTCAGGAGTTGGAGAGTTTATTAAAAACGGCTCCGACATCACCACTTGCAGCCCCCAGTCTGTCAATATTGACAGCATGGAAGAAACAACCTCGTTTGCCAATTTATCACTACATTTTTTTTCCTGATTACAAGCAAAGCTTAGTAAACCCTTGTAGTTGTCCATCTCAACCACAGACACAAAACTGCTTGTTGTTTTAAAGTCAGAGGAGGATTTAACGGGTTCACTTAATATTTTTTTCTTAAATGTTAGGTGACAGGCGTCGATCAATAGACCCTCTTTCTTTTTTTGGTCCACTCTTATCTGTGTAACTCTTCGCAACCTTTGTTCTTTGATAATTTCATTTTGATCGGCAAGTTTAATTTTACCGAAGCCCTTCTGTTCACCAACAAGGATATAAATTTGCTCCATATTAGCAGCTATCTCTTCCGCTGAATCTTGATTCTTTTCAGATCTTTGAGGGTCTAACAAGAGGTTCGAGAAGACTTCCCAAAAAGATAATTCATCTAAAACCACATCTAAAACTTGATCTTGTGGGTGCTTTGAAAACTCTATGTTTATTGTTGGGTCCTCAAGTTCTGCAAAACACACAACTGGACGATTAAGTGTCTTGCGAAGCGATAGTGGTAAAAGCTTTATCTTTTCATAGGGATGGTGGAGACTTACAGCAATCAGATCCGGTTGATCTTCACAACAAAATTGGACAAAGGGCTTCAGCTCTTGAAATAAGGCCAAGTGACAATGATGTTTTTCTTCAAGATTTTTCCAAAGATCAAGATCTATAGAATGTTCACTAACTAAAATGGCTATAGTTGAACCGGACATAAAAATATATCGGTTGAAGAGTCCGAAATATTTATAAATACAAATAAAAAGGCACAGACCTAAGTCTATGCCTCATAATACTTCAAAGTGATATATTGATCATTGTCCAAGGACTGATCTAATTGCACCACTAATTCCATTAGTAACAAGGAATGAAAAGATAACGAGCGACTCCATGAGGGCCAGAGAAAGCACCAAGGGAACAAACATTTTTCCGCCAGCAGAAGGGTTTCTAGCAATACCATCGAGTGCTGCCGCCGCCGCTTTACCTTGGCCAGAAGCTGCACCAAAAGCCGCGAGTCCTACACCAAGACCTGCACCAAGGCCCATAAGACCTAAGAAATTAGCATCGCTAATTGACCCTAAAGCAAAGTGTGAACCATCTTCACCAAAAGCTTGTGCCGAGCAAAGTAAAACACCTATGGTTGTTGCTATTTTATTCCTTAACTTCATCGATATTACTCCTTTTTAAAGTTTATAAACTATGTTGATTAAAATGTGTCATTTGATTGCGAAACTCAAGAAACTATTAATGATCATCTTGGGGTTGCGCCATCATCACATACGTCATTGATAATAAAGTAAATACAAATGCCTGGATAAAACAAACAAGCAAACCTAGTGCGTAAAAAGCAATGGGAACAAAATAAACAAATGGAACAGGAAGAATTTCTAAGAAAACTCCCACAACTGCATGATCTCCAGTCATGTTTCCTGCCAATCGTAAACCCAAACTAACCGGACGAAAAACATGGGAAAGAATCTCAATGACCAGCATCAGTGGCCACAACCAGATAAAACTAAGAGGCAAATGTCCTGTGAAATCTTCATAGTACTTAAAACCGCGCTCACGAATTCCGACATAGTTATAAACAAGGAATGAAAAAATACCCACGGCAAAAGTGGTATTAAAATTATCTGTAGCCGGCGTCATTCCTGGAATCAAACCCACTAAGTTGTTTATTAAAATAAATGTAAAGATGGATGCAAACAGAGGGACGTATTTATCATTGCCTTTTCCAACCACCATTTCAGTTAGGGCCGCAATAAACTCTGTAAGTGCTTCAAAGAGGCCTTTAATTGAGAGTTTACCGGCAGGCATCACCGCTGTTTCACCACTACCAAGAGCAACGCGGGCAAATAAGGAAAGGCCAATCAAGCCAATGGTCACAGTGGCTGCAGTGGCCACATGTACGTTGCCATGATCAACTCCGGGAATCATTTGCGTCCAATTAAAGTGAGCTGCTGACAATGTACTACCTATTCACTCTGAAAATACGACCAAGTTAATCCACTAACAAAAAGTGGTATTAGACCAACAGAAAAAGATAGCGAATGAACTTCTATCGACTCGGTTAGTCTATAAGCCATATAAATTAAAATAGGCCATTTGAATACAATAAGACCTGTAAGCAACGCAATATTTTTTTTTAAAAAAAACACGTACACAGAAAATGTGAGAGTCAACAAACTCACCCATATAAAAGCTTGGGAAAGCATAAAACTTTGCCATTGATTAAAATTCATAACTAGAGGCATCAAGACTGCAGTCGTGCCGGAAAAAATTCCATGTATAACAAGTAAGGATCTACAATTACTCATCTTTTCTCTGGGTATACAGAAAAGCATGAAGTGTCCAAAGGATTAGAGAAATACCAAATAGACCCGTTAATACTAAATTTTCATCCCATTCGAAGAACTCTGCCACCCATTTGTGGATGATAAAACTTAGAATAAGAAAACTGGTCAGCTCAAAGCCAAGAGCCAATCCATCCCTAAGAGAGCCCATAGAACCTAGTTGAGCTCAATATTAGCTGCTGTTTCGTCTTCATTGTCATCATGAATCAGCGCAACACCCGTCACATATTCGTCGGTTTTTAGGGAAATTAAGCGAACACCCTGAGTATTTCTTCCCATCTGGGAAACATCTCTGCATGACATGCGGATGGTTTGCCCTTGGTCAGTAGTAATAACAATTTCATCCGTATCAAGTACTCCGCGAGCCGTCACGACCTCGCCAAGTTTATCAATGGATTTTTGAGTGATAATACCAGACCCTCCGCGGCCCTGAAGTCGGTATTCAGCAACTGGAACTCGTTTACCATAGCCACCGGTTGTACAAACAAGAAGATCCAGTGATGAGTCTTTGGGTAAAACTTCAATGCCCATAACCTGGTCGCCTTCTGCGAGAGTAATAGCACGCACGCCTCGCGCGGTACGGCCCATGGCTCTTACGTCACCTTCATCAAATCGAATAGACTGACCTTTACTCGTCGCTACCAATATGTCGCATTTCCCATCACTAATTTTTGCTTGCAACAATTCGTCATCAAGATTTGTCGTCAAAGCGATAATACCAGATGGTCTTGGACGAGAGAAAGAGCTCAGTGGCGTCTTTTTAATTGATCCGTTTTTAGTGATCATCACAACAAACTTATCATCTTGAAATTCTGAGACAGGCAATACAGCTTTCACGACCTCTTTATTGATATCGATCACATTAACCACGGCTTTCCCTTTAGAGGTCCGGCTTCCAAGGGGCAATTTGTGAACCTTTGTCCAATAAACTTTTCCTTTATCTGTAAATACAAGTAAAGTGGTTTTAGTTTCGGCAACAAAGATAGAGCTCACGTAATCTTCATCGCGAGTTTCGGCACCTTTGAGACCTTTTCCACCTCTTTTTTGTGTCTTGTATTGTTCAATAGGAATACGTTTGATGTAGCCACTCTGTGTGAGAGTCACAACCATGGTTTCTTGGGCAATTAAATCTTCGTCGTCAATCTCATCATCGACAGAAGACAATTCTGTTCTTCGAGGATTTGAGTACTTTTCTTTAATTTCTGTTAACTCTTCTTTAATGATCATAAAGATCTTTGTGACGTCGTCTAACACTTCTCGAAGCCACTTAATTTTATCTCGTAACTCGATTAACTCATCGATGATTTTCTGTTTTTCAAGGCCGGTCAGTCGAGAAAGCTTCATATCTAAAATAGCTTGGGCTTGACGTTCACTAAATTGAAAATTGTCGATCAAGGCAACGCGAGCGGTAGCTGTTTCTTTAGAAGCACGGATTGTTTTTACAATCTCATCAATTTGATCCAAAGCTCGTTGTAAACCCTCTAATATGTGGGCGCGAGCTTCTGCCTTTTTTAATTCAAAAATACATCGCTTTGTAACGATATCTTTTCTATGTAAAATAAATGCCTGTAGAGCCGACTTTAGATTAAATGTTTTGGGTTGATTGCGTGCATCGAGTGCTAATAATCGAATACCAAAGCTCACCTGCATTTGAGTAAATTTATAGAGACGATTTAAAATCACGCTGGCATTTTCATTTCTTTTTAAAATGATAACGATTTGCATGCCTTCGCGGCTCGACTCATCGCGAATATCACTGATTCCTTCGATTTTCTTGTCTCGCACCAGGTCTGCAATGCTTTCAATCAATCGGGCCTTATTCACTTGATAGGGTATTTCAGTAATATGGATTTCTTCTCTGTCGTTTTTCTTTTGAATGATTTCAGCTACAGCCCGAATATGAATAATGCCATGACCTTGTTTATAGGCCTTTAATATACCTTGCCGCCCCGATATGACTCCAGCGGTTGGGAAGTCCGGACCGGGAATAAATTTAATTAAGTCATCAATGCTCAGATCAGGATCGTCAATCAGAGCAATGCAACCATCAATGACCTCTCCTAAATTATGGGGTGGAATATTTGTGGCCATCCCCACCGCAATTCCAGAGCTTCCGTTCACCAATAGATTAGGGAATTTAGCCGGTAGAACAGTCGGGATCATTAGGGAATCATCATAGTTCGGAGAAAACGGAACCGTTTCCTTCTCAATATCTTCAAGCAGAGCCTCAGCCAAACGAGTCATACGCACTTCAGTGTAACGTTGAGCCGCCGGGCTATCTCCATCAATTGAACCAAAGTTCCCTTGTCCATCCACAAGGGGAAAACGGAGGGAAAAGTCCTGGGCCATCCTGACCATAGTGTCATAAACAGCTGTATCCCCATGGGGATGGTATTTACCAATAACATCCCCGACCACACGAGCCGATTTTTTATAGGGCTTGTCATGGGTGTTGCGAAGATCGTGCATGGCAAAAAGAATACGTCGATGAACAGGTTTCAATCCGTCGCGAATATCTGGAAGAGCTCGACCAACAATAACACTCATCGAGTATTGCAGGTAAGCATCCTTCATCTCTTTGTTAATATCGATTTGTGTAATATTCTCTGTGAATTCTTCGCTCATGATCTAATCCTCACACATCGAGTTCTTTGGCGTTGATTGCGTTTTCGGAAATGAAATCTCGACGAGGCTCAACGCTTTCGCCCATAAGAATGCTAAAAATCTCATCGGCTGCAATGGCATCGTCGATTGTCACTTGCAGCAAATGACGGTTGGCAGGATTCAATGTCGTTTCCCAAAGCTGTTCTGGGTTCATCTCTCCAAGACCCTTATAGCGTTGAATGTAAGCACCTTTTCGCCCGAGCTCCATAAAATAGTCATAGAAAGTTCCATAATCATGGAAGGTTTCTTGTGACTTTTCATGGTTCACAACAATCGGTAAGGGCAAAATTGATTTAAGTGAGTCCCACAATGTCCATACTTGCTGCCAGTCGGAACCATCAATTTTCTTAATGTTAATTTTGTTGTCAAGATAGTGACCAAATCGACTTGTGCGAATGACAACCTCTTCCTCAGAGAAAGACGTCAACTCAACATCGGTCACATTAAAATGCTCTTCTTCTGATAAGGCTTTCTTGAGACCAGCAACCAAGTTTTCGCATTTTGATTTATCAGATAAAAGCTCTTTAATTTTAATATCTTTATGAAGCATGTATTTGACAAGATCTGGCTCCATAAATTGAGATTGGTTTTTTAAGAGTGTGTTGAATTTTAAGGAATCCATAATAAATTTTCGAAAGCCTTGGCTATCTGGCGTTCCGTAACCTTCAATTTCTATGGATGTGAGAGTGTTTTCTAAAAGAAACTCAGTTAGGTGTTTTTCGTCCTTTAAATAAACTTCTTCTTTGCCTTTCTTGTAACGATAGAGGGGAGGCTGAGCGATATACACATAACCACGCTCCACAATTTCTGGCATCTGGCGAAAAAAGAAAGTGAGCAAAAGAGTCCTGATATGAGAACCATCAACATCCGCATCCGTCATAATAATAATCTTATGGTAACGAACTTTGTCGGGATTCATATCATCTTTACCAATTCCGGCACCAAATGCAGAGATCATCATTTTAATTTCTTCGTTTGATAACATTTTATCAAAGCGTGCTTTTTCAACATTTAGAATTTTACCACGCAAAGGAAGGACAGCTTGAGTCCTTCGATCGCGCGCCTGTTTGGCAGAACCACCCGCAGAATCTCCCTCAACGAGATAGATTTCGCAAAGTGCTGGATCTTTTTCTTGGCAATCCGCCATTTTTCCTGGAAGGGAGTGAGAGTCGAGAGCTGATTTACGTCGGGTCAGTTCCCGTGCCTTACGAGCAGCTAATCGAGCTCGTGCTGAGTCCACGCACTTTCCGATAATAGATTTAGCAACAGTTGGATTGCGATCAAACCAATCAGCTAACTTGTCATTTACTAAACTTTCTACAATTCCTTTAACTTCGTTATTTCCTAATTTAGTTTTTGTTTGTCCTTCAAACTGGGGTTCTGGAACTTTGACACTTATAACGGCTGCCAAACCTTCCCGAATGTCATCTCCTTCTAGATTAACCTTTAAATTTTTCAGTAGGTTTTTATTAGTCGCATAAGCATTGGCCGTTCGAGTGAGTGCTCCACGGAATCCAACTAAATGGGTTCCACCCTCATGAGTGTTGATGTTGTTACAGTAGGAGTGAATATACTCAGCATAAGAATCATTCCACTGCATCGCCACTTCAACATCGACGCCTTCCCTATTTCCTGAGAAAAAGATCACATCGCTATGAAGACTCTTTTTGTTGGCATTGATATGGTTGATGAATTCTTTAATGCCTTCGGAGTACTGAAAGTTAACCAGTTTGTCCTTTTCAGGACGCTCATCAACGAGTTCAAAGTGAAGCCCGGCATTTAAAAAAGCCATTTCACGAAATCGATTGCTCAATGTCTCAAAGCTATAGCTTAAATCATCACCCTTAAATATATCGCGATCAGCCTTAAACGTAACGGTTGTCCCCGTCTTTTCGGTAACTCCTAAATTTTGCAATTCTGAAACTGGCTTTCCCTTCTCAAATCTTTGTTTCCAGATATGTCCATCGCGATGAACTTCAACTTCACAGAAGATGGAAAGGGCGTTAACAACAGATGCACCCACCCCGTGTAGACCGCCAGAAACTTTATAGGTATCTTTATCAAATTTTCCGCCGGCATGAAGAACAGTAAAGACAACTTCCATAGCTGACTTGCCACTTTTGTGTTGGGTCACTGGAATACCACGACCATTATCGACAATGGTTATAGATTCATCGTTGTGAATATTAACTTTTATATGGGAACAGTGTCCGGCCAAGGCTTCATCAACAGCATTATCCACAATTTCGTAAACAAGATGATGGTAACCTCGAACGCCGGTGTCCCCAATATACATTCCTGGTCTTTTACGTACAGCTTCTAAGCCTTCGAGGACCTGTATGGAGTCAGCATCATATTTCTTTTCACTATCGACAGACTTATCCACAACCACTTCCTGACTTTCAGACACTTAGGCCTCCTGTAAACATTGGCTTCTGTTCTTCAAAACGTCCCTCAATCACTTCAAACACAGATGAAACCGCAACTTCAGGAAGGGGTGTTGCATCCGTGGTTGTTAAGAGTATTTGTGCCCTTGTTGAAAATAAATACTTCACAAACCTCATCTGTTTTTCTCTATCCAATTCCGACAAAACATCGTCGAGAAGTAAAATAGGAAACGCTTTATGGGCTCTGTAATGTAGCTTTATTTGAGCCATTTTGAAAGCTAATACTACAGCCCGTTGTTGACCTTGTGAACAGAAAAAACGGGCATTTTCGCCGTTATAAATGAAGTCGATATCGTGTTTATGGGGGCCCACCAAACACTGTCCTGTGGCCAATTCTCTGGTCTTTAACTCGTTCCACCTTTTATACATAGCATTAAGGATATGACTCTTATCTTGGTGTTCTATTTTTGTATTCGAGACAAGGTAATCCATGGAAATATTCGCATAGTGGCTGTCCATAATACTCAGAAATTCTTGCAATAAAATAGGGCTAATATCCTGAATCGCAGTCAATCGATACAATGTTAGATCTGCCCCTTTTTCCAACATCTGACGGCTGATCTGCTCAAAAAGAACCTCACCCTGAGGACCTTTTATTCTTTCTTCTTTTAACTGCCTAAGAAGAGCCTTTTTTTGTTTCATAAGACGTATATACTCCCACTGAACCTTAGCAAAACCAGGGTAAAGGCTAATTGCCAATTCATCGAGAAGCTCTCGTCTTTTTTGCGAAGAATCTTTTACGATCAAAAGACTTTCTGGTGAAAATAAAACACTTTGAAAATGAAGTCTCATTTGGGCAGAAGACCATCTTTTATTATTAACTGAAATTTGCTTTTTGCTTTCTTCGGCCAGCATGTGGCAACGGAAGGAAAGATCTTTTTTTGTAATCAGAGAACTTAAATAAAACCCTTGCCCATGGTTCTTGTTAATCAGATCGGGGAGACGGCTTGTGCGAAAAGACCGCCCCATTGTCATTAAATAAATAGCTTCAATAAGATTTGTTTTCCCTTGTCCATTCTGCCCGCGGAAAACATTCAAACCAGAGTTCAGTTTTAAGGATTGGTCTTTGATATTACGAAAATTTCTAAGTTCAATTTGATTAAATTTCATATCCGCATGGGCATAACCACACAAGTGTAGTTGAGGTCGTTCTCTGGACGAATCAGACCTGGAGAGAGCTGACTATCCAGCTCTAAACTAAGCTTGTCGTCCTGGAAGCTATTCAGAATATCCAAGATGTATTTTGCGTTGAAACCTATTTTGAGGTCTTCCCCAGTGTAATCCACATCAATTTCTTCTTTCGCATCACCTAACTCAGGATTGTTTGAACTAATTTCCATTTTTCCATTGGCTAGAGCAATGGTTACACCTTTTGATTTTTGATTGGAAAGAAGAGAAACCCGTCGAATAGAACTCAACAATGACTCGCGATTGATAGAGGCTGTTTTTTTTAAATTGTTTGGAATAAGCTGCTGATAATTTGGATACTTTCCTTCGATAAGACGAACCATAAGTACAGTGCTTCCCGTCTTCACGATCAACTGTGAACCTTCAACCGCCATCTGAATGGGCATATCACTAAAATCGATAATTTTTTTAACCTCTGCCAAACCCTTGCGAGGGATAATCACACCCGAAGTGATAATGTTCGCTGTGTTCTCATCAGTAAATCTATCTACCAAACTCAGACGATGGCCATCGGTGGCGACCATTCGAAATTGGGTTTTTCCGTTTTCTGTTTTTTTCTCGAAATAAACACCATTGAGGTGGTAACGAGTTTCATCGTTGGAAACGCTGTAAATGGTTCGATCGATCATATCCATGAGGACTTCAGGGTTCACTTCAATAAAATCGTTGGTCTTGAATGTGGGAAAAACTGGGTATTCCTCGGAACTGATGCCAACGATGTTAAAAACAGATTTATTTTGTTTAATCTGTAGCCGATTGTTGGGTTTTACCTCTAAAGCAATTTCCCCTTCGCTGAGTTCGCGAACAATATCGAAAAGATTTTTTGCATTCACTGCAATCTTGCCTTCGGTTTGGATTTTGACAGTGGCTTGATCCGTGAGACTCACTTCTAAATCTGTTGCAAAAACACGCAACTCATTGCCTTCGGCCTGCAACAGAATGTTTATTAGAATTGGCATAGTGTTTCTTTTTTCAACAATGTTTTGAGTCTTGCTGAGTAAAGCTACCAAATCTTTTTTGTCGACTTTTAAATTCATTTCATTCCCCTCACAAATCGTTAGAGAAGCTTACTTCCCTGACCTAGGATTGTCTCTGACAAATTTATTTATTTTCTAAGCCCTTAAATAACTAATTCTTATTATATTTTAAAAGAGTAGTAGTAGTAGGCCCTGTTAAAAAGGGGGCTTACTACCTAACTCACTAAAACAACTCTCTTATTTCTGTGGAAAATATCTCTTATAAACGAACCCTTTTCTTGCGTCATTTTGTGGATAAAAACTATCCAGAGTTCATTCACTTGGTTAGACACAGGTTTTTCCACATACACAATTCACACCCCTGTGATATTGTGGATTCGACTTTGTAAATCCTCGTAATCTTTCTTTAAATCAGAATTTTTAATCAGTTCTTTATCGATTTTACGCAAAGCATTTAAAACCGTCGTATGATCCCGTCCGCCAAAAGATCTTCCAATTTCTACCAAGGATTTATCCAAGTTATTTTTGATTAAATACATAGCCAATTGGCGTGCTAGCAGTAAAGGTTTGCTACGGTTTTTTGATTTTAAATCCACGACTCTCACTTTAAAGTGTTCCGCGGCAAGACGCTGAATGTCCTCTACTGTCATTGTGGTGGATTCATCGTGAACAGCTAGAACTTTCTTGGTCACCTCGAGGTTGATTTGTAAACCTTGTAGTTCCGAAAACATTTTCACCTTATTCAGGTTTCCTTCCAGTTCGCGAATAGAGCGCTTCGAAATCTTAGCAATGTATGTCGCCACTTCATCGGAAATCTTGATGTGCTTTTTTTCTGCTTTGTAACGCAAAATGGCCAAGCGTGTTTCAAATTCGGGCATCTGAATGTCGGCAATCAAACCCCACTCCAAACGAGTCCGTATCCGGTCCTCTAAACCTTTAATATCTTTCGGCATTCGATCACTGGCGACAACAACTTGGCGGCCTTTCTCAAAAAAGTCGTTCAAGGTATGAAAAAACTCTTCTTGAACAGCTTCCCCACGGCCGAGCACTTGAATATCATCCATAAGTAGAAGATCACATTTTTCGCGGTATTTTACGCGAAACTTATCCATTTCTCCCCGTCGAATGCTAGAAATACACTCATTTAAAAAACGTTCCGCAGAAACATAGAAAATCTTAAGATGGGGCAGGTTTTCACGGATATGATTTCCGACAGCATGAAGAAGGTGGGTTTTACCCATTCCAGTGGGACCACAAATAAAGAGTGGATTGTAGCCTTCTGAACCGGGACGCTGAGCAATTCTATAGGATGTGGCGTGGGCAAATTCATTATTTCGACCCACAACAAAGGTAGAAAAAGTATATTCAGAGTTCAGGAATTCACTTTTCTTAGGAGACTGACGTGAAGCTTGAAATTGGAAAGCCGCATCTTGAGAACTTTTTTCAAAATTAATTTGAAAATCTTGAGTGGTCATAACCTGGTGTAGGGCTGTTGGGCTTTCAGGGTCGACGGGTAGGGATTTACCGGTGACAACTAATTCAACTTCAAAAGGGTGCTGGATCAGACAGGATATTTCGGAGCAGATACGATCAAATAAATTCTCTGATATCCAGTATTTATGAAGCTCAGTCGGCACTCCTAATTTAAAGCGCTGT
>JBGSNK010000026.1:0-9170 GCA_041739665.1 Bdellovibrionales bacterium
CGGTGTGAAGCCCTTTACCGCTGTGTATGATCTTGGTGAGTACGATGCTTGGATGAAAAGACAGACTCCTGAGTTCCGTTTTGATGAGAACTATCAACCGATGAACGCGATAGAGTATGACAAATATATCACGAGCACCGAAGGTTACAACGAGGCGATCAGCACGCTTCGTCCCCAAGAGCGCTTTTATTTTGGTCCTCTGACCATTCGTTTTGTGCGTATCACTCCTGGAGAAACGGCAACTGATAGAACTTTACAGTATCGAGTTGAAAGCTGTATTGAGCACGGCTTATACGGCAATAGAGTAGGGCGTGGTTTGCAATTTGAAGTGATCACTGAGGATCAGGGACGTCAACACCGAATGGTTCGTAAAACCAATGAAGCGGGTTGCTTGATGTGGTTTGGGTTCTTGTCTCATAAATATTATCGCAAAGAGGTTTTACAGGAAAAGCACGCCACCATCCGCTATTTAGATCCTGCCACTCAAACCAATACTGCTGGCGACCCGATTGAACCCGATCGTGCTCGCAATATGGTCAACCCTTTTGAGCGACGTTTTACCTATTATATGAACCCATGGGACGAAAAATTTACTTTTGGTTGGGATGAACCCGATATGCCAGATGGCTATGTGCAGGAAATTAAACAGCTGCAAAACACAGCTCCTGTATCCAAACTTTTTATCGCTGACTTTAAATATCAAACAATGGGTTTTCGTTACGAAATTGATCGTTTTTTGCGCTTAAGAGTTAAAAAAGCCGTGCTTTTGCAAACATATCCTTATGTTTTAAAATACAACTCTATTGTCGAAGGTCGTCAACGTACCGAAAAATTGCGTGATGGTATTTATTTAATGAAAGTTGCTCTTCATAAATATTATCTGGACCCCGCCACTCGTGGCGTGCGTATTTACGACGAAAATAATGATAATCCCTTTGATTATGCCAACCATGATGAAGCCGATTCAAAGTTAGCTGAAACGCCCAATTACGTCGAGATGGAAGATGCCAAAGCCTATGATGTGTACGAAGATGTATTACCACCTTCAAATTTCGAATCTGGAATGAGCCCCCGTCCCATCATGACGGATAGGGATGGTAAAAAAATTAGCTATAAAAGTAACTTTCGCTTGCTTGATGATAATGATCTCAGCGAGTCTAAAAAAGAGTACATTTCACACCAGACTAAATTAGTGCGTGTTCAGGGTGGTCAGATCATCACTCCGATTGAGTTTGATATGCACGATTTACGCTTGATGCGAATTCGTAATCAATTTTTAATTCAATTGGAAACCATTGATGAGCGCTTGCTAAGGCAGGCTACTTTTATGGACTCCACTTTAAATGACATGAATGAACAGGGTAATATCGAGCAGCGCTTTGCGGAAATTTATCAAGAACTAGATAAGATTGACGATTTAGAAAGCGAGATGGCTAAGACTCTTGCCGCTGAGTATGGTGATATCCGCGATCGTGAAGAAGCCATTAAGAATCTAAGACAACAAAGAATTTCTTTAGACGAGGCAAAAGCCCGTTTGCAGAAAATTCTTGGTATTCATCATTTTGAAGAAGGCTCAACTGCTTATAAAGCTCATCTTGAAAAAATTAATGAAAAGCTTGATTATCTCAGAGAGTATCGCGAACGTGTTCAGGCTGCCGATGGACTAAGTTATGAAAATGCTTTCCGCAATCAAAAGCGTAGCCTTATTAACAGTGTGATGAATCGTCTGGGGCAAGACAATAACAGTGCTGTCAACCAAACTTTGAGTGAAGAGACCCTGGAAAACAGAAAAGCAATCGAAAAAGATCCTTTCTTGCGTTATATGTTTATGGATTCTCAGATCTCTGGAAGCGCTGCTATTAATTCTTTTATTGAGTACCGTGCCCAACAAGCAGAAGAGAGAGATGATGCCAGTCTTGCTGTGGATTTGCGTACATTACAGTTGGCTGATTTTACTGAAACGCCTCTAACCCCGAGCTTTGACTTTGAGATTCTTCGCAACGACGGTGAACACAATCATAGACTAGCTGAAGACGATGGCAAGTCGGGCTTGCCATCTCGTACTTTTGTCGGCCCCTTAACTTTTGTTTTTAACACCAACGGGTCGGCTTTACGCCCTACCGATATTCTCAATGAAAGAGTTTGCCCCACTGCTTTTTGTGAAACACCCCGTCGCCTCATTCACGACTTGGGTGTTCCACCAGCTCCAGTTGAAAGAGCAGCTGAAATTGACGAGAACGGCGATTTTATGGATCTTGGTGGCCAGCCTATTTATTCCATGGGCGAGTCGGTGAACAAGGGCTATGAGAACAATGAGTATTACGGATATTTAAAAGTTTATGCTGGCGTTCGAGTAGATGACTTAATTGCACGCGAGCAGCAAATCCGTGAGCTTGATTATCGTCGCATGGAGCAAGGTTCGCAAATTATTAATTTTGTTGAAACTCATATGCTCAAATACACCCTGCTCAACCAAGGAGATCCTCGCTCTTCCCTAAAAAGTATCGACCATAAATGTGCTGAAACCATTGAGATTGATAGACTCTCAGAATGTTTTAAAGAAATAACCAGTGGTCCAAAAATCTTACACAAAGACGATTTGCTGTCCCAACTCAACAATAGGGCAAACGTTGAAGATGAACACAATCCTTATTTATCTCAGAATACTCTAGAATCTACTCAGGGGTATTTCGATGCTTTAGAGGGAGACGTTAAAGTTGATCACATTCTTCAAATTATGGAGAAGGGCTGGAAAAATCCAGAGACCAATGCTGACGATGTTCGAAGATTCGCCCATAGAATGTGCTATGTTCTGACTCGAAATCTCATTAGTCAGAATTTTATGGAGAGTCTCCCTGTTGGTGAAAAGCGCTTTTTAGAAGCGTCGCAAAAAATTCAAGATGGAATTTTATTAAAAGAAAAATCTTTGAACGAACAACTTTTACTAGATATGGAGCTGCGTTGTCACCGCTACCTCGGTCATGTTTACAATTATTTTCCAAGTCAAGACAGTTGGTTTGGTGGATCTTCTGACACGAAAGGCGTGAAGTCAGCTCAAAAGAAGGGACTCAGGCCTGCAAACGTAGATTTCAATCCTATTATTATTGAAAGAAAACTACGTGTTTATAAAACAACAGATCGCTATCAGTATAAAGGTGGAAAGTCCTTAAATATCAATGTCTCTGCTAATTTTAGTTTAGCCGCAGGACAGGGTTCTAAGTTGTCGACCACAACCAACTTCAAACCCTGGGAGATGGCTGTTGGTATAATTGGAGCCGTGGGTGGCGCCTTTTTTGGCGGGCCTGTTGGGGCCGCAATCGGAGCTGCAACTTTAGGGAGCATTTCAAAAACCATCGTGGGTGGTCTCAGTGTGACTCGCTCTTTGGGGCGTGATGAAAGTGTTTACCTCAATGAAGGCGTGAGCGTTGCTGCTGGTACATTTCTTGTTAATCAACAGGCGGGCTTTGATATTGAACTTGGCGAGTACGAGCGCTGCCTTGTGGTCCGCTTGCACCCAAGCCTGATTCGCGACATTTTAGACCAAGAGCCACTTTTGAAAGGACGAAGATCAGTTCGCCCAGGGGTGGGGTCTATTCAAGAAAATATTGACTCCCAAGGTGTTCTTATCTGTTCTGGGCAACCTGCTCGTGAGTGTTTGCCTGTCAAAGAGAAATACTACTATTTCACTCAACATTTTACCGAAGGTGATATGTTGGATACAGCCGATCTGCATAATCACCCTTGGCTTTTGCAGATGCGCGGTTACCGTGACTTTCAAGCCTTTACGGCAACGATTGGAGCTCGCGAAGTTCCCCACTTAAACAACGAGTGGTTTCAGGATTCCTTTAGCAAGACTGTTTCGGATGCAACGACACTTCGTTTGCAAGGAAGTCGTGAAGATAATCTACGTCCTCGCTTTGAAGTTGTGAACAAAGGGTCCGAAACCAATTGGTCATTAGACGAGTTGGGTCGAGTTTACTTTAATGTTCTTCCGACTTTTCCTTCTCTTTACACCTATATTGATGAAACGGGTCAAAATATTAGTGATTGGCCATATGAGAATACAGATCCAGGGCAAGCTTTTCAGCAATGTGAACAATAAGTGACAGAAAGGCTTTTTTACCTCACGACAATCCCTGGCCTAGAGTCGACCGCCTACCTTGAACTTTGTGAGAGGTGGCGGTTGGCGCTAGCATTTTTTCCAGAGCACTCCGATCTCAAGTTTCCCTCGGTGCATTACACAACAGGTGCATTGGAATTCACAGCACCTATGGATTTAATGCTTTTCATTTACCCTCGCTTGCGTGTTCCCCAGCGCCTGCTTTTACGAGAGCTCACATTTCTAGCAGAAAATGAGAAAGCATTTTTAAAAGGTTTAAGTTCAATTCCTTGGGATGATTTTTTTACTATGGGCAGGACCTTTGATATCAAATTTACCAGTCGCTCTTCCAAGATCTCAATGTCGAGTCAAGTGCAGGAATGTTTAGAAAAAGTATTAAAACCTCTCAAAGTTTCCTACGAAAAAGGCGGGCAGCCTCTTTTTATTCGTATTTTTCGCGATCAATGCACAGTGAGTATCGATTGCACGGGAGAGTCCGCTTACAAGCGTGGCGAAGGAGCTAAGGGCTCCGTGGCTTCTTTGCGAGCCACCACTGCATCTGGTCTTTTGCAAATCCTCTTACAGGGAATGCGTGAGCCGGTTTACTTGGTGGACCCGATGTGCGGAAGTGGAACTTTTCTTAACGAAGCTTTGAATTTAGAAAAACCCTTAGTACGTGATTATGCTTTTCAGAAATTTCCAATTTATCTGAAAAATAAAAAAGATTCTGAATCGATTCAATGGCCCGAGTCAGTTAGTAAAATCAGCAAAGTTTTTGGCTATGATTTACACGCCAAGGCCGTCACACTCGCCCAAAAAAACCTCCAGTCTCAAGATCAAAATCAATGGCAGGTAGAGCAAGTGGATCTTTTTAAGAACCAAGGCGGTCAAGTTCCTGATGATGGAATCCCCGTCATTGTCATCCTCAATCCCCCGTGGGGAAAACGTCTACAAGCCACGCGCAATGATATCCTCCAACAAGCTTATGAGAAGTATCGTCCCCAGCGCTTGGGTTTGTTGATGCCCTCTCATTGGAAGATGAGCCCCATTCCATTGGAAAAGGTGCGCGATCGTCCACTTCTAAATTCAGGTATTGAAAATCGTTTTGTGGTGTTTGCTTAACGAAGCTCGCGCGCACGCAAGTGCACATAGAGAGTGGGTAGGCCCAGGTGAAATGGCATTGGGCCAATGGGGTTGTGACTCTTCTCGATCACTTCATATTCCACATCTTGACTAAGGATAAACCCCGCCAAATCCTCATCTAAAGATGGGATGGCCCCGACCACCCCTTCCGTCTCGATGATGAAAAAAAGAGGGGCTGTTGTGTGTTGGGCCATGTCTCTCCAAGCAGATTGAGGATTGAGATGGGTTAAGACAAACTGCGGACTTGTGAATTTTTGCCCTTTCTTAAGGGTAAAAAAATCACCCTGAATTTGGAAAGCATCCCCGGTCACAAAAAGTAAACTACCCGGAATTAAGAGAACTGGGTTGAATGACAGGAGAGAAGTGAGAGTTTGACTCACAAGTAGCTCTAGAGAGCTCATCGACCCTAGCTTCTTATCTAAAAGCTTTTGGTTCAGTTCACGTGCTAAACTCTTGTTTTTCTTGGCTGAAAACCACTTCAGGTCATGAAGGCTCTGATTGTCTAAAGAGTCTTTGTAAGAATCTTGGATGTGCTTCCATTGGGTTCTATCGGTGTCGATGAGCTGAGACTTATCAAAAAGGCCGCGGCAAAGATCGGCTTGGGAAATCGACGGGAAAAGAATCATCCATGATAAGCAAAATAGAAGTGTAATAGGCTCGTATTTTTTCATAGAGGAAGGGTATTGGGTCTAGGGCTTGCTGTCCAGAACCTAGGATTCTTTTGTAGACTCTTCCTTATTCTGCCATTTCAGGAATATAAATATGATAACAGCTAAAATAGCGCCGGCAAGGACTACAAACTTTAATTGGCTGAGTAGGTTTAATATGACCTCTCCATACATGCTTATCAAGATCACTTGGGTGGGGACTGTGATCAGAGCTGCTAGGCCGACAACCAAGATAAACTGCCACCTTGGTAGACCTATAGCCCCACACATCATGTGCCCAGGAAAACGGAGACCCGGCGTGAAACGAAAAATACAGGGCGCGAGAGTGCCGTATTGACGGATCCACTTTTGCACACGTTTAAAAGATTTGCCGCGAAAGCCTTTACCCCATCGCGGGTGGCGAAACAGCTTGTCACCAAAGTAAGAACCAATCCAATAGATAAAGTAATCGCTGGCGAAAACGGCAAAAAGGCAAATCGCCGCTAATACAAAAGGGTTCACTCCTACGGCTCCTGGGTAGGGGGGCGGGTATTTGTCAGGGTGAGTGGCCATGTAGGCCGTGAGAGAGGCACTGATAATTGTGATTTCCTCAGGAAGGGGGAAGCCAAAACTGGACGCAAACATGAGGCCTATCACTAAGGCGTAGACAAGATAAGGTTGATAGGCGAAGTGTGCAAACCACTCCGCAATTTGGCTTTCAAAACCCATGGGACCTTAGTTCTTTTTAATGCTTTTGATAATGACAGGTTCAGCTGGAACGTCGCGCATGGGTCCTTGGCTTGTGGTTGGAACGGCCCCAATTTTTTCGACAATATCCATGCCCTTTGTGACTTCTCCAAAAACAGCATAACCATAATCCGCTGGGAGGGGGCTTTTGTAGTTTAAAAAGTCGTTGTCTTTGAGGTTTATAAAAAACTGAGAGCTAGCACTATGGGGGTCGGGAGTTCGAGCCATGGCCAAGGTGCCCTTGAGATTTTTGAGACCGTTGTGGGCTTCGTTTTTGACCGGAGCTTCGGGGGGACGCAGCTTCATTGCTTTATCAAAGCCTCCACCTTGAATCATAAAGTCTGGGATCACACGATGGAAAATAAGGTCAGAATAAAAGCCTTTGTCGACATAATTGAGAAAGTTTTCGACTGTTTTGGGGGCCTTTTCGGAGTTCAGTGCAACTTCAATATCACCGAGTGAGGTTTCAATAATAACGGACATGGGCTTGGCCTCCTTTGGTTTTGGTTGCGAGCTTGAGCTTTTCGCGGCAGGAGTTGAGGGTTTGCTTTGTGCCTGAACAATATTAGGTAAGATCAAGCAAAGGGCAGTGAGTAGAAAATAATGTTTCAACATGTGGAAGATACTAAAGACTCTTGGGGGGCAAGGCAAGGTATTCTGCTGTCAAAAGCATGACGCCTAGATAGAGGCGTCCTTGACGTTTTTAACTCAATGGCGAGGGTGATCTTTGCGGCGAGTTTCAATGTCGCATTGATCGCAGTGCGCTGTTTCTTTAATGACCTCTTCGGCCTCGTTGACCTCGTGTAGAAGGATAAGGGGCTCTGAGCAAAGGGGGCAGCAGTTCATTGATTTTAAAAAGTTTTGGTATTTTTCTTGGTGTCGTTTGATCTTTTCGCGAGTTATCTCGTCCATGAGACCTCCTTGTTAGGAGGATATCAATGCAAGAAGCGCCCCTTGACTGAGGTCCGAGCGATGAAAGCCAAAGCGCAGTGCGAAAAATTCGTTTGTTAAGATTTCATTTTTTAAGGGGATTCTCTCGGTGGGGGGTGCCACCGAGAGAGCAAAAAATTTAGATCTTGGGGAGATCTTCTGTTGGGGTATTTAGACCAAAGGAAGTTGGGGACTTCATATGGGGTTAACAAGTCTTGTTATAGTTAAGAATTCTAAAATCCTAAAATTATTCTTATAGATAGTTTGTGATAATTTTAACTTATTGGTTGCAATTTGGAACCATTAGAAAACCCGGACTCAGTCTGTAGAAGATTTTGGACTTCACTTTTGTAATAATTAAAAAAAAGTGTATCTGCCTCGCAAGTTGAAAAATATAAAACTTCCTCAAGAGTGGTCCAAGCGATGGCCTTGTGTTCGCGGGGGGTCCAGGTCGAGTTTGCATTTAAGGCGCAAGCAAACACGTTCAGACAAATCTTATTTGTTTGAACCTGTCCAACGGGAACAAAGTTGTCAGCGCAAACGCTTAAATCCAGCTCTTCATAAAGTTCCCGAGTCAGCGCTTGCTCTATGCTTTCTGTCGCCTCGACCTTACCGCCGGGCAACTCCCACAGACCAGAGTCGGATCTTTGAGCTAAAAAAAACTTATTTTTTTGTAACAAGACAGCGCAAACAACATCCATAAACAAAAGTCTTATTTCATGTGTGTGCTTTTGGTCACGAAAAAAACTTGTGTCACCTCGTTGAATTTGCTGACAAATTCAGGATGTCAGTTAAACTAAGCATGTACTCAGTTGGAAGGAGTTGTCGTGGACTTACTCAATAACTTTTATGGTGTTTTTTCTGGTGAATATTGCTCTTATTTTTTAGCGGCAAGTGTGTTGATTCCTCTTTTTCTAGGTTACTTCTCCGCCCCGTTGTTTTTATGGTCTCTGGTTCTTCTCGGGCTCTTTTGGGGATGGGGGGCACCTATGGGTGTTGTCCTTGCCTACGTTGTTGTCGCTCTTATTTTCAACACACCCATTCGTCGCTTGTTGGTTTCAAGTGTTGTCTTGAAGCTGTTTCAAAATCTAGGATTGATTCCAAAAATTTCTGACACCGAACGTACGGCTCTCGAAGCGGGCGTGGTTTGGATTGAAAAAGACCTTTTCTCAGGGAAGCCCAATTTTAAATCCATACTCAAAGAGCCCTATCCTTCTTTAACCGAGAAAGAACAAAAAATTGTGGACGAAAAGGTCGATACCCTTTGTTCGATGGTCAATGACTGGGAGCTTTGGGAAACTCGTGAACTCACTCCCGAGGCCTTTGACTACATCAAAAAAGAAAAGTTTTTTGGAATGATCATTCCAGAAGCAGACGGCGGCTTGGGTTTTTCGGCGATGGCACACTCTGAAGTGATTGCTAAACTTTCCACAAGATCCATTGGTCTGGCAGTCTTTATTATGGTTCCCAACTCCTTAGGACCCGCCGAACTTTTGCATCATTACGGCACTCCCGAGCAAAAGAAAAAATACCTTCCTAAACTGGCCTCTGGAGAAGAGATTCCCTGCTTTGCACTAACCGAGCCGAATGCGGGGAGTGATGCG
>JBGSNK010000052.1:0-9507 GCA_041739665.1 Bdellovibrionales bacterium
AAAAGCTCATGCTCAAGATCAGGCGGGCTCAGGATCTTGAGTCTCAACGTTGTAAAAAAAACTTGAGTTTAGAACAAACTTTAGAAGAAGTCTTATCCGTTTATCTTGAAAAACGAGATCCCTTAAAAAAGGCTTACAGACAAAAGATGAAAGGAAAGTTGCAAGGAGAGTTGCCAGTCAAACAAGATAAAAAATGCCGCGATGTAGACAAAAACTGTGCACGTGCAAGCAGAAGAGCGCTCGAGCTTATTCCTGCACGATTGCGACATCAACTGCAAATTCGTGATAAAGGCCAATGTGCCTATGTGAATGCGAGGGGGAAAAGGTGTTCAGCCCAAAGATATCTAGAGGCTCATCATATTAAACCCGTTTCAGAGGGAGGTAAAAATTCTTTAAAGAACTTGGTTCTTCTTTGCTCAGGCCACCACAAGTCAGTTCATAGTTCGAAAAGCTCCCCTGAGGGCGAGATAATGTGATTATGGTTTGAAGTGGGTCATCGCGGTTTGAGATGAAGTGGATTGCGGCTTGAGGTGAGGTGAGTGGGTTGCAGTATGTGGTGAAGTGACTAAGATTCAGGTAAAGTGATTGCGGTCAGAGGTGAAGTGACTGAGATCAGGTGAGGTGATGACGGTCAGAGGTGAGGTGATTGCGGGTTATGCAATTCATATAAATTGGTTTTCTTGCGCTTGTACTAAGATTTTTTAAAAACAAGGATGCGGTTGTTGGCGGGCATTTCGATATCATCAAAAAAATCAAATCCATAAGCCTTTAAATTGTCGCATACATCTTCGAAATTGCGAATGCCACTTTCCTGGTTGAGATTTTTCAGCCAAGCTTCGAACTTTTGATTGCTCTCGGATGTGAATTTTCCACCATAATTAAAGGCGCCGTATACAATAAAGAGAGAATCGGATTTTAAATTTTGACCGAGGTCGCGAAAAAATAACAAACACTTCTCCCAACTCATTATATGAAGAGTGTTGGAAGTAAACACCACATCATACTCACCTTCTGGAAAGCTGGTTTTTCCAACTTCATATTCAAGAGGCCCGCGCAAATTTGAGCGCGGATAGTCGCGCAGCCACAATGAAATACCTGGGATTCGGTCGGCCACATCACTCAAAGTCCAAGTTAAGTTGGGCAAATAGGGAGCCATAAAGATGGCGTGCTGTCCAGTTCCAGAACCAATTTCAAGCAAGCTCTTATGGTTGGTCACAAGAGACTTTAGCACACCTAAAATAGGCTGAGAGTTCTTATCACACGATGGGGCATACGGCTTTTCTTCTATCATAGAGCCTGCTGTATTCACTTCAAAGTGGTCTGTCAACACTTTGCCTTTTCATACGAGGACAACTATTTGGATAGTGGTTTTAATAGATTATGGCGGCAATTTTTGTACTCAAGTCTGCTGACAACCCGTTGCTAGGCGGTTTAAATAGATTAGCGCAACACTTTTTGAACTCACGTCTGCTGAAAACTAATTGTATAGTGGTTTTAATAAATTAAGGCGATACTTTGTCCTCCAACCTATTGACAACTATTTGTGCTCTAGTTTTAATGAATTATGGCAACACTTTCCCTGACTAAAGACAACTTCCGAAACACTTACGAAAATAATGACATTCTCATCGTCGACTTTTGGGCCTCTTGGTGTGGCCCCTGCATGAGTTTTATGCCCGTCTTCGAGAAGGTATCTGACGACTATCCCGAGATCATTTTTGGCAAAGTGGATACAGAAGTAGAACAAGAACTGGCCAGCCATTTTTCTATACGAAGTATTCCAACGCTTTTGGTGATTCGAGAGGGTTATGAAGTGTACCTCAACCCTGGAGCCTTAGGTGAAGTCGACCTGCGCACCTTAGTTGATAAGGTCAAAGAATTGGACATGGAAGAAGTCAAGAAAACCTTGGATGCCCAAGATCCGCCAGGCTAGTTTTTTAGCCCTCGTTTAATTGTAAATGTACAAATTTAAGGTAACGCATCTCGGGACAGTAATGGGGATAAGGGTGATCGGCCCCCTGCCCGGAGACTCTTAATATTTTAGCAGTCCTACGAACTTGTGAAAGACTCTCATTAATAATTTCAAAAAAATCATCAAACTGGATATGGCTCGAGCAACTGCTTAAACAAATATGTTGCTCGTCTTGAACCAATTGAAACGTCTTAGTAAATAAATCCGTATAGGATTTCATAGCCGCATTTTTTGTTTTCTCTGAATGAGTCATAGAAGGAGGGTCGACAATCACCAAGTCCCATTTTTGCTGTGAAGTTTTCACAAAATCAAAAACGTCAGCACACAAACCAGTGTGCTTATTATCTGGCAGTTTATTGTGACGCCAGTTGAGACTCGCCATAGCAATGGCAGATTGTGCTATGTCCACACTGGTCACATGCTGAGCATCGCCAAGGCCTGCGTAAACAGAGAATCCGCCGGTGTAGGAGAATAAGTTTAGGACTCTACGACCGCGTGCTAAATTTTTAACATACTGACGATTATCTCGTTGGTCTAAGAAAAAGCCGGTCTTTTGACCTTCGCGAAAATTCACTTCGAAGACAACTCCGTTTTCACGAATTAAAACAGTATCGACACTTAAGGGTGTTCCCAGTATTTGCCCATCACCCTCGTCGCGGGCACGCGGCTTAAGAAACAATGTTTCAACTGGAAGATTTTCTAACATCCAATCCCAAAGACTTTGTTGCTGCCAAAACTCTCGACAATCCGGACCATCAAACTGCACCACTGCCAAGCGATTGTAGATATCACAAATGAGGCCGGGCATATTATCACCCTCTCCATTGAGAAGGCGATAAGCGTTAGTCTCATTTGGCAAAAGACTCTGACGGGTTTGTAACGCGCCTAAAATACGAGAGGTGAAGGTGTTTATATTGGGTGGTTTCTTCTCCGTCGAGAGAACTCGGACCGCCAAGGGGGATTGGGGTGAGTGCAAACCCCACCCTAAGGGTTTGCCTTTATTGTCCAAAAGCTGGCAAAGCCCAGGAGCCTCTGAGCGAAAGGGTTTCAGGGCTTCTTTATACACCCAGGGATGACCACGCAAAATATTTTTTCTTAAATCTTTTGCCAATTGCAGCTTGAGCATGGACATCCTTTTTTCAAAAGACAAATTAGAGTTTTAAACTCATTAAAACCTTGCTAGAGTGATGGCAATGAAAAGCGATAAACCCATTCTATTTTTTGATGGCGAGTGTAATTTATGCAATGGCGTCGTCGACTTTATTATTCGCATGGATAAAAAGCGGAACTTTTACATTGCGTCTCTGCAGGGACATACGGCCCAAGCAAAACTGAACGCCGAGGATCTAACCGAGCTCAAATCCATCGTCCTTCTCAAAAACGGCAAGCTTTATTATAAGTCCAGCGCGGTCTTTCAGATGATCTTCCTTCTAGGTGGCTTCTTTTGGATCTTTGCCCCCTTTTGGATTGTGCCTCGTTTTTTTACCAACTGGGTCTATGACTTTGTGGCTCTCACCCGATATCGCATTTTTGGTCGCCGTAAGAGCTGCCGTCTTCCTACCCCAGAGGAAAAAGAGTACTTTCTCACCTAAGAGACCCTCCTAACCTTTTTCTGACACAAACAAGGGGTGGACAAAGCCCCGGACTGAGTCTAAATTACTGAGTTTCTAAAACCCCTTAATCTGGAATCCCAATGTCTATACCTATTCGTAATATTGCTATCATTGCCCACGTCGATCATGGGAAAACCACTCTGGTTGATTTTCTTTTAAGACAAAGCGGAACATTTCGTGAAAACTCAGACGTAGATGAACGCTTTATGGACAGTATGGACCTTGAAAAGGAGCGTGGAATCACCATTGCTGCCAAAAATGCTTCCTTTGTCTACAAAGATATCAAGGTGAATATCGTGGACACCCCAGGACATAGTGATTTTGGTGGTGAGGTCGAGCGTATCCTGGATATGGTGGATGGAGCTATTCTTTTGGTCGATGCCAGTGAAGGCCCTTTGCCGCAAACTCGCTTTGTTTTGGAAAAAGCTCTTAAAAAAGATATTAAGATTATTGTTTGTATCAACAAAATTGATCGTCCCGATGCTCGTATCGATGAAGTTCACAACGAGATCTTTGATCTCTTTATCGACCTTGATGCTACCGAGGAACAGTCTGACTTTGATGTGGTCTACGCCATTGGTAAAGACGGAATCGCCACTCTCGACCCCAATGTTTTGACCAGCGATTTAGGTGTCTTGTTTGATTGGATTATCGAAAAAATTCCGGCTCCCGATGCCAATCCCGACGGCCCACTGCAATTGCTTGTAGCTAATATCGACTATGATGATTATGTTGGACAGCTGGGTATTGGGCGCATTCGCTCGGGCTCAATCAAGGTCGGACAGGACATTTTGGTCTGCCAAGAAAAAGGCAACAAACGAGTTAAAGTCAGCACCCTTTTTAAATACGAAGCCAGCCAAAAGGTGAAAACAGATCAACTTTTTGCCGGTGATATCGCAATCGTGGCGGGATTTGAAGAAATCTTTATTGGAGACTCTTTAACATCCATAGAAAACCCGCAGCCCCTAGAGCGTATTAAAGTAGATGAACCCACAGTTGCTATTATTTTATCGGTCAACGACAGTCCATTTGCTGGTCTTGAAGGAAAACAGGTCACCAGCCGTAAAATCAAGGAACGTCTTGAGCGCGAACTTCTCTACAATGTGGCCATTCGGGTCGAGCCCACAGACCAAGCCGAAAGCTTTAAAGTATTAGGCCGAGGCGAATTGCAGCTCTCTGTTTTGTTTGAGCAAATGCGCCGCGAAGGCTTCGAGTTTTTAGTGAGCAAACCTCAAGTGCTGATGCACAAAGAAGATGGAGTCTTAAAGGAACCAATGGAAATGGCTATTGTCGACGTTGAACAAGACTATGTCGGTGCAGTCACGCAAAAGATGGGCGAACGTAAAGGTGTCTTGCTCAATATTGACAACAAAGGCTCAAGTCGAACTCGAATCCAATTCCGCATCCCCGCGCGGGGCCTGATTGGTTATCGTTCCGAATTCTTAACTGATACACGCGGCACGGGTCTTCTGAGTACTTATTTTGATGGTTATGATGACTATCGTGGAGAGATTGAATCTCGTCGCACAGGTGCGATTATTTCGGACCGCAAAGGTGTTGCTACTCCCTATGCTATTTTCAGTTTAGAGGATCGTGGTTCCATGTTTATTCAACCCAGCACCGAAGTTTACACAGGCATGATCATTGGAGAAGCCAACAAAGCTACAGACCTTAACGTAAATATTTGTCGCGAGAAAAAGCTAACCAATGTTCGCGCCTCTGGAACAGATGAGGGCATTAAACTCACGCCACCACTTAAGCTAACTCTGGAAAGTGCTCTTGAGTGGGTTAAAGACAACGAATTAATCGAAGTCACACCAAAAAATATTCGTATGCGCTGTCGGGAACTTGATCCCAATAAACGCAAAGTGAAGAAAGAGTCTTAGGCAGATGTGCTCGTGTGTTTGCGGGCACTCTTTAACTTTTCAGTTAAACCATCGACTTCGTTCATATACTCCGCAATTTGAGTTTTGATATCTTGGCTCAGCATTTTTTGAATGGACGATACCTCAAATTCCAGCTTCTGAATTTGGCTAGCTTGCTCTAAAACAAAATCTTTGTTGTAGGCAGTGGCCTCATCGTTAGATGCAGCAATTTCAGTATGTATGTCCTGAGTATGAAAACTTTCTCCGGCCGCCTGCCAATCGTTTGCTGCCATCTTTGTGTCTTTAACTCTCAGAGTACGCACCTCTTGCAAAGCTTGTGAAAGCTCGACTCGCAATTGATTGTTCTCTTTTTCAAAAGTGGTGGCTCGTGTTTGAGAAACTGCCAAACGAGCTTTCGCCTGATTGCTGCTCATAATTCTTTGCTTTAAGAAAAACTCAAGCTCTTGAATATACTCGTTCAATTCTTTTTGAGCGCGCAGAGCCAAAATAAAAATAGCCACGAAAGCAGTTCCAGTTAATAAAGCCAGTGTTGAAAGGGAATGAGTCACGACATTTCTCCTATGTTGTACTTTCTTTTTTTCGGCATCTCAAAACTTGAAATAAAGCCCTTAGCCCAAGAACACTGCCTTAGTCCTGTTTAAGGGCGCGACTCTTCACTAAGGTCTTGAGTCTAAAGTTCTTTTTGGACCCATCCAGATTTTGTGGACCTTTGGGGAGCAGGATGCGTCCGAGCCATAGGCTCGGCCCCAACAAGACACGGAAGTCGGGTTCACAAAATATGGATGGATCCAAAAAGAACTTTAGACTCAAGACTTTACTAAGAAGAGTTTCTAATGGCATAGGCGACTAACGCGTAGCGGGCCCTCTTGTGTGTGCTCCTCTTTCATTGGTAACTTTAAATTCAAAAAAAAGGGGGCCACTATGATTCATCCCACAATTTTACCGAGCTCTAAATTTTCAGAAAAATCTCATATTAAATCTTTATCCGAGTACAATTCTTTGTATAAAAAATCTGTTCAAGATCCAGAGGGCTTTTGGTCTGAAATCGCCAGAGACAATTTTTTTTGGCACAAGGATTTTCAGAAAACACTTGAGTTTAACTACGATCGTGAAAAAGGGCCCGTTTCTATTCAGTGGTTTCAAGGTGGACAAACAAACATTACCTACAATTGCTTAGATCGACATCTGAAGGATCACTCCAATCGTACAGCTCTTATCTTTGAAGGTAACGAGCCTGGCGATAACTCGACACTCACCTATCAAGAACTTTTTTCTGAAGTTTGTAAATTTGCAAATGTCCTAAAAGACAAGGGTGTTAAAAAAGGGGATCGCGTCGCTCTTTATATGCCCATGATTAACGAGCTTGTGATTGCCACTCTGGCCTGTGCTCGTATTGGCGCTGTTCACTCTGTTGTGTTTGGTGGTTTTTCCGCCGATTCTTTGGCCGACCGAATTCTCGACTCCAAGTGTGCCACACTTATCACCGCTGACGGCTGTTTTCGTGGAACTAAGTTGATTCCCACCAAACAAATTAGCGATAAGGCTATGCAAATTTGTGAGCAAAGAGGGTTTCAGGTAAAAAACTGTATCTGGGTGAGTCGACTCGGCGACAAATACCCACAGACAAAAGAGCATGCCTTTAAACGAAAAGAAGGACGAGACTTTCTTTGGCAAGATTTGATGTTAAGCGCCTCTGAACAGTGTGAGCCCGAGTGGATGGATGCCGAAGATCCTCTGTTTATCTTGTACACTTCGGGTTCGACCGGAAAGCCCAAAGGGGTTCTGCACACTGTGGGTGGCTATATGGTTTATGCTGCCACTACCTTTAAGTATGTCTTTGATTATCGCCCCGAAGATATTTATTGGTGTACAGCTGATGTGGGTTGGGTGACGGGCCACTCATATATCGTCTATGGCCCCCTTGCAAATTGCGCCACCCAAGTCATTTTTGAAGGTATTCCCACCTATCCCGATGCCGGTCGCTTTTGGGATGTGGTCGACCGCCATAAAGTCAGCCTTTTTTATACTGCCCCAACAGCCATTCGCGCCATTGCCTCTAAAGGTTTGGAGTGGGTGAAGAAACACAAGCGCACAAGTCTACGTCTGCTTGGAACTGTCGGCGAACCCATCAACCCCGAGGCTTGGCGTTGGTACTACGAAGAAATTGGCAATAAAAATTGTCCTGTTGTGGATACTTGGTGGCAAACTGAAACCGGTGGGATCCTTCTTACCTCTTTGCCCGGCGCCACACCCATGAGACCGGGAGCAACAGGATACCCTTTCTTTGGCGTCACACCTACAGTTTTAGATCCAACTTCTGGAAAAGAACTCGAAGGACCTTGCCAGGGTGTTTTGGCTTTTAAACATCCCTGGCCTGGACAAATGCGGAGCGTTTATGGCGATCATCAGCGTTTTGAAGAAACCTACTTTAGCCAATACAAAGGTTATTACTTTTCGGGAGATGGTTGTAGGCGTGACGAAGACGGCTTTTATTGGGTCACGGGACGAGTGGACGATGTTCTCAATGTGTCGGGCCATCGAATAGGAACGGCCGAAGTGGAAAGTTCGTTGGTGGGCCATCCCGCTGTGGCCGAAGCTGCCGTGGTTGGCATTCCCCACGATATCAAGGGTCAAGGCATCTATAGCTATGTGACACTCAACCAAGGCTTTGAACCTAGCGATGAACTCAAAAAAGAACTGAACAATCACGTTCGCAATGAAATCGGTGCTTTTGCTTCTTCTGAGTTTATTCATTGGGCTCCCGAACTTCCTAAAACGCGCAGTGGAAAAATCATGCGACGAATTCTGAGGAAGATTGCCAGTGGAGATGAAAAAGAACTGGGAGATATCAGCACGCTGGCCGACTCGTCAGTGATTCAAACGCTCCTCCAACACAAGTAGTTCGAGCCATTGCAGATCTTCAGGTGTAATGATTTTTGAGGATTCTAGTTTTCGTTGAGATTTTGCATTGTACAACGTTCCTGGCAAGCTTTAAAGTAGAGCTCGTGGAAGCTTTGCTGAACGTCGTGTTTTTTGGAGCCCAGTGCCGCAAAGGCATTGGCACAAGTGAAGTATACAACGAGTATCCAAAAGTATGTTTTTATTCTTTTACCAAATCGACCCTCTCTGGTTTTTATGCAATGGTTAAAGAATAATAAAAGTGGAATCAGCGTCATCGGCCACACCATGAGCAAGTGCCAGTAGATGGGAAGAGTTGGGGAAATGGCTGTTGCAAGCAAAGCGCTAAAAAATGAACAGAGGGTGTAGAAGACAAGCCAGTTTTGTGGTGATGTCATTTTGGCTTTGAAGAAGTTCAAGTGGGCTCTGTATTTTTTGTAGAACCTAAAGTTGACATAAAAAGACAACAACACTCCAAAAATGCCCAGAGTGTACTTGGTTAAAACCCATGAGTAATTCAAGATGAGAGAAAGAATGGATCCCTTGCCCGCCCAATTGAAATGAACCTGGTGAAAGACATGGGTCTGAAAAATATTTGAGCCAAACAGAATCCAATACCAGAACCCTTTGAGCATAGGATAGACAGCGATAATACCAAAAAATAAAAAACCCTTTCCATCACCACTTCCAGGCTGGGGAAAAAGTCGAGGGTCTTCAAAACCAGCTAGAAAATAGGGAACAAGTGTCAAAAGCCCAAAGAGAATGCCAATGACTACCCCGCCCAAATGGGGGCGCATAGAACGAGTCCAGAGTAAAAACATGGTTATAAAAAAAAGAATCACAAATGAAGTGTGAACTTGCAGGCCCAGGAAAAGACTTTGAGCATGAAGAAAACTAAACCAAAAAGACTTTTTATGGGCCAAATAATAGGCCGACCACATATGGAAGACAGCAACAAAGTAGATATAGCCGGGGTTCCAGAGAAAAACTTCGCTGAGTCTCCACGGATTGAGCCAGAAAACAACCGCAACAAAAATCATCGCTCTTGGATCTAAAAAATTTTTTAAGACATCGAAAAACATAAGGTAAGCTGCAAAATGCAGGAGAGCTAATACGATTAATGCTGCCCAAGGTGAAA
>JBGSNK010000072.1:0-11254 GCA_041739665.1 Bdellovibrionales bacterium
AAATCCTGGTGCAGGATTGCATCAATAACGGCCATAAGTGACTCCTTGGTGAATAGTTTGTCGCAACAAAAATTCTACCTAAGAGCCTTGTGGCCGTTATCTTTTTGACTCAGCGTGTGCAACAGTTATTCGAGAAGACCCCCTGACGAGGA
This sequence comes from Bdellovibrionales bacterium, assembly GCA_041739665.1. Taxonomy (GTDB): domain Bacteria; phylum Bdellovibrionota; class Bdellovibrionia; order Bdellovibrionales; family JAGQZY01; genus JAGQZY01. The sequence continues at coordinate 153 of JBGSNK010000072.1, forward strand.
CTGCAATTTAGATCAACGAGCCTGCGAGTTGTAAGCCCAACTTACTTCCGCAGCGGAAGTGGTTTTCTTCTTAATTTGTCTCTAATCACACTATTCTTCCATTTATATGTAAAATCTAAAAAAAGTTGTGAATTTCAACTTGCGGGGCTATCGCCCCGAATTGAGTTGCGTGGCGGTGCGAGGATCCAACGTCTGATAGGTCACCAATAATTCTTGAAGCTCAAGCTCTTCTTGGCTTTCAAGAATCAACTTGCGAGTTCCCGGACGGATTTGCAGGGACCAACACAGACCCTGTTCCACACCTCGTCGACAGGTCGGCACCACGCGAGAGAGATCGTCTTTAAACACAACGCGGAGGCTGCCGGCAGTGGGCACTCTTTCTAAGTTGTACTCTCCTCTTTGAACCGATTTTTTAAAAAGTTCCCGTGCGATGCGAACTAAGTTCTCTCCATAGTTTTCACTACAAAGATTCAAAATATTAGAGCCCTCGTCACGGTCTCCGCGAGTGAGATTCAAGAATTGTTCAAGAGAAGGGGGTTGGTCCCATCCGTTTTTGCCACGAACTTCATCATCGACTCGCTCACTGCCGTTGCAGTGGCGCAAACGCCACTCTCGTGAAAACTTATTTTGTAAGGCGTAGCTCACTGTATTTTTATGAAGAACACCAAAGGTTGAAATTTTATTATAAGTTCCATCATCGCCCTTGATCTGTCGCAGGGCTTCGGCTGCTTCGCGAGCACCCTGTCCCACGGATCGATCGATCACGTCGGTCACAAAGATCACACCCAAATGGGCTTTTTCGCGAACAAAATTATTATTGTGTCGTTTGGCAAATTGCATCCAGCGCTCATCGGCGTTTGCAGAACCTGGTGAAGGGGCGTTCCAAATTTCAGGATCTCTGGGATGCGTTGTTGGGTACTGGGCACGGTAGTGGTCAGCCGCCTGTCCAAATAGCAAAGACTGCACACTTAAGGCTGCAACCATAGGAGCTAAAATCTCTTCAGTCAAAGGGCCCTTAGCTGGGCGAACTAAAATTTCGGTCAAACTATCCAAATCATTTCTTGAAAATTGAGTCCCCTTCATTCGATCTTGTTCACGGGCAACTATCTGTCCCTCACTATTCAAGTAATTATAAAGATCGTACTTGTGAAAGACTTGGGCACCGAGTCGCAAGGTGGCTTCAAGATTTGGAAGCAAAGTCTGAGGAGTAGCAAAACGCTCATTCAAAAGTGCATCAGATTTGGCATCTTTGAGATGAACCAAGCGGCCCAGGCGATAAAAGTTTCTTGTATAGGAAGCGCTAGCCGTTTCTTGACCCCATTCGCGCACACCCTGCTCGTAGCGATCCTCTCCAGGCTCTCCTTTTTTAAAATAACGACGGGAATCATATATGGGAACGACGCCGATACGGTAATCCAATAAATCTAGCTTTGAAAGTTCTCGAGTGAAGGTGGTCATCTCGCGGGCAAGCTTAGTTTGATGGGGTTCCATAGAGTTGGAGTCATCCATCACAAAAACAAGATCCAGCATCGGCTTTTGCGGGTTGCGACGTAAAGAAAGGGTTTGAGTCACATTGATAAGGCTTGCCTCCTGGGGAGGTCGGACCCCACCTGGGGCATTGACTTCTGGCCTTTGAACATCACCAACCGAAGGTAACGAAGAAGGTGAATCAAGTCCTAAATCCACATCATCGGGTACTTCACCCGAAAAGGACACATCGTCACGCTGAGCACTCATCTCAACCGACTCCTTTTGATAGAGATCGTCAGAGGGTGCTTGGCAAGCAACAGCAAGCATTGGCAACACGATCAAGCCAAATAAGTGATTCAAACGGAGAGGACTGAGTTTGTAAATTTTCATCGAGCGACCACCTGTTGAAAAGGAATGGGGCAATTTTCTGCACTGACTTTGAGCTGATCCACTTCGTCGATCCACACATCGTCTTCATCGTAGGGAAAATGCAAAGCATATTTGTCTTCGCGATCAATACCCGCAGCCTTGGTTCGTTTTCCCGCCAAACTCTGATCCAGATAGATTCTTTGAATGGCATCGGCTTCAATAAGATTGAGCTGACGAATCACATCGGCGAAGTGATGAATGCGAAGGTTTTTTAATTTGGAAGGTTTTATTTTATTTTGTTTCTCCAGTTCCACAAGAGTGCCGCGTCCATTTTTTTTAAAAGACTGGATAATATTAAAAACGCGATCAAAATCGCAAATCTGGTGAGCCACATAGGCACTTAAATAGTAGGCCTCGGGACTGACCACGTCTGCAAACAATGGAGACATAAGGGTCAAGGAATCGGCCACTGCTTCATTCTTTTTACCCAAATGAACAAGGACCCAAGCTCTTTCCTCAACCGAAGTGAGCCAATGCTCTGATGTTCTGGGGATCATCTTATAGAACTGCAAGGATTTATCGTACTGTTTAAGGTTAAAACTGACTCTTCCGCGAGTTAGGTTTACCAAATCGCGATGGGTTGATTTTTGAAGACCCACATCGGACAATTTTTTAAGAGCCAAAACATCTTTGCCCTGTCGACTAAGTCGGTGGGCTTCCCTAAGCGCCACAGGATAGGAAGTTGTCTTTTTAATTTGCGCCGCACTGGATTTAGCCAAGCTCGGCTGCCCAAAAAAGACCGCAGACACCATTATAAGTGTCGACAGGATGGAAAGAGGAAGGGATGTCTTTATTTTCATAAAAGGAATCCGATCTTAGCCGAGAAAACCGTTTGATCGAGGCGGCGCAATTGATTGTCGCCAATGGTGTCTTCATAGGTTTGGTAGCGGATTTCAAATCGGGTGCTCAACCAGTTGGTCAACCAAAAGCCGACACCTCCAGCAAAACTGAGCAAGTCTTGAGAGCCCGAGCGCTCGAGCTGCACTTGTCCAAAGCCCGCCGAAAGGTAAACATCAAATTGAGTCACAGCCATATTGAAAAGATTCACTTTTCCATAAAGGGGATAGTAGGAAATCGATCCAAGATAGGCATTTTGAGCAAAGTCGCGAATGTCAGGCGCAACTCCAGTGACCTGTGCATTTTGAAAAACCCGCTCACCCTCGCGAGAAAGATTATTGGTAAACCCAAAGTAACGGGCACCAAAAGACCAGCGTGGGTTGGCGTGGAGTTCAAGCGAAGCCTCTGATTGCGAAGATGTTGTGTAAGGGTTCCCGCCAGAAATGAGGCCTTGGCCCAGACCCACCTCAAGTCGCCAATTGCGATCGACAGAACGCTTTTGCACCACTCGAACTTCATTATTGGGATTGAGTTTGCGCGCCTTACGAACAACATCTTTGTTCACACCCAGGGAATCCATGCCACCCGATACGTTTTGAGCGAACGCTGGACCGGCAAAGCTTGCAAAGAACAGGATCTTGAGTAGGAATTTTGACAACATCATTGGTTTTCTCCTTCAAGACTTGGCAAAACACCCTCAACCACTGGAGGTTGACCTGGATAAATGACTATCATAATTTTCTCTTCAAAGTTTTGCTGTTCGATTAAGGTGCGAGTGGTCTCATCTGTAATTTTTGAAAAATCAATAACTGGCATCACAGTGTGAATACTGCGTAACTGAGATTGATTGTTTTTGAATTGAACTTGTGGAGTTCCCCCGATGATCCAAGTGTCATCGGACTTACGATCTATATTTAAGCCTTGCGGTAAAGTGGGCTCAACTTGAAGATCGACAACTGAACTATGAGCTAAATCCAATTTGAAATAGATCTTGTGACTTATCGGCTCTTGAACTGAGAACTCGATGGCTTTGGGGAGAGCTGATTCCATGTCTCGACGGAAAAGCAGACCATGGAAGTTTTGCTTTTCAGGATTCTCTAAAAGGTTCTGACAGCTGTTGGCTTGTTGCTCCCAGCCTTGCAAAAGGGTTTTCATATCGGCGATGACTTTGTCTTGTTGGCTCTTATAGCTGTTTAAATCCTGAACGAACTGACCTTTTTCGGCCTCACACTGGTTTTGGCTTTGTTGAGCCTGGGCGCGAACATCACGAATCAAGTTCTGATATTTTTCCTCCATTGATTTCTTATTGCTTTCGGCACTCTGTTGGATTTGTGCCACTGATTCTTTATAAACTTTAGTCTCTTCTAGAAATTTCTTCTCCAACTTTTGTTGTTCCAAAACCTTTTCACTGCTTGAGATATAGCCACTTGAGTTGGCTCCGCGCATGGGATCACTCTTACGGCTGTCAAAACCGCAGGCACTTATAGTCAAAGCGGCTGTGATGAATAAGATGTGGGTTGAATTCATTTTATAACTCCTCATTAGCGAGCTCTCTTTAAATTAAAGGGGTAGGAGACACTCACGTCCACACCACCTACAGGCTTAGGAAACTTCCAACTTCTTAATTTTTGCAACATACACTTTTCAACCACCGAGGCCCTCAGACTAGATTGACCTATTAAGGCTCCACCTACGCGACCCGATCCATTGATCACAAAGTCGGTCACGACTCTTCCTTGCAATTGGGGTGCCTTTTGTAGGCCTTTCTCGTAGCAATAGTAAATTTGGCCGATATTTTGTTGAATCACAGCTTCAATTTGGCTCATCGCCAAACCGCCATCAACCGATCCGCCGCCTCCCATTGCCGGTTCATAGCCACCGCCATCTGCAGAGCCCCCGATATTCATCTGGCCATAACCACTTTGTCCACCCGAGCGTCCTTTGGTGCCGTAGCCGACTTGGCCGAGATTGGATTTACCGCCGCCACCAGAATTGGCGCTCAAACCTTTACCAGCAAAAGCAGCACTGGCCGCGCCAAGGGATTTTGTACCTGCAGAATTACCAGAACCTGGACCAGAGAGAGCGGATTTGAGTTTGAGTCCACGGCCCCCTTTAGCACCTTTATTGGATCCACCCAGGGCAGCCAAAGCTCCCATTTGCGAGACATTTTTACGCTTTATCTTCTGAGGTTTTACCTTTGGGTTTCTTTTCGCGACCGGCTTTGCCTTGCGAGGACTGACTTTTGAACGAGCAACCACTTTCTTTGCTGAGGGTTTCACTTGAGGTCGCACTTTTGCTTTGGGAGGGGAAAGCTTCATCTCCTTTGATAGCTCGATTTTCACAACCGGATCTTCTTCTTTGAGAAAATGAGTCGTGAGTAAAAAGACAACACCTAAGAGCGCAAGTGCGGCGTGGGCGATAAAAGAGGCCTTTAGACTCTTTTTAAACTCCTCATCGTTTTCTTTAAGGATAGGCTCGCTGTTTAAAATTTGAAGTTTGTCTTCAGTCTGAACACGACGAAGAGTCACATGGGGACCAATGGCAATAGGCCGACCGGTCATGTCTGCCACGTTGACGCTGCGGATGAGCTCGTAGGCCTCACTTGTGTTCGTAAACGAATCCAAGTCATGATGGGTCTCTAATCGTCCCGAACGCGCCCTGATGATAAAGTGAAGTTGGGGTGCATCCCAAGATAGAGAGCGTAGGACTTGTCCATCGCGATTTTCAAGAACCAATGGAATTCCATTATTTCCTTTCATGGAGTTCCTCCTCAGTCATATGCAGATGTTGGGTCAATTTTTTTCTTGGTTTGACCAAACTGATCAGTTTCTTCTCATTCTCGATTTGAACATTGGCCTCTGGAGAATGGACATATTTTCCAGAAACGGTGGTCCCGGTAAAGTTGGCCCGCGTGGTTAAGTCGCTTTTTTGATTCGACTCTCCACCATTTGCCTTTGCAAAAGCCTGATTGAGGCAGAAAAGTAGGAATGGAAAAATGAGGGTGAAAATTTTCATCATGGCAAAATCCTTTTTTCAAGATTCTCTAAACGATGTTTGTAATAAGCCATCTGTGTTGTACGGTTATGTGCCTTTTCTTGCTCATAAACGTCGCGTGTTGCCTTTGCGTCAAACGGCTTTGCCTTCAATTTCGCGTAAGAGCTTTGCAGTGCTTTTTGATCGGGTGCACGTATCTTCCCAATGTCAGCTAAAAGACGATGATGTTTCTTCATCGAAAAAGTTTTAAGAAACTCGACTTCACCGGCGATAATTTTTTGTAGATTATATGAGGCTTCAGACATTGACGCCCGAAGCTGTTTCACTAAAGTTCCTTGGGCCCAAAAATGTTCAACCTTCTCTTGGATTCCCTTAGCTTCTTGGTCCATTTGCTGGGCTTTGTTGGTTAACATTTTTTGATACTCTGCTATTTCATTGGCCTGCAAACCGCTTGGCTTTGGCATTTGAAGGAGCTCTCGCGCCAGGCGGGATTTTTGCTCTGATAAAAGAGACAAGCCCGCCACCTGAATGACAAGATCTTGACGGGATACAGCCTTATTCGTCTGTTCTTCGATCTGGTTGATGTAATCGAGTCGCACGACCAAATCTTTTTGGCTTCGCGATTCTGAACTTTTCGAAATTTGATGGGGGCGAATTTTTTGGGCTAGAGATTTGAGCTCAGGCATATCGATTTGACGTTGCAAGCGCACTCCCGAAGGTTTTTTCGCCACACTCCAGTGGTCCAAAACTTTGCGTGCACCTATAAAGTTTGTGTAGCGAGCAAAGGTTTCCATGGCCAATTCCGAGAGGAGCAAAGGGGATTTGCGAAGCTCGCCAAGTCTGTCGACGAGCTCTTTCCAAGGGATTGGACTTGTTTGAACAATCTTAGCCCGCAAGCGATTGCTCTCGAGCGTACCGCGTGTGTTGTTCAGTGCCGCCTCAAAGTGAGTTTTGGGGTTGCGACCTGCCATCTCTGCTAGAAGTCCTAATCGTAGGTGATCCGCTATATTTCGGTCTTGAGAGCGAGCCTTTTGCATCTTGGCATATTCGTATGCTTTGCCAAAATTCAGTTTCATTTCAGCGGCCCAAACAGCCTCGGTGAATCCCAATTGGCGAGTGCTATCCATGAGATCTTTTTGACCAATAATTAAAACGGCCGTCTGCTGAACTTCATCGAGATTCTGAAGAGATTTTGCCAATTGAAGTCGGGCCTCCAAAAGGCTGGATTTTTCTGTCTTTTCGACACCTTTAAAATTGAGGACATGGTATTTATTGAGCAAATCCTCTTTCCAAGATTGTTGGGGCTTTTTGCTTTTGAGGACAGCAACAGTCTCATTCAATAAAGCTTTGCGATAAATAGTGTTGAATTCGTTTTGTTCTGCCTTAAAAAGTTGAGAGAAGGCAAGGGCATGGGACATTAGGTTTTTATTGTCTTTGGCTTCGGCATGGATATCCAAAATGAGATGCGAAGCTTTATAGGCTATTTGACGAGAGTCTTTTACTTGAGGTGCTTTTTTAAATTCTCCAATCATCTGAGTAAATGTCTGAAGAGCCGAAGAGTACTTTTTTTCTTGGTAATCGAGGAATCCGATCTGGTACTTGGCATGAAGCACTTTGGGACCCGACGGATAAAGTTTGAGATAACTACTATAAGCCACTCTCTTCATTTCGATTTGTTTAATCTCTTCAGCACAGGCCATAGCTGCATCTAGAGAGGCCTCTAAATGGCGACGCATTTCTTTAGTCTCTTGTTTATGAATAATCTCGGCAGATTGGATGTAATGAGTCTGGGCTAGAGTAAGATTTTTTCCCTTGTGAAAGCTTTTTGCAGCCATAAAGTGCATCTCATGATCCAAGGGAAAAAGCTTGAGGTACAAAACCCAAACTTGATGCAACTGGGCCGACGGCTTGTCTTTTTCAACCTGATTCCAGAAGACTAAAAACTTCTTTGCCTTCGAGTTGAAATCTTCACAGCCTCCCACTTTAACCTTTTCACAATTTACTTTTTTCTGAAACTCCGTGGACTTTTTAAAAGACACCACAACAGATGAGAGTCTTTTTAAACTCAGTTCGGCCTGTGCCAGGCGCAAATACGCTTTTGCCTTCTCCAAAGGATCTGTTTCAAAAACTTCTAAAAGATAGTGGTTCACCAGAATGTTTTCATGGGCACGCCCAAGACGATCGAGTTCATTGGCAAGAAGTTCCACATTGCCCTTTGCTTCTTCTTGAGAGCTTAACTGGTGGAGCTTCTGAATTTGATACCGACCGATAGCTCCTTTGGCAGAAAAACGGGCGTAATCGCCCGTCATACCCGAACGTAGGCTTGAATCTATGGCCTCTTTTGACTCTAAGATTGCTCCGAGATTTCTTTTTGCGATTTCAAACTGTCCCTGATTGAACTCGCACCAAGCCATGCGGTATCGAGTCAATGGAAACTTAGTAGTAGAATCTAAAGAAATGGCCTTCTTGTAATCCTGATAGGCCACTTCATATTTGTGATCAAAAAACAATTGATCTGCATTTTTTAAGTGTGCTTGGGCCTTAAGAGTGCGCGAATATTTTCCATTTATGACTTTTTTATAAAAGCGATTGGCGTTGGTTTTTTGATTCAATACGGTGTACGACTGGGCAATTTGCTCGAAGCTATGCAACTGCTCTTTTCCATTTAGATTATCAAAAATACCAAGATAGAGACCAAGTGCCTGTGTGCGATCTTCCCTTGATTTGTGACAGTTGTTGCAGGATTTTTCGTTTTCTTGCAAAGCCTTTAAACGGGCTCGATCGGACAAAAGATCAGCCAAGCGCAGACGAATCTGGGGAGTCTGGTCCGCCTGTAGACCGCTTTCTATTTTTTCAATCAACATATCGTGAGTGCCAATATCCATGGCATGCACAGACTTAAGGCCTAAGAGAAAAATGGCAATGAGGATGATTTGCGACATCTTCACCCTACTCTCCCATCACCGCAAAGCGAACATTCTCAAATCCAGTCTGAGCCGCAATAACTAAAACTGGGCTGAGTTGTCGAAAGTCAGAGTTTTTATCGGCTTGAATAATGAGGTGACCTTGTCTTTGGTCTCCGTCGGCTTTTAGGGTTTTATTAAGACTCACTAGAAAGTCGGCCACTTGACCTTCCGCTAACTCCGTATCCTCAATAAAGTATTTACTGCCGACAACCCGCATATTGATGCCCTTTTCAAGGCTTTGTGAATGTTTGGCAGTTGGAAGGGATATTTTTTTATCGACTTTAAGTTCTGTCCCCTGCTGTTGAGTGCTTGCCAAGAGGTAAATTACAATAACAGCAAAGGCATCGACTAATGAAGTCAACATCAAAGGAGCAGCGGTACGAATCATGCTGCGCCCGCTTTTTGAGGGACGCACTTGCCGCATCAATTCAATGGGAGAACTCACCTTATCTTGTCGAATTTGACCAAACTTCATAACTCTTGACCTTTTTATAATGTGGGTTGCAGTCCAACTTCTTTAAGCTCTAATTCATTTAATAGAGAGAAAACGCTGACGACATTTTGATACTTGACTGCCGCAGCTGGCATTAAAAAGACACGCTTCACTTGAGGGTATTTTTCCTTCAAATTAACGATCGCCTCTTTCAAAGAGGGGTAGTCCTTTGTTGTTTCTTTTATTTTCATTTCTTGAACCATTTTTCCTTCACTTTCCACCTGCAAAGCAATGACAGAGTCGGAAAGAAGGTGAATCTGAAATTTACTCTCTTTTTGAGGATCAGATTGCTCCGAAGTCTCACCAATAGCTTGCTTAACGTGGAAGCCACCTAAGGGAAGCCACACAGCCGTCACGAGAAGAAAACCAATAATTACCGCGAGCAGCGAAATCACGGGCAGCAGATTGATTTCAAAATTTGTTTCGTTATCTTGCCCCATGTGTTCCTCTCACGTCCGTTTTCTTAATAGTTCTTGGTTTTTCAAATATTTTCAGTTCTTGATCAGCATTACGCCTTTGTGCGAACCTTGCGTTTGGGTACACTCTCGTACTTAAAACTCATCCAATTGAAAGCACGCAGTGCCGCCTGATTAAGATCTTCAGAGAGATTGTTTGCGCGACTTTGCAATATTCCAAAAGCCACCAATGCAGGAATCGCCATAATTAATCCGTAGGCCGTTGTATTCATGGCCATGGCAATACCCGAAGTTAAAAGCATGGCTTTTTCAATGGGATCGCTACCCGAAACGGAGGAGAAGGCATGAATTAGACCTATAATAGTCCCTAGCAGTCCTAAAAGGGTCCCCGTGTTTCCAAGCATGGCAAGAAGACCTGTTCTTTTATGAAGACGGGATGTTTCTTGTAGCAGGACTTCATCCATTTGAGCTTGAATCTCTTCACGTCCCCCCATCTCCAGAGCCGCACGAGCTCCAGCGCGGATCACACGTCCGATAGGAGCCGAGTTTGGAAGAGCACGACTGCGATCAATAACTGTATCCAATCGACCGGCCTTAATATCTGACTCAAACTCCTTGAGAAATCGCGTGTTATTTGTATCGCGAGAAATATAAAGTTTCCATACTCTCTCAAAGATAATTGCCATTGAAAAAATCTGGGCAGCGAAGATGGCCCACATCCATATTCCACCTTGTTGAAAGGCTTGGGCAATTTCTTGAATCATTCCTAAGTTTTCCATTTACACCTCACGATTAAAAAGATCGACACCCAAGGTTCTACAAGATATATACCTAGACTTTTAAAAGAGTTTTCATAGAGTTAGCAGTGACTTACGAACTCTCAACTTTTGACAAAGTGACGATTCCCGACCTAGGGGTGACAAATTTGGGCTGGGTGATCAGGACCTCAGCGAAGAAAAAGAGGCAACCTTTGAAAAATCTCAAAAGGTTGATAGAACTCAACCCTAAACTTAAAAATCCAGAGATTTTGCGACAATTGAATATTAAGACTAACACTTATTAGTGAAAGTTAAAATGTTAGTCTTAAGTTTTAATTTATAAATCCTTGTCGGAAATGTCGGCTGACCACAATTTTATCAAAATTCATATTTGACGAATTCTGATGGAAATATTTCGAAAAAGAGGGATTTTGGGCCCTAGATCTTCTAACCAATTGCTAACACAATTCTGTTCAAGTCCTTACTTGTTGTTAAAAGAACCCCCATCTAGGCTTGACCTATGAAGATAGCCAATTGGTCGCGCCAACAAGTTTTTTCTCTCATGCATTCCAATAATCTTGTTTACAATCAGTGCTGGGAGGATCCCCGTCTGGATCGAGAGGCTCTGAATATTCAGCCCACTGATAATTTGCTGATGATCACTAGCGCCGGTTGCAATGCACTTAATTATTTGCTTGATGACCCAAGGCACATCGATGCTGTGGATATGAATCCCAGG
>JBGSNK010000022.1:0-64122 GCA_041739665.1 Bdellovibrionales bacterium
GTGAATGTCCTAATAAATAATGCAGCACTTTTTACTGAAAACTTTGCCCAAATCCAAGATGTGAATGTGAGAGCTTTGGGAATGTTAAGTCTCAAATATTACGCAGAGATGGAGCAGGGTCACATTATTAATATTGGCAGCAACGCCGCTCATGTTGAAGGAGTCGCTTATGAGTATATGGGATTGGCATCAACGTACTATTCAATGACCAAAAAAAGCGTAAAGGAATTCACTTTAACTTTAGCCGACACTCACAGGAACCCGGCTGTGAAAGTCACTTTGCTAGAGCCCGAATTTGTCAATGGTGGCATGGAGCATTCTGAGAACATTGAAAAGACTCTTGAACTTTTGGATAAGGAGTACTTGGCAAGTGTTGTTGCATGGATCCTTAAGCAACCTCCTGAGGTGGAGGTGACACACCTTCGTTTGCGGAACAAACGTTTGTTGAGACAATCTTTTGGTCATAACGTGCAAGAATGAGTTGGGAATAGCTTAAAAATTCCTTAGGGTGAGATGCGAGGCCCTTCATATTTGTTAACTTGCTCTTCTAAAAAACTCAGCAAGGCCTCATCGGGAAAATTGAAATAGGGTATGATTGTTAATCTTGGGGTTTGACCTTGATTCCAAAAATCATGGTCATGCCAACTGTTGAAAAGGTAAATTTTCCCCTCTTTATAGTGTTCAGCATAAATTGGGCCGTCGTCTTTTAATTTGTAGTCTCTGACTCGATGAAGGCATTGATTATTGGTATACAAGGGAATATTGAAAATACAAAGGCGCAGATAGGAAACATCATAAAGTCCATTGTGGTGACTATGCCAAAAAATACCTCCGCCGGGAGCTGTTTTTATAATTCGTGTCCGATTGATATAAGGGGAAATTTTCTGCAAAACCGAAATAGTGTAGGGCATCTTTTGACCCAACGGTGTGACAAAAAATTTTAAGCGTCCCATTTCGTCAAATTGAGCATCAGGTTCTTCAAACAAATGCCCAGGGGCATCTGCCATGCCGTAAAAGTTGTCCGGTATATAATCAACAAGACACTGGCCCTGAAAGCTAGAGTGGTGTTGTTCCATATACCATTCTGGCAGTTGTTTATTTGTATGCAAACGGTGGGGATAAAAATCGGTGACTAGAGTCGCCTCTTCACGAAGACGGTTCAGGTCAATGTCGAGATGTATGGGAAGGTGGGGGATGGATTTTAGCTCGGTGACAAGCCCCTTCCAGCGTTCGAGAACAGCACGCTCCTCCTCTCGCATCAATTCAATCTGCGTCGTTCTATTCAAGTTACAACTTCACTCTTTGGTAGGGACCTTCGACCAGTTCGATAGTTTTGTCAGTCATCCAGCCAGTCACAATCATGGTCACACGGGCGGACTTTCCTGCATTAGCTGTGCAATGAACCACATCGCGACTTTCAAAATAGGCCACATCTCCAGCTCGCCATTGTTGCCAGGGAGCATTTCCAAAATTCCAAAAATGGCCCCAGTCCCAGTCCGTCAACTGAATAACAAATCGTCGCATCATTGAAATTTCAAGGGTTGGGTCCTTATCCATTGCGGGGTGGGAACAAAAAGTGTCGACATGGATGGGGGCCACCATTCCGGGTGTTTGTCGGTGAATACGTACATCGGGATGTTTCAAGTGAAGTTTTTCGGCCACCTTCATCAGTTTTTCTGGAACATCATAGGTGCGGTCATACTGCAACATTCCTGTATTGTAGCCCCACTCAACAAAATCATTTTCAATTATGGAATCATGATCTTTACCTTCAAAGCCATAGTTAGTTGTGCTGACCTGAATGGGGTACTCTAAGCTGGCGATTTCTTTTTGCCAATCCCCTTCGATTCCAAGAAAAACCTTATAGCTATCTGTTTCTTTCTGCCATTTATCAAAGTGCCATTGGCTGACAGCTTTAGTGTATTCCCATTTGCTAGAAAAATTCTTACGAGCCAGATTATTGCGGCTGATTTCGTCGCGATTTTGATATTTGATAAAGCCCATCGTCAGAACTCCCATGAAAGCTTGAGTGAATAAAACGGTCTTAGGTTATGGTTTTTTACATTGAGAGACAACCAGATTTTATGGGTCTTAATCCCTATCAAGACGCCCTCTCCACTCCAGGAGGCGATTCTTGGCAAAATTGGGGAAGTTGGCATTGTCCTCACGGGCTATCTGGAATTGTGGATTTTTCTTGAAAGAGGGAAGACTGTAGCTGACCGTGGCAACCTCTTCACAAGTCCAATTGGCCGAAAACCCCAAAAGAGTTTTTAAAGACTCCTTGCAGTAATCCAGGCCACGACTCTGAATAGCTTGCATCAGGCCTTCAGCTCCCACATTGAGATTGACGTCAAGAATGTAGGGTTTGCCATCCTTGTCGATAAGGATGTCCGGAGAGAGGTGACAGTTGTAGAGGCCAATTCTATCTGCAATATCTTGAAAGATTTTTTCAAGCTGTCTAGGAATAGGAACCGGGCCCAGATGTGCATAGGCTTCACAGCCACTTTCGTTGACAAGGATTTCAGCACTATGAATCAGCTTCACCTGGCCCTGATGGATAAAAATCTCGATACCGAGTTGCCACTGGTGAATAAGGTACTCTTGTACAATGAAACCACCTTGCTCATCATAGTCTTGATTTTGTTTCAAGAGGTTTGCCAATTGAAGGGGTTGCCCTGAATTTTCATTCAAAAGAGTTCCTTGAATCAGTGAGGAGTACAGCTCATCAATATTTTCAAATACAAATGTATTTACGGCTCCAGTAGAAAAAGAAGGTTTTAATACCACAGGCGTACGGCCCCAAAGTTGACTAGAAAAATCAGACTCTTGGGTAGGGAGAATTGTTTTTGGTGAGGGCAGATTCATCTGTTCAAGAAAGCGGTGCCACCGATCTTTATAGGCTAAAATCTCGGCGGCTTCTTTGCTGTAGAGATTGATGCCAAGTTCCTTAGCGAGGGTTGCCAGGAAGGGGGTGAGCCGGCAGTTTTGAGTCATCACAAGCGTAGGCTTTGATTGGTGAGCTATTTGTTTCAAGGCCTGCCAGTCATGTAAAGGAACGACATAGTTTTCATCGGCACATAAAAGCTCATCGTTGCTTTCATGAGATACCAAAACGGATTTTATGTTTAGCTCCCGACAGGCCTTAAGAAAAGGGGTGTGTTTTTCAATGGAACTAGAACTACTTAATGCCCAAATAAACAATTGAGGAGTCGTCATAGTACAGAAAAAGTTCCTGTGTATCTGGCACTGGGTCGGATAATGCGATTATTGAGAGCCTGCTCTCGAATATGGGCACACCAACCCACATAGCGGCTCATTGTGATAAGGGCTGTATGGTATTCGACAGGAAAGCCAAGAAGGTAGTAAAAGGGGGCTGAGGCCAGATCCAAGTTTGGAAAAATGGACTTTTTCTCTGAAACCAGTTGAATCAGTTGTTTGACAATGTTTAACCAGCGATCATTCTTGAGTTCGGTAGAGGCCAACTCTAGAACGTTGAACATCATTGCAAACCTTGGGTCGGGTTGATTTTTGTAAAGGCGATGACCAAATCCGGGAATTCGTTCGCCACCTTGGATTTTTGCGTTGAGCCAAGGTCCCACATTTTGCGGACTCTCAATTTCAAGGAGCATTTTCATAATCTCTTCAATAGCCCCGCCGTGAATCTCACCTTTTAAAGCGTTGATAGCGGCCACCACAGCGCTGCCAAAATCCGATTGGGTCGAGGTGACAACACGAGCGGTATAAGTTGCGGCATTAAATTCATGTTCGGCGTAGACAATTCGAGTTTGGTCAAAGGCACGTAGTAAAGAGGTCGAGGGCCTCTCGTTAAAAAACATTTTAAATAGATTGTCTGACTGTTTTAGATTTTTATCGGGTGTGACTTCTAGCATCGAGTTCTTGAGGCGAAAAGAAGAAGCTAAGAGAGTTGGAATTTTTCCCCACAAGCGGAGCACCTCGCTCTCGAACCGTTGCTCCTCTGATGTGGGTGAAAAGTTCGCAGAGGAATCAATAGAAATCACTGCACTTAAGAGTTTCATTGGAGGTTGTTCAAGCAATTCCTTGTGCGTCAGAAAAGAACGCCACGAGGAAGGAAGGTCGCGGTTGGTTTGCTCTATTTTCCAGAAAAAATCAGTGACAGTTGAATCTATGGGAAGTTTCCCTTTTAATAAGAGATAAGCTACCGCTTCGAAATCCAAGTCCGAGCGCAGAAGCTCATCTAAGGCATAACCACGATAATAAATTTTAGCATTGTCTACATCTAAGAAAGAGACACTTGTTTCGTCGACGATTGTCCCTGCTAGGCCTTTGGGGATCTGCATGGGCGGGTTATATATGATGTGAATTTGCAAGTCTATGTCTTATTTAAAAGCATTTGAAGGGGGCAAGGGAGAATGATATTAAAAGAAAAAGGAGGGGGCGCTATGAAATTGTATGAGAATGATTTCATTGAATATAATTGGTCAAATCGACCCCATCGATTCGACGACAATGACGAATTTTCCATTCGCTACAGGCCATGCTCCAGACAACCCCACAATTTTCGCGAAGAGTGTATTGATGTGGCTCGTAAGTTAGCCCACCAAGCTTCTCAATTAGACCTCCCAATTCGCGTTCTTTTGTCCGGTGGGGTTGATGGCGAGGTTGTCTGTCGCTCTTTTTATGACGCTGGTATCCCCTTTCAAGCGGTGACAATTCGTTACAAACGCTATCATTGGAGTGAGTGGGATCACGCCGTTCGTTATTGCAAACGCTACGACATTCCCCACTCTGTGATTGATGTGGATGAAGACAAGATTCTCCAGGAAGAAGTACCAAAAATTGCGGCCGAATTTCTCTGCAAAGATCCCTATGTCACTTTTGATATCTATCGATTTAAGTGGGCCGGTGGTTTTCCTGTATTTGGTACTGGAGATCTAGTTTTAGAAAAAAAAGAGAACGGAATTATAAGTCAGGAAACGGGATCCCTCAATGTTCCGCGTCAGTATCAATTGAAATATAAACAGCCAGGCTGTTATCAATTTTTTCAGTACACGCCAGAAATCATGCTGGCTTTTCTTGAGGATCCTATTATTCAAAAATGGATCGAGTTAGCTCCGGAGTTAGGCTTTGATGATATTCGATATTTTAAGACTTATATGTACAAGAGCCATTGGCCGGATATGGAAGCCCGCTATAAGTACTACGGTTATGAACGTTTTGCCGACAAGTATTTTAAACTCAAAGAGGAGTTAGCAAGGTCCTATTCCTATAAACGAGAGTCTGTGGATATCCCTCTCACAACACTCTTAAGACAACTTAAAGGCGAGGAGTAATTTTAAGTGACCTGCACATTTGCTGGCTACAAATTTTCTTGCTCAGATTTATTTTTTGAAGAAAGCTTTCACGGCTTGTCGATTGATAGGCTGGGTATAAATTCCAAGTTTCTCCCAAAAGGGATTCTGAATAGTTGGGTCGGGCTCTGCCGTTAAGGTGTCGGCTTCAAAAATCCACGGATCTTTATCTTTAAATCTTAAAAACAAAGCCCATTCTCCAGGACTTAAATTATCAATAATTTGTTCCAACAGTGGGCTGGCTTTAAAGATCTTCAATGGAGTCTCGCCCTTTTCGATTTGGTATAAAGCAATTAGAGTGAACAAGTCGGTGCGGCGAGTTTTTTGTAAAATGTGAATTAAATCCTTATAAGCTAGATCGAGTCGACCCATGGAAAAATAAGCTTGCGCGCGTAAACGAATAAAAGCCAGACTAGTTTGATCGCCCTTTAAAAGGTCGGCTGTCTGAGAAAATTCGCCTTTTAAAAGATGAAGAGAACTTTGATAAAAGATCTTCGCTTGTTTCCCCATCTTTGAAATGGCGTTTTCAATAGATGGTATGTCTCGCACGACAAAGAGGGCAGACATTTTTTGTTGAAAAAAGAGAGTTTCGTGAGGCTTCAATTTTTGAGCCTGAGTGATATGGTAAAGGGCCTGGGTTGGATCATCCATTAAAAAAAGAAGGCGTCCTAACTGGCTGTGAGCCATGGCATCGCGCTCATTGAGCTCAAGTAACTGTCGCCATTTTTGTGCGGCTTTTTCTATATGACCATGCATATTCAAAAGTTTGGCTTCGATAGAAAGCATATGAGTCAGATGCTCAGGTGAGGCGTCGAGTTGCATAATCGCCTTTTCAATTTTCACCATTTCTGTCAGTGTTTCCATTAACTTTTGCGTTTGACCAGTTTGCTCGTAAAGTTCAACGAGATACCCCAGCTCAATTCGGGGATGAAAAGACAGTTCCGCTGCTTTTTTGTAAAAAGTCTCTGCAAATTGAATAAGACCCAATTCCATCGAGACATTTCCAAGTAACAACAGGTTATTGTAATGATGGGGGTTCAATCGGTAAAGGGCGAGTGCCAACTGCAGAGCTTCTTTGAACTCTTTAGACCCATAGGCCACAACAGCTCTCTCAAATTGCGAGTGTTCATCGACTGCAATTGGCCTTCTGAAAGGCTTATCAAGAAATTGAAGGGTGTACTCTTTGGCAGGTTCTGAAGGCCAAGATTGAACGGCAAAGATATCCTGGCATCGCAGGACTTGTGAAAACGCGCGGTCGGGTTTGAGTAGAGATAAAATAAGGAATACAATAATTACAAATTGCACCATGATAATATCTATAGACCCTCTGGGAGGGGTGGGCAAACAATACGTCATTCAATGAAAAAAAGACCAGTTTATTCTGTTTCAGTTGTCGTATTGGTTATCCGCACGTCTTAAAAACAATTCGCTCCATGCAAATTTATGGGGTAAAACTTATCGTCGTGTTTTTCTTGAAGCAATTTAATAAGATGCACAATGAGAAACGAGG
Source organism: Bdellovibrionales bacterium (assembly GCA_041739665.1). Lineage (GTDB taxonomy): Bacteria > Bdellovibrionota > Bdellovibrionia > Bdellovibrionales > JAGQZY01 > JAGQZY01. The sequence goes on from JBGSNK010000022.1 coordinate 6,841, forward strand.
AGAAATGACATGAGCGAGCTCAATAATATCTTTAGCAGCGAAAATACCCATCGAGAGCTAGCCAGCCCCGTTAACTCCGAGGAATTCTGTAAAGTTGTTCGCTCGCGCAGGAGCGTGCGCCGCTTCAGTCAAAAAAAGATTCCAGAGCCTGTGATGCGAGAGTGTTTAGAATTGGCTCTTCTTGCTCCCAATTCTTCAAACCTTCAGCCCTGGGAGTTTTATTGGGTTCGCGATCCAGAAACACGAAAAAAGATCAATCCAGCATTTTTGAATCAGCCTGCTGTCACAACCGCAGCGGAAGTCGTGGTTGCCGTGGCGCGAACTGCTACATGGAAAAACAATTCCAAAAAGATGATCCAGATGCTTGAAAAAAGTCAGGCCATCGGCGCGATCAAGTATTACAAAAAAATTGTCCCCCTTGCCTACAGTATTGGTTGTTTTGGAATTCTTGGTTTTTTTAAAAAAATCTTTTTATATTCTATGGGTTTGTTTCAGCCAATGCCTCGCGAAGTGACCAGTCGCGCTGAATTGCAAATTTGGGCGGTCAAGACCACAGCCTTGGCCTGTGAAAACCTGATGCTCAGCTTGCGCGCTTTTGGTTTTGACTCTTGCCCGATGGAAGGGATGGATTCACGTCGCCTCAAAAAGATTCTCAATCTTCCCAAAGATGCAGTTGTGGTGATGGGGATCAGTGCAGGGGAGCGGGCCGAGGATGGAGTTTATGGTCCGCAAGTTCGCTTTCCAAGCAATGAATTTATTCGCGAAGTCTAAAGCTTAAAAATGGGTCCGCATTCCTTTTGAAATTTCTTGAACCTCAATTTTAGCTCTCAGCCGGGCTCCTTGCCCTTACTGGTATTTCACCCTACGGGTGAAAACGCGTCCAGCTTGCCAGAGCTAAGAACTACAATTGAGGTTCAAGAAATTTCAAAAGGAATGTGGACCCATTTTAATTCTTGATTAGCGCGATGAAGTGCTAAAGTGAAAGCTTGTTTCCACTTCTATGAAGCGACCTTTTAAGGATTCCGGAAGTGGGGAGTGTCCGCTACTCTTTCTCAGACTGTCAATAGCTGCGCGATTGAGGATCTCAGATGAGCTGGGTTGGGTGATTTGGATATTTTGAATGGTACCATCGCGGAGAACACGAAAGCGAACTTTCACAATCCCTTGTACCTTGAGTTTGCGCGCAAAGAGCGGATAGCGTTTGTTTTGTTCGAGCTGGTTGTAAAGATTCTGTACATACTCGTTGTAGGCGCGACCGCCACCCCCATAGGACTGAAAGCCGGTTTGTCCACTGTATGTGGAATTTTGATGGGATCCTTGATCAATTTCCTTTTTTCCAGAAGTTGTAGGGTCTGGCAAAGTCGCCAGTCGACTATTTTTTGATTTTTTGTCTGTTTGCGGTGAAGTTTTTTGAAAGCCTATTATCTCAAAAGTGCCACCGCCGATGCGAGCTGGATATTGCCCCTCTTGTCCCAGTCCGCCAAAGTAGAGCACTGTGGCGACGAGGCCATGGATTCCCAAGGAAACTAAGAAGGGGTGTATAGTTATATTAAACTTCAATGAGTCCATTTTGCCTCATCGACTTTTTTTTCCATTCAATGAAGTCACTTGTCTCAATTCGATACAATAGAAACAAAAACTCAAAGTTGCAGTTTTTTTCGGATAGCTTCAACGCGGTTTCGATTGGCACCCAAATCGGAATAACCCACCCGTGACTCGGACTTGATATGAATGATGCCGTTTTCTCGATCCAACAAAAATTCCACATCATCTACAAACTTAAGTAAGGGTGTTTTTGCTGTGCAATGAATGTAGTTTTCTTGGCTCGTCACAGGAGTGAGACCTAAGTCGTGGAGGCCCATTTGTAAATTGTCCCAGACCACTTCGATATTATCGGCGTGCAAAGGCTTGATGAAAGATTTGTGACTTTGCGAGGAGAGACTAGAAACACAATTCGGTTTGTCGGAACACTCCTTTAACAAGCCCTGTTCAATTCCTGTATTTCCAGGGTTCGTACGACTTTTAATTGCCTGCCAAAACATAGAACCTCCAAAGAGTGCGACGACAAGAAACAAAATACCAAGAAAGATTTTCATAGAGAAAGCTCAAAAATTTGTTGCGATTTTTTAAGGTCGATTTTTCGATTTTCTCCAATTTGGGTAAAACCTTTATCATTCAAACGCTCTACCATGGTGGCTATATCCTGCTGACTGACACCGTAATAGCTCATTTGAGTTTTGATACCCATGGCTTCAAAAAAACTTTGGGTTTTATCGATCGCCTCGGCAATCACTTCGGACTCGTCTTCGCCTTGAATGTTCCAGACGCGACGGGCATACTGCAAAAGTTTGTCTTTCTTATCCACACTCATCACACGCAATGTGCTTGGTAAAATGATGGCCAAGGTTGTGCCGTGGGCTAAGCCAAACTCGGCTGTGAGTTCGTGACCAATCATATGAGTGGCCCAATCTTGGGGAACACCACAACCAATAACTCCGTTTAAAGCCATCGTCGCGCACCACATAATATTGGCACGAATGTTATAATCTTCAGGAAGAGCCAGTGCCTTTGGGCCCTCTTCAATAAGGGTGGTGAGTATGGATTCAGCAAATCGATCTTGCAAAGGAGCATGAACCGGGTAGGTCAGATACTGTTCGGTGACATGTACAAAAGCATCGACGACACCATTGGCAATTTGTTCCCGAGGTAGTGAGTAAGTGTATGTAGGATCCAAAATGGAAAATTGGGGGTAGAGGTCCCGGTGCATAAAGCCGCGTTTTTCTTTGCTAGCTTTGCGGGTGATGACCGAGGCGCAATTCATTTCGGAACCTGTGGCAGGAAGAGTGAGAACTGTCCCAAAGGGAACCTTGTGCCCCTTGGTGTCCACGCTCTCACTGACAATTGTCCACTCATCACCTTCAAAGGGAGCGGCGACAGAGACAAACTTGGTTCCATCAATCACCGAACCGCCACCCACAGCGAGTAGAAAATCCACTTTTTCTTTACGAACTATCTCGACGGCTTTCATCAGGGTTTCAAAAGTGGGGTTGGGCTCAATACCGGAAAACTCGACAACATCATATTCCGCTAAAGCCGAGCGGACAGCCTCGTAAACTCCATTTTTTTTGATCGATCCACCGCCATAAAGGAGCATAACCCTATTCTGTTTGGGAATTTCGCTGTGCAAATGCTGCACTTGCCCTTCGCCAAAGTGAATGCGAGTGGGATTCCAAAGCGTAAAGTTATTCATAAAGACTCCTTAAAGCTTAGATGAATTTGTATTCAACAGTCAGTATGGCCAATAAAACCAAAGCCATGAGAGACAAAAGAGGCAGTTTGCTGCTGGGGTTTTGTTTGTAAAAAATAACAGGGTACATGCCAAGAATAAGCCAAATAAGAATTTTAATGTAGGGCCAACCCATTGTGAATTGAAAGCCACCTCGAGCCATCAATCCAAAACCTGCAACAAAAGAAAGCAGAAGACCGATGCCGTGGAAGGCCGAAAAAAACTTTCGGTTTTTAAAGTTTTCTTTGCTGCCGCCCTGCAGTCGGTGAGAGGCGATGGCCCCTAAACTCATGAGCATTAAAAATAGGCCAGAAAAGTGTAGAATCTTGTAAAAAGTGTAAGACATTTGCCGTCTCCCGTTGGTGTTTTCTCAATTGTTTTAGACACTAAACCCTCTCGTAGAGACTGGCAATAAGGACCGAGTTTAGTGGCTATTGCCGCCTTGCATTTAGCCTTTGCTGGGACATCAAATAAGTGACTTCCTCGTTGACAATCGCGTCAAACCCAGCGACACAAGGGTCACTAAAAACCAATTGAATATAAGGAGTACGAACCATGTCTCAGATGATTGAGCAGATTGGAATTGTTGCACCTGTTGCTGGCGGACTGGGTTTAGTCTTTGCCATGTTCCTCTACATGAGAAACATGAAGCTATCTACAGGTGATGAGAAAATGACGGCCATTGGAGAAGAGATTCATCTCGGTGCCATGACCTTTATGAAAGCCGAGTACAGACTGTTGGCGATCTTTGTTGTTGCTGTCACAGCAATTCTTTACCCGGTTAAAGGTTGGGAAACTGCCGTAGCCTTTTTGTTTGGTGCTGTCACTTCTGGGACAGCTGGTTTCATTGGTATGAAGGCGGCCACACGCTCAAATGTTCGCACCGCCACAGCGGCTAAAGAAGGTGGTATTGGTCCGGCTCTTCTCGTTGCTTTCCGCGGCGGAGCTGTGATGGGCTTGTCTGTTGCCTCTCTAGGACTTGTTGGTTTGGGTGTCTTCTACTTTATTTGGGGCCAGTATGTGGACACGGTTGGTGTGATCTCTGGTTTCTCTATGGGAGCTTCTTCAATTGCTCTTTTTGCTCGCGTGGGTGGAGGTATTTTCACCAAAGCTGCCGATGTGGGCTCCGATCTAGTTGGTAAAATCGAAGCCGGTATTCCCGAAGATGATCCTCGTAATCCAGGTGTGATTGCCGATAACGTTGGCGACAACGTGGGTGACGTCGCCGGTATGGGTGCCGACATTTTCGAATCCTATGTGGGAGCCATGGTGGCCACAATTGCAATTGCGGCCACTATGGGTAGCGATGCTATGGCCCTTCTTCATCCCGGTGGAGAACCTGCCAGAGCTTTGATTATGGCGCTTCCTTTAACTCTTTCGGTTTTGGGCTTAGCCTCTTCTTTTGTTGGAATCATTGGCATGAACATTTTCAAATCGTTGCCTCCAGCAAAAGCTTTGCACGTCTCTGAGTACACCGCAGCTATTGGTTTTCTGGGTTTAACAGCTTTGAGTATTGTCACTTTGGGCTTTGAGTTCTCTGTGTTTTATCCCATTCTTGCTGGTACAATTGCTGGTCTTGCTATTGGTTATGTCACTGAGTATTACACGGCAAAAGGTCCAATCCTTCGCATTGTCGAAGCTTCTAAAACAGGTCCTGCAACGAACATCATTACTGGTTTTGCTGTGGGCCTTGAGTCTTGTGTGTTCCCCTTGATGATACTTGCCGCCACTATTTATGTTTCAAACAATGTGGCGGGTCTCTATGGTATCGCCTTGGCTGCGGTTGGAATGCTTGCCACTGTGGGTGTAACTATGACCATTGATGCCTATGGACCTGTTGCGGACAACGCCGGTGGTGTTTCAGAAATGGCTGGTCTTGGTCCGGATGTCCGCAAAATCACCGATGAGTTGGATGCGATTGGAAACACGACAGCTGCCATGGGTAAAGGTTTTGCCATTGGCTCAGCTGCCTTAACAGCTTTGGCTCTTTTCGTCGCTTATGGCTCATCCGTGAATGCCCTTCGTATAGCCGCTGGTATGAACCCTCTCACTATGGACATTACCGATCCCGTTGTTGTGATTGGTTTATTCTTAGGTGCTATCGTTCCTCTGTGGGCAGGTGCTATGACCATGACCTCCGTTGGAAAAGCAGCCGGCGCTATGGTCACTGAAATCCGTCGTCAGTTCCGCGAAATTCCTGGTCTGCTCGAGGGAACGGGTAAGCCCGATACAGCACGTTGTGTGGAAATTTCCACCAATGCGGCTTTGCGAGAGATGGTCTTGCCTGGCCTTCTTGCTGTGGTGGCACCGGTTGTTGTGGGCTTAGCTCTCGGACCGGCCGCTTTGGGAGGAATGTTAGCCGGTGCGACAGTCACGGGTGTTGTTTTGGCTCTTTTGATGTCAAATGCAGGTGGAGCTTGGGATAATGCTAAAAAAGCTATTGAAACAGGATCTATCCCTGGCGAGAAAAAAGGATCAGACGCTCATAAAGCCACCGTTGTCGGTGATACTGTGGGCGACCCGTTCAAAGATACGACGGGTCCTGCGATGAACATCCTTATCAAGTTGATGTCCATTGTGGCCCTTCTCTTGGCATCTGTTATCGCTTTAAATTAATTCGTTGTTATTTTAAGAGGGGTGTTTTAACACCCCTTTAATGGCTGTTGTAAGTTCCCTACAAATTCCCCACGAACTCGATGCTCCTGCGGCACTTAATTGGTTTCAAAAATCGATTTTTCAAGACATTCCGCCCTATTTTATGACCCACTGGAAGACGGGTAAACGTTTTTTCTATGCTGGAGATGCCCTTATTGCCTTTGAAGAAACTAAAAAGTACTTTGTTGTGGCTGGTGAGCCATTAGTGGCCGCTGGTTCAGAGGATGTTGAGATCCTGCGCGCCTTTGAAGAGTTTGCGCGTCGACAAAACAAACAGATTTGTGGTTACTATGTGAGCCAGCAGTGGCGTTGGCCAAGCTTTGTGAAAAAACCACTTGGAACCAGTATCCGCATTGACTTAGCAGACTTTGATTTAAGTTCTCCAGAGGCTTCCGAGGTGAGACGGGCCCTGCGCAAGGGCCAAAAGTTAGATTACAATGTCATTCCCATCTACCAAAGACAGCGCAAACACGACACAAAAGTCAGTGTTTTATTTAAGAGTTGGCGCAAATCAAAAGCCCCTTTTTACCTCAAGTTTTTCTTATCTAAACCAAAAGCCTCTAGCCCTGTGTCCTCCTACGAAGAGTGGTTTATCGTCGAAAAAGAGGGCAAGGCCTTAGCCTTCTGTAGTTTGTTGCCCTATTTGCGCGATGGAGAGTTGGGGTTTTATATGGACCACTTGGTTCATAGTCCCGGTCAAGATAGCCAAGCTCTGAGTTTCTTAATTTCTTTTTTAATCGAAATATTAAAAGAAGAGGGTGTGCGAGAGCTCAATCTTGGTCTCAACCCTTTTGCCAAAATCGAGAAAAAGGGATGGTTCGAACGACTTTTTTCTTGGTTCTATAAGTTTCCATTTTTGTATCGCCCGCAAGGTCTTCATTTTTTTAAAAAGAAGTTTAGCGGCATTGAAGAGAACGAGTATTGTTTTTTTCAAGCGAATAAAAGCAAATGGTCGGGGCTAGCCCATATGGCGCGGGTGACCCTTATCAATGGTATACCTTCCAAAGGAAAGTTCTAATGATTTATCTTGTCGTCATAGGATTTGTTATCTTTCTGACCCTCGGTTATTTTTTCTTGATGTTCGTTTTTCCCGAGTGGGTTGGGATTTCTGGCGAAGATACTAAAAAAGCCATCGATTCCCATCGAGGCGATGCTTCCAGCGAGACCAATCCTTCACCGCAATCATCTGAACCGGAGGACTTCTAACCTTTCACATTTCAATTTCTTGAAAGACAGCAGTTAACCAGCGCCTTTTTGCTTCTCACTATTGTGGTTCTAAGCAAATGCGCATCAAGCCCCAGTCTCCGTCGGATGGCGACGTCAAATTGAAACCTAGGATAACACGATTCAGTTGATCTTTGACCATTGAGACTGAGGTCGCATTCACACCTCCCGGCCATGGATGATAAATGTAACCCGAGCTACCAAAGCTAGTGTCTAAAGTTCCGTTGCTATTGATTTTTGCAATACCCAACTGCTGTTGGGAGCTAATCGTGGTGGTAAAGAAAAAATAGAGACTACCATTCACAATTTCTTGGCCCGCAATATCTCCACTTGCAGAGCCAGAAGGAGTCAGCGACATGATGCCGGTTGTGTTCCACGAGGTGTCGAGTACGCCTGAGCTGTTCGCCTTAATTAAATAGATTGTATTACTGCCAACGGCCTTCCCACTCACATAAATATTCCCAGCTGAATCCTGCACTAATTTTCTGGCCAGAGCAGGCTCGCCAACATAAACAAGCAATTCACCATTTGTTCCAAAACTTGTGACAACGGATCCATCACTTGTGTTGTATTTTTTGATCGAAAAATGCCACCCCGCAGGGTTACGCTCTGAAGTTATATACATTTGTGAATTATCCGCTGTGAAATCGGTCTGGTATCCAAACTCGTCACCGGCGAGTGACGACATGAGGTAACCACTCACTCCAAATCCTGACACAATCGATCCTGATGAGGAATCAAAGCGGGTCGCCGCCATATCTGCTGCGTTTGGAACGGTCATGGTAAGTACGTGACCCGTTTGTAACAGTATTCCATTTGAACTGACATAAAGCCCATCGCCACTGGTAACATTTGGATTACTTGCGACACCACTTGTACCAAAACCAGTTATTAGGTTTCCATTTAAGTCCATTTTAGCAATTCGCCTACCACCGCTACCGTTAACACCGACATAGATTTCGTCATTGTAAATTTGTATACCTTTTCCATTGCTGCCAACTCCAAAATCATGGACTCTAAAACCGCTAGTGCCAAAACTGGTGTCGATGTTTCCCTGCTGATCAAGTCTCGCAATGACGAGATCGTTATAGGTGCCGTTACTCGCCCAACCGGACAGATAGATCCTACCCATAGAGTCACGGGCAAAAATCGACGAGGTGTATTGGTTGAGGTTGCTGACCGAGCCATAGTCAATCTGGGCAAAGCCATTGGTGGCAAAGCTGTCGTCCACAGCACCATTGATACCGTGGCAAAGTTCCACCTTTGTTTCTTTTAAGTTATCACCAAGCTGCGCAGTCGAGAGACGAGAGACATTGTCCCCAAGGCCCAATTGACCCATTTGGTTGTCCCCCCAACACTTAAAGCGACCGTCTGTTGACAAAGCGCAAGCATGACTATTGCCAAGAGACACCTTGGTTGGAATAAAGCCAGTTCCTAGGTCTATGGGGCTTTGGGCCGCGATCTCTCCAGTGCTGTCTCCAATATGCTCAAATACATCTCCATATCCAAGAAAACCATTAGTATTATATCCCCAGCACTTTAGGGCGTCATCACTCATGATGGCGCAAAACTTACCGCCGTCTGCGACCGAATCCTGGCCATAAATTTTTTTGACAAGTCCGGTGCCTCCAAAATCAATATCCGGAATATTTTGCATTTCACCGGGGTCGTTGCCAATTTCATCATTGGCAGGATAGCCAAGTGCACCGGCCCAATCGTCGCCCCAACACTTAACTTTCCCATTGGAAAAAAGTGCGCAATTGGTTTTGTGGTTGCTCGCGATGTCGATGACATCCATATCGATTCCAAAATCGATGACCGGGGTATTTGCAATTTCAGCATCGCTGATGGTCAGCGTGTTGCCTTGTCCATTTTGACCGTCTGCAGAGACACCAAAGCATTTAACCCGAAGGTTACTGAGAAGGGCACAGCGCCCCGATATTTTAAGGGCATGCAAACCCACTCCCCAATTGATGGGATTGTTGACATTATGGGCGGGGTTCCCCCAACACCTAGTTTCGTTGTCCTCAAGAATGACACAGCCATCCGGACCTGGCCAGCCATCATGGTAGGAGACCTGGCGTATGCCTTTGCCAATACCAAACTGAAGGGGATCAAGATTGTCGCCAAGTTCACTGGGTGTACTGCCGAGACCACGACCCATAATTTCCGAACTGCTAGCACCACCAAAGGCACCATTTTGATCGAGACCATAACAGCGCAATTCCCCAGTGGTTGTCACAGAACAGGTTTGACGGTAGTAGTTTGTGACACTTTTGACAAGCACGCCCGTTCCCCAGTTGATAAAGTCCATGGATTCTAATTCGTCGGGTTCGTCCCCTTTGTTAAAAATTGCGGTGAAACCATCACTCCCAAGGTGTCCAACAAAATCTCCGAGGCAGCTCACTTGGTTATTGTCTAATACAAAACAATTTGTCTCTTGCTCGCTAAAGTTTTTAGCGCCTAAAGACAAAAGTTTTCGACCAGAACCTAAATTAAAATAAGGAAGGTTGTCTCCCATTTCCAAGGGATCATCACCAACATATGTTCCAAAAGAAAGGGGGCCCGCTTCACCAGATGCATTTTTCCCCCAACATTTCATCAGGTCATCAGCGGTTCTCACACAAGTGGAGCCTGCATTGATTTTGATATCCTTCACAACAATGGGGGCGGAAGCAGAGGTGCCAATGTCGACAAAGGGAATGTTGTCACCAATCGTAGTCGGTGATTGTCCGTAGGGAGTCCCACCTTCGGACCCAAGGAGACCGCCCAAGGACCCCCAACATTTAACCCTGTCATTCCCAAGAATAGCACAAGAGTGATCGCGACCGGCCACCACTTTTTTAACGGTCCAAGGTTGTCCAAAGCCGTCGTTACCCAGATCGACAAAGGGAAGGTTGTCACCCATAGTGCCATCTTGGTGTCCACGTGTGTTAGTGTCACCATATCCAAGGCGGGTGCCGCGCCCCCAACACTTAATCCTATCATTATCTAAAATAGCGCATTGATGCTCTAAACCAACTGATATGGATTTGACGGTGCGACCAGTGCCTAAGTTAAGGTTAGTTAAGTTATTTCCCATATCAGAAATCGTATCGCCAATCTTATCATTGTTCTGATAACCCATGCCGTATGTACTAGGGGGAGAGCCCCAGCATTTGACTTGATCTAAATTGGTGATCACACAACACCTTCTTTCACCGCAAGAGATGTCTTTAGCCGTTAATCCCGTCCCAAAATCCACGTAGGGGAGGTTATCACCCATGTTACTCGGGCTGGTCCCCAAAGAGCCTACGCCAGGTTGTCCCAACTGGTAATGATTGTTTCCCCCCCAACATTTGACTCCGGCATTATCCAAAAGGGCACAAAAGTTACGTTGGCCGCCAGTTAGTTTTTGCGCTGTTCTTGAGCTTCCCAAATTAATAATGTTTAAGTTGTTGCCCATTTCCCCGAGATTATCCCCTAAATTGCCAAGGTCCTGTCCATTACCATTGGACTCATTATTTCCCCAGCATTTAACCTGACCACTGGCAGTCAGAGCACAAACTGCAGAACCACTGCCCTCCACGTCTACGGCATTAAAGCTACCAAGATCTATGAGGGGAAGATTATCACCGGTTTCATCATCTGTATCACCAAACAGGTTTCCATCGGTGTGCCCAAGAGCGCCAAAGACACTTTCTCCCCAGCACTTGGACTTGGATCCATCGTAAAGAGCACAAGTGGCATTGTATCCAGCTTGAATGTCTTGAACAAAATTTTCGCTGGCGTCGTTATCAAGAATTTCAACACGTAGACTAGCGGGAACACCCTGGTTGTCATGTATTTTTGTGGCTACGACAAGATAGTCTTCGGTCAATTCTGAAACAGAGTCATCGAGGGTCACAACAGCTGCCGTTTGAGTGGTATTGTTGGCCGCAATCGTCAAGGTCCCAGAAGCGTCAGTGTAATCTGAAGGGGCCACAGCCGTCCCATTGATTGTGCGATAATCAAAGCTTAAGTCCACAGGACATGCTGACCCTAAGGTGAAAGTGAAGTTTTGGGTGTTCCCCTCAAAAACAGCCGAAGAATCCACACTGACCGTAACCGTTGGCACATCGTTTTCAACAATCTCAATTGAGGCACTCTCATCACCGGGTGTTGCGACTGTGGCGTTTGCAATTGCAGAAAGAGTGGTCGTCAAATTCTCTCGCAACTCGCATTGAACGGCATCATCAATGGTTGTAATAGGGATCAGAGTGGAAAGATTGTTTGGCAAAATTGTACCACTCCCTCCGGTCACAGATGTAAAGTCGCCAGGCGCTACGGCTGTGTCGTCAACAGTGTCGTAATTAAAGGCTATACTCCATTCGCTTAGAGCACTTAAAGTGACAACGAGATTTGCGATTTCGCCCTCGGTTACGCTCGTTCCAGACAGATAAATATTGGGCGGATCATCGTTGTCTAAAATATTTTGAGTGGCCGTTGACGAGCCAAGCGTTGCATTTGTTGCATTTGAGATCACGATATCAAAATTTTGCGCAGGCTCATCAATAGCATCGTCAAGAGTGTTGACACTGATATCAAGGCTTGTGACACCTGGAGCAAGACTTGCCGGAGCACCGACAAGGGCCACATAATCGCTGGCGGAAAGAGCTGTTCCGTTAGCAGTGCTCACATCAAAACTAACTGTTTTGTTATTACAGGCTGCAGACAGACTGACCGTTGCAACGGCATTGATCCCCTCAACAACGTCGGCTCCGCTACTAATCGACAATACGGGCAAATCATCGTCTTGAATGGTCCCGATGCCAAAAGTATTTTTAATCACTCCATAGGTGGGGTTAGAAAGTTCTAAGTTAAATGCGACATCATTTTGACAAACAGTTAAAACGTCTAAGGATGAGACAGTAATAGTTCCACTTGTATCACCTGGAGCAATCACCAGAGTGCCTGATGTCGCGCTGTAATGGGTCCCAGCCAGCGCTGTGCTGTTTGAAGCCATATAATCCACGCTGAGTGGTGCCGATGCTTTGCGATTAAGACTCACCGTAAAAACTAAATCATTTCCCTCGACCTCAGAAACATCATCAATCGAAATCTCAATGGCCGCCCGGCCCCAAATGGCAAACGGAACAAACTGGCCCAAAGCCCGAACAGCAAGGAGGCTACATAGAGTTATAGCCAGTGAAAATGGGATTAATTTTAGGCTCATTTAATGATATCGGATTAAACCACTGTATGTTTAGGATTGGAGGACGTTTTCTCAATCTAAAACAAATAAAAAAAGCTCAGCAACAGAAGCTAGTTACCTAACGCGCTCTTTCTTCTTTTTGTTGCCATGTGGATAACTAGCTAAAACTATTGTGCATGAATTTACATGAAGCCGTTCCCGAATCCAAATATCTGTAGAAAGAGGCACGAAGAGGACCAGCTGCAGATTTATGTCTTTTGTGGTAAATCCTTGAAAAGTTAAAAAAACATAGGGAGGCTTCCATACAAGCCCCGTAGCCTGACTCGTTTTTGCCCGCAGGGCAAAATGCTGGCAAGGTCAGGATGTCCGCCCAGACTAATAAAAACTTATCCACAGATTGGCACCCGAAAAGAGAAGAACCTACCTAACGTTGAATGGTTGGGTAAAGCAAGGCGGGTCTAGCTACTGAAACTCTTCTGGAAAAAGATGCCTTAATATTCGATTCACCTGTTTTCGCAAAGTTGGCAAGTGCGCTAGTGAAGTGGCTGATTTAAGGTGGTCTTTTAATGGGATGACCGGGAAGCCACCGTAGGCTCCAGGTTTTGCAATGGAACTTGTGATACCCGAGCGAGCGGCGACGTTCACATTGTCGGTGACTTGAATATGTCCTGTTATGCCCGTTTGTCCACCGCAAATAAAATTGTCTCCCAAAGTGGAAGATCCGGCCATGATAGCGCCGGCTGTGAGCAAACCATTTTTGCCAATGATAGAATTGTGAGCAAAGTGGCAGAGATTATCAATTTTTGTGTTTTCTCCGATAATCGAGTCGTCAAGAGTCCCTCGATCGATGGTAGAGAGCGCTCCCACATGCACATAATCTTTTAGAATAACTCGACCCGTGTGTGGAATTCGGTGATGGTGGCCTTTGGCATCGTGAGCGTAACCATAGCCCTCAGAGCCTATAACGGCCTGGGGTTTGATTTCACAAAAACGTCCCACTAGGCAAGAGTGCCCAATATAAACGTGGGGATGAAGAGTGCTTCCCTCAGCAATGACAACATTTTCTTCAAGAACACAGTGACTCCCGATAAAACAATTGTCCTCGATCACACAATTCTCACCAATCACAGCAAGCGGTCCGACGACAGCACTGGCGGCAATGCGAGCAGTCGGTGCCACAACTGCTGTGGGGTGTATACCGGTGAGAGTAGAGGGGCGGTAGGGAGTTGCAAAAACAAAGTTTGTTTTAATTTTTTGGGCAGCAAATTCAACGTTATCGCAAAAGATCCAAGTTTTCTTCGAACCCTTTTCAGAAATTTGGGCACGAAATTTGGTTGGGGCTAGGATACAGGCCACAGCAGAGGTTTCTGCCGTCTCAATCCACTTCTCTTGATTAATAAAGGCAAAAGACTCGGGCTTATCACTGCCCGGCAACTCAAAACTCTGAATTTGAGTACTGGCGTCTCCTAGTAAGGCAACTGAATCCAGTTGCAAAAAGTCAATGAGATCACCAGCTGTGGTTGATTTTTTTAGTTCCATAGTTTGGTTCTAGAGGATTTCAAAGTGGCTTGAAAGGAAAAAGCAAGTGGCTTATTAACGTTGCGCATAATAAAAGCCCTCCTCAGAGGGGTTTTGACTGGTTGGGACTGGAAATCATCTTTGAAATTGCGTAAGAACTATGAATAATTTTAGGAGCCTATGGAACACAAAAGTCTTGAGAATTTTTTTGTAGAGCGTCTTTCAGATATCAACTGGAAGTCTGCTAAAGCCGTTATTGATCTCACCTCCGAAGGTGCCACTGTTCCCTTTATTGCGCGTTACCGAAAAGAGAAAACCGCGAATTTGGACGAAGTTCAAATTCGCTCTGTTATAGAAACGGAAAACGAATACCAAGAGATCATTAAAAGAAAAGAATTTGTTTTAAAAGAAATCAATGAACAAGGCAACCTCACACCCGAGCTTAAAAAACGCATCCTCGCCTGTTGGGATTTGGCAGCCCTAGAAGAACTCTACCGTCCCTACAAAAAGAAGAAAAAGACAAAAGCCACTTTGGCCCGTGATGCCGGCATTGGGCCTTTTGCCGATTGGATTTGGCAATTAGGACGCGAAAAGCCAGAAGGCCCTGTGCCCACTCTTGAGGTGAAAGCCAAAGAATTTTTAAATCCCTCTCTTAAGTACGCCACATACGACGAAGTCCTTCGTGGGGCTCAACATATTTTGGTTGAGAAAATTGCCAATGATCCTGATCTGCGAGAAAAAGTGCGGGACGATTTTTTCACCCATGGAGTTCTCGATTCGAAACCTGGAAAGAAGGTCAAACCAAAGTCCAAATACGAAACTTACTTTGCCCACATCGAAAAGGTGACCTCACTGGTTGAAAAGAAAAACTCTCATCGCTACTTGGCCATGCGCCGGGGTTGGAAAGAAGGCGAGCTCACAGTTGTCGTCACCAGTCCTAATGAAGAGGCTTTGCACTCTGAGTTTATTCATTTCGCATGTCCGCTGCAGGATTCAAATGTGAAGAACTTTTTAGAAACAGCTGCTAAAAGTGCTTTAACCCTCCACGTGATCCCTTCGGTCACCAATGAGGTTCACAAGAAACTCAAAGATTGCGCAGATATTTTTGCTATCGAAGTCTTTGCCGAGAATGTCAAAAAGCTTCTCTTAGCCAGTCCCTTTGGGGCGCGCTGTGTGTTGGGACTTGATCCGGGGCTCAGAACCGGCTGCAAAGTGGCCTTGGTTGATAAAAAGGGTCAATTTATCTCTCATACTGTTTTGAAAACTCAAGGTGAAAAGGCCGAAGAAAACGCAAAAGCCCTTTTCTCCGAAGTTTTAAAACAAATCGAAATAGACGCTATTGCAATCGGAAACGGAACCGGCGGGCGCGAGGCCGAAGTGTTTATTCGCAAAGTGCTGAGGGATTTAGATAAAAATATTCCTATTGTTTTGATCAACGAGTCTGGCGCGAGTGTTTACTCAGCGTCAGATGTGGCAAGACTCGAGTTCCCTGATTTAGATTTAACCGTACGTGGGGCCATCTCCATTGCTCGACGCTTGCAAGATCCCCTGGCTGAGTTGGTTAAGATTGAACCGAAGAGTATCGGTGTTGGGCAGTACCAACACGATGTTTCCCAAAGCACTCTCAAAAAGCGTTTGGATTCGGTTGTCGAAGACTGTGTGAACTTTGTTGGGGTGGACGTGAACACCGCCTCTGAACATCTCTTGCAACATGTGGCAGGGATCGGCCCTGGTATTGCCAGTCAAATAGTGAAACATCGACAAGAAAAAGGACTTTTTAAAAGAAGAGACGAACTCACCAAAGTCCCAAACTTCAGCTCCAAGGCTTTTGAGCAGTCTGCTGGCTTTTTGCGAGTTGTGGGCGGTGAAGTTCCCTTGGATTCGACCGGTGTCCATCCAGAGCGTTACTCAGCCGTGCGCGACATGGCTAAAGAAGTAGGAGAAAGTGTTTCAAGTCTACTTGGACAAGGTTCTGCCAAGTTGAAACAGCTCAAAGAAAAATGGTCTGAGCTTATTGGCGAGTTCACTTTTGATGATATCGTTAATGAATTACAAAAGCCTGGGCGAGATCCTCGAGACCCTTTCAAAGTGTTCCAGTTTCGCGAAGATATTTTTACAGTGAACGACCTAAAAGAGGGTATGATTTGCAATGGAATCGTCTCTAATGTGACCAACTTTGGTGCCTTTGTAGACATTGGTGTTCACCAAGACGGATTGGTTCATATTTCTGAAATTGCCAACCAATTTGTTAACGATCCACAAAAGATGTTGAGCCCAGGTGATCAAGTCCAAGTGCAAGTGAAGTCTGTGGACAAAGAAAAGAACCAGATATCCTTAACTATGAAGTTTGGCGAAAAAGCAGTCGCGTCTTCAAAAGGTCCGCGCAAGAAGCCTCAATCAAACGAACGCCCTCGTGCGGCCCGTGCGGCAAGGTCTTCTGGGGACAGCAGCAAAAAGAACGACCGCAATAAGAAGGGCGGGCGGAAGCCTCAACGTGGCGGAGGCAGTGGGGCCGATAAGCCCCGTCGTCCCTCTCAGCCCTTCAACAACCCCTTTGCGGCCCTTGGAGAGTTGAAGAAATAATCTGGGTAGTTCTTACAGAGACATAGCTTTTTTACTAAAATATTTTCAAACGACCTTATTATAAAACCTCATTTTTGGTATGAAGTTTTCCTAATCACTATTCCTGATTTGGGTTTTGGGGATATCAAGCAAGTGGGTATTATGGGTCGTTCTGTTTGTCTGTCATTCGTATTTATCATATTTTCAGTCTCAACTGTGTGGGCTCAAACCGACGAGCAAAAGGAATCTTGGATCAAAACCGGTTACGGAGTCGATGCACTCTATCTAGAAAAAGATTTTAGAGCTCCAAACTGTTTCAGGTCACCCAAGCTTTTTACCGCTTGCTTAGAAGCACTTAATTTTCTTTTAAAGCAAGACAAAGACAACCCCCAAGAACTTGTTTGGAATGCCACCTCCCAAAAGTATTCACTTCAAAAAGCTACGCCACTGGTGGATCTAGATTTTAAAATATATATGCAGGAAAAGCGTCTTCTGCACAATGAACTGCAACAGGGTTTTCAATTTGTCGAGCTGGATCATATAGAGAATCTTTTTACCACTGTTAAGAAATATGTGGAAAGTAATGTTGAGACGGACCTTTTGCCCTACGTTGCTGGTCAAGCTTATGCCGAATTTATGCGCAACGCCTATGACCCTCATAGCCGTTTTATGCCAGAATCCGATATGAGACCCAAGCCCAATAAATACTTTGGTATTGGTGCCAATATTTTTAAATATGAATCTGCGGGTGATTACAATGGGGCTTTGACAGTTTCTCCAATGGCTGGTTCCCCAGCTTTTAAAGCAGGACTCAGAAAAGGTGATCTAGTTTTATCAGTCGACGGGCAGGACATTCGTGAAATGAGTGTCAATGAAGCTGTGGCCCTGATCAAGGGACCAGCGGGCACAGAAGTAGAGATTCAACTAGCAAGCTTATGCAGTCAGACCGTTCAGACAATCAAAGTCACGCGGGGGCCGATCAGCCATCTGGCAAACTGGATGGAGGAAAGCCACTTTATCAATTTAAACGACCCAAGCAGTTCAGATCCGGTGATGCAAATTTGTGACGAGCAGGTTGATAGCAAGAAGGTTATTGCTGGTCAGCCCCAAGCTTTTTACGTGCCTTTGACGACTTTCCTTGAGGCGGAGGGGCAAAGTCTGTGTGATGATTTTATTCAGCTTCAGATTCAGGATCTCCAAAATCCGGACAGTGTCGGGATGATCATCGACCTGCGCGGTAACGGTGGCGGAAGTTTAAATGCTGTCGCATGTATGTTAGACACTATTATCTCCACAAATGGTCCTCTGGTTGGTCAAGTGGATGTGGTTGATGGTGAGGTGATCGGTGCCGAGCCAGTCATCACCCATCGTTTTAGTGAGAGTGGGGGTATAGCTGTTCTCATGCCAGTGTTGGGTGAAATTGCTGGCTATATTAACTACGAAACTAAATTCATCACTTACAATAAAAATATCGTGGTCTTGGTTGACGGCGGATCAGCGAGTGCTTCCGAGATTTTTGCCGGTACCATTCAAGAGCAACAAAGAGGTTGGGTGGTTGGAGACAGAACCCTAGGCAAGGGAAGTGTGCAGAGTTTGCGACAACACGTCAACGTCCTCGCAAAGTCTCGTGCTTTTGGAGAGTCTTTGGTGATGGGGCGGACAACGGCTATATACACTTTGGGCAGCGGTCGATCTCCTCAAAAAGTCGGTGTCATCCCTGACTTTTTGTATGACCAATTGGGCGAGGCCATCGTGCACGGCGAAGACGATCTCACAACGGAAGCGCAATATTTGGGAAGTATTTCCTATCAAAATAGTGAATGGGTTCAGTCGCGGCCAAATGAAGTTGCCAGTTTAGAGTCTTGTGCTAAGGCTTCGGGCTCGCGCAGCGACTCCTTTAAATTGCGAGCTCTAGAAGATGAGCGCTACAGACGTCCTTTTGTGAGTTCTTACCAATTAAATTTGGCTCAAGATGTTCTACTTTGTAGCCCAGAAAAAAGTGCCGCGTTTTAATTTATAGAGTTAAATCGAAGCTTCGAGTTAATTTGAAGCTTTCACAACATGATCGGCAAATTCAGCAAACCCCTCGCCACCTTGACTGGGACATATAAACTGGGGCTTGAACTTGAGTTGTTTTTCAAAATCCTTGATGTTAGCAACCGCAAAAGAGTTTTCAAAAAATTCAAAAAGCGGCTCGTCGTTAGGTGAGTCGCCAATAAAGGCACAGCTTTCAAGATTGTCTCCCAGCTCCATCCCAAATTGATCTCTATAAAAAATTTCACACATTGTTTTTTTATCGTAATCACCAAACCAACCGTTCACGTGGATAGAGCTTACTTTAGCGGTCGCTCCATGTTTTTTAAAAATGGAAACAATTTCGTTCACATCTTTTTGTGATAGAGGTTTGACGTCTTCACAAAAATCAATGGCCAGATCAAAAAGACGGCAGAACTGATCGGAAGCCAAAGCGCTTCCGCTCACCTTTTGAAGAACTTCTGTTTCTATATTTTTTAATTGTTTTTGATGGATCAGCCGTTGATCTTCATCAATAGCAAAAGCTCGTTTCATTTTTTTATTTTGGTATTGAAAGTAAAAGGCCCCATTTTCACCAATCACTGCACAAACAGGCCACATTCTAGCGATCATCTCACACCAACCCGCAGGGCGGCCGGTTACTGGAACCACTTGCACACCTTGTTCATGCAACTCCCAGAGCTTGCTGTAGGCCCTTGTACCTAACTGACCCTGTGAGGTGAGGGTGTCGTCAATGTCCGTAAAAACCAGATTTATTTTTTTATTAAATTGGCTGAGGGCTCTCAAAGGGTCTCCTTTGCGTCGCGTCGCTATCTGCTGTTTACTATATTGCGTTATAAAAGAGCCTTGCAAGCTGAAACTTGAGGTTTCATTGTAGAGACGTAACAGAGCATTATATAAGGACAGCCCTTTCTATGAAATTAGTCATCGTTGAGTCTCCGACGAAAGCCCGCACCATTAAAAAGTTTCTTGGACCCGATTACCATGTGGAATCTTGCATGGGCCACATCCGAGATTTGCCCCAATCGGCCAAAGATATCCCAGAAAAGTATAAAAAAGAAGAGTGGTCGCGTTTGGGTGTCAACGTAGAGCAAGATTTTGATCCTATCTACTGTATTCCCAAAAATAAAACCAAAGTGGTGCGCGACCTCAAAAACCTACTCAAGGATGCGGATGAATTGATTCTCGCAACCGATGAAGACCGTGAGGGAGAAAGCATCAGCTGGCATCTTGTGGAAGTTCTCAAACCAAAGGTGAAAACCAAACGTATGGTCTTTCACGAGATCACCAAACCGGCGATCAAAAAAGCCCTGGAAGAGTTTCGTGAAATTGACATGGATTTAGTGCGTGCCCAAGAAGCTCGCCGCATACTCGATCGCCTGGTCGGTTACACTATTTCTCCTTTGTTATGGAAAAAAGTGGCTTATGGTTTGTCGGCGGGTCGTGTGCAGTCAGTTGCAGTTCGATTGATTTCCGAAAGAGAAACCCAGCGTTTGAAATTTAAAAATGCCCAGTACTGGGGTGTTTATTCGCGCAACAATAAAGACAAAAAAACTTTTGAAAGCCGTTTGTGGAGTTATCAAGGCAAAAAATTGGCCACGGGTAAAGATTTTGATGCGGATACTGGCGAATTGATCTCGGGCAAAGCTGGAGACATCCTTTGGTTGGATCAAAAGTTGGCCGAGAAAATTAAAGACAGCGTTCTAAAAAATCCATGGGTGGTTCAGTCGGTCGAAGAAAAACCAGTGAGTCGTAAGCCCGCCCCTCCTTTTATCACTTCGACTCTCCAGCAGGAGGCCAACCGCAAGCTGGGCTTAAGTGCCAAAGAAACCATGCAAGTGGCGCAAAAGCTTTATGAACAAGGGCATATCACCTATATGAGAACAGACTCCAACGCCCTGTCCACACAAGCTATCGATGCCGCTCGTATGCGCATCAAAGAGCTTTTTGGCGACAAATACCTCACTCCCGAGCCGCGCACTTACAAAGGAAAAACAGCCAAAGGTGCGCAGGAGGCTCACGAAGCGATACGACCGGCTGGTACAGAGATGCTGCCTCCGGAAGAAACCAAATTGCGTGGTATCAACCTGGCTCTTTACGAACTGATTTGGAAACGAACGTTGGCGTCTCAGCTACCCAATGCTCAACTCAAACAAGTTAACGCACGCATCGCCGTAGGTGATGCCGTGTTTGCTGCCTCTGGGCAGTCCGTTGAATTCCCCGGTTTTTTAAAAGTTTATGTGGAAAGTACGGATGAGGACAGTGAATCGAAAGATGAAGAAAACAGTTTGCTCCCGCAAATGAAAACAGGCGACACCATTGAGTGTGTCGGTGCCGAAGCCAAGGAACATGAGACCAAGCCACCTGCCCGCTACACAGAAGCAAGTCTTGTGCAGATGATGGAAAAAGAGGGGATTGGACGCCCTTCCACCTATGCCTCGATTATCAGTACTATTATCGACCGCGGTTATGTGCATAAAACAGGAAATGCATTGGTCCCCAGTTTTACAGCCATGATTGTGTCGCGACTTTTAAATGAACATTTGCCCACCTACGTGGATCTTGGCTTTACCACCGAGATGGAAAATAAATTGGATGATATTGCCAGTGGAGACATGAACTCTCACCAGTTTTTAAAAAATGTTTATTTTGGTAAGACTGGTTTGAAAGAACAGGTGGAAACCCAAGAAGAGCAGATCAATCCCGAACGCGCACGCCAAATTGAATTTGAGACTTTGCCAAATTTAAGTTTTCGCGTCGGTCGTTATGGTGCATACGTTTGCCGAAAAAGTTCGGGTGAGGAGCAGTGTGCTTCTTTGCCAGATTCTCAAGCCCCCGCCGATATCACTCCCGCAGATTGCGACAAGTTGATTGATCAAAAAATTAAGGGAGCTGACGCTTTAGGAATTGACCCAGAAACCAAAGAGCCCGTCTATGTTCTCACCGGTCGTTACGGTCCCTATGTGCAAAGGGGTGACGCCAGTGATGAAAATGCCAAGCCAAAGCGGACGACACTGCCCGCGGGTCTGGAACCCGAAGATGTGACCATCGAGCAAGCCCTTTATCTTCTGTCTCTACCTTTGAATCTTGGCGACCATCCCTCTTTAGGCAAAGAAGTGCGCGTTGGAATCGGCCGTTTTGGACCCTTTGTTGTTTGCGATGGCGATTTCCGCTCTATTCCAAAAGGCACATCCCTGTTTGAGGTGAGTTTTGATTTTGCGATGGATCTTTTGTCCCAACCCAAAAAGGGGCGGGGACGTTCGGCTCCACTCAAGGAGCTAGGTCAGCACCCTCTGACTGAGGAAGAAATGAACGTCTTCAACGGACGCTACGGACCCTATATTAAAATGGGTAAGATCAACGTTTCAATTCCCGACGACATGGAAGTGGACAACGTGACTAAAGAGTTGGCCATCGAACTTTTAGCCGACAAATTAGATGAAGCTAAAGATAAAAAAGGTAAAAAGAAAAAAACTTCAAAGGCGACTCCAAAGTCCGCTCAAATTCCCGACACAAAGGTGACTGGAAAAGCGAAGGCCAAGGTGACCAAGTCCACTTCTAAGGTGAGTAAAAAGAAAAAAACGGCATCCCCAAGTAAAGAGAAAAAAGCCACAAAAACGGTGATTAGGAGATCGGCCACTTCGGAATCATGAGTCAGGCTCAGAGTTTTTACATATTCGATTTTGACGACAACATGATCCATACCGGGTCCATGACCTATCTTTACCATAAAGAAAGTGGTGAAGAGTTAGGCCTTCCCTCGAGCCAGTTTATATTAGAGAGACACCGTATTGGAGTTGAGGGTCTTTATAAGGACTACATTATTGACCCGGCTCCTCTGCGAACATATCGCTCTTTCGGAGATAGTGAGCCACATGGTCACTTTCCCTTTCTCGAAGATTTAAAGCAAGCCGTGCAACAAGAGAATTGGCAAGGGCCATCTTGGCAGCGTTTTGTGAAAGCTGTCAGTCGCAAGCGCAGCATCGCCATTATAACGGCCCGTGGCCACCACCCCAGTCGCATCGAAGAGGGTTTGCAATGGATGGCCTCGCAAAAACTTTTGCCTCAAGAACCACAAATTCAGCAAATCTACGCAGTCACTCATCCTTATACCAAGCAAATGATACGCTGGACGGGTGAAGATATTATATGGGCCATGAAAAAACAGGCTTTGCATCACTTTATTGAATTGGCTTATCAAGAGTACGGACACGAGCCGGCTCATCGCTTTGGTTTCTCCGATGACGACCCTCGCAATATACTTTCTACGCGGCAAAAATTTTTGGATCTCAAGATGAGGAACCCTCACCACAGCTTTTTTCTCTACGAAGCTCGACCAAAGCAGGTCATCGAAGAAGAGGTTCTCTTGTCTCAGGCTGAGACCCGTTGAGTCGCAAATCAGGGCCATCTGGCCTTAAGCGGCTAGAAGTCCTATACTAAGTGCGAGAGATTTGGTTTCTAGGTGTCTAGTTTTTTATATGGGGCCAGATATCCAAAAAGTGAGTCAAAAAAAAAGCCGATACCAGTTATAATCAAAAAGACTTACGTTAAAAAAGGATCGTCTATGAAATTTCTTTCCCTTTTACTCACATTTAGCATGTTCTTCTCTTTGACGGCGCAAGCCCAGTGGAACCTTTTCACTCCCGAAAAGAAAACAATGCTCAAGTGTGAAAACTTGCGAGATATTAAGAAAGGCTTCTTGATTGCTCACATAAATACCAGCAAGCTCACCCCCACCCTAGAGTCGCGAACCATTCAAAGGCATATTGAAGCTCTCGATCCCATGCGCGTTTACTTTTCTCAAGATGATGTCAACACTCTTACCACAAAAATGAAAAACATTTTTAAGAGATTGGAAACGGGTGCTTGTGATCAACTCTTTGATATTCAAGATTTTTATATTTCTAAAGTTCAAGAGCGCGTCCAATTTGCCAAATCTAAACTCGATAAAAATTTTAAATTCGATAAGTCTATCCATATAGTTTTAGATCCCAAAAAACGTGGTTATTCAAAAAATAAAAAAGAGCTACAAAAAATACAGGAGAAATACATTCACTTTCAAGTCTCCAATCGTTTAATTACCGGCAAGGATCTCAAAGAATCCGTTCAACTTGTTTCAAAGTCATATGATCGTGGTGTTAAGAAGCTGAAGAAATACAAAAAAGAAGATGTGCTTTCTGGCTATCTCAATAGTTTTGCCCATTCGTTAGATCCACACACAAGCTACTTTTCATCCGACGCCCTCGAGGATTTTGAAATCCAGATGAGTCTCTCTTTAGAGGGGATTGGCGCCACTCTGACTCCCGAGGATGGTTTCACAGTAGTCGATTCTCTTGTAAAAGGCGGAGCCGCTGAGCGATCTGGCAAAGTGTTCCCAAAAGATAAAATCATAGCCGTTGGACAATATAAAGACGGAAAGCCCGAGCCCTTTGAAAACGTGGTCGAGTGGGACCTGCGCGACGTGGTTCGCTTGATTCGTGGTAAGAAGGGTTCACAGGTTCGCCTTAAAATTCTTCGTCAGCGCAAAGGCAAAGCCGAACACCACGCTGTGACTTTAGTGCGCGATGAAATTAAACTCGAAGATGAAGCTGCCCAGTTGACCACTGTCGATAAAGAAATCAACGGTGTGAAAAGAAAAGTGGGGATTATTAATCTTCCTTCCTTCTATGCTTCAAGCAAGGGTGATCGATCCAGTGCTCGTGACGTAAAGGATCTGATTAAAGAAGCGCGGGTGAAAAAAGTTGATGGTCTTGTTTTAGATATGTCCCAAAATGGGGGAGGTAGCCTAAGCGACGCCGTCGATCTTGCCGGTCTTTTCTTTAAAACTGGCAATGTGGTTAAGCAGACTTCTAAAAATCCACGATTGAAGCCCATCCCATTAAAAGATGAAGATCCGGCAGTGGATTGGAATGGCCCCCTTGTTCTTTTAACCAGCCGAGTGAGTGCCTCTGCTTCTGAGATTGTAGCCGGCACCCTTAAAGATTACGAGCGCGCCGTTATTGTGGGTGCCGATCACACTTTTGGTAAGGGAAGTGTTCAACAGGTGATTCCTCTTTCTCGCGGTCTTGGAGCTTTGAAGGTCACAGTGGGGATGTTCTTTACCCCAGGTGGTTTTTCTACCCAACACCGTGGTGTGGACTCTCACGTGGTTCTTCCGACTTCTTTTGATGAAAGAGACATTGGCGAGAAAACCCTGGACTATTCGCTCCCGCCGCAAAAAATTGATCCCTTTATTTCTCCAGATGCATTTGTCATGACTGGTAAAGATGCTTGGCAAAAGATTCCTCAAAAGACAATTCAGACCCTAGCTGCTCGTTCACAGAAAAGAGTTGCTAAGGACAAAGACTTTCTGGAAATCATAAGCGAAGTTAAAAAAGCGAAGGCCGAAGAGGACAAAGGCTTGATTTTGGGCGAATCGTTTGATGAACGAAAAGACAAACAAGAAGAATTCGATAAAATGAAGACCTTGAGCAAAGCCGAGCAAATAAAAGAGTATCACAAGCGTGCCGACATCCGCGAGGCCGTCAATGTACTTGTGGACTTGATCGATGTGCAAAGTAAGGTGCCTTTGAAGCTCGCTCATGAGTCTAAAAAAAAAGCACCCGCTAGTGCGCCAGACACCCCAGATATCTAATTTCTGATAGCTCTGTATTTTGATTCTAACTAAGGCCTGTCGAAGACGGGCCTTTTTCTTCTATTGTTAGGGTTTTCAGGCTCCTGGGCCTCTAACGCCTGGCGAAAAACCTGAATTCAGTGGGCAAAACCTTGATAAATCACCTTGATGTGAGAAAACTTTGTAGCCCAACATTTTCATTCTTAGGGTGTTTTCAAGGGGATAAGATGCAGCTTACGACCGAAACAAAGAGGGGCCCCAAAGCTATGGCCGCAGCAAAAAAATCCAAAGCCAAATCCAAGACAAAAGCAAAGTCCAAGCTCAAGCCTAAAAATAAAACCACTGAGATGAAATCTAAAGTGAAAGCGCAAAGTGCGTCCTCAAAATCAAAGCCCCAATCTGGACCAACTATTTTCTCTAAACTCAAACTCGATAAAAAACTATTACTGAAAATATACGATCTTATGGTTCAGTCTCGTGTTCTAGAAGAGCGCATGATTCAGGTCTACCGCAAAGGAGGCGCTTACTTTTGGATTGGTGCCCCCGGAGAAGAAGCTTTTGGCGTCCCATTGGGGTTACTGGGGCAAAAGGGCCAAGGACCTCAGTTCGACTACTGGCATTTGCATTACCGTGGAACTCCCACACTCTTGGCTCTCGGAATGGACCCCGCTGACGCCCTTCGCTTGATTATGAATAAAGCCACTGATCCGTGCACGGGTGGCCGCAATTTCTCGAACCATTACTGTTACCCTCAGTGGAATGTGGTGCCTGTGACCTCTCCTATCGAGGTTCAATACTCCACGGCTATTGGCACAGGGATCTCTCAGCGTCGTCACAAGTCCAAAGGGATTAGCATCGTAACCGGCGGCGATGCGGGCAGTGCCGAGGGGGATTTTGCCAGTTGTTTAATCTGGTCCACGCGCCCAGGTTTTGAACTTCCTCTGTACATAACCGTTCAAAACAACCGCTGGGGTATTTCCACAGACTACGCCAGCCAGCACGCTGAAAAGAGTGTGGCCGATCGCGGTCAGGCTTTTAACATGCGCACGCGCAATTACAATGGCAACGATCCGTTTGAAACCTACTTGGGCATTCAAGAGGACATGCAGTACATACGTAAAACGGGTCGCCCTGTTTTGGCCGAGTTCCGTGTTTCTCGTCTCTACGGTCATTCCTCTGCCTCGGGTGCAAACCGCATCGAAGGCGAAGAGTGTTGTCTCGAAACCTTTGAAAAGAAACTCATGGATCAAAAAGTCATAACAGCCGCGACTATTAAAAAAATCAGAGCGGATCACTTTGAAGACATCAAAAATCTAGCAGAGAAGGTATTCAGCGAAGCCGATCCAACTGCAGATACGCTTTGGAATCACACTTATGTGAATAGTGAGAATGCCGATTGGAGGTTATTCTAATGGCAAATATGGCTCAATCTATTCGAATGGCTTTGCATTTTGCAGAAAAAAACCTGGACCTTGTCGATGTTTTTGGACAGGACGTGGGCGCGCCAATGGGGGGCGTTTTTACAGCCACCCAAGGTGTGGGGTGCGCTTGGAATGCACCTCTTGACGAGCGTGGAATTGTTGGGGCGGCCATGGGTCTGGCTTTGGCCGGCGATCGTTGTGTGGCTGAGATTCAGTTTTGTGATTACATCTTCAATACCATCGACCTTCTCAAAATGGCGGGCAATACCTTGTGGGTAACCAACGGCAATTATCCAATGCCGATGACCATTATGACCCCAGTTGGAGCTGGGATACGCGGCTCTATTTATCACTCCCATAGTTTTGATGCTTGGGCGACACGACTTCCGGGTTGGAAAGTGGTGATGCCATCTACACCTCTTGATGCCTACGGCCTTTTGCTCGCGGCGATCAAAGACCCTAATCCCGTCTTGTTCTTAAAACCAAAAGCCCTTTTGCGAGTGCGTGGAGAAGAACTGATTCCAGGCGAACCCGAGAGCGAAAAAGAATTGAAAGCCATGATCGATGCTCCTCTTGGAGATCGTAGTAAATGGAAGCCCAATTGGCCGCAAGTTGAAGATTACACCATCGAAATTGGAAAAGCGAAAATCACTCGTACTGGTGACGACATAACTTTAGTGACCTATGGTCGCCATGTTTTGATGGCGAATCAAGTGGCCGACCAATTGAAAAAAGACTCGGGCATTACAGTTGAGGTGATTGATCTGCGCTCTCTCTATCCTTACGATTGGGCTTGTATTAAAAAATCCGTCGAGAAAACAAAGCGCGTCGTCTTTTTAAACGAGGACACAGAAGTGACAAACTTCGCCGAGCACCTTTGTTATCGTGTGACCCAAGAATTATTTTATCAATTATTGGCACGCCCTAAAGTCTTGGCAGGTAAAAACCTGCCTGGAATTGGCTTACACGCTGTTTTAGAAGAAAATACTGTTCCACAACCATCTGACATCCAGGGGGCTCTACTTGAAGTTCTTAATGAAATCCCGTGAAGCTGATTCACAGGAAAAATCAAAAAAAACGGCTAAAGAAAAATCTAAAGACAAGTCTAAGTCTAAGGATAAAAACAAGAAAGATAAACACAAAGAGTTCGATAAGTACTGGTACTATAACAAGTCCGTGCAGTCGGCCGATGTGGATGTCATCTTCTTCAGAAAAACTTTTAACGAATTGCGCGGGCGTGACCCCGAAGTTTTTCGGGAAGACTTTTGTGGAACCTTTAAACTCAGTTGCGAGTGGGTGAAACTCAAAGACAGCTTTAAGTCTATTGGTGTGGATTTAGATCTTGAACCCATTGAATATGGCAAATCTCACTACCTACCTAAGCTCACCGAGGGGCAACAAAAACGAGTTGATATCGTACAAGGTAATGTCCTGGACACCAACCTTCCAAAGGCCGACATCATTGCGGCTTGTAACTTTAGCTATTTTATTTTCAAGCAGCGAGCAATGCTGAAGCAATACTTTTCTAATTGCAAAGACGCTCTCAATAGTGAAGGTCTGTTTATCCTCGATATCTTTGGTGGTTCTGAGTGTTATGAACCCAACGAAGAGGAGACTGAACACAATGATTTCAGTTACTTTTGGGACCAGGACTCTTACGATCCCGTGACCAATGAGGCCACTTTCTATATTCACTTCAAAGCCAAAGGCCAAAAGAAGGTTAAAAAAGCTTTCACCTATGATTGGCGCTTGTACTCCATCCCTGAAATCAAAGACATTCTCGAAGACGTGGGTTTTCAAAATGTTCATGTTTATTGGGAAGGAACTGATGAGGATGGGGAAGGCGATGGTGAATTTCAGCGCGTCACCCAAGGTGAAGACTGCGAGAGCTGGGTCGCCTACATCGTTGCCGAAAAACCCTGAGTTAGAATTGGCGCGCCTCAAAGCAAGCCTCACTTTTTAGTAGATAAACCTGTGTAAAAAATACAAGTTTTAAACCTACTAAGCCATTCCTTGTTCAAAATCTAACCATAAGATAATTTAGGGTTGTTTGTTGGGGGGCGATGATGGGTTTATCTAATTTTTTTATTCTGTTTTTAATTTTTCTAAATCTTGCGTTTTCTACGCCACTTCAGGCAAAAAGTTTTTTTGATAGTCAGCTGACAGCGGATTGTGAAGAGTGGGGTTCCTTTTATTTCTGTGGCGACATGAAGCACGCTGAGGCTTTACAAAGCTGGTTGGATGAAATTCAAAAAACAAGGGTGGGTCAAAAAGTCTTTAAAAAAATTAGTGAATCTCAGCATAGATTGCTCATCCGCCATAGTACACACAGTGTTTTCACGGCAGGTAAAACCCTAGCCCCTCTCACATTCAATTTAACCAATGGAATTGGAGAAGATGTTGTTATTCAGATGAATTTTAATATGCCAGAGCGTGGATCTCACCTTGTACGCGGACTGGTTTCTAAAGATTATATTCCTTTTACAGCCGTTCAAAATCTTTTTCATGAGTTTGTTCATGCCAAACATAAAATGCTGGGAACTCTAGAGATCAGTCGAATTGAGGAGCAAGCAATTACCGAGGAGAATATATTTCGAGTCGAGACATCCGAAGAGGCCTCGACATATCTCCGAGATGTTAGGGCTCACGAAGACGGGGTACAAATTTGGTTTCCTGCACAGCAAGATTAATATAGTTAGTTACCCACATGGCAAAAAATTGGGCTCTTTTCATTTAAAAATCTGTGGATAAGTTTTTATTAGCCTGGGCGGACATCCTGACCTCGCCAGCATTTTGCCCTGCGGGCAAAAACGCTTCCTGCTTGCTGGACCCAGTCTAGTAAAAACTTATCCACAGATTTTTAAATGAAAAGAGCCTCCATTTTGCTGTGTGGTTTGATTTCATTTCTTTGAGCTAAAAAAAACGACTCAGGCTTTGAGGCTTGTATGGAAGCCTCCCTATGTTTTTTTAACTTTTCAAGGATTTACTCCAAATGACATAAAGTCTGCAGCTGGTCCTCTTCGTTTCGCTTTCCACTGAATGAGTTCCCGAATCCAAATATCTGTAGAAAGAGGCCTCCAGTAAACGTGATGTGATTTGCCCGTAGGGCAAATACTGGCAGAGCCCATGGAGGGGCGTGCTTCTTTCTACAGATATTTGGATTCGGGAACGGCTTCATATAAATACATGCTCAATAGTTCTAGCTAGTTATCCACATGGCAACAAAATGAAGAAGGCTCCGGCAAACTGTAAGAATTTTTGACAAGTTAGTAAAGACTTCACACAAAGTAGATATGAAACATGAGAGCATATAAAGTTAGTATCTATTCAAGGAGTCGTCGTAATGAAACCATTTCTACTTTCCCTCCTTTTAACATCCCTGTTTTTAACTTCCTTAGAGTCCCTAGCTGAAATTCATTTTATAAAACCTAAAAATGAAGCCTGGAAACAAGAAACCTTGGCCTTAATCCACAAAATGAATGATTTCTTACCGGAGAGTATTAAAAAGCCCAATACATTCAATGTCGCTTATGTTGAAGGTGCCGATGCAGCTTACTATCACCGCTTCAATTTCATTGACGAAAACGGGGCCTTTTCGGGTATCGATAGGGTCATCATTGTGGGCGATCAATTAGAGGGTTCATTCATCCATGAATATGGACATCTCATTTTCGACAACCATCTTAGATTCACCTTTCCGCTATGGCAATTTCATGTCATTTCTAGCGAAGTCGCCTCAAGTGACTTGGAACATACTGCTAAAGATTTCGAACAAGCAATCGTCTCTCTCATGAAAGGTGCCGAGAAATATAAATTGGTACTCGAAAAAGATGAAAACGATGCCTTTGCTAAAAAAGCTTTGAAAAACATAACGCGTAGCTTAGATACTTATGTTCCGAGGGTGGCTCGATTAAAGCACGCTATTAAAATCCAAGCAGATTACGAAATTGATCTTAGCACCATTAATCAGTTCACACATTTGATTAGCTATAATGAGCTTTTTGCTGATTTTTTTGCAGTGTCTTTTGCGAAGGATTGGTCTTATATGAAAAAGAGTGTCATTCAGTCTGTTGAATCAGATAACGACCCCACTCGATTCACTTTTCCTCCAGCCGAGGATTTTGAAACTGCTGTGGAGTTAATGGGACAAATGCGCGACTTCAGATCTGATATTGAAGTCGCTAGCTATCAGTATCGGGACTGGGAGAAGAATTCTCCCTATTGGGAATTTTCACCAACCAAAAGCTACCTTCGTCAAATGGTCGAAGGAGGGACAGAAAGTCAAATCGCTCTACAATGTTTGCTCAATTCAATAATGAGTATTCACCAAAACTGGGTCGAGTCAGGAGCCAATTTTACACCCACTCTCCTCGAAAAAAATGATTTGCTAATAGGTAACGTCAGATCAAGCTGTCTCTAGGATTGTTTGAGCTGATCCATAGTAAAGAGGCTTTGCAGCTCTAGCTTTGCTGCCCTCAGCTGAGAGTGGTCGCCCAAGCTGCGGTCGATCACAGCCACGACGTTTTCAATGAAGGCACCTTGTTCACGCAACATTCCAGTGCTGATGACCACCTGACCTCCGGTCGTTATGACATCTTCAATAAGACAAATCTTTTTGCCCTTGATTTCGGGGCCCTCGGCAAATTTGCTTGTTCCATATTTTTTAGCTTCTTTTCGAATAAAAACCATGGGACGACTTGTTTTTAAACTGATGGCGGTGGCAATTGGGATGCCCCCCATCTCCATAGCTCCAAGCAAGTCAAAGTCTTTTGGGAGAAGAGGAATCAGAGCGTCGGCTAAGGCATCCAAAATATCAGGCCTGGCTTCGAACTGATATTTATCAAAATACTCGTCCGAAGTTTTCCCAGAGCGCAATAAAAATTCACCCCTCAGGTGGGCCACCTCAAATACCTGCTTCGCCAAGGTCTTGTTCACAATATTCTCCTTATGAAGATAAAGTCATAATTGAAAATGATTAAAATTGCCACTCTAAGCATTCAAGAGGCTAGACAGGCTGATTCTTGGGAATAGCAACTAAAAATACTGTATTATTTTCAATATAAAATAATTAAAAAAATATTGTTTTTTCAAGACAACATGAGGTTTTCCTAATTAAGTGCCATGTTGCTCTCTTCAGGGGGGGCTCCATTGAAGACCATTCTATTTTTTGTTTTCTTATTTCCTGTTGTTTCCATGGCGAACAAAAGCTTCGTTTGCCCAGAACACAATACTGTTTATAAGGGTGTCACTTGCTGCTTAGATGCAATTTCTAAGCAAGATTGCCAAGCCTTAGTGGACCAGCAACTTCCTCAGAAAGTAATCGATGCTGTTTCGAACGTTCAAGAAAATTATAAGGCTCAGGCCTATGATTATGGGCGAGTTCCCAATTGCTTTTGGCAAGTGGGTGTGTTTGCGAATTTAGTAGAATTTGATACCCACGACCAGCCATTGGAATCCTATGACATTTTAGATTTATTGCAGACTCAACAAGGTTTTCATATTCAAGAGGACAGTGCTTTCCATTTCGGTGATATTCTGATGTTCTATGCCGTGGGAGAAATTCGTGAGGAAATTATCGAGAACCATATTCCAAAAAGAAAGTGGTATCCCCTCACTTCAACTGAGCATGGTGCTATTTCCTTAGGTGGCGGACTCCTTTTCCAAAAGGAAAACATTGGCAGTTCCGTATTTAGTATCGACTCTATAGAGCACACTCAAAAAGTGTATGAATCTGCTTGGAATAAAAATCCCCAGTTACGTGGTTCTTTTCACGTCGAGGTTTGGCGAAAAAGATGAATTTCCTTTTATCCCCTATTCATGGGGGAGAACAGGTTTGCTCCACGACCCACTTGTAAAAGTGTGGCTCACTTTCCAACTTGTGAAAGAGAATGCAGGGAGTTTCAAAGGGATGAAGCTCAAGAATGCGTTTTTCTAATGAGTCCTGCAGTGAGATTTGGCTTTTTAAAATCATAGCCCACTCCATTTCGTTTTTCATTTTCCCTTGCCATGAGTAATAGGACTGGTGGGGCTCAAAGAGGTTTGCGCAGGCAATCTGTTTTTCAGTAAGTAGGGTTTGGGCGATGGCCTCTAGAGATTCTTTAGACGGGCCTGTCATATAGACTGTCAGGATCGAGGAGCGTGACACGACAGGGCTCACTTGATTTGGGTAGCGGGTTCGGCACCACGCTGTTTTTTACGCTTCTTCCACTGCTCAAGGGCATAGGCTCTTAAGTCGGCCACAGAGTCAAATTCGTCGATGATCTCAACGCCAAGTAAAGTTTCAATGGCGTCTTCTAAAGTGACCAGACCCATGGTGGAGCCATAATCATCAACTACTATAAAAATATGATCGTTGCGATGAATGAGCTGATCTAAACAAGCGGACACCGAAATATCTTCGGGTACGGTGTGGACGTTGGTCATTAATTCTGCCATTTTGATGGTGTCTTGATCGTTACTGGAAGCCTCAAGAATCTGATAACGATGCACAACCCCTTCAATATTGTCCAGGTTTTCACGATAGACAGGGATGCGCGAGTAGCGAATCGGTTTATGTTCTTCAATAACTTCCTCGATAGTCATATCGGCCGGCAAGGCCATGAGGACGGATCTCGGTGTCATGATGTCGTAGACAAATATATTGTCGAGCATCAAAAGGTTTTTGATAATATTGGATTCACGCTTTTTCAAAGCTCCATGGCCCACACCCATTTCGGCAGTGGCAATCATCTCTTCACGGGTGAAGGTGTACTGCACGTCGCCGGCAAAGATTTCAGAGATTTTCTCCATTAAATAAACCAAAGGGTAGAGGACTAAAATCATCAAACGAATGGAATATGCAGTAAAGGGAGCAAATGTCTTCCACTTTGAAGCTCCCAGAGTTTTGGGAATAATCTCTGAAAAGACTAGCACAATAAAAGTCAAAATCGCAGAAGCTAAGGTAAGGTGTTCATCACCATAGAGTTTGTTGACTTCAGCACCCACACCCGCCGCTCCAACGGTGTGAGCAATGGTGTTGAGAGTGAGGATGGCAGCTAAGGGACGATCGATGCTGGTTTTGAGTTCACCGAGAATGCGGGCGTATTTCTTGCCGTTGCTGGCCTCTGTACTTATGAAGCTTGGTGAGACCGATAAGATGACGGCTTCAAACAAAGAGCAAAGAAAAGAAACGACGACAGCGACAAAAAGATAGGTCAACAGAAGTGTCATCTTGCAACTAACTTGGAGGGGTAAAAGGATTTATCAGGACCTAGGGGATCTTCCATATAGAGATTAGAGAATAACAGCTCTGACCAGCAAGGGGCTAACGAAAAGCAGCGCATGACGCTCCGCCAAATGAGCCCTTTGTTCTGACAATTGTCCTTAATAAACAAGGGTTTAGGCTTGATTTTCAGAATCCTTCCAAACCCGTGAACCCACAGAGCGATTTTGCCCCTGATACTTGCCGCGATAAGGGCTCAGCGCATCGGCATCCATCAAACCAAAGACCAGCTGACAAATGCGTCGGCCCGCTTCAAGTTGAATCGGAAGTGAGTTGGCGTTGTAGAGTTCGAGGGTGATTTTACCTTCGAAACCAGGATCCACCCAGCCCGCGTTTTGGATAAAAAGTCCCATTCTTCCGATGGAGGATCGGCCCTCAACGAAAGAGACCATATTGTTGGGAAGTTTAATATATTCCATTGTGGTTGCTAAAAGAAAAGAGTGAGGCGCGATTGTGATGGTGTCGGCCACCACCTCTTTGTATTTAATTTCTTCAGACATAGAGATCACATGACTTTCTTGTGGTTCAACCACAAGAAAGTGATTTCCTAAACGGCAGTCTATGGATGCCGGCTGAACCGACTCTGGTGTGAGGGGGTCAATAACAAGTTCCCCTGATTCCAAAAGTTTTCTCAGTCCCCCATCCGAAAGTATCATTACTTTTTCTCCGCCGCTCTTTGCTCTTGGTACTTCTTTGCAAGTTCGTCTTGGATGTTACGAGGTACAGGTGAGTACTTTGAAAATTCCATAGTGAACTCACCCTTACCTTGTGTGGCCGATCGTAAATCCGTTGAGTAGCCAAACATTTCGTTTAGGGGGACTTCGGCCGTTACAACCACAAAACCTTCTTGAGTGTTTGTGCCGGCAATCATTCCGCGACGCTGGTTGATCTGTCCCATCACCGAACCCTGGAACTCTTCCGGAGCCGAAACTTCCACTTTCATGATAGGCTCAAGAGCTGTGGGCTTGGCTCTTTCGTAGGCTTGTCTCATCGCAGCCATGGCGCAAATCTTAAAGGCCATCTCGCTGGAATCCACATCATGGTAAGCGCCGTCTTCAAGATCCACTTCCACATTAACAATGGGAAAGCCGATAAGAGTCCCTTTAGTCAATTGGTCTTGGAAACCTTTTTCACAAGCTGGGATATATTCTTTAGGAATACGACCACCGACCACTTTGTTGTTAAAGCGAAAGTTGGTTTCTTCTTCGGGTGGGATCGGACGAATCTTGCCCACAACTTTTGCGAACTGCCCAGAACCACCGGTTTGCTTTTTGTGAGTGTAATCGTAATCAGCTTCGATACCAATGGTTTCGCGGTAAGCCACCTGAGGCTGACCGGTGACAACTTCACAACCAAATTCACGTTTCATTCGCTCGACGTAAACCTCTAAGTGAAGCTCACCCATTCCAGAAATAATCGTTTCATTGGATTCCTCGTCGCGATGAACCCGGAAAGTGGGATCTTCTTTTCTGAACTTCTGAAGAGCTTTAGAGAAATTGCTTGCGCCCGATTTGTCTTTTGGAGCCACGGCAAGAGAGATAACCGCTTCTGGCACGTGCATAGAGGTCATGGCGTAGTTGACTTTTCCGTCGGTGAACGTATCACCAGAGGCACAGTCCACACCAAAGAGAGCCACGATGTCTCCAGCGTAGGCCACGTCCACATCTTGCATTTCGTCTGAGTTCATTTTAACTAAGCGAGGCACTTTCAACTTTTTGTCGTTGGTCGTGTTAAATATGAACTCGCCCTTTTTCATGGTGCCCTGGTAGACGCGCATATAAGTCAGCTGACCATAGCGACCGTCTTCCAATTTGAAGGCCAAAGCGACCAGGGGTTTATCGTTATCTGTAAACAGTTGAACTTCACTCTCGCCTTTATCCAAGTCGAGAGCTTTGTTGTCGATTTGATCGGGACTGGGCAAGTAGCGAGTCACAGCGTTCAACAAAAGCTGAACACCTTTGTTTTTATAGGCAGAGCCCATGAAAACAGGTGTCAGAGCTAAAGATATAGTGCCCGCACGAACGGCCTTGTGAATCAAGTCTTGCGGAATGTCTTCGCCGTCGAGAAGTTTGTTCATCAACTCGTCGTCAAACATAGAGACAGCTTCCAGCATTTCTTCGCGATATTTTTCAGCGTCCGCTTGCATATCTTCAGGAATGGGGCCTTCAATGATTTTTTCACCATTGTCTCCCTCAAAAACATAGGACTTCATAGTGACCAAATCCACCACACCTTTATGGGCGTCTTCAGCGCCTATGGGAATTTGCATCATCACGGCATTGTGAGCCAATTTCTCGCGCAACTGTTGAGTCACACGGTAAGGGTTGGCCCCAGAGCGATCCAGCTTGTTGATGAAGGCCAAGCGAGGAACACTGTAGCGGCGCATTTGGCGATCCACTGTGATGGACTGGGACTGAACACCCGATGTTCCACACAGAACGAGAATAGCGCCATCGAGAACGCGTAAAGATCTTTCCACTTCGACAGTGAAGTCCACGTGTCCGGGGGTGTCGATAATGTTAATGTTGGTGTCGCCCCAAAAGACGTTGGTGGCGGCGGATTGGATCGTGATACCGCGCTCTCTTTCCAGTTCCATGGAATCCATTTTGGCACCCACACCATCTTTTCCGCGAACGTCGTGGATGGCGTGAATTCGGCCTGTATAAAAAAGAATACGCTCGGTGAGAGTTGTTTTACCCGAGTCGATGTGTGCCGAAATACCGATATTGCGGACTTTTTCCATTTCCCACTTTTGTGCCATAATCTCTATTCCTCTGTCAGAATGCTTGCGCCCACCGAGGGGTCGTCCCCATTGGGCTGTGAATTTGTTGTTCTATTCAAAGGAGCTTTGTTATCATGTCTTGACGAGCAGTGCAAAAAAAATGCAAACAAGATTGAGACAAGAAACTTAGCTGGAAGGGTGCAGCATTTTGCAAGATAAACAATATCAATGGGCCCAGACACTCCTTAAAAAGCATTGGGGTTACGATGTCTTCCGTCCCCTGCAGGCGGATGTGATCGAACACCTGGGGGCAGGTCAAAATGCCCTGGTTCTGATGCCCACTGGCTCAGGTAAGAGTCTCTGCTATCAGGTGCCGTCCCTTATGTTTGAGGGCCTGGTCGTGGTCCTCTCGCCCCTGATTGCCCTCATGAAAGACCAAGTGGATGAGGCTCGTAAACGGGGGCTGGCCACCCAATTTATCAACTCGAGTCTGAGTCGCGAGCAGCGTGAGAAGGCCTATCGAGATTTAAGCAGCGGCAAAATACGATTGCTCTACGTGACTCCCGAGCGCTTTCGCAAAGCCGACTTTGTAGAGATCTTACAAAATTTGCAGGTCTCTTTAATGGCCGTCGACGAGGCTCACTGTATTTCCGAGTGGGGTCATGATTTTCGCCCCGACTACACTCGAATGAAAGAAATCCGACAAGTCTTAGGAAATCCTCCGGTTGTGGCCTTGACCGCTACGGCCACTCGTGAGGTCCGCGAGGATATTTTGAGAAAACTGGGACTTGCCGCCGATACCAAAGTTTTTTGCACTGGTTTTGAAAGACCCAACCTGGAGTTAGAAGTGCTAGAAGTGGTGGGACTTATGGATAAAGTACGCGCCTTTATGTTTTACGAGCACCGATATCCAGGAGCTAAGATTATTTACTTTTCCCTTGTCGACACCCTTAAAAAGTTTTCCATGGAATTAGAAAAACTCAACAAAGAGCATTTGATTTATCACGGTCAACTCTCTAGCTCCGCTCGTCGTTTCAATCAAAAAACATTTCAAAAAGAAGAGAACCCTTTGATTTTGGCCACCCCTGCTTTTGGCTTGGGAGTGAACAAGGCCAATATTCGATCGGTTATCCATGCTGAACTGCCTGGTTCTATTGAGTCCTATTACCAAGAAGTGGGCCGCGCTGGACGAGACGGGGAGCCCGCCCACTGTGCCTTGCTCTACGATGGGGATGACATCAGCATCCAAATGGATTTTATCAAATGGGCCCACCCTGATCCTAGCTTTATTCGTCAGGTTTATCGCTTGATCGAAGACAATTATTTGCAAGTTCGGCAAGGGGGCTACGATTTCTTACGCGAAAAAATGCACTTTTATCACAAACGGGACTTTCGCGTGGAGACGGTGATTAAACTTTTTGATCGCTGGGGGGTTCTCGAAAATTTTCATACCCCGCGACTGTGGGAGTTGGTTTCGGAAATTCCCGATCATTTACTAGAGGAAGAAAGTCACAAACGACACCTTCTGGTGCAGCAGCAAAAACTGTTGACTATGGTACAGCTTTGTCAAAATCCAGAAAATATTAAAGAGAAAGTGGTGAGTTACTTTGAAGTTTCCTAACCCAGAAAGTGCGGGCCCCGCTGGTCTTCTCGCTTTAGGAAGAGACCTTCTGCCCCAAACATTAGAACAAGCCTATAGCCAGGGGATTTTTCCTTGGCCCGAGAAAGGCAAACCTTTGTTGTGGTTCTCGCCAGACCCACGTGGAGTTTTATTTTTTGATCAATTCAAATTGCCCAAAAGCACGCGCAAAACCATGCGCGATAATCGCTTTATCCTGACCGAGAACAAAGCTTTTCGTGAGGTTATTGAAAACTGTTCGACCCGTCCACGCAAACTTGAAAATCAGACATGGATCTTGCCCGAAATGGTAGAGGCCTACGTGGAGTTGCACCGACTTGGTCATGCTCAAAGTGTAGAGGCTTGGCTGGGTGATAAACTTGTGGGAGGCATATATGGCGTGCAGTTTCGAGGAGTCTTCAGTGGCGAAAGTATGTTTTATAAGGAGAGTGAGGCCTCAAAGGTCTGTCTTGCCCATTTGGTACAGATTTTAAGTCGGCAGGGACACCAATGGATAGACATTCAAATGGTCACACCTCTTTTGGCACAACTAGGTGCGGTGACAGTGCCTCGCAAAAAATATTTACACATGTTATTAGAAAGGCAGCAACAGTATTCTTGAAGGAGTTGGACTTGATTATTGGTAAAGATCGCGTGGTGACCTTGGCTTATCAATTGTTTTCCCTAGGAGAAGGTCAGCAGCCTATTTTAATCGAAGAGCGCACGATCGAAGAGCCCCTTGAATTTCTCTTTGGTCAAAATACTCTCTTGTCGAAAGTCGAAGAGATGTTAAAAGGCAAGACGCGAGGGTTTCAGGGGAGTGTGGACCTTCACCCAAACGATGCCTTTGGCTTGCATCAAGAAGAACTTGTCGCAGAATTGGATCGTCAGAAGTTTCCGCAAGAACCCGAACTAGAATTGGGTATGAAGTTTCAGACCCAAGGACCCAATGGCGAAGTATTATCTGTAATTGTTAAAGAGATAAATGACGACAAAGTTCTCGTCGATGGCAATCACCCCTTGGCTGGCTTGCATTTGCGCTTTGAGCTCAATGTCTTGCGCGTGCGCGAAGCTCTGCCAGAGGAAATAGCCAACAAAGAAGTCAAGATCACCCATCTTCACTAACCAAAAAACCTCTATAAATGAGAGGGGTTTGAGCACATCAGATCAAACCCTATTATTTAAGGTTGGGTAATGGTGTTTTTAAGTTTCATAACCATTGTCTCTTGCATGCGGGGCAAGCCCATGGAGAAACCCTCATCGCGGTTATAAATACTTTGGCCCATCAAGATTGTTCGGGCATCTAAAAACGAGCTTTGCAATTTATCTAGATCATCTTTCTCAAGGGCAATTGCCGATTGAACAACAAGCAAAGATTGAGAGTCTGAATAAGGGTGAACAGACACCACTACCTTGGTGAATTGAATGAGCGTATTTGCAAGAAAGCCATTGAGAACCAAGACACCCTCGGTGGCTCGCTTCAAATGTTGAACCGCCGGTTGTTGGCTTGCTGAGCTAGCGACATTGTCGACATAAATTTCAGCAAACTGTACGATTGTCGAAGGCATTTCGGAAAATGTTTGCATAGGTAGAGCACTGATTGTTTGCATCAATCCCGACCAATTCTTATCAAAATTCACTTGTGATGAGATACACTCCATACCAGGATTGGAACACCAATTGGCTTCTTGATTACTCATCCATTGATTTTCAAGTGCTTGACGAGCTTGTTTGTAACCTTCCTCACTCAATGGATCTACCAATCGATTGCGACGGTACTCCAATGTTTCGAGAGCAGACTCGTAATCCGCATCAAGCTCATTTTGAAATGTTTCATTCACCTTTTGAGCGGAAAGGGGACTGTGGCTGAAACCAACATCCATTTGTTCTAAAATTTCGAGGCCAGAGTGAGAATTAAAAAAGGATTTAACCTTGTTAAGATCAGCGACAAAAGCGGCCTCGAATCGAAACACTTCTAGGTTTTCCGAGCCGTCCACGGGATTGTAGTTTTTAAGAGAGCGATAAGACTTCGTCGGGCGAAGAGATTTTTCCCCATAGCCTTGGCTCCATTCCCTCTCGGAGACCAAACCAGATGCTAACAAAATCTCATCCGATCCAATTTTCAAATCCTTTTGAACGAATCCCAAATCTTTGCGAATAATAGTCTGTGCCAAAAGGTTTGGTGAGTAAAAGACAAAGTATGCAATGACAGTTAAGAATATAAAGTTTTTCATAAAGGTTTTCCTTAATTAGTGGTTTCTAATAAATTGTCAATTTTCAGTTTCATTCTTTGCCATGAGTCCTCGCGTAAGACATCTTGCATCTCAGAACTCATTTGTAGGGGATCCTCGCTTCCGAAATCATCAAAAATAGGAGCTGAAGGTAATGTCCGCACTGTAATTTCAGCCCGGCTGGAATCCATTGTAGGGCGCGGATCGTCGATAAAAAAATCATTTTCTTTAGTGGTTGCGGAATCAGAGTTTCTAAACATATCTGAAAATTTAGACCTTTGAAAAAGCGGTAGATCTGCCCAGTCCGGTGCACCTAGCTGAGTGATTTGTTCGCTCCAAATTTGATCAAAAACGTATTGCTGAGGTTCAAAGTTCAAGGGTGTGCCAGGGTCGATACTGATTACTCTGGTGTCAGAGATCGAAAACAAAAAGTCAAAAATATCGCTGACCATAGGGGCGACAAGTCGTCCGCCTGTGCTCTCGCTGCCCATACTCAATGCGACCAAAGATCCGTTTGGAAGTCGTAATCTTTTTTCATCGTAACCCATCCATGCAACCACCACATGGTAATTGGAGTAGGCTGTAAACCAAGCATCTCGATAATTTGAAGACGTCCCAGTTTTTCCAGCGACGCGTCCTTGATGCTTGTTCAGAGCAAATCCTGTTCCATAACGAACTACTTTAGATAGTATTTCACTGAGCTGAGCAATGGAAGAGCGACGATAACTTGTCAACGGCTTTGCCCAAAACTCTGTTCTCTCTTTTTTAAGAAAGGTAGGTGAAACGAGCCAACCGCCATTGGCAATAGCAGCGTAGGCCTTTGCCATTCGTAAAAGAGAGACCTCTTTGCTGCCGAGAGTAACCGGGTAACAGATGGTCTCATCTTGTTTGTAATCGTAAAGTCCAAAACTGACCATGGTGTTATAAACAAGTCTTAAAGAGTCTTGGGGGTCACGTAAGATTTCGTTTAAGAGTTGAGTTGTGACCTGGTTGTTGGAATGGATCAAACCATTTTCAAAGGTGACAAAATCCGAAGTTGTGCGTGTGTAGTTTTGCGGGGACCATGGGGTGCAACCTGGAATTTTTGAAAAAAAGAGCGGTGCATTTCTAATCGGTTCAAAAGGTTGAAAACCTTGCTCCAGGGCGGCCAGGTAGGTAAAGGGTTTGACAGTAGAGCCTGGCTGGCGCAGAGCTTTTATTGCACGGTTATAGGGAGCCAAGCTGTAATCGAAACCACCATTGAGCGCTTTCACTTCACCTGTATTCACATCCATAACTAAAATGGAAGCTTGCAGTGTCGGTTGCACACGGAAATAAAAACCACTTTCCTTTTTTTCAGCAAAAATGACGTCGCCGACTTTTAATTGCGGTCGAATCGAGGCGTACCAGCTACCACCTACGTCACCAAAAGAAAGGTTTGTAATCTGCGCCTCACCTTGGTCATCGATATAGCCAACTCGGTAGTCCCCCTGATTTTTAAGAAGGACCATAACTTGCCAATTCACTCCAGTGAACAGGCTTTGGCTTTTGATAACTTCATCTTTCCAAATCGCAATTTCTTGCTCGAGATCGGGAAAGGGTTGCCGTTTACGCCACAAATAGGAAATATTTCGCAAAGGACCACGCCAGTAGACCTTGTTATTTTGCATTTCATAATCGGCGAGATATTTTTGCACAGATTGGTCTACAAAGTTTTGCAGATCTCGATTTTGACTGCTCACAATTTTCTCGGGAGCCTTAAGGGTGGCAGGTGTAGTTGTCAAATACTCGGAAGATGCTGCCTCTTGAAAATAACTGGTTTTGGGAAACTCTAGGGGTTGAAATGCCAAGGTTTCATCTAAGGCCGTGCGAGCTTCGTCTTTACCAATAACTTTGGCAGTGACCATTTCATCCAAAACATAGGATTGACGCGCCTTGATTTTTTCTGGACTAGTGAGGCTTGGATTGTAGCGGTTGGGGCTATGGGTAATGCCGGCAAAGAAACTGGCTTGGCTCAGGTTCACAGAATCGAGACGAGCCTGTTTACCAAAATAGCGTTCTAGGGCCGATGCCACACCAGTCGCTCCACGTCCTAGGTACACAATATTCAAATAAGCTTCTAGGATTTGATCTTTGCTCAGTTGATCTTCAAGGCGACGAGCAAGAAGCATCTCACGCGCCTTGCGATCCAAAGAGACTTCATTGCCAAGGATTAAATTTTTGACTAATTGTTGTGTAATTGTCGAACCGCCCTCAACGGACCCATCGCGCAAGTATTTAAAAAAACCGCGCATTATTCCTTGGGCTTCAATTCCTCGATGGCTGTAAAAGTTTTTATCTTCAGCCGCAATAAAGGCCTGTCGCACCACGAGTGGAATTTTCACTAGAGGGACAAATCGAACCACTCGGCCCTTGTCCATAAAAGGACCTATCAATTGACCATCTTCAGATACAATATCGGCACCGCGGCTGGTTGTGTAATTTTTGAGAAAGCCAATATCAATAGCTTGAGTTTCGAGCAAGAGACTATTGTAAGTCTCGAGTAAGGATTCATCATTGATGATTTTTGGAGGTGGGCCATTTTGGGTTGGGCTACAATAAGCATCCCAA
This sequence comes from Bdellovibrionales bacterium, assembly GCA_041739665.1. Classification (GTDB taxonomy): domain Bacteria; phylum Bdellovibrionota; class Bdellovibrionia; order Bdellovibrionales; family JAGQZY01; genus JAGQZY01. Next base: position 49,748 of record JBGSNK010000022.1, read on the forward strand.
AATTCTATCAAATCGGGGATACGAAAATCGCCAAAAAGTTTAAGTTGGCTCTCCAGTGGATTTTCTTGGCCGTTACTGAACTCTTTAGCAAACTCCTCGCGGGCTAACTCTTTATCACAAGCCAAGTCCAATTCTGGTTCGGGAACATCACGCTTCGGTAGTGTTTCTTCAATTTGTGCTATTTTTTTGGGGGGAGGGTTGAGCCAATTCAAAAGCAGTGCTTGTTCCAGTGTTGATTTAGTCTGTTCCTCGCAGTGCTTGGCAATAAATTCTTCTTCACGTTTTTCTAAAAGGTTAAGACTTTCTCTCTGGAACTCGATCAACTGAGCAATGTCGATATCGGCTAATGGGCCAGTTTTTGAGAGACGTTCACAGCTTTGTCTTAACACCTGCTGCACTTCTTTAGCATCAGTAAGGGGAGTCAATGGACCCGTGTTTGTTTCTTGGCTAAGTTGGCCAAGGATTAAAAAAATGAGAAAAACACTAGAGGCAGAAAAAGACATCAGATACCCTCGCTTTTACAATCAATCGAGACAAAGAGAGGGTTGAAGTTGAAAACAGCACGTGAAGTTGAAAAGTAGCGATCTGTCATAACACTGGCAAGTTCAAGCCGGCTAGTCATATCGACGATTTTGTAGAGAACAAAATGTTCGGTTGAGCGATACATGAGTTGAAAATTTGCCGTTTCAAAAGCCGCTTGCCATTCATCAGAAGGTGCTTCAATTGGAAAAGCAAAGTGCTTAGTTTCCCTACTGGAGGTGGTCCAAAGAGCAAAGCATCTAAGCGGACGAGCTGTGAGCTCTCTTAAAGATTCTATTGAGCCTTCGCACTGAGCCCAACCACCAATATCTGCTTGTCGGATGCCCGCTTGTAGAAAACCGTGAAAGGGTTCTTGTTGAACGCTAAAAAGGAGGTTGATATCTTTTTTAGAGCGTAAAGAGAGGGTGGCAAGGTCTTCATTTTTTGAAAAAGAACTGATCAGTTCCAGCTTGTCGTTGCTGAGCACCTCTGTTTTACCATCGTAGAGCCAATTGGCTAGATCCAGCTCGTGGTCAAATTCAGAAAGTCGTTCTTCCTGTTGAGATTTATCAAAGTTCTCACCGACACAATTAAAAAGATCAGGTGGGTTTTGGGTTTTGGGGGTTTCGGTCTCAAGAGGTGAACCTTGAACAACTGAAGGTTCGGGTATTGCTGTTTTCGCTTCTTTGTCTGAGTCAGAACAGGCGACTAAGAACGGAAGAAGTACTCCCGAGCAGACAAGGCTCCATTTTTTGGTCATCAAACATTTTACGTTCCACATAAGAAACACTTGTTACGGCCTTGGATGATGTGCGTCAATAGGCGTCATAAAAGCGTGTAGTTAATTCAGGATTGTGAATTTCAAATCTTGCTTAATCAAATCCATGGGATTTAGGAAAACAGATAGATTCTAATGTTTTAGAAGCAGGTGACAGTGAGCCCCTCACTGTGAGCCAGATCATAATCCAAAGTGATCGTGCGGTTTTCAAAATCCTTTATCATATAGGTGCCCAATTCATAGGTCTCTAGGCGCTTTCCCTTTTTATCGAGAAGGTCGTAGGGAATCATCGCTAAACGTTTGAGGTCGGTTTCAAGGTCGGAGCGTGGGCCCATCCAAACAGACTTGAGTTTATCTTTTTCAAACTTCAGTTGGAACCAATCGAGATTATAACGACGAGCCGCCGCTTTCTTTAGATCCCAAATTTGTTCATCGCCTAAGCGCGGATCATTGCCTTCCGTGATAGTAAAATTGGTTTCACGTAGGGCCATAATTTTTTCGACAAGTCGAGGATACTCGGAACAGGTCTTGCGAACATCAATCAATTCCCCGTCTTTGAGCGGGTGCGTGTGGGTGCAAGAAATCAAAAAAAAGGGGGTGATAAAAGTAAGAAGTGCGCGAAACATGGTCCTATTATAAGGAACTGCAGCTGAATGTCCAGCCCGGTTGAATGTAATATAGCCCAATACGATTGCGCTTATTTTTTTCTCAGATTTTTTGTACCGTGAATAAGACGGTTCCATAGATTGACAATGCGCCATTGCCACTTCAGCCAGCGTTGTTCCCTGCGATATTCCTCTTGTTGTTGACGAAAGCGTTCGCTTAAACCTTGAGCTAGGATTTGTTTTTGTAGCGGATGGATTTCCGTGTACTCCACAGCGACAAGTTTAAAAGTCTGGGGTCGTTGATCCTGGCTGTAGGTTTTATGCAGCTCCACACGGACCACCTTGGCAAAGCAAGCAATCGGCGGAGTATTCGGTGCTGTGAATTCAATTTTGATCACTTCTTGCTCTTCGGGAGCAGTTTGAGAGGGGGTCAAAAAAGCCATGCCTGATTCAGAAAGGTTCACAATCCGGGTGTGCATGGTTTTGGAACCCTTTGGCAGTTGGGCAAAGCGCACCACCTCGGCATCGCCGATTTCGATGACGTAGCGCGGAGCCCGTGGATAAAGGTCTTCTAGATTTCTTGTGCCCATTTGTTCTTATCGGCTGTGCGCGTGGAGGACTTAAAATGTCTCAACTTGAAGCAGGGGGTAAAAATGAACCTTTTTTTCTCTGTGACCAAGCTGTTGGGCTGAGGTATGAGAACAGCATGGAAAATTGGATCGACCTGCAAGCTAACCCTTTTGAGATTTTTCAGGACTGGTACGAACTTGCCCAAAAGCACAACACCTTTGAACCCACACAGGTGACTTTAGCCTCCATAAGTGATCAAGGCTGGCCTTCGGCGCGAGTGGTTCTTCTCAAATCCTACGATGACCAAGGCTTTTGTTTTTTTACCAATTATCAGAGTCGCAAAGGTATGGAGCTCGATCGGCAAAAAAAAGCCGCTTTGGTCTTCCATTGGCCCTTACCATCCCATCGTCAAATTCGCATTCAGGGCTGGGTCGAAAGAACCACACCCCAGGAATCCCAGGAATATTATCAAACGCGCGCACGCGGCAGTCAGATTGGCGCTTGGGCCTCTCCTCAAAGTCAGCCCATCCAGGGGCCTGGCGAGCTCACTCAACAGGTGAAAGAAGTTGAAGAGCGCTTCTCCGGGCAAGAAAGTTTGCCTTGCCCTCCTTTTTGGGGTGGTTACAGGGTCCTGCCCCTAAGAATTGAATTTTGGGAAGCCGGTGAGTTTCGCCTTCACAAGCGCATAGAGTTCCACCGTGCTCAATTGAGCGAGCCATGGAAGAGTCGTTACCTGGCTCCCTAGCTTATGTTGCTCCGAGCTTTGCCTCTGACTTGAACATTGGGTAGCGTAAACCCTTAAATTCTTCAAAGGAGAAAGTCATGAATAAAGTATTCACTCTAATGAGCCTTACGCTGACGCTATTTGCTGTTTCTTGTTCTCATGGATACGGTAAAAAAGATCACCACGATCATAAAAAAAGTCATAAGTCTAAAATGTGGAAAAAAATGGACATTGACAAAGATGGCGCTGTTAGCAAAGAGGAGTTCGACACTTTTCACGCCAATAAGTTCAAAAAAATGGATGCCAATAAAGATGGCAAAGTGACTCAAGAAGAAAAAATGGCTTATAAAAAGTCGAAGTGTGCCGAGAAAAAAGAAAAGTGCACGAACTGCTAAGAAAAGGTTCTAATGTCTGTTGAATTGTTCCCTGAAGGGTGCCCCGTTTGTGAAAAGAGCACGTCCACTCAACATCATTGTCAAATGGGTGGGCACAGCTACATTCAGTGCAAAAGTTGTGAGTTGATTTATCAAACGGGCTCATCGGATATTGATACGATGATCGCCTGTTACACAGGCGGTCCAATTAAGCGCTTGCGTCGTCAATTGATCAATGGCTTTCGTCGTATCGAAAACCAGAGAGATTTTGATTTGCGCATGTCTCGGGCTCGCAAGATTGTGGATTTCTCTACAAAGTATGCCAAAGAGCCCGGTGTCTACTTAGATGTGGGATGTAACAAGGGTTTCAACCTCTATGCCGCTGAAGAAAAAGGCTGGAAGGTTTATGGTAACGAATTGATCAAAGAGATCTTGCTTCCCATTCAAAACTCCAAACCCCATCTTAAAGACAGGATTAAAGTAGGCAGTTTTGTGGATCTTGCCGAAACTTACTCCCACAATTTTTTTGATCTCATCACTTGCATCGATGTGATCGAGCATTTAACACGCCCTAAATACGCTATGGAACAAATGATACGCATTCTTAAGCCAGGTGGTGTTGTGGTTTATCAAACTTGTGATGCCACTCCCGACAAAATGGCCATGCATGAAAACTGGAAGGCTTTGAAGCCCAACGAACATCTGCTTCTTTACAATCAAGAGAATTTTAAGATTCAAGCCCTCAACGCCGGATTTGAAAAAGTTGAGTTTGCGCCAGAACCCTTTGAGGTCTGTGACGGAAACTTTGTGGCCATATGTTGGAAATCTGCTCAACAGTAATTTGGTGGCGAGGAGATTTGCGTTGTTGATAAACGGTGTTTGGAACTTGCTCTTCCTTCCTTTTTATTTGGTTTATCTTTTACCTGCAAAAGTCCAAGAGTTCCTGGGTCGATTGATTGGACTCTTTTGGTTTGATGTTTTGCGTGTTCGCAGGAAAACGGCCATTGAGAATATCAAGCTCGCCTATCCCCAGCTGAGTCATGCAGAGGCTGTGCAGATGGCGCGTCAGTCGCTCATTCATATGGGCTACAATATCATCGAAATTTTTTGTTTTCCGTTTCTCGATTGTCAGACTATTTTAAAAAATAGTGATTTTAAAGATCTCAATAAATTAGAGGATGCCCTTAAGGAAAAGCGTGGGGTGTTTCTTTTAACCGCACATATTGGCAATGGCGATTATGCGACAGCTGGATTTTCTTGCCAAGGTCTGAAGATGAACCTTATTTCCAAAGAGTTTAAATACAAAGGACTCAATAACTTTTGGTTTCAGGTGCGTAAAAAATTTGGCACTCAAATGATTGCTCCCAAGAAAAGCACCTACGAAATATTAAAGGCTTTAAAAAGACAAGAGACAGTTATTTTTGTTTTGGATCAGTACACCGGCCCACCCAATGGAATTGTCACCGAGTTTTTTGGCAAAAAAACTGGCACTGCCTTTGGCTTGGCCTTACTGGCGCAAAGGGCGGGAGCTGTGGTTGTGCCAGCTTACACCTACCGTAAAGATTTTTCTCAGCATGTGATTCAGATTCTGGATCCTGTGCAATGGGTTGAGCCTGCAGAGGCAGAAGAGGCTATTCTAACCAACACTCAAAAGTACTGTGATGTGGTGGAGCATATGATTCGCCAAAAACCCGAACAGTGGATGTGGGTGCATCGTCGCTGGAAAAATCACTGGGTACAAACGGAATCTGGCGATTACAAAATTATCAAACCCAATCCCATTTGAGTTCTTTTCTTAGCCCGGTGGCCACTGCAATGCGCGTCCCCCCAGGATGTGCATATGCAAATGGTAAACACTCTGTCCGCCGTTTTGATTGGTGTTGATCACTAAGCGATACCCGTCCTCGCCTAAACCCTGTGCCTTTGCAATTTCACTAGCTGTAACGAGCATATGTCCGAGAAGCTCTTTGTCCTGGCTTTTGTTGATATCGTTCAGCGAGCGAATTTCTTTTTTCGGGATGACTAAGATATGAGTGGGGGCTTGGGGGGAAACATCTCGAAAGGCTAGACAAAGGTCATCTTCATGCAAAATATCTGCAGGGATCTGTTTGTCGATAATTTTTTTAAAAATTGTCATTTTCACCTCTTGTCTTCTAAAATCATGATTATGCGCGAAATTTACAATAAATACCAAAACTACTTCCCCGCATTATTTTTTATATCAGGTTTTGTCTTTGATTTGCTGACAACAAGACGCATCGATCAGGGCACATCCCTGATTCAACAGCTGGTTTATTTGTTCCTAATTATGATTTTGATCTACTGGGAAGTTTGTACTCCCAGAACTTTCTTAAATGAGAATTCATTTGCCAGTAAAATCTGGTCCTTTCATATCGAAGTCTTACACTTTCTTTTTGGAAGCTTATTGAGTCTTTACACTATTTTTTATTTCAAGAGCTCGTCTTTAATGACCTCCTTTTTGTTTATGCTTCTTTTGGCCGGCCTTCTTTTGATCAACGAATTACCAAACTTTAAAAAGAAGGGTTTGCGTGTACGGGCAGCGCTCTTGGCCCTATGTTTATCCTCTTACTTCATCTACTTGGTTCCGGTTATGACGGGAGCTTTAGGAGTGGTTGCCTTTGTGCTCGCCATGGTGCTTTCGGTTTCTTTATTTTTGATTTTGAGTGTTCGGATCGACAAAGTGAAAAAGGATAGATCTTGGCTCAATAAAAATATTTTGCTTCCAGGCCTGGCTGTACAGTTGGCTTTTGTTTTGCTCTACTCTTTTAAGGTGCTGCCGCCAGTCCCTGTATCTATCAAGTATATCGGGGTTTATCACCATATTGAAAAACAAGAGGATCAATTTATTTTAAGTTACGAGAGGGATTGGTGGCGATTTTGGCAATCTGGAGCCCAGACCTTCTTATATCGTGAAGGCGATCGAATTTACTGTTTTGTGAGTATCTTTTCGCCAACTCAGTTTGAGGATCAAGTTCGCCTACATTGGCTTCATAAAGAAAAAGAAATGGGCTGGCGAGTGCACGACAGTATCCCCTTAACCATCAAAGGCGGGCGCGATCAAGGTTTTCGCGGTTACGCTTACAAATCCAATTTTAGCTTGGGACAGTGGCAAGTGCGAGTGCATACTTCGGATGATCGTGAAGTGGGGCGCATTTACTTTAATGTGAAGCAGTCGAACGCAAAAAAGCCGCGACGTTGGCGACAAGATTTTTATTGAACTTTTAATGAAGAAACTCTTTCTGTGGAACAAATAGAGAAATCGAAAAGGAAAAAGCGAAAAGGAGCCAAGAGGATTGGCTCCTTTTCTAGGGGATAAGTTATTTGATGAGATTCGAGATGAGACTTAATATTCCACCAAGCAGTGGATTGCTTCCTGCCAACACGCCTCCAATTGTGTTAACAATACGGCCAAATTTACTGCCTGAATCTTGATTGGGTTGTTGGGGCTGAGCAGGTTGGGGCTCTGGCTCACCCGAATTGGCTGGCGGAAGAGTATTACCCAAACCTCCAGAACCTAAAATTTGCTCAAAAATAGAGCCATATGGAGTTTTGCTTAGAAACATACTAAAAGCACCGCGCACAAGGGTTCCAAACAAGTTAGAAAAATCGGCACGACGATTGTCACTCTTAATGAGTTGAGCGCCCACTTGAACCAATTGGATGGCTGGAATTCCAAGAATATCCACGCCTTCTAACTGAGAGGTCACCAAAGAGGCGATCAAAGCTTGAAAAGAGTTTGGATCTTGCACTAACTCAGTGGCCACTTCAATACCATTAATAATCATGGCTGTTTCTTCGGGGACACCATTTAAGTTATCAATAAAATCAATAAGAAGCTCGGCACCACCTAACTTCATCATTATAGAATTTGAGCCCATATCGGCCATTTCTACAGTCTCATTGAGTAGAGTTTCGTCATCTAAGATGAGTTCATCGCTGTTTATACTACCATTGGCTTCCATTTCAGAAAGTACACTGCCTGCAGAAGAGTTATTGGTTTGCATTTCACCACAACCAATTAGCATCAAAGCTGGTAGTATTAATATTAAAAGCGCCTTCATTAGTCCTCCTTTAAACATTTAGAATGGCTATACCAAGACTTCGGATCAGTTAGACTTTAGTTGAAGGGGGGGCATCCTTTTTGTTTCTCGATTGATTAGAAATTCAACAGTACTGGACTAAAATCACAAAAGGTCTAGTGTGTTTTTAGTGATACTTGTAGAAATCTTAATCAATTATCAATTTGAAGCGAGAAGTTATATTGCCAGAAATTGTAAGAGCTAAAAGTTTAGTCACTTTCTTGAAGATCTCTCTACCTTTGTCGATCTCTAATATAGAGTTAACACTTTAACTACACATAATAACAACCGATAGACAATGTAGCATCACGATGGAGTTCCTAAATATGGGTCGTTATTATTTTATCTTTGTGACAGGAATGTTTGTGGCTTTGTTGAGCCAGGGGATTGACTGTCTAGACGCGGAAAATAGTTTTGAGACCGTTCACTCCCTTACATTAGATGATATTGATCAGGTCGAAGTGGCCAATCACTTTTCAGGCGAAGGTTGGTTATCCGAGAAAATGGCAACTGACCTTTTAGATATCAACGGTTACTACCAAGAAAACGCTTTTATTCAAAAACTCACCGATCGCAGCCAAGTGAAGCTTTATAAAAAAGGTTATGCCACTTGGATCGAAGAGCGCACGTGTCCCCAGTCACCTTATATTGAAGAGCCACTTCGATCGAGCATGACCAGTCGCTATGGACGACGCGTGCATCCGGTCTCAGGTCGTCGCCATGTGCACGCCGGTGTCGATTTTCGCGGTCGCACAGGAACTCCGGTTTATGCCAGTTCTGCCGGTCGGGTGAAGTTTGTGCGTCGCAAGGGAGCCTACGGCAAAGCTGTGATTATCGATCACGGGGATAAATTCACAACCCTCTACGGACATTTATCCGGTTACGCCGTTAAAGAAGGGCAGTGGGTAAACAGAGGGCAAACAGTCGGCTTTATAGGTCGCACCGGTCGCACCACGGGACCCCATTTGCATTTTGAAGTGCGCTGCCACAATATTCCTGTCAATCCATTAAAATACCTGGGCAAGTCTGGTTTGTCGGCCGAAGTGAAAGTGCACAAGCGCATGCGCAATCTGGCCCCAAGAAGATCACCTCGTCGTATTGCCAGTCAAACGCCTCGTCATGACCCCAATTACTACACTCGTATGATGAACATGAAAACTCTTGAGAATTTAAATTCTTCAGAGAATTTGAGCTCTAGCGAGAAAAAGTTCTAGAAAACCTACTGACAGGTTTGGATGATAAAGTTCTCAAGCCAGATATGGCTTGAGACTGGAGATGATTTCAAGGCGCGATCGGTGTCGCAGAGAATCTTATAAGTTTTTTCGATCTTTCGTTCACTCCAAGAGCGTGCTTGGGAAGTGTACTCTTTCAAGAAAAAGTAGGGAACGCCAGCATAGCTAGAAAGATCGCGACCATTGAGTCCTTGTTGTTCGCCCACTTTAGTTTGGCGTAAAAGACGAATATGACGATGAACCATTGCCAAGATACTCACCTCGTTTTGACCATCATCTAAAAGATCAGCTAAACACATCAAGGCTCGAGCCTGATCCCCTTGGCCAATGGCCTTTGTTAAATCAAATACATTCTGCAATTTGATCCGTGAGGCAACTGTCATCACATCACTGCTGGTGATCGCCATGTCGTTGCCTTTATATTGGTGCAACTTTAAGAGCTCGTTTTTCAACTCTAAAAGATTAGGTCCCACAATTTGCATCAACAAATGAACGGCGTCGTCTTCAATCAAAATTTTGTATTTTTTGGCAATGTACTTAAGCCATTGGGGGTATTCTCGATCAAAGGGTTTAATAAAATGAAAATGCTCACTGTTTTTTAAAATATCTTTAGTGATATTTTTGCGACTGTCTGGCTTGTCGCCTAAAAAAACTAAAAAAGTGGAAGGCACTGGATTGGAGATGGCCGGCATCAGATTTTTCCAGTCTTTGTCGCGCAGTTCATGGGCCCGCCGCACGATTACTAAACGTGTGGATGACATCATAGGTAAAGTTTCAATGATATCAAAAATGCGAGAGGCTTCGGTTTCTTTGCCATAAAAGACATCGTAATTAAAATCTTTTGAGCTTTCGTCCAAATACTCTTCTTTAATATACTCAATGGCTTCTTCAAGAAAAAACTCTTCGTCGCCGGATAGGTAGACGATAGTGCCTTTTTTTAAGGTCAGGAAATTTTTTAATTCCAGAAGAGAATTTTTTTGTTTGGCCACTAAAAAGTCTCCGTAAAGCGGTCAAATGCTTCTTGCATCATCTCTTGGGCGATAAGTTTGATAGTCTGCGCCCTTCTCGATTGATTGTAAAGGACATTTGACGAGCGGACACCTTGCTTTGTGAGCTCACTGCCGCGATAGGTTTTTCGCCCATTGAGACTAGTCTGCCAAATTAATTTTTGATCGCGGGAGCGGATAGCTTTTAAATTGGCCAGTACATTTAAATCAAATGATCGAAACAGGGTGGCGTTATAGGGCCGAGAAGTTCCAGCGCTGTGATCGGCCGTGTAAAAGCGTTGGATAGGGGCGCTATCATTGCTGTAAATAGTAAGCAGAGTGCCCTCAATGACTAATTCTGCAGCATCTTTGCTAGTGACAACCGCAAAACCAGAACGTTGCAACTCTTGTATAAGGGCTTGAGTGAAACTAGCCTCAGCCCCCACTTCGGCGGAGTTATTTTTGAACATTTCGATATAAACGGTTTTGTGCCCTTCAGGTAGCGAACGGGTGCTATGGCCAAATTGGTAGGCGCAACGGGTGAAGCTCAAAAGAGCGGCAAGTAAAACCAATATCTTCATGAAATGACGGTAGTCCGACCCCCTCTTTTTTTCAACTCTGAAATTGAAAAAGCTCGGAAAGCCCACTATGGTGGCTCAAGATGATTCCAAAAGATTTTTCCACAAAGAAAATAATGACTCCAGGGCCAGTGCCTTTGCCCGAGTACGTCAAAAAAAGTTTGCACGATTACGAGTGCCATCACCGCATGGCCGCTTTTTCCGAGATTCTGGTGCAAGTGTTCGCAGATCTCAAAAAAGTGTTTCAGACCGAGCAGCATTGTTATGTTTTGGCTTCAACGGGTACCGGGGGATTAGAGGCGGCTTTTATCAATACTGTTTCTACTCAAGATAAAATTTTATATATCAACGCGGGCAAATTTGGCGAGCGCTGGGGGAAAATTGCCAACGCTTTTCGCGTTCAGGCCGACCCAGTGCTCGTGCCATGGGGCAAAGATGTGGACCTCGACATCATTGAGGACCTTTTAAAAAAGGGTCATTATCAAGGCTTAGCTTTTCAAGCTTGTGAGACCAGCACGGGGGCTTTGTTGCCAGTTCAAGAGCTGTGCAGCTTGGCTCAAAAATACAATGTTCTCAGTATGGTCGATGGCATTACAGCTCTTGGTGCTATCAGCTTACCCATGGATAAATGGGGTATCGATGTTTTAATTGGCGGCTCTCAAAAAGCTTTTATGTTGCCAACTGGCCTGTCCTTTCTTTCTCTCTCAAAAAAGGCAGAGCAAAGGCAATCGGACATTCCCTCTTTTTATTTCAACTTAAGAGCCGAGAAAAAACAAAATGAAGAGGGGAAGACCTGCTGGTCCACGCCGACCCATCCAGTTTTAGCCTTAAGTTTGGTCCTCGACGATATTCTCAACAGCGTCGGTTTGCATTCATTTTTTGCAAGCATTCAAGAGAGGGCCGATTATTTTCGTCAGCAAGTCGGTCTTCCACAGTTTCCTCAAACCAGTTCCCCTAGTCTGAGCTGCTTGAAAGTGCCAGAGGGTACCAGTGCCAAGCAAATTGTAAAAAAGGTTTATCAAGACGGCTATATGATCGTGGCCGGACAAGACCAACTTGAGGATCAAGTTTTACGAGTGGGACATATGGGCGACATGTCTTTTAAAGATCTCTCTGCTGTTGCCGAAAGTATCAAGACTCATATTCATGGTTAGCGATTCTCGTCCACTCGTCCTGATTACTCAACGATTTGACCACTCTGTTTTATTGCGTGCTGCGCGTTCAACAGAAGTTCACTTTCAATACGAAAAAAATCTATTCAGTCGTTTGGACTTATTGGAAAAGGCCCAAGGAATTATTTTGCGGTCTAGCCAAGCAGTTGACAAAGATTTTTTAAACAAATGTCCCCAGCTTAAAGTTTTGATAACGGCCACCAGCGGCTTTGACCACTTGGATCTAAAAGAGCTGCAAGCGCGGTCGGTCACCTGCTACCATGTGCCCGAAGCCCAAATGGAAGCGGCTTCCGAGCTGACTCTCCTGCACATCCTAACGTCACAACGTCGTTTTTCCTTAGCGCAAAAACAGTTGCAATCGGGCCAGTGGGAGCGCTCTCTCCTTGTGGGTCGTGAACTTTCTGGTCAAAGACTTGGCTTGATCGGCTTAGGGAGAGTGGGGATGAGGGTAGCCGAAAAAGCCCTGGCTTTGGGGCTTGTGGTGAGCGCCTACGACCCGTTTTTGCCCGAGCACGATTCGCGTATCGAGATGCTCGGCTTTGAAGAACTCATGCGATCGAGCGACATTGTCAGTCTGCATGTGCCGTTGACCACCAAAACCCGCCATATGATCCAGGCGGGAACACTGAAATGGATGTCTTCTGATGCCACACTCATCAATATGTCTCGTGGCGAGGTGGTCAACGAGGCCGAACTCATCGAGCATTTGTTTAAAAATCCACAATTTCAAGCCGGTTTAGATGTCTTCAATCGCGAACCACTCTCAACTGAATCGCCTCTTTTGAGCCTTAAAAATGTAAATCTCACGCCCCATATAGGAGCCTCGACTGAACAGGCCCTAAAAAAAGCCTCAGAGGCTGCTGTGGAGCGTACCCTTTCTTTCTTTGCAGGAAACCCCTCCACCGAGGGACTTTTGCCACCTCAAGCTCCTTGGTTTGAAGGATGACAGAGGGCACCACTCTTTTTTATATAAATCACTGCCGAGTCTTGTTAAATCCTAAAGCATGTCAGCATTTGTCGTGATTGGCGCCCAGTGGGGCGATGAGGGTAAGGGTAAATTAGTCGACGCCATGGCCAACCAATGCCATGCAGTTGTCCGCTTCCAAGGTGGGGCCAACGCCGGCCACACCCTGATCGTCGATGGTAAAAAGACAGTTCTCCATTTGATTCCCTCTGGAGTGTTGCACTCCCATGTGACTTGTTTGATCGGTAACGGCGTTACCTTGGATCCTTTTGAAATGGTCTCTGAGATCCAAGGTCTTAAGAGCAGCGGTTATTTAAAGGACGACAGCCAATTGATGATTTCAGACGGAGCCCTTTTGGTTATGCCCTATCACCGCGAGTTGGACAAAGCTCGTGAAGCTCAAACGACGGGTACAAAAATCGGAACCACCGGTCGTGGCATTGGCCCCTCTTACGAGGACCGCGCTTCTCGAAAAGCATTGCTGTTTCGCGATCTCTACAGCACCGACTTAAAAGACAAACTCTCCCAGGCTTTAAAAGAAAAAAACATTCTCTTGTCTCATTACGGACAAGAGACCATAGATCTTGACGAAACTTACAAACAACTCTTAGACGTAGCCCAAAAGCTCAAAGCACACCGCTGTGAGAATATGAGTGCGTTACTCAACGGATGGTTGCGCTCTGGGAAAAACGTTCTCTTTGAAGGCGCCCAAGGGGTTCTGCTCGACAACTTGCATGGCACCTTTCCCTTTGTGACAAGCTCGTCCACTGGCGCCGCGGCGGCATGTTTGGGAGCGGGTGTCAGTCCGCGCATGATCGATGGCGTTTACGGCATCACCAAGGCTTACTGCACTCGCGTAGGTCAAGGCCCCTTCCCAACTGAGTTGACTGATGACATTGGCGAAAAGTTGCAAAAGCTAGGTCACGAGTTTGGTGCGACCACCGGTCGCCGTCGTCGCTGCGGATGGTTGGACCTGGTCGCCCTTCGCTATGCTATTGATGTGGGTGGGATTGATCAGTTGATTCTAACCAAGCTTGATGTTCTCAGTCACTTTGACGAGATTCAAGTTTGCACTCACTATGAAGTCGGCGGGCAGAAGCTCTCCGATTTTTCTTTAATTAGCGAGCAAATCTTCAATGTGAAGCCAGTCTACAAAACTTTTAAAGGTTGGAAGACAGACATCACCAGTTGCCTCAGCTTTTCTGATCTGCCCAAAGCTGCGCAAACTTATATACGCTATATTGAAGAGCAAGTGGGCTGTCAGGCCACCGTGATCTCTGTGGGGCCGGATCGAGAACAGACTATCTATCAAGGTGAAATCTTCCATAAATTACCGATTCAAAGTGCTAATATTCTAAGCGAAATAGCGGTTAACTAGCTCTTTTCAAGGCCAAAAAGGTGTTGACTTTAGGTCCCCAAGATCAGAAAACGAATGCCTGTTAAAAATGATCCGTTAGCTCAGTCGGTAGAGCATCTCCCTTTTAAGGAGAGGGTCCTTGGTTCGAGCCCAAGACGGGTCACCATTTTTCTTTCAGCGTCCCTATCGTCTAGAGGCCTAGGACATATCCCTTTCACGGATAAGACACGGGTTCGACTCCCGTTGGGGACGCCATTTCATAATACCAGATATCCCGGCTCTTCTCACTTAACTGTTGGTAGCCACCAAAACCTTAAAAAGCACAAGCATTTAGCAAGACTCGTCGGTAGTTTTTGAACTGCCTATATCCTCGCGCTCGCCTCTGGAGCGCTTTTGCGTTTCCGTTAATAGCTTCG
>JBGSNK010000024.1:0-26792 GCA_041739665.1 Bdellovibrionales bacterium
AGCGGTAACCGGCGTGGATCTGGTGCGTGAACAAATATTAGTGGCCTTTGGTGAGAAGCTTTCTTGGAAGCAAGAAGACATTGTCATTCAGGGTCATGCAATCGAGTGTCGAATATGCGCGGAAGACCCCGAAACTTTTATACCTTCTCCGGGCAAGATTAAGCGCTTCCGCCCGCCAGCGGGCCCACGTGTTCGCGTCGACACCTATGTTTTTTCTGGCTATGAGATTCCAATTTATTACGATCCGATGATTGCTAAAGTGATCACATGGGGTAAAACAAGACAAGAGGCCATTGATCGGATGAACCGGGCTTTGATTGAGTTCACTCTCACTGGAGTGAAGTCAAATATTGTTTTACATAAATCTATTCTCAAACACCCCAAATTCGACAGCGGTGAGTACACAACTCAATTTTGTGAAAAAGACCTAAGTGTCGAATCGCCCGATCTTTTCCGTTTTGTCGATGACAAGATTTTTCTTATTTCTGCAGCAATCACGGCCTACAAGGATCGTGAGAAGAATCCTGTAGAGAAAAAATATGAGCAGATGAGCGCCTGGAAGCTCGCTGGCCGCAATGTGGCCCTGAGGTAAACATGTTATTTGAAGCTGAACTAAGAAAGAAAAAGTATCAAATCATAGTCGACAAGACGGCCTCCACTTGGGAGGTTTCGTTGCAAAAAATCGGCACAGACGAGATCGAGAAGTTCTCAATTTTCCATAAAGATTTTGAAGAGGCTGATAACGTCATTAGTTTTTTGTTCGAGAACCACTCCTACTTAGTTGATACTGTTGCCGACGGCACAGATTATAATGTTTTCACCAGGGGTTCTTTCCGGCGGGTGAAAATATTTAACGATGAAATGCTCTTGCACGAAAGTTTAAAGTCTGGCCGATCAATGGGTGGAGATTCGAACCTGAGCTCAGGTATGCCCGGCAAAATAACCAAAATCATGGTGAAAGTCGGCGATCTTGTTGAAGAGGGAAGTCCGCTACTCATTATGGAAGCCATGAAAATGGAAAACGAAATGCGCGCGACAGCCAAAGCCAAGGTCAAAAAGATTTTGGTGAGCGAGGGCGATAATGTGGAATCGGGCGCGTCCCTTATTGAATTTGACCTTGACGTTTAGAGTTTAGGGTTTAGAGTTTTATTCGTATTAAAACCCGGGAGTCTGGATGCTTTTATTGTCTTTCGTAACGACCCTTTTCCTATCTTTTCCTCTTTCGGCTGCACAGTCACCCATTGTGACCCATAAGGGATCGCCAAGCTGGGCCTTTGGCGTCGGCTTTGGTGTTGAGTCTTTGTACAAAACCGTTTCTGTTATTGAAGTCAAAACACCAAGGCTCTTTCAGTGGGGCCATAGTAATGTTGCTCTAGTCTTGAGTATGGAGTCCAAAAACTTAGCTGCCAATATGAACAAAGGTATTTCGCCGATTCACATGCTCTTTGATTTCTCCTATGAGCCCTTTCGGGAAATAGTAAAGTCCTACTTTCGCTTGGGTGGCGGCAGCGTCTTGGTCAGCGACGAAACAATTTTAGTGGGCCAAGAGCAGTTTTTTAATTTTCAGGTTCAATTGGGAGCCGAGGTCATCACATTTCAAGGACATGACAGTTCCCACGGCGCTTTTTTTGTACAGGTCATGTTGAACTCTGCGGCTATACGCCAGCCGCCTATTGGTGGGCTTGATATTTTTGGTGGTAACTCTATTGTTGCTGGCGTCCGCACTTATTTTTAAGAATAAAGTCTGATTAAAAAGTTTTTGCTTTCCCAAGGTCTGAGATCAGTTGGGTGAGGAACTTACTAAATTGCTGCTCAACTGAGTTAGCAATCTCAGTCACTTCCTCATGGGTCAACTTGCTGCTGTGAATTCCCGCGGCAGGATTTGTGATACAACTCACAGCACCTACCCGTAAACCTAAATGATTGGCAGCAATGCTTTCTGGAACGGTGCTCATGCCAACGGCTTGCCCACCAATTTTTTGTAAAAATCGAACCTCTGCAGGTGTTTCGTATGTGGGTCCGCTGACTCCACAGTAGATCCCCTTTGAGTGAGGAATCTTAAGTTCTTTTAAAACCCTCTCCATCTGGTCCCTTAATTTTTTGTCGTAGGCCTCCGTCATGTCTGGAAAGCGTGGCCCGAGGTTCTTAATATTTGGGCCCATTAAGGGGTTCGCACCCATCATATTGATATGGTCTTCAATAATCATTAGGTCACCAGACTTCATCTTGGGATCCAGCCCTCCGGCAGAGTTGGTTAAGATCAGCACTTCGATACCAAGCATGGCCAGCGTTCGAATAGGATAAACCACCTTCTCCATGGAGTGACCTTCGTAAAAGTGAACCCTTCCTTGCATAACCGCCAAGGGGACATTGGCAAGAGAACCCAGGATCAGTCGTCCACTATGGCCTTCCACCGAAGGTGATGCAAAATGAGGAATTTCAGAGTAGGGAATTTCACAGCTGACTTGGATATGGTTTACAAAGGCTCCAAGCCCAGAGCCCAAGACAATGCCCATGCGTGGCTTTAAATCAGTTCGTGATCGAATAAACTGAGTGCTTTCCTGTAGCCGGTCTAGAACATTCACAACAACCCCCGTTATGGATGATTATTAGGGAATATATCTACTCTGTCCAGCATACATTAGCAAATGTGATGGATAAGTTCGGGGGCGTGAACCGACTCCTCGCCTATTGAGAAACAACGCTGCAATCGCACTCTAGCCGCCTCTCGTTCATGGGTTTTAGCCATCCCGGGGAAGATACTGAAAAGAGGGTCTCCCGTGGCAACAAAATCCCCGATTTTCTTGTGAATAAAAAAGCCGGAATTTGGATCAATTGAATCAGACGCTTTTTTTCTTCCAGCGTTTATCTCAATTCCCGCTAAGCCAATTTGTTCTGTGTCTAAACTGGTTAGCCACCCCTCTTGGGTGGAGGTTACAACTTCACTAGGTCCAAGAGATGGAAGCTTATCAACGTTGCCCCCTTGCAGCTGACATGTTAGTGCAAATTTCTCGAAAGCGACCCCGGAGGAGAGGGCCTTCTCTGCTTTTGTTTTTGCCTCTTGTAACGGAATTCGCAGGCCCATGGCGATCATTTCTGAAGCCAATTCCAAGCTGAGTAGGCGAGTGTCCTCATAGCGAAAGTCAGAGTAAGATTCGATGGGTTGAGTTTTGAGTATGCTCAAGCACTCATGGACCTCTAAAGAATTACCAACAAAACGTCCAAGGGGCTGATTCATATCCGTGATCAGAGCCTTGGCTTCAATATTATGTCCTTTAGCAATAGAGATCAACCCCTGTGCTAAGGCTTTAGAATCTTCAAGAGTTTTCATAAACGCGCCCGAACCAGTTTTGACATCGAGAACAAGGCCGCGTATTCCCTCCGCGATTTTCTTGGACATTATACTGGCGCAGATCAGAGGTAGGGATTCAACAGTGGCGGTCACGTCGCGAAGAGCGTAAATTTTCTTGTCAGCTGGACAGATATTTTCGGTTTGTCCAACAAAGGACAAAAGGTTTTTTTCCACCATTTTTCGAAATTCAAGAAGCCCCAGATGCACCTGAAATCCTGGAATAGATTCTAGCTTGTCAAGAGTGCCGCCGGTGTGACCAAGTCCTCGCCCAGACATCATCGGAACGGGAACGCCACAGGCCGCAACAATCGGAGCTAAAATAAGGCTGGTTTTGTCACCCACGCCACCGGTGCTGTGCTTATCAACCGGATTAAGGGATGCATCAAAATGGACTCGGTCGCCAGAGTCGAGCATAGACTGAGTCAGATCGATTGTTTCCAGTTCGTTCATGCCATTTAGGAAAATGGCCATGAGCAGGGAGGCCATTTGGTAATCTGGAATTTGGTCGCGCGTATAGTTTTCGATAAAAAAAGAAATTTCAGCTGTGCTCAGGCTTTTGCCGCTACGTTTTGTCTTAATCACTTCGGTTGGAATCATAGAGAGGTTTTACTTGTCAAAAAGGTCTTAAACAAGACACAATGTTCTCATGTTTAAGCTTGTTTTGTGTGTGACCCTTTTTTTCTCATCATTTGCGTCCATGGCTCAGGAGTCTAAGGGTGAAAGCAGTGTTGTACAGAAATATGGACCGCGGCGACAGATCTCAACAATTGTCTATATGGGCTTAGCTGGCGCCGTATTAGGTTTGTCAACCCTCAGCTTTTATGGGCGCCCTCAGGATCATTTGACCAATATTCCTTTGGGTTTTGGGGTGGGAGTTATTGTTGGTACTATTTATATGACCTATCAGGCGGCCGTGAATCCCACCGAGTTTTACCGAGCAACAGAGTATCAACCCGAGTTTCAAACAAAAGACCTAAAAATCGTTATGGGCGCAGACTATTACTATCGGCCCGAGCTTCCGTCCCTGACCTATCGTTGGGATTTTTAATTAGGACGACTTCCTAAATTTAGGCATTTGAATACGAGATTTGGCTGGTCCCGGCTCACTTGAATCTTCTTCCTTGGGAACCTCAACAAATATCTTTTTGCGTACGTATGGTTCGGCGGTTTTCTTATCGATTTTTCCAAGAGAGAGCAATCGCTCCACCGCCGTTTCCATAGTTTGCATGCCGATCCCGGTTGAGGTCTGCATAGTCGATTTGATTTGAAAGGTCTTACCTTCGCGGATAAGGTTCTGAATGGCATTATTATTGATCATTATCTCAAGGGCAGCGGCGCGGCCATTGCCATCCGCAGTTTTTAAAAGAGTTTGTGAAATGACCGACTTTAAGCTCTCTGACAACATCACACGAATTTGGGACTGTTGTTCCTGTGGAAAAGAATCAATAATTCGATCGACTGTTTTGGGCGCACTCATGGTGTGCAAGGTGCCGAACACCAAGTGACCTGTTTCTGCGGCAGTGATAGCCAAAGAGATGGTTTCATAATCGCGCATCTCGCCGACTAAAATAATGTCTGGATCTTCGCGTAATGCAGCTTTCAGTGCCGCCTTAAAAGATTTGGTGTGATTCCCCACCTCGCGTTGGTTGACGATACACTTTTTATTTTTGTGAACAAACTCGATAGGGTCCTCAATAGTTAGAATGTGACCGTGATCGGTG
Source organism: Bdellovibrionales bacterium (assembly GCA_041739665.1). GTDB lineage: Bacteria > Bdellovibrionota > Bdellovibrionia > Bdellovibrionales > JAGQZY01 > JAGQZY01. Next base: position 5,074 of record JBGSNK010000024.1, read on the forward strand.
TCGTTAATGTAATCAATCATGGCTGCAAGGGTGGTCGATTTACCTGAACCAGTGGGGCCGGTGACAAGAATCAATCCCTTTTTTTCCTGCAGTATATTTTTAACCACAGGAGGAAGACCAAGGTCATTCATGGACAAGATTTTAGTTGGAATGTGTCGGAAAACAGCGCCGACCCCAATTCGTTGCATAAATATATTACAACGGAATCGTCCACAGTCTGCGACTTCATATGAACAATCTAACTCCGAGCTTTCTTCAAATCTTTGCTTTTGCTCCTCATTAAGGATTTCATAGATGAGGGCACGAACTTCGTTATCGTTTAAGGGTCGATAGTTAAGTGGCTGGATGTCACCATGGACACGAAGAGAGGGTGTTGACCCCGAAGTTAAATGCAAATCAGAGGCTCCATTTTTTACCATCACTCTGAAAAGGTCATCTAGTTTTGCCATTGCAGTCCTCGTCCTATAGGTTTCCATTAACAATCGGCGTCCTTTCTGATAAAGTTTAGTTTTGGCCCAATGGATGAGGAATTGAGAAATGCAAGGGAATCAAATACTTATAAATGTGAACTCCTTTGAAACCAGGGTGGCTTGCTTAGAAAAAGGCGAACTTGTTGATTTTAAGATTGAACGCAAGCTCTGCCCGACTTTAGTTGGGACCATTCACAAAGGGAAGGTGATTCGAGTGTTGCCTGGTATGCAGGCGGCGTTTGTGGACATTGGTTTAGAAAGAGCCGCCTTTCTTTATGTTGGTGATGTGCGTGAAGAGAATGATTCCATCAACAAACGGGTCGAGGCAACCGAGCATAGTGAAGATGAACAGTTGCCTGACATAATCGAGAATGATGACAAACCCAAAATCCAGGAACTTCTTAAGCAAGGTCAGTCGGTGCTAGTTCAGGTGGCCAAAGATCCTGTTGGCACCAAAGGCGCGCGGATAACGACACATATATCATTAGCTGGACGAAAGATTGTCTACCTTCCGACACTTACCCACGTTGGAATCTCACGCAAAATTGAGAATGACAGTGAACGGGACCGGCTCAAAAAAGAAATCGAAACTTCTGCTATAGAGGGCGGAGTGATTGTTCGTACCGCGGGCGAAGGTATGACGAGTGAGGAGCTTGACGCTGACATTGGTTATTTAAAGAAGATTTGGGGCGAGATTCAACAAAGCTACAAAGATGAAAAGGGTTATGGATTGATCTACTCAGAAGTGGATTTTGAGTTGAGGGTGTTGAGAGATTTCTTAAACTCAAATGTGGAAGAGGTCTGGATTGATAATCAGGTTTCGTTTGAGCGAGCTTGTGAATTTGTAGACCAATACATGCCACAATTTCGCGATATTCTTTACTGCTATATGGAGGCCGAACCTCTTTTTGACAAAAAAGGTGTGTCCTTGGATGTTGCCAAGGCTATTGATCGAAAAGTTTGGCTGAGGTCGGGCGGGTACTTGGTCATCGATGAAACAGAAGCCCTGGTTGTGGTCGATGTGAACACTGGGAAATACGTTGGCAAGAAAGACTTGGAAGAGACCATTTTCAAAACCAACATGGAGGCAGTCAAAGAAATTGCTCACCAAATACGGGTTCGCGACTGCGGGGGTATTATCGTAGTCGACTTTATCGATATGGCCACAGAAGAACATCGAGATAAGATCATGAAGGCGCTTGCCGAAGAAGTGAAATCCGATAGTGCCCGCGTCACCGTTGTGTCGATGACGGGACTTGGTTTGGTCGAGATGACTCGCAAGAGACTTCGCCCCAGCCTTTTGCGCTCCTTAACAGAGCCCTGTTTTTATTGCGAGGGCTTAGGGCGACTCAAGCGTCGCGAAACCCTTATTGCAGATATTTTCCGAGAACTGGCTCGAAAGATCCAAAAGAGTCATGGAGTTGGAACTTGGGTCGTGCGCTGTCATTCGGATTTGGTCGCTTGGGTTTACAGCGAAGAAAGTGAGTTGATCAGTCAAATTGAAGGGGATCTTGGTGTTTCTATTATCTTTAAATCCGATGGAAAGCTTCACTGGGAAGAATTCGAGTTTGACGTGGCGTCTTAAAGGGGCCCGGGGTCCATTGCGGCCCTAAGCCTTTAGAAATATTAAGGAAGTGTTGGGGCGACCAGGGCTATCAATGGCTTGTGAAAAATTTCAAATAAGACTCTGAAATCATTGACAAAACTTACGCGCCATGACACTTTCCGGAGTCATTTAAGTACCCTATTGGACCTTTTAAGGAGGACAAATGTACGCCGTAATCCGCACAGGTGGGAAGCAATATAAAGTGAAAGCGGGCGATCTCATCAAGGTCGAAACTTTGGAAAAAAACCAAGGCGATGAATTTGATATGAACGAGATCCTTTTTGTGTCTGGACAGACTTCCTATGTTGGAGAGCCTCACGTAAAAGATGCCAAAGTAACTGTTATGGTTACAAAACAAGATAAAGAAAAAAAGATTCGCGTTTTTAAAAAGAAACGTCGTCAAGGTTACCGACGCACGATTGGTCATCGTCAAGAGTACACAGAGCTTTTTGTGAAGGCTATCATGTCTCCAGATGGTGAAACTGTTTCTGCTGAGCCCAAAAAGGCTAAAGAGGAAAAAGTTGAAGTGAAGGCCGCCACTAAGAAAACAGCTTCTAAAAAGAAGGCAACAACGAAAAAGAAAGTTGCCAAGAAAAAGACAGCAACCAAGAAAAAAACGGCTAAAAAAGCCACCAGTAAAAAAGCTTAAGGGAGATTGAGATGGCTTCGAAAAAAGCAGCAGGTAGTACCAAAAACGGAAGAGACAGTCAGAGTAAACGTTTGGGTGTTAAGCGTTTTGGTGGTCAGAGTGTAAAGGCAGGAACGATTTTAGTTCGCCAGCGCGGAACTCAATTTCAGACCGGCAACAATGTGGGCATGGGTCGTGACCATACTATTTTTGCAAAGATTGAGGGTCAGGTTAAGTTTGAGCGTGTGGACAAGAAAAAACTTAAGATTTCGGTTTATCCTCGATCGGCATAATTCCTTGCACGATATGAAAATAATTGAAACACAGGGGCGAATTTTTTGATTCGCCTTTTGTTTTTTGGGCGGAATAAATTTTTCGGCCACAGAGCTAGGACTCTGAATAAGTGAGTGGTGGTGTCCTTAAATTTGGGACCTTGGAGAACAGTTGAAGTTTATTGATCAGGTTGAATTAACATTAAACTCTGGCAAGGGCGGCTCTGGCTGTAACAGTTTTGCCAGTGATCCAAAGAGTCCGCGCGGCGGGCCTGATGGTGGGGACGGTGGAAGGGGCGGTCATGTTATTCTTCGAGTCAACTCCCGCTTGAATAGCCTGACCCATCTGCGTGGTTTTCGACAAATGAATGCGAGGAATGGTCAGCCAGGAGGCGGGCAAAATTGCACGGGTGCCCAAGGCGAAAACTTGATTCTTGAGCTTCCTCCCGGAACGCTAGTGCGCGATTCCGAAGGAACCATCATTGTAGACCTTATTGAGGGGGACTTTGAACTCCTGAAAGGTGGGCGAGGAGGCAAAGGGAATACTCATTTTAAAACCAGCGTGAATCAAGCCCCCACTCATTACCAACCAGGCGAGGCCGGTCAAACTTTAGAAGTGAGCTTTCAACTTAAATTGATTGCCGATATCGGCGTGATTGGTTTTCCCAATGTAGGCAAATCCACGTTGGTATCTGTCCTTACTTCGGCGCGCCCCAAAGTGGCCGATTACCCCTTTACAACTCTCTCGCCCCAGTTGGGCGTGGTGGAGTTGGACCCTCTTTCCACATTTACCATTGCCGATATTCCCGGAATCATTGAAGGCGCCAGTGAAGGTGTCGGCCTTGGTCTTCAGTTTTTACAACATATCGAGAGAACAAAAGCTTTTGTCCATATGTTGGATGTTTCTGATTTCTCGGGTCGAGACCCCTGGAATGATTATGAAATTATTAATAATGAACTGGGTCGCTATGACGCTAAGTTCTCTGATTTAGAGGATTTCGTGCCGCTGAATGAAAGAGAGCAGGTTGTTGTTTTTAATAAGATTGATGCCACCTCGCCCGATCGCCTTGAAACCTATGAAACCTTGTTTCATGAGCGCGGAATTCAGGTGATCAAAATCTCAGCGGTTGCTAACATTAACAAAACGGAGTTGATTCGCGCTCTAAGTCGAATCGTTTTTGGAGATAATAATGATGAATAAAGTGGCATTGTTTGGCGGTACATTTGATCCCGTCCACCTAGGGCACACAGCCTGTTTGCATCACTTGGTTGAGAACATGGACTTTTCTAAAGTTGTTCTTATTCCAACAAGTCAGAATCCTATGAAAATAGATCAGTCGCCCGTCTCAAGAGAAGACCGTCTTAAGATGATTGAAATTGCAACGGCTGAATTACAGGGTGAGATCATCGTCGATGAATCCGAGGTTTTACAAGACAAACCTAGCTACAGCTACGACACTTTAAAAAGATATCAAAAAGACTACCAACCCGAGGAACTTTTTCTAGTGATGGGAGTGGACACTTTTGCAGAATTGGATCAGTGGAAGAACTTTGAGCAGATATTAGAGATGACAAACTTTATCGTGGTCTCGCGTCCCCCATATCGTCGCCCCTTGGGCATTGAGGACTTGCCGGCTGGAATTAGACCCCATGTGAACTCTTACGAGCGTGGCTTTGCCTTATTAAATACAGGTCGAACTGTTGAGTTTGTGAATATTAAAACAGAAGACATCTCGTCGACCCTTGTTCGTAAAAAGTTAAAAACAGGCAAAAGTATTCAAAGTTTGATCGACATCAATGTGGAAAGATACATCAAAGATAATAACATTTATCCTTCACTAAGTCCCGACGATGTGGACTTTGCTCAACTCACCCAGCGAGTCGGGGTGCTTCTTAAAGAGCGAGCCATGAATGCGGCTGGTTATGATCTACGTGCGCTTGATCGACTTTACGATTACACACTTGTGGCCTCGGCAACGAGCACCAAGCAGGCCCAGTCACTGGCAAACCTAGTTAAAGACCAAGTGAAAGAAGAGTTTGGTCTATCGCCATTTAGTATAGAAGGGCGCGAAGAGGGGCGTTGGGTGATTTTGGATTACGGCGCTCTCATTGTTCATATTTTTTACGATTATGTTCGTCAAGAGTATCGACTTGAAGAGTTGTGGAGAGAAGGGCGCCCCCTCGTATTCCAATGAAATTACAGGTTCGAACCCCACAAATTTCCCGCAACAGTTGGGTTCAATCTTATATTCAGAACTTTGAAAAAAAGGTGGCTTTTTTCCAGCCCCTTCAAACTGTTTTCGTCAAAAACGAAATCGACCTTTTGCGCTCCATAGATATTAAAGATTGGGTGATTGTCTGTGACGAGCGTGGCAAGACCCCAACATCGAGAGAATTCGCCCAAGATTTGCAAAAAATTCTGGAAAGCGGAAAGGCCAACTTGTGCTTTATCGTGGGTGGCCCCTTTGGACTCAATCAAGAGGTGAAGCAAAGAGCAGACCAAACCTTGAGTTTGTCCCACTTTGTTTTCAATCAAGAATTGGCTCTCGCCGTTCTCTACGAACAAATCTTTAGAGGCCTTTCGATCCTCAACAATCACCCCTATCACAACGATTAATTTTTACAGACTTTTCTCCCAAATATTTTGTTCCTGTCGACGCCGTTACATACCATGCCAACTCCCCAGATTGATCTCCATTCAAGATCAGACACGGGCTCGTGCCCTTCCGACATCGCGGCTATGCCGCGAACGCATCACGACGGCCACATGAGAAGCTGTACAGCTTCTCATGCCGTGGCCTTGTCGGATATCTAATTTTTTATGAAAACTGATTTAGGAAACTCTGTCAGAGCAATGACATAGCCGGATGTTCAGACTGACACTAGTCGCATTTAACGCCGGACAATGCGGTCTATATTCTAATGTTGTTTATCTTCTACCAAAAGCTTTTTAATGAACAATCTCTTTTCCGGACCGAACTTCGGCGAGATAACCCACGTGTCAACTGTGGGGGCTCATGACGTGGTTTGGAATTTGCCAAACAGTACTCTGTGTGGCCGCTCGATGAAGTTTTCAAACAACTACGTTTTTGTGCCACCTGTGGCTCGGGACAGGGTTCTATTCAGTGGTTGTGCTCGCCCTGTGCGGCCCAGCTTTCCGAGCGCATGTTGATAGCTTCTCGTTATGTGGGTCATGGATTGCGACACCACTATTTGTTTGAGTGGACACCTGGTGACATTTTTATGGATCGAATTGTTTATAGTTTAAAGGGGGGAGTGCTTCGGCCGGTTTACTCGGGATTGGCCCATGTGATCGCGGCCCATGTAGAATACAATGGGTCGCGAGTTTTTTACCCTTCGAGAGGGGCGGCCGACCATGCCTCTTGTTTGGCCGAGCAATTGGCTGGGGCGATTGGGCTTGAAGCACAGCCTCTTCTTAAAAGGTCATGGCGCAAACAAGCCTTGCTCAGCAAAAAAGAGCGCAAAAGCCTCGCATTTGAGGACGTTACGAACACCACAAAGGCCTTATTGGTAGATGATATCGTTACATCGGGGGCGACTGTTGAGGCCTGTTACCGGGCCCTCGGCCAGCCAAAGGAGTTCCAAGCTTGGAGCTTGTTTTATCGTAAAAGCTTGTGAAAAGGACGGCGCTTTGCTATGGTGCGCAAATGTCTTGTTCTCGCTATTTCTTACTGCTATCGCTCCTCTTAAGTCTCCTTATTAGCGATCTTTCCCAAGCTAAAACAATTGTGAGTTCAGTATCAAAAAATCAGATGCTGTTGTTGCGCCAGGTGGATCAAAAATATCAAAAGCAACACGGTATTCATATCGAGTTTAAGAAGTCCATATTGCTTGGCATTCTCGGCACTAAGAAAAGCTCTGAAGGTGAGCTTTGGTTGAATGATGGAAACATGAGGCTTGATATCCTCAAGCCAGAGACTTCACGAGTGGTCGCTGGAGAAGAGTTTCTTTGGATCGAGTCTCCAGCAATGGAGGGCGAGAAACCCCAGGTTTTGAAGACCACACTCAATTCAAAGAAAGCACAGTCTCAAGCTCTTATCCAGCTCCTCACTCGGGGTGGTGTTTTTAAGCACTTCCGAGTGACTGGGGTAAAAGTCGATGGGAAGCGATTGAACTACTTTCTCCAACCCGACCAATCTTCCGTAGAATTCAAGAGAGCTCAGATCGAAGTGGAGCCAAAATCCCGTGAGTTGGTAACACTTAAATATTGGGATCAGATGGACAATGAAACAACCTATACCTTTTTAAAAACGGAGTTTGATCAAAGGTTGGATAAAAAAATATTTGCCTACAAGCCGCCAGAAAATGCGGAACTGGTGGTGTTCTGATGTCGACAACCCAAGATCAATCGACCCTTAAAGGTCTTCATATGATTAGCCTCGGTTGCCCCAAGAATTTGGTAGATAGTGAGATCATGTTGGGGCAGTTGCTCAAAGATGGTTACAAAGTCACAGACGACCCGGAGCAGGCCGAGACAATTGTTATTAACACATGTAGTTTTATCGATGAGGCTAAGCAGGAGTCTGTACAAAAAATTTTAGAGGCGGCCGAACTTAAGGGGCAAGGATCTCTGAAAAATCTTGTCGTAACCGGTTGTCTGGTTCAGCGTTATAAGCAAGAGCTAATTGATGAGTTACCTGAAGTGGATGTTTTCATTGGCTCTGGCGAGTTTCAAAACATCCATAAAATCATTGGTAGTGATAAGAAAGACAATTTTCATTTGCCCACCTATTTGCAAGAAGAAACGACGCCCCGTGTGAACACCGAACCCTTTTATCGTGCGTATTTAAAAATTTCGGAGGGTTGCCTCAAGAGATGTGCCTTTTGTGCCATTCCAAAAATCCGTGGCAATCTAAAGTCCCGTCGACTTGAATCTATCGTCAATGAAGCCAAGCTGTTGGTGGCTGGCGGTGTTCAAGAGATCAATGTAATTTCCCACGACTTCACCGATTACGGTTGGGATTTGCGACGCCAAGACAAGGCCGCTGTTGAGTCTCCCTTTGAGCTCCTCAAGGCCCTTTCTGAAGTTCCTGGTTTGAAGTGGGTGCGTGTTTTGTATCTCTATCCGGATGGCATCACGTCCGAAATAATCGACCTTATCCGCGACAAAGAAAGCTTAGTTCCCTATTTTGATATGCCCCTCCAACACATCAACGATCAAATGCTTCAGTCGATGAATCGACAGATGACTGGACAAGAGATCAGGTCTGTCCTGCAACAAATACGAGAGAAAATCCCGGGAGCAGTGATTCGAACTCAGTTCATTGTGGGTTTCCCTGGTGAGACAGAAGAAATGTTTGAAGAACTCCTCGACTTTATTCGCGAACAAAAGTTTGATCGAGTGGGCTGTTTTCAATATTCACCACAAGAAGGGACGTCTGGTTTTAAGATTCCGGAAACAGTCAGCGAAAAAGAAAAGCAAAGACGCTTTGATAAGCTTATGACCACGCAAATGGAAATCAGCCGCGAGATGCATCGACGCTTTATCGGCCAAACCGTTGAAGTGGTTGTGGATGGCGAGAGCGAAGAGACAGAGCTCTTGCTCCAGGGGCGAATGTCCACCCAAGCCCCTAACATTGACGGAGTCGTTTTGATCAATGATGGTGTGGCCAAGGTGGGTGAGCTTGTTCAGGTCTTGATCACCGAGAGTCATGATTACGACCTGATTGGGTCGATCCAGAAATAAAAATCTTTAAGGACGCAAGTTGACAAGCTCCGTTCATTTTCTCATCATAGAAGTAGAACTGGAGATTTTGTGATTAACGGCACTCTTTTACTTTTTGTTTCCTCTGCGCTCTTATTTTTCTTAGTAAACGTGATAGTTTAATGCTGCGCATTAATTTTTGACATTATTTTTCTGTTTGCAAGAGCAAAGAGTCCTTGTTTTTTTTACACATCCCTATTTAAATTCCCCTTAATTAAGGCTTAGATCATCGTCTGGGTCAGAGATTTGGGGGTTTTATGTTTTCAAGGTTCACTTTGGTGATTTCTTTGTTGTTCTCAACACAGGTTTTAATGGCTCAGTCGGCACTTGAACAGGCCGCCGCAGAGTACAGCCTGCGAGATTATAATGCTGAAGGCATTAAGCACGTTGCAGCCGCAATCGAACTTTATAACAAGGCCTTCAATGAAGAGCAGGACCAAACCATTCGATTGCGTATTCGCGGTGATCTTGCAACTGCTTATTATTTTCTCGGCTCGTCTCTCGGAGCTACTAAGGATAAAATAACGGCCCATGAAGAGGCAATGGCTCTTGCTAATGAGAATATTGAGGCACTCGGTGCGGATAGCAAGAAAGTTCACGAGTGGACGGCGGCCCAAATGGCAGATATCAGCAATAAGTTAAACGAAGAGCAACGATTGCTCTTGGCTGAGGCCATGTACTCCAAAGGTGTGAGTCTTGCTCAATGGGGAAATCTAAATGGCGTGGCCTCCTCAATCGGAAGACTGCCCGAGGTTTTGGGCCTTATGGACCGAATTGAAATGATGAATCTTTCTCATATAAGCGAATATGGGCCTTATCGAACTATTGGTCGCATTAACTTTGTTTTACCGTCTTTGTTTGGCGGTGACCTTGCCAAGTCCGAAGAGTTCTTAACTCAGGCCTATCGTCAAAGCTTAGTCGAGGGACAGCGCTACAGTTCTAACGGTTACAACAACCTTTACTTGGCCGAGACTCTACATAAGCGTGGAAAAGAAAATCAGGCAAAAAGGTTGTTAGAAACTTTCTTGCAGGCCGATGTTGATACTTTGGCGGAGGGTAGTGAGCCCGAGAATCGCGAAGCTCTTCGAGTTGCTCAAGAACTCTTTGATAGCTGGAACTAGTTCCAGTGCCATACGTTATTTTTTTAACTGTCCTACTTTGGCTAGGTCAGGCCGGGGCGGGTGGTTTAACAACACCTTTTGGAATTAACACCACACAGGTGCTGCCTAAAGGTGTGCGCAGCTTAAATGTCTCTGGCGTGAATACGACGGTAGACACCTGGCACAACGATGTGGGTTTAGTCACAGGTGTCGCCGAACCCTTCAATCAAAGACTCTCTTACGCCAGACTCCTACAGGCCGAAAGTGACAACAACCTTAAGCTGAATGTGGAGTCTCAACTTCGCAATAAGGGGGTCGACCTCAACAGCACGGCTGGAGAATCTTTTGCCGATGTGAATACTCGAGTTTTTGCCACTATTCCCGCCTTAGCTTACGGACTCACTGAGAAACTCACGTTGGCGATTGCCGTTCCCATTATTTACACCAATATGGAAGTGGGCACAGGTTTTGTGGCCTCACCAGAGCTTCAGCAGCTCGTCACCGATTTTTCAAAGCAAAGTCGAAAGCAGACACGCTTAATACAACAAAAATTAACAGATGTGATTGCGACAGAGGTCACAAACAAAGGCTATAAACCCTTGGCCAATCAAGAGCAAACACAGGTGGGAGACCTTCGTGTGGTGGCTAAATATTTGGCGTTCAAAAATCTTTATTATTCTTGGGCGTTGACGAACACCTTCACTTTTCCAACGGCGCAAGTCCGCGATATTGCAAAAGTGATAGATCCAACTCCTGGTGATGGACAGTTTGATTACGGTATTTCAAGTATTGTTGAAATTCCAATAAATGCAAATTGGCGTGTGATCAGCGAAACAGGTTACACGATCCAATTTGCCGATACTCGTGCGACACGAATCCCTCACTCCATAAACGAGCGTCTGTCACGAGATGTAGATCCAGGTGCTTCGCGCGATCTAGGGGACCTGATGTACACCTCTCTTGCGGGACTTTATAGCCCCATGGACTATCTGTCATTTGGTGGCTCCTATACTCTTGCCTACAAGGAAAGAGATCAATGGCGTGGAAGCTTAGCTAGTCCGGATCGATATAATGTTTTAGGAGTTGAAACAGAACAATACATGCAGGCACTTTATCTGCAGGCCGTTGCATCCAGCATACAAGCTTACCGCAATAACGTTTTTCCTATGCCTATGATGGCGACCTTAGGTTATGGATATATTTTAGATGGGCGAAATGTACGCAACGATCCTATTTGGTCACTCAATATGACAATGTTTTTCTAGAACTTGATGGAGAAAATTGTGAAGTCAATAAAAGTTAAAATCATTTCCATTTGCAAAGCCCTGCTCTTTCTAATCTCTACAGTTTGTATAAGCTGTAGCCTATCTGTTAGGTCAGCAAATGTTCCAAGCCAACCGCCGGTATTAGAGGCTAAAGTTTTCGACAGCAATCGACTCGTCGGTGAGTACAATCAAGTTTCAGCACCTAAAATGTTTTTATGGCCCACTTTTAAAATAGACCCACAGTCTGGGAAAAAGGTTCCCATGCCTCTGGCCGAACAGTCCGTCGCCCGTCAAAAAATTATCTTTTCGGCCGAAAAAATTCAGTTCTATGAATCAGCGATTCAAGAAAGGGTAAGTGAGATCAATCAAAAATATAATTTATTGTTAATCGATTTAGAGGGCGAATTTAAAAAGATGCGTTGCTATTCCTATTGTAACCCCGAAGACTTTATTTTTTGTGATCCCGAGGATGAAAACGTTCTTTTTATAGATGATTGGATGGTGACAGACGACCCTCAGATCAATGAGGCCATAGGTGTGTGCCAAACCAATCAGCTACAAAGAGAGGGTTTGGTCGCAGACAAAAATAATGAGCTGGAAAACGAAGTCACTCCTTTGCGAGAGCTAGCGGCCTTTCATGGGCGCAACTTTTTTGCAGAGCTGGGCGATAATTACTACACTCAATTTACCAAATTCAGCTTTCTGGTCAGCGATTCCGGTTTGTCGATAGTACTCGAGTTTGGAGATTTAGTTTTGAGCAACAATAGCCAACTTCCCTTGGATCTTCAGATTGTGGATGTGCAGTTAGATACTCTTGACGGCTTCTTGTCGTTTCGCTCTAAGGCGTTCTCTCTGGATGAAAAAGTAGTGGGTGAAATATTCTACGATTTGGAACTTAGTTTTAATGAAGATGGCTCACTAAGTATTCAAGGTGATATTCGCTTAAAACAAGAGGGCCAAGATTTGAGAGTTGGCCGCTTCTCTTCCATTGGAATAATGCAGTAGCTACATAGAAAATGTGAAGATATCAGAGTAATTGCGGCCCCTTTCTTCTGAATCCATTCCGTAACCAACCACATAGCGATCATCAATTGTAAGCCCAACATAATCGGGTTTCAGCGGTAATTCACGTCTTGCGGGTTTATCTAGAAGAGAGACCACGCGCAGTGAAGCTGGACGATTGGCGCTGAGTCTTTTGAGCAAGAACTCAAGGGTTTTCCCCGCATCTATAATCTCTTCGACAATAAGAACGTGCTTGTCGGTGATATTGGTTTCGATGTCTTTACGAATTTCAATGGCCTGACCACTTTTAATAGATTTCAAGTAAACGTAGTCCATAATGACTTTTAGATTAATGTTCCGAGCCAAGTCCGACATAAAAATAAAGGAACCCTTAAGTGGGGCGACAAGGACAAGTTCTTTTCCGTGGTAGTCGATTTCAATTTCTTGGGCCAGGCGACGAACAGCTTCTTGAACTTCTTCCTTGGTGATATAGGGGGTCATTTTGTCTTTGAGTTGATCCATACGGAACTCCTACAGGTTGATATAAAGCTCTTTTTGAGAGTGTCGCAAGTGGTTCTTAGCTTCCACGTTCCGAGGGTCCAAGGAAAGGACCTTCTCCCAATAATCTTCAGCCTCACGACCTTGATTGGTTTGATAGTGAATTTGTGCAATCTTTAAAAGTAAATCAACTCTCTCGGGGTATTGCAGCTCTAGTGATTGGGATTCTTTAAGGGCTCTTGTCAAAAGCTTCATGTGAATAAGGCAATCAATTGCCTTAATTTTAAAGTTAATGCGATTTTTTGAGAAGTCGGCAGCTTTATTGTAGTTCTCAAGGGCCTCCTCAAATCTCTTGTAGAGAAAATAAAGGTCGGCCAGCTCTTCATGTTTGAGGGCCAACTTTTCATTTACGTAGGGCTCATTGCCAGAGGCATCTTTTTGCTTCATTAAGGCATAAGCCTCTTCAAACACTTGCTGACCTTCGCTGTAGCGGCCCAAATCATTAAGGATGATCGACAACCCAATGCTTGAATCAGTAAAATTTGGATCAATTTGTAAAGAGCGTTTAAAAGAGTTTAGGGCTCTCTTCATTTGACCCTTTTCAAAGTGGAGGGTGCCGGCCATATAATGAACTTCAGGATTTTTATCGTCGATGATCAAAAGTTGTTGGATCATGGGCTCTACGACCTTGTAGTGACCTTCTATGAAATACTCTTTTGCCGCGTTAAAGAGTTCTTCAGGATCGGTTCTTGCCATTAGAAAATTCCTTTTGCTTTCTTTGCCTCGCGACTCTTAGGGTAATCGTTAATAAGTTGGTGAAGCAAGGCCTTTCTTTTGGCCTCGTTCCCCTCTTTGTCAGCGGCTTGGCCAGCTCTGAAGAGAGCATAAGGTTTCTTTTCATGATTGGGATATTCTTTAAGATATTTTTCATAACGAGAGAGGGCGTAGAGAAACTCGTCGGTGCGATAATAAAAATCAGCTATATAAAGTTCTTTTTCGGCAAGTTTATTAATGACTTCTAAACGACGCTCTTTTGCTTTTTGGGAATAAGGGGATTGCGGGTAATCTCTCATGACTACCTCAAACTCTCGAATGGCGGAAGGGGCCAACGAGAGATCACGATCAATTGTCGAGGGAAGTTGCCGGTAGAGACTTTCGCCAATTTGATAAGTAATATAATCAATTTTTTCGTGGCGGGGATGCAATTCTTTAAAAAGTTGATAGGCGCCCTGTGCTTCCGCAAAGGATTCTTTTTTGAAATGAATTTCGGCTATCTGTATTTCTGAGAGAGTTGCATATCGGCTGTAAGGAAAGCGATTTTTTAGGTCCCGATACTGCATGAGTGCTTCTTCGTATCGCTCGTCCTTTTCTAGCTGGCTAGCGAGACCAAAACAACCACTGGCCTTTGAAGTGTCGAATTGATCGTAAGAAACACAGGAGGTTATAAAAAAAATGAGTAAAAATAGATACTTAATCATGTTGTTGGGAATAATAAGATTGCCCGTCGTTGATGTCAAACGGGAAAAGCGGGTCACGAGTTTAGCGCAAAGCTTGGCGATAAAAAGAACTAAAAACCAGCTTTAAAAGGCTGGCGACGGGGATAGAGATAATCATGCCCACAATTCCAAGGACTTGCGCGCCCAGAATGATAACCAGGACGACAGTTACGGGATGTAAATCCACAATTTTGGCGACAACTATGGGAATAATAAAAACGGCATCCACAATGTGAGCCACAAGATAAACAAAGGTGAGAGCAAGAACATTGAGGCCGAGCGAACCAAACATAATCTCGGCGTTTACAAAAAGAATGATAAAAGCTGGAATTGCGCCAATCACTGGTCCTATATAGGGTATAAGGTTGGTGAGAGCGGCAAAAAGGGCGAGAAGAGCGGCAAACGGAAAGCCAATTACCAATAGGCCAACCCATGTGAAAAGGCCAACGATCATCGCCTCTGCAAAACGGGCGCGAATAAAGCTTCCCACCTGATGGTTCATGTCGTCCAAAAGTTTTATGACAGTTTCAAAATAGCGATTTGGTGTCACTTTGAGGAGAGCCCTCTTAAAAACACTGGCATCTCTAAGCATAAAAAAAGCTAAGAACGGTGTTAAAAAGAGGAGGGTTAACGAATCGGAGATCCACTTAGGTATCAATGAGGTGTACTCGGTCGTTTGTGAAATCATCCAGTTGCGAAGGTTGTCACGGAAAAGAGGCTCGCCAATGTGAAAGGTGGTTTGCAATTTGGCCTCGACTCGACTGACTAAATTTAAAAAGCCCGATTGAAGTTCCGGCAACTCTTGTTCAAGAAGCGCGAGTTGGTCAACCATAAGCGGAATGACGAGGTAAAAAGCCAAAACGACCACCAAAACATTGAGCGTGTAGATCAAAAATATTGAGGTTCCTCGACCGAGACCCTTGCGCTCCACCCAGCTGACTACGGGAGCTAAAATATAATAAACAACGAAAGCCAAGACCAACGAGATCAGTAGGTTTTCAATAAAGAATAATAAAAAGAAAAAGGCGGCAACAAAGCTCAACAGCAAGAGGAGCCGCAGGTTTTCAAGACGTAAAGTGTTTCTCACTCTTTTTTCCTTGGGCTTGGGTTTTTAGCTGTTCCAGTTCCGTGTAAAGTTCGGTGACCTTATCGGTCGTTTCTCGCAAACGTCGCCCCAATATTTCGGCCAAGCGAAGAATGATTTTATTGCCTGTAGAAGGGTTGCGCTGGACAACTTGCAAGAGGTCTGGCTTGAAAAAGCCAACCAAGGTTGACTTTGTCAAACAAACGGCTGTTGCCGAGCGATAGCTAGGGTCTTCGGCCAGAGAGAGCTCACCAAAGAAATCACCTTTTTCAAGGCGAGTGATAAAAATACC
This sequence comes from Bdellovibrionales bacterium, assembly GCA_041739665.1. Classification (GTDB taxonomy): domain Bacteria; phylum Bdellovibrionota; class Bdellovibrionia; order Bdellovibrionales; family JAGQZY01; genus JAGQZY01. The sequence goes on from JBGSNK010000024.1 coordinate 20,512, forward strand.
TCCGTTCAGTTCATTAGAGCCCTCGCCGGCAGGGTCATGCATGACGATATCAACGGAACCATTGACGAGAAGATACATGCCCACTCCCGAGTCTCCCTGTCGAAAAATAGGTTCACCTGATTGGTAGTGGCGAACATGAACCAATTGCGACAGAAATTCTATTTCTTGATGGCCGAGGTCTTGAAAGAGAAAAGATTTTTTCAAGAAATGAAAGATATCGCTTTCACTGTTTTTGCGGCGTAAAATATTTTCCCAGAGATTTTGAATCATAAAAGGCCTCCAAAGGGGATGACATGAGTTTTAGGGGCCCAGCCTGAGGCTCCATTTTGAGTACGGATCTGAAACCAATTTTTTTGTTCGGACTCAATAAAAACCCATTCCCCCTCGTTTAACTCAAAAAGACTGGGAGAGGTGTCCGAAGGGCTGGCATGAGTGAGTAAATTGTTAACAGTCACAGTACCCTTCTTTAGATTGGCCTTCAAAGAGAGGTGAAGGGTGAATAATAAGGTGAGTAAAAAAATGGGCAAGCCCAGATGAAGAAAAAGAGGCCATTCCAAGAAGAGTTTCTTTTGCTTCGCGCCATAGAGGACGCTTTGCCAGCCAAGAAACAAAAACATCACGAGGGAGAGCCCCAACCAATAGTTGAGGGGAGTTGTGACCATTCTTCGATAGAGACCAAGAAGGGGCCCGCCTTCTTGGGGGCCTATATTTAAAGTGCTCTCGGCAAACTGGAGGGCTTGGATAAGGTCATCAGAATTATTTCCAAGAGATCTTGCTTTGCGCCATAAGCCGATAGCCGCGCCCACCTGTCCAGATTTGAACTCAGCAAGGCCAGCATTATACAACAGAGTGGGGTCGTTGGGATGCTGTTCAAGGAGAAGGTTGAAGTTATTGCGGGCGGTTTGAAAGTCTTCGGCCTGAAATGCCTTGAGCCCCTCAAGAAACGCGTTTTGGTCTTGGGCGATTCCGGTCCAGCTTATAGAAGTTATAAAAAGCAGAAATAATATTTTGTGCATGGTTCACAGTCTACATAGATCAAGCCGATTAAGAAACATTTTTGCCAATTTTCTCATAAGGTCATTAGGACAAATATCGCGAGCCATGGTATTTATAAAAAAAGCGTTCGGAAAGGTTGGCCTATGAATCCATTTTTTGACATTAAAACTCAAGCGGCTCTGGAATCAAACCTCAATTCACTCGTTGAAATTGTGCAAAAACAGGGGGAAAGTCTGCGAGGTATACGCCCTGCAAGTGATAAAAATAAAGATCTTTTTGCCAGCTTGATAAATTTGGCGACTGAGGTGCGTGGTCGTCCCCTGTTCTATGATTATATCGGGACGGGGCGTGGTTGTGGCCCCTATGTCGAGCTCTGTGATGGCAGTGTTAAAATTGACTTTATTAATGGTATTGGCGTTCATATCTTTGGACACTCCCATCCCGCGGTTCTTAAGGCGGCGGCCCAAGCCAGCCTTTCAGATATTCTCATGCAGGGTCACCTCCAAATGAACAATGAATATCTCGATTTTTCAAAGAAGATCATTGATCTAGCGAAGGGAAGCCGCCTGACTCATGGCTGGATTTCCCCATCTGGCTCAATGGCCAACGAAAACGCCTTGAAGATGGCTCGGCAAAAAAACAGTCCAGCCCGAATGATAATTGCCATGAAAGATTCTTTTGCCGGACGTACCACTATGATGGCCGAGGTGACTGACAATCCTAGCTACAAAGAAGGTTTGCCAGAGTATCACGAGGTCTTGCGCATCCCATTTTACGACAAGAACAATCCCAATAGTATCCAAGAAACACACCAGCGCTTTAAAAAGATTGTTGACGAAAACAAAGGTAACATCAGCTGTTTTTATTTTGAGCCCATGTTGGGTGAGGGGGGCTACAAAGTGGCTCCCAAAGAATTCTTTGTACCTCTTTTTGAAGAATGTCGCAAACATGGGATTGCGATATGGGCTGACGAAGTTCAAACATTTTTGCGAACCGGCGAGCCTTTTGCCTTTCAGACCTTAGGTTTGAGTGAGTATGTGGATCTGGTCACAATTGCAAAAACGGCACAATGTGGAATGACATTGTTTACAGAAGAATACAATCCGCGTCCTGGCCTGATTGCTGGAACTTTTGCAAGCTCATCTCCAGCCTTAGCGGCGGGCTTAGCGATTATAAATGAGATGGAGGAGCAAAATTATTTTGGCTCAAATGGACGTATCGCTAAAATCCACGAGGAGTTTGTCGGCATGCTGCAGGATCTCTGCGAAGGGTCACTGAAAGGCTTGCTCGAAGATCCAGAGGGGCTAGGTTTAATGGTTGCGGTCACTCCGTTGTCGGGTGACAAAGACAAAATTATGAAGCTCTTAAAGTTGATGTACTCAAAAGGCTTTATTGCTTTTGGCTGTGGCAAGAACCCGTTTCGGTTAAGATTTCTTGTTCCTGCAATTGTTCAGACACAAGATTTAAAAGTGGCGTGTCAAATTCTTGAAGAGTCTATTCTTGAGATTGCAAAGGGCTAATGGAATTCCTTGAGGCTTGCAGAGCGATTATCGGCACAGACAGCTCTCCTAGTAACGGAACGGGAGAGGTGGCTCTCCTTATAAAAAACATCGCCGAGTCGATGGGATACCATGTTCAAATTGAAGAGGAAGTGCAACGGGGCATTAGCGAGGCGAATGTCATCTGTTTTCCAAATGAAGCCTCGTCGACCGTCCACCTCATGTTGCAAACCCATATGGACACAGTCGATCCGGGCTCTTTTGCTTTGTGGGAGCATAATGAGAGAAACCCATTCCGTGCAGCCATCCACCAGGGTCGGATCTATGGGTTAGGGGCCTCTGATACGAAACTTGATTTTCTGTGTAAGCTATTTGCCGCCCACAAGTTTGTCGGCGTAAAGCCAAAGAAGAATTTTGCGGTCGTGGGCACCTATGGTGAAGAATATAACATGAATGGAGCCATACGCTTGATTCGACACAAAACTTTGTTGCCTGAACGAGTGCTTGTCAGTGAACCAACAGATTTTAATCTTGTCTTTGCTGGCAAGGGTCTAGCCAACATAGAGATCACTTTGCCCTTTTCCAGCGAAGAAATGCAAGCTCGTCTACTGCATGATCAGGGGGTGGGTCAAAGCACCCAGAGCCGAATCTTTCGTGGTCGCCCTGCCCACTCCTCGCAACCTCATCTTGGAGAAAATGCGGTTGTTAAATTGCTGGATTATTTAGATATGCTACCAGAGCAGCTCCTCATCTTAGAGCTTGATGGCGGAACAAATTACAATACGGTACCCGTTCAGGCTGTACTTGAGTTTGATTTGATGAGCTTGCCGGTTTTAACTGTGAACCAAAAACTTCTAAAGATTTATAAAAAGATTCAAGCGCTGAAAGATGTATTTGAAAAACACAAAGACCTTCGCTTCGATCCACCAATGACAACACTAAATGTGGGTATGGTGCGAACCTACAGCGATCATGTTAAAGTTATGGGTTGTGTCCGTTGGCCCGAGGGTCTTTCCGAATCCACCTACACCTCTTGGATGAGTGAGCTAAAAAACTACTGTGAAGATTTGGATGCCAGCTTCGTGGTTCGCGACTTTAAAAAGCCATTTCATATGGATCCAGATTGTCAGTTTGCAAAGGAATGTTTTGAGCAAATCAGCAGAGAGGTGCCGCAGGTGAAAATGATCACACAGCCGGTCACCAACGAGGCCAATGTCTTTCACAAATTAGGAATCGAGACCCTTGCCTTTGGTCCTGGGGTGAGAGAGGGAAACTCACAGACACCTTCTGAATCGATTGAGATTGATAATCTTCATAAAGCCATTAAAATTTATCAGAATCTCATAGAAAAGTTTTGCTACTAAGTTGAAGGAGTTTCATTTATGCAAGAACCTATTCCCTATCGCGGAGATTTTATCAACGGAGAGTTCGTCAAGCCTTCAAAAGCAACCGGCTCCTGGAAGAATATGTCGCCAGCAGACCTGAGTGATGAGGTTATTTCTGTTCAGCAGCAAAACAGTCATGTTGACCAGGCGGTAGAGGCCGCATCGCGCGCCTTTCAAGATTGGTCCGAGTGGTCCATCGAAGACCGAATGGACGTATTAAATAAGGTCAGGGATTTATTTGGACAAAGAGAGTCTGAAATCGCAGTGGCAATCTCTCGAGAAACAGGCAAGCCCCTTTGGGATGCAACGACCGAGGCCAAAGCTCTTGTTGGAAAATTTGATATTACCTTTCAATACTCCTTAGAATTAGTTAAAGAAGTAAGACTTGAGGGAGCTTTGCCGCAAGTGGACGGCTACATACGTTACCGTCCCCGTGGTGTGTTTGCTGTGCTGGGCCCTTTTAATTTTCCCATGCATCTTCCTAACGGACACATTGTTCCGGCTCTCGTGACGGGAAACACAGTTGTCTTCAAGCCATCGGAACTCACTCCCGCCACGGCTCAGATCATGGCTGAATGTTACCAAAAAGCGGGATTACCTCCTGGTGTTTTTAACTTAGTACAGGGAATGGGCGAGACTGGGCGACGACTCGTGACCCATAAAAACGTCGATGGTGTGTTGTTCACGGGTTCCTATGAAACGGGCCTTAAAATTAAAGAGGCTACTCTTCATGACTACTGGAAAATTTTGGCACTCGAGATGGGCGGCAAAAACTCAACTCTCGTTTGCGCGGATGCGGATATAGATAAGGCCATTTATGAAAGTGTGATTGGTGTTTATCTATCGACGGGCCAGCGCTGCTCTTGTACTTCCCGTATCTTTGTCGACAAGAGTAGGGTGGACCAATTTACCGAGAAGTTTTATGAGCAATCCAAAAAATTAAGTATTGGTCATTGGTCAGAAAACCCATTTATGGGCCCCTTAATCAATGCGAAGTCTTTAGATACTTACGTCCGCTTTCAAGATATTGCGGTTCGAGAGGGAAGTGAGAGAATCATGCGCGGTAAGCCCTTGGATCTTGAGCGCAAAGGTCATTATGTGACACCCAGCATTTATAGAGTCAATCAGTATGATCCCAGCTCGACTTATCAGAACACCGAGATTTTTGGACCCAATGCCGCCATTTACTCAATGGATAATTTGGATGAAGCCATTGAGAATACAAATGGGAGCGGTTTTGGTTTGGCCATGGCCATCTTCACTCAAGATAAAGCCAACTATGAGCACTGTCTAAGAAGAGCCAAAATTGGCCTTCTCAACTGGAATCGAACAACCAATGGGGCCAGTTCGCGATTGCCGTTTGGTGGTCGTGGTAAGTCGGGCAACGATCGTCCCTCGGCCCACTTTGCTGTCTACTACTGTACAACGCCCATTGCCAGTCTGGAAGATCCAACGCCCTTCAATCCAAAGTCGGCCTTGCCGGGGATGAATTGGTAAGATGAATAAATGGATTGGCCTTTTGTTCTCACTGTTGTTTTTATCTGGAGCCACTTATTTGGCAGTTCAATATTATCTTGAGCAAAGAGTGGATGTCGCAGAGCCCGTCATAATCAATATAGAACGAGGGCAGAGTCTTTCGCGAGTGGCACACGACTTTGCAAACCTTGGGCTGATTCAACAACCCAGAATATTTTCTAAAGTAGGCCAACTTTATGGTTATGCCAGCAGAATCAAATATGGTGAATACTTGGTCGAGCCAGGAGACACCTATCGAAGCCTACTCAATAAGATTGTTAGCGGATTGAATTATAAGTACGAAATTACATTTATCGAAGGTGATCACCTTTATAAGTTTGCTCAAAACGTTGAAGATAAAGGGCTTGGTAGCAAAAGTGAATTTTTGTCACTCGCACGCGACCGCCAGTTGATTCAGTCCTTATTGGGAGAGCCGCTCTCTTCTTTAGAGGGCTATTTGTTTCCAGATACCTATTATTTTACAAAAGAAGATGGCTCTCGAGGAATTGTTATTGCTATGGTCCGGCGCTTTCTTGCAGAAACAAAAAAATTAGATTTTTCCCAGCAGGCGCTAAGTCGACACCAAATCGTAACCTTAGCGAGTCTGATCGAGAAGGAAACGGGAGCCCCGTTTGAGCGCAATCTCATTTCGTCGGTTTTTCATAATCGACTCAAAAAGAAAATGAGACTGCAAACCGACCCCACTATAATGTATGGGATTCTCGAAAAAACGGGTCGCGAGGTTACCAATATCCGAAAGAAGGATATTTTAGCGCCAACCGCTTACAACACCTATGTCATTCCAGGTTTACCGCCAGGACCTATTGCCAACCCTGGTATCGAGTCATTGCGTGCCGCTCTCCACCCAGCTGATTCTCAGTATTTA
>JBGSNK010000035.1:0-16789 GCA_041739665.1 Bdellovibrionales bacterium
GCAAAAGCGCCATTGCCAGAGCCTTGAAAAGAGTGACAAGAGGCGCAGTTATTTTTTAAAAATGGCCCATAACCACGAAGGAACTCGTCTTTATAGAGTAGATTACATGCCTGTGAAGAACTGAGAGAAGAGTTTCCCTCATGAACGGCACTGCAATTATTATATAATACTAGCATCAAACTAGAACCTAAAACAAATGTAAGAACAGACGTGCGCATGTTTATACCCTTTATCCAAATTTTATGACCTGATCCAGTTGGCTTGTATTGAATGTAGTTCCTAGAACGGGTTGTATAAGATCCATTCGGTTATTAAATTTTAGATAATTAGCAAACACTGCAGATGCAGCTAACTCAGGATTTCCACCTGTGACAAAAGTGTTATCTGCTGCTTGACCATCTGTGAAATGACCCACCATATGGTCACTGGTTTCAGGACGACCACTAGGGTCAAAGGCCAGCATATAGACTATCCCAGCTGAGCCTCGATCACTGCGCCAAGGGGCATTGCGATCGTCACTTGTTGGCGACACACATGCTCCATCTGATGTGACATAAAGAAATACTTTTTTGTTAAACAAAGAAGCTGACTCCAGAATTCGACCAATAGTAGCTCCAGCTTCTTGATCTCTTTGATCACCCGTTGTTCGAGTGTTGTTGTGATAGTCATAACCACCACGCTCCAAAGTAACAGTTCCCGCTGTTCCGATCAGACCCGCTTTAACCATGGATCCAAAAATAACATCCTGATTATTATCATTGGCACCAGCATCAACACCCCATACCCCTCTTAGGCTGGCATCCTGACGTACGTCGACCGAAGGTTTTTCTGCTTGAGCGATTTCAATATTTTTACCTATGGCGCACTCGACCAAGTTTGAAAGCATACGACCGCCTGCATTTTGCAGAACACGTGTGGTTTGAGTTTCGGAAAGTTTTTTGACCAAACCAAGTACACTCAGTCTTTGCTCTTCACTTAAATTGGAAAGTGGGCCAGTCGCACCTAAGTTCAATGCGCCATCAATATCACTATAATTACCGACGATCAAAGGTGTCGGTGGTTTCACTTTAGCGTACATATGGTTCATGCCCGTATCCGATTGACGGCGACCTAAGTTTGGTAACTCTGCGCCGAGGAGTCCCGCTTTCGCTACGAGACCTGATATATCAAAGGGGTTCGCGCCCGAATCATCTCGCGAGCGCACCGGAACACTCACAAAAGCAGTTTTACTTAATGTGTCTTGTGAAGCTGTTGCCCGTATTCCCACTAATAATTTGGAAATAATGTTACCGGTTCCGTCATCACCAGCAAAAGGAACATTACCAAACTCTCTTTCCACTGGTACTGAACCATTGCCAAGTCCCATGATATTGTAGGTAGGAAGAGGTTGCCTACCTTGGTCCGTTGGAAGATAATTTGCTGCCAACATAGCGCCGCCAGCAAGATTGAGAGTTATGAAAGTAGTCATTGCAGAGCCGCCAGCTGCGCTCGAGGGGCAATTCTCAGCAGCACTGGCGTAGCGTGGAATCATCATTCCTGCCAGTGTCGGAACTGTCATCGAAGCGGTAAAGGACATCAAGCCGGCGCCCAATAACTCGCGTCGAGTCACAGGTCTGTGTCCGTGCGAAAGACAATAATCACGAAAATTCTTGTCTTTTTCTTTGCGCTCTATTTCTTGAAGCTCTTTTTTCATCTCATTCTTATTTTTTTGATTCATCTTGTTCCCCAGTCTACATTTCATATGTTGAAAATGAAGATGCCATAGAAGTGCATAAATATATGGCTTTATTGCGAGTTGCGGTTCTATTGTCTTCATCGCCTGAAAACGTAGCCGCAACATCGCGAGTGATCGTTGTTATTTCATCGTCTGTTGGATTGCGGCCCCAGCATGAGCGCGCAAGGCGCCGACTGACGAGAGTTAATTGGTTTGTTCCAAAACCACCGTTATCAAGGTCAACATCAGGAAATATACGTCTTTCATTGGGATTTGTGGCTATTTCCTTTTGCAAAAGATCGTTACAAACTTGAGCAGCAATGCCCACCATGCTTTTGACCATTGGTTGGCTGATTGTATTGGCCAAGCCCTCTTCTGAAATCGTACCACGATTTCGCGACCATTCTTGTCGAGAGGCTGTGCTCGGTTCGATAGTTCCTAGACAAGAAACTAGGTTGTCGAGCACTCGAGACGCCCGGATCACAGATGATGTTTTGGTATTAGGCAAAGGAACGATGTCTCCGTTCAGTGCCTCGGTTGTAGCACTCGAAGCCACTTGCCCACCATCCGAGTTAAAATTACCACAGTTATTATAAGCCACAGTGATGAGCAGAAAGCTTATCGTGTAACTGACTGTTTTCCAAAAAGATCGCAACATATTTTTCATTATCGAGCTCCTAGACATTCTGGGCGCAGGGCCATATCTTCAAAAAGTTCTCTTAAATTGTAATCGCTACTTTCAAAGGAGTTTGCCATATTCTCAACCAAAGCGACTTCAAAGCTTGCGATAGGACGACGACAGATTTCACGATAAACGCGTTTGACCATACAGCGTGAAAAAGCCCGTGAGTTCGCAACGGCCGAGGCCATTTGTCGAACACCAGCACCGGAGTTATGCACTCCCCGCCAACCAAATCGTTGGATGTTTGCTGGGCCGCGAGCATTATTGACCCAAGTGTCGTCAGTTGTTCTAAAGCCTGTTGGGAAAGTGTCGCTATTGCGATTCATTTTTTCAGCTATCCCAGCAGGTGATTGGCGCATGCGATCGGCCCCGCCTCCATTCGTGTAATAAGCGCCGTACTTCACAAAGTTATCAGAAAAATCGTAGCGAGCAAAGGCTCCTCGAAAACCATCCATTACAGAGTGACAAGCCTTGCAAGTCGACTGATAATTTGCACCTTCACCACCTGGAAAACGATCTATATCTGGACCAACTCGGATATCTGTTGCGGTGGCATCTCCCCACTCTTCCATTTCAAAACAAGTAAACTGATTGAAAGTGAATTCGACCAGTCGCCTATTTGTCCCATCCACGGCATGAGCTCCCATAAAGGCGCGACTGGTAATCACTCCAGCTGCGTCGGGATGAGTGGTGACACCACCATTTGGCAAACGAAGATATTGAGAGTCAGTTCGAGTGAGGACGGAGGCAAAATCGTAGTTCTCGTTTTGCAACGCTAGATAATGGTTGTTCGATCTAAGCAAATCTTGTTCTAGATCACTAGGAACATTGGTGTCGCCTGAGCCTCTATAAATAAAGTTACCAGTGAGAAGTTGTCTTGCATCGACATCATCACGAGTCACGCCTATAAATGTAGCTATAAAATCATTGAAATTTTCGTTAATTGTAACTTCTCGAGTCGACATTCTTGCTGCAAAATCGCGAACAACCAAATTATAAAAACTTGATTCTTGCGTGGCCAACCGAGCTGCAGCTTTAGGGTTTCCACGGCTTAAATGTTGTTCCATTTCGACAAGAATAGGATTGTCGATGGGTGTAGTAACACCTGCCAACCTTTTATAGATTTCGAGAGCACGAAGACGAGTGTCACTGATTTCTCCACTGTCTCTTGGAGTTACATCCTCATAGGCTTTAGTTTCAATACTTTCGACGGCAGAAACAGAGTTAATTCGATATCCGTCAAAAAAGGTTTCTGGAGTTTCGAAAGTAAAGCGAAGAGTGTTGCTACCTTGTCTAAAGTATCCTCTTTGTGTATTAGATAGATTTAGATTCATTTCTAAATCCGCATCATTATTGTTAGAATTACCATTAGAAAAGAGAACAATAGGGCCTTGGTCGTTGACAAATAGATGGCCTTCGCCATCATAATCGGCATCGAAGACTGACATTTTTAAAAAGAGTACAGTATCTGTGACCTGCACGGTGGTTGTCTGTTCGGGGGTTGTGGCATTCAGGCTCAACTGTGCGAGAGCACTTTCGCTAAAAAGAAAGGCGAAGAGAAGGCAAAGAACCCATTGCTGAGAGCGAAACACTAAATTTGACCTATCCGAAACAATTGCTTCTAAAGTCATCCAAACCCCTTTGTGACTATCAGCTTAATTCTATCGGATTGCCAAACCCCTTTCGACTCCCCGACCCAAATTAATATAGTGCAGGGGGTGTGCCGAGGCGAAATCAAAGACAAAGCACTATTTCCTTTTTATCTGTTCGACTTGTTTACAGGACTTAAAAAGATCGACGTCTCATTTTAAGAAAAAGTGTTGCTGAAGATTACTCACTAGGCAATAGAGCTTCACTTGTAGACTCAAGCAGTGAGGTAACTTGGCTTTCAGGAGCTCTTCCTTCTTTTTGTTGCCATATGGAAAGCGAAACGAAAAGAGAAAGAACCACTTTCAGGACAACTAGGACGAACCCGAAGTCTAATCTGTCAACGCAGTTTAAGATTGTGAAATTACTGTTCTTGACTGTAAAGACTTGTGTAAGGGTTGGAGATATGGTCGAATTTTCCTACACAGGCTTGTGTCCAGGGAGGGTCGAGATGTTATCTCAAATTATTTTTTTATTATCTTTGTTAACGCCAAATTCGGCAAATGCGGTTGTTGAGTGTACTAATGACGTGAAGTTTAGCAAGGAGTTAGGAGTGAGAGCTCCTGGAGGCACCATAAAGCTTCTTCTCAATGGAGTTGGACGCAAAAGAGTTTTGGGCTTTAATGTTTTTTACGCCGGTTTGTATTTGGAGAAACCAAATTCAAATGCAACCTCTATTTTAAAATCGTCTCAGTTAAAATTGGGAATTATTCATACGACTATGAATATCTCACGTCGCCGTATTACTCAGATGTGGGATGAGCAGTTTAATAGACTTTGTGGCGATGAGTGTGAAAGTTTAAAGCCCTATCACGACCTCTTTTTGAGTTACGCCCGCGATGTTTCTCGCAACGAGAGACTGTACATGATCCTTTATCCAGATCGTTTTGAGTTTATTATTAATAACGAAGAAGTCTATGAGCCTATATATAGTCCTGAATATGCTCTCCTCATGCAGCGAGTGTTAATCGGACCTGAAGCCGATGATAAAGACTTAGAAAGCGCCTTGCTAGGTAAGACTCAGGTTTGTCGCGGTTACTTTGAGCCTATAGATTTAAATTGGGCTGGTTTGCAATAATGACCTTCACAAAGCAATGGACATAAGACCTTTCTGGCACTAAAAATAATCCATAACTTTTGGAGGTTTGGTGCCAGCTCTTTTCTATCCCATTTTCTTTTTCCTGCTTGTCAGTTGCCAGCAGTTTTCTCAAAAATCTGACTTTATAAAAACCGATATAACCCAGAAACAGGGTTGGTCCTCTGTCTTTCAGACCTACACCTCAGGCCATGAGACAAGCCTTAATATTTTACGCCCCCGTCTTGCCGATGTGGCTTATATCATTGAGGAAGATCTTGGGCCCATTGATGATTTTGTTTACGATGCAAAAAAAGAAATAAAAGTGAAATCCACAACCAGTGGTCCCCATATTCATTGGAAAGTCGATCGTTTGCACATTAAAAATTTAAAGCCGGGCGTCCCCTACCGGATGGTTGCCGTCAATAAGCGTTGGAAGATGGTCGTCGATTGGCGTCGTTTTCAAACACTGGATCTTAAAAAGAAGTCTTCGCGGTTTGTGGTTGGGTCCTGCATGTCCGATTCGCATGCTTTTGAACATGTGCGCTCGCGTATTTGGGATAGGATAACAAAACTAAATCCTGACTTTATCATGCTGTTAGGTGATCAAGTTTATGTTGATGACTTTGATTTCGTGGAACGAGAGAAGGCAACTGAATTTGATATTTGGACCCGTTATATCGACAGTTTTCGTAAAATTCCTCTTTTTCAAGAACGTGATTTAATCCCAATTTTAGCTGTGTGGGATGATCATGATTACGGCACCAACAATTCGGATCGTCACTTTAAAGGGCGTCTTGCTGCCGAGAAAGTTTTCAATGCCTTTTTTGGTGGAGAGCCCATAGCTGGGGTCATAGAACGGCAAAAATCTGGAGTCCACTTTAGCTTCACCGGCTTTGGTCAAAAACATATATTGATGGACAACCGGTACTTTCGCGAGCCAGATCCCAAAAATCCCTACGGCCATTGGGGCGAAAAGCAGCACCAGTGGTTTCGAGAACAACTTAAGGATGCCAAAACTCCGGTTTATTTAGCCAACGGAGGTCAGTTTTTTACTAAAGCAACCTTAATTCATCAAAAGAAAGGCAATCCTAAACAAATTAATGAGAGTTTTATTGACGACCATCCCAAACATTTTCGTGGATTGATTCAAGATATCAAGGCCAGCCCTCAACCGGTTGTCTTTTTGTCAGGTGATATTCACTACTCTGAGATCGCGGCAATTGAGAAAAACTTTCTTGGTTATAAGACGTTTGAGATGACATCTAGCCCTATACACAGCTTCATTTATCGCTCACCTAGCGGTAGCGAGTCCTGGCTCAACAATCCTCGCAGAATCGTTTCGATCAAAGAACACAATTTTCTACTTATAGACAGCCATCCAAGAGAGAAAGCCATAAAAATTGATGTTAAATCCTATGGCGTGAAGCAGGACAAACCTTATTTTGAAAAGTCTTTGCAAGTACAGCGGTAAAATTATTTAGAAGATTTTGAACCCGATCGAGATCGCCCTTGATCAGAACGTTTTTTTCCAGAAGAGGTAAAGGGTGTGGCATTTTCCTCACCTGGTAGTGAATAACGGTAACCGTCTGTGAAATAACCAAAGGTATAGAGAGCTGATTGAGCCACACTGATACCGGTGCCCTGTGCAGAGGTGCTTTGTTTGTCTTCGCAACCAATTAGTTCGTTTGGATCCTTGCTTTTGGAATCACAGACTTTGGCTTGAGCCAAAGATGATGCAAACAAGGCAAGAAAAAGAAAACTGTAGACTGAATTTTTCAAATAACCCATTCCCTTTTTTCGGTTTGTTTCCCCAAAAACCTTAAATATAAGTCTATCAAAGGCCTATTGGGGGGTCCAGATATTGTTTAAAAAATTAGCAATGATGGGTGGAATTCCTTATTTTTAGGTCCATAAAGCATCCTCAATTTTTTTGACAGAGGGCCTGAAAAGTGATCCACTCGCCGTAAGTTATGGAAATTGAAGAGAAACGTGAAAGAGTCTTTATAGTGCTTGCGGCCTTTTTCTTTGGCTCCATGACCTTACTTAATGTGGTCGGGCTCACCCGATTTATACAATTGGGTCCCTTGGCTCTTGCAGTTGGAGTTTTGCCCTACCCCATTACTTTCTTGATTACAGACTTAATTAGTGAACTTTATGGAAAAAGCCGCGCCAATTTTGTGGTCTGGGTTGGTTTAGCCCTCAATGTCTTTGTTATTTTTTTTCTTTTTCTTGGTCAGTGGGCTCATTCTGTTCCCGAGGCCGCCCAGCCTCCCTGGCAAGTGCTTTACTTGGCAAAGCCAGTGACCTTGACCAGTGGAGCTCAAGTATCCGGAAGTGTGGATCTGTTTTATTTAATCTATGCCTGTGCATCTGGGTCTGTACTCGCCTCCATGTTGGCATACATAAGCGCCCAGTTCTTTGATGTTCAGATTTTTCATTACTTAAAAAGAAAAACTCGCGGCAAGGCCCTTTGGTTAAGAAATAATGTGAGCACCCTCTGTTCCCAGGGTATTGATTCGATCGTTGTGATTTCAGTCACCTTTGGTGCGAGTGTGACCTCAGGCCAAATGGAGATGTCTGCGTTTTTTCTTCTTATGGGTAGTAATTATTTGTTTAAAATGTGTGCCGCACTACTCGACACTCTTCCTTTTTATTTTCTAGTCTCTCGTTTGCGCAGTTATTTGCAGATTCCAGATTAATGGCCGATGGTCCAGGCTTAGGCCGACATTAGGTTTAAATCAGCAAGAGCCTTGATTTCTTTGATATAATTTCATGCAACAAGGAGGGCTCTCATCATGACAACAGCTTTAAAAAGCTCTTTAATTGGTCTTGGTATTTTGACTCTTATTGGCTGCAGTTCTCAGCCAACTCAAGAACAAATTCAGGCTGAACCAGCTGAAGAAAGCCAGGGACCCCAAGATATTTGGGGCTGGGATTACAGTGGCGAGCGCGGTCCCGAAGCTTGGGGAACACTCAATCCAAAGTACAAAACTTGCCGTGAGGGGCAAGAGCAATCGCCGATCAACCTCGTCTGGCAAAAGCCGACCAGCAAACGTCCGCTTAAAGTCAATTATCGTCAAGGACAGGCGACGATTATCAATGCTGGTTATACCTTTCGTTTAGAGCTCACCGCACAAAGCTCTATCGAGTTTAGAGGCCAGCACTACACTTTAGAAAAAATTGAGTTCCGCACTCCCAGTGAGCACACTCTTTCTGACAAATCTCAAGCCATGGAAATTCAGTTTTACCACCGTTCATCTAATGGGCTCAAACAAGTGGTCATGGCTGCGTTAGCCTCCATTGGAGCTGAATCAGATTGGTTGAATATGTTGATTCAAGCGTCATCCACCCAGCCTAAGTTTCAATCTTCCAACAGTTTTACTTTTGATCCCTCACAGCTTGTGCCCGATCGTTTAACCTTTTATCAATACTCCGGTTCACTCACTCACCCACCTTGTTTGGAAGGTGTTCAGTGGGTTGTCCTCAACACGCCAGTTCAGATAAGTGCAAAACAGTTAGAACAAATCCAGTCCATGTTTGGCTCTAACAATAGACCCGTTCAGCCACTGAATAATAGAAAAGTGACAAATTACTAAGTTTGGGTGTTGCTTGGGTTTGACAACCTGCTTCTGCAAAAAGAAGCAGGTACCTATTGGCGGCCGAGGGAAATGAGGATGGGGTTTTCTTTTTGACGCTCGACAAAGTCTGTTTTTGAACGAAGACCTTGCCAACGATTTCGGATCAAGATTTGTCCCACCGCCCCTCCTAAACTGTTCCCTGGACCAAGGAGAACCAAATGATCGGGCGCAAACTCTTTTAAGGCCACGGTGATTGCTTGAGTGAAATCATAGGGCGCGTAAACTTGATGTCCCAAAGTGTAATCCCTGAGTTGATCTAAACCAGTGCTGTGAGGATGCCAAACTTTGCCGCGCCCATCAATTAGTGGAAGCTGAGGCTTCTGCCATGCGAGCTTGCCAAGTATGTGAAATGCGCGTTCTGAAATAGAATTCATAAGAGGAGTGTGGAAGGCTCCGTGATTGACGAGCTGAAAAGGATAATTTTCCTTACTCGGCAATAGTTCTGTTAAGGTTTGCAGACCCAATTTGTCGCCTGCTAAAACCAAATAGCCACCCAATTCAATGGAGACAAAAGCTTGTCCCTTGAGGTTGGCTTTAGTGACGGCAGTCAAGATTTGTCGGTACTCCTCAAAATTGAAAGTCCAATCCTCGTTAATAAAAGGATAGATGATTTGCCCACCGATGAGTTGATCTTTCATCATGCTGCCCATGGATTGAATCAATTGATATGAACTTTCTAGATCCAGAGCTTGTGCCATTGAAAGAGCTAAATACCAGCCCATCGAGTTCCCGGTGACGGCTACAATCTCGTACTGATCTTGATTTAGGCTTTGAAAGTCTTGTAGAGCGCAAGCATAGATTAAGGTTGAGGCATGCTCTCCTTTTGTGTGTAAAGACACTTTATATTTTTCGGCTTTATCGAGCTCACTTAAAGAAGGCCATCCATCTTGAACACGAAGTTCATCAATTCGCTTTAAATCTGGACTGGGTTTTAAAAAGCCAAGGGTGTCTGCAGTGTAAGAGCCCCGCCCTGGACAAATCACAACAATGCGTTTGCGTTTCATAGCCCTTTCTCCCAGTCTAACATCTCTTGGACTATACTCTCTTTACTAGGCAGTCCAGCTGTCGCCGCAGGGCCTAGTGGAATAAAGCAATCAGCCGCGGCGTGGATGCGTAAATTTCGAGGTCCATTAGGCTCAGTCGCCAACTGGGAAATCACCCCTTCGGCAAAAGAGCCTGTCCTGCGACACTCTTCAACAAATAGTACATGACTCTTGCCGTGCAGAGTTTTTAAAAGTGCGTCTTTAGGAAAGGGAGCGAGCCACATCAAATCAATGACTTGTATCGAGATGTTGTGTTGATCCTTTAAAATTTTTTGCGCTTGTAAAGACAAGTAAGTGCCATTGCCATAGGTCAGGATCACTTTTTGAGAGGAGCCATAACTTTTAAATTCTCCAAGTGGCGCCACATCTAGGGGCTCAGGATAAGCAAAGGTCCAGGCCTTGTCCCCCTCATTGTGCAGGTCACGAGTCATATAAAGCGCTATGGGCTCAATGAAAATACAAACCCGTCCCCTTTCGTGGGCCTCTTGCACACAACGGCGAAGCATGCGCACACTGTCGGCCCCATTAGAGGGGACACCAATAATCAGACCCGGAATATCGCGAAAGACAGCCAGCGAGTTGTCGTTGTGGAAGTGACCACCAAAACCTTTTTGATAGGCAAGACCGGCAATGCGAACAACCATAGGATTCGTATACTGTCCTTGAGAAAAAAAGGCTAAGGTGGCGGCTTCACCGCGAATTTGGTCTTCGGCATTGTGAACGTAAGCAAGAAACTGAATTTCGGGAATGGGTAAAAAATCGTTGTGAGCTAAACCTATGGCGGTGCCGAGAATGGACTGCTCATCAAGTGGCGAGTTGAAAACTCGTCTAGACCTAAAGCGCTTCTTTAAGTTATCGGTCACATGATAAACCCCACCTTTTTCGGCTACATCTTCACCAAATACTAAGGAGTTTGGATACTGGAGCATGATATCCGTGAGAGCCCAGTTGAGAAGCTTGGCCATGTGTTGAGGTGCATTGAGTTTGTCCCACTCTTTATCAAAAATCTTTTGTCGTTCACTTTCCAGTGCTAAATTTTGCTGTGGTTTGGATGTTATGCAAGCTTCGATACTGGCTGCAACCTCATTTATTTTTTGCAGAGGCGGTCGAGTGACAACTTCTTGTGCGACCGCGTCGACCCTCTCTTTGGTTTTTTGATACAGATTTAAGATGTCTTGTGCATTTAAAATACCTTGCTCGATCAGGATGCGCGCTGAATGTAAAAGAGGATCTTGTTCTTCGCTTTGTTGGATCTGCTGGAGGCTCAGATAATTGGTTTCCACATCAGAGCCAGCATGGCCCAGAAGGCGGACGGTTTTCATGCGGATAAAGACGGGTTTCTTGCGACCTCGGGCGAGTTGGGCTGCCATTAAACAGGTTTGATAAACATCGACGAGGTTTAAACCATCGCACTCAAAGTATTGCAGGCCAGGGCGATGGCTAAAATTTTTGCGAATCCAATCCTGGGGAGTTTTTACCGAAATACCAATTCCATTGTCCTCGCAAAAGAAAACCAAGGGAAGCTTGATGTTTTGCTGAGCCACCCAACAGGCAGTATTTATAGCACCAAGTGCTGTGGAGTGATTGGCCGAGGCGTCGCCAAAACTGCATAAGATTACGGCGTCCTTGGGCATCTGGGAAGGTAAGCCAAGATCTTGAGCTTTGTAGATGGACAAGGCGGCTCCCACAGCTTTTGGTAAATGAGAGGCGATGGTGCTTGTTTGTGGCGGAATAAAAAGATCTTTGCTACCAATAACCTTATGGCGGCCGCCCGAAATAGGATCTTCTTGTGAGGCCATAAACGACAACAGCGTATCGAATAGCGGCGTTGTACCTGGGACTTGTTTGGCCCTTTGCAAATAAAAAGCAGCGCTACGGTAATGGAGAAAAGCCATGTCCGTGGGACGAAAGGCTTGAGCAAAAGCCGCATTCCCCTCATGCCCCGAGCTGCCAATGGTGTAGTAGGTTAGATTGTCTTTCTTCAATTCACGGGCTTTGAGGTCCAAAACACGACTCAAAATTTGACTCTCAAAAAGCTCCACGAGTGCTGTTGAAGTTAAGCTCTGTCTATCAGTGAGGCTCTGGGCAAGAGGAAGTTGACCGCTGGAAACACGCTCTTGAAAGTTTTTATCTACAACTTCGGCCCGATTGAACATAGCCCTCCTCAAGTGGAACCCAAATAATTAAAGACTCCCTTAATTTAAACTATATTCACTGCTGACGACATCTTGATATGATGCATAACTAACTCTCTTTCTACTCTTCTGCACTCTCTTGGCGTAATATCTTGTTTGATATGTGACGCTCGCAGACTCGACCTAAAGGAGAAACCCATGGCGGCCTATGAATCCTTAAATTATATGAACTTTGATAGTCTTCTCACCGATGAAGAGCTGATGGTGCGCGACACGGTTCGCGAATTTGCCACAAAAGAAATCATTCCAACTTTGCAACAAGCCAACCGCGATGAGAAATTTCCAATGCAACTGGTTCCCCGCTTTGCCGAACTCGGTCTTCTAGGCTCGACCATCAAAGGTTACGACTGCCCAGGTTTGGGTGATGTCTCATACGGACTTCTGATGCAAGAGCTAGAGCGAGCCGACTCTGGAATTCGCTCTTTCTGTTCTGTGCAAGGGGCTTTGGTGATGTACCCCATCTTTGCCTATGGGTCTGAAGAGCATAGAGAAAAGTATTTACCAAAATTAGCAAAAGGTGAAATGATTGGCTGCTTTGGTTTGACTGAACCCGATGCGGGCTCCAACCCTGGGGGCATGCTCACAACAGCCGAAAAGGTCAGTGATGGTTACAAACTCAACGGCAATAAGATGTGGATCACCAATGGATGCGTGGCCGATGTTGCCATCGTCTGGGCCAAGCTCGATGGTGAAGTTCGTGGCTTTATTGTCGAGAAGGGCACGCCGGGCTTCAGTACATCTTTAATGAAAGGGAAATTTTCATTAAGAGTGAGTACAACATCAGAACTTCACTTTCAGGATTGCGTAATCCCAGAGTCACAATTGTTGCCGAATATAAAAGGCCTTAAAGGTCCCCTGGGTTGTCTCACTCAAGCCCGTTACGGCATTGCTTGGGGTGTTCTGGGTGCTGCCAACGCTTGTTATCATGAAGCCCTTCACTACTCTAAAGAGCGAGTTATTTTTAAAAAACCACTTGCTGGTTACCAACTGGCCCAAGCCAAATTAGTTAAGATGGTGCAAGAGATCACCAAAGGTCAGCTCTTGGCTTTGCAACTGGGGCGCATGAAAGAAAAAGGCGAATTGGAGCACTGGCATGTGTCCCTTGCTAAAATGAACAATTGTCGTGCCGCCTTAGACATCGCTCGCGAAGCTAGAGACATGTTAGGTGGAAATGGTATTATCGACGAATACCCTGTGATTCGCCACTTGATGAATCTTGAAACTGTGAATACTTACGAGGGCACCGAGGATATTCACCGTCTTGTCGTCGGTCTTCAGATCACTGGTGAGGAAGCCATTCGCTAGTCAAGAGTGGGCCCTTGGTGCCTGCTGTGATAAAACTCTAAAACTGTGGCCCACTTTCCTGTGGGTGAATAGGAATCTCAAACGCCTATTTTTTGTCGAATTGGCCTTTTCCTCTCGCCAAAAGGGGCCACTTAGGCGGGAACCGCCTTTTCTTATTCTTTTTGATAATAGTAAGTATATTACGAACAAAGAATTTCTCTCTAAAATTTAGATTGAACCGCTCCTTCGATAGGTTCATCATTTTGTGGAAAAAGAGCCAATGATTTTTTTTGCAGCCATGTGCAATAACTATCGATTTCACGTCCCCCAATTGGTAATCCAGTTTTAGCGATATCCTTGAATAAGGGGTCATAGGAAGCTAAATAAGGGAAAATATTTTGCAGCGAACGATGATAGTCATTGATCCCCATACCCCAACCAGAAACGTCTATGCCCCTAGATTCAAACAAATATCTAACCTCTGGGGGAATCGGAGAAATAAGACCATAGGTCTTAATTAATGTATCAGTGATATACTGATTTAATGTAGAATTAGCTGAATAAGATGAATAATGATGGAATACTTCTTCTTTTCTGCACATGGTCCCGCGATTTTTTCCGAAAAACGAATTTATTCGTCTATTTTTCATAACGTTAACAGAAAATAAGCGATACTTAGTGTCCTGATAGACATCCTTTTGATAAAGATTTCTAAACCTTGTTGTAAGATATTTTTGATGGGCGTCTATGTTTGTTAATTTTTGAATTTCAGGCCTTATTGATATTTTTAAGATCATATTATCTTGAACACTTCGGGGGATGAAGTTATTAAAATTCGGGCAACTCAGCGTCGCACCAACGAACGCGTATTTAAACATCTTAAAATCTTTAGTCGCTAATATCTCTTTTGCAACTCTTCTATAATTAAAATCTTCCAATTCGGAGTCTAACACTTGTACGTCAAGAAGTGGCTTGTCACTGATGCATTTATATCTACTGTTGGTTTTAAAAGCATGTTTAAGTTTTGAAGTAACTAAGGAATCTACCGTCTTCCGATTTGGACATCCAAGTGTTTCATGAGTTAGCAACTGATTATTAAACATCGGAGTGCTACGCCAAGGAGTAACTTCGAATATCGGCTTGGGGCCACCAATACCTTTATTTCCGTTTATTCCGTGACAAGACATGCAAATTTGTGGATTCTTACCACTCAGTTGAGTTTTATTATCGGAAAATTCTAGATCAAAATATTCCAGTTCTCCGGAATTATTTTTATTATTAAACATTAATTCTACAGCATTTCTTTTTTCAAGGTGTCCAGCTCCAGAATTAATTGAAAAAATCGAATTAATCTCTCCTTTTTCATGATTAGTTTTTCATGGATACCTTACCGTAACCAAAGCCCGTGGGTTCAAGTAATCGGACGTTTGAGCGGACAGGCTATCGGTTATTAGTGTTACTTCTGTATCAAAATCCCTAGCTAGACAGCAAATAAGATCTTCAGGCGTTTTTAATTTTTGGATTTTTATATAATGTTTTAGTGTTTCAGGTTCGAGAACTTTAGGAAGCTTTCCCTTTGCCGGGCAATCATTTTCTTTGGAGAAAGCAAAAATTAAAATTGTAATCATAAACAAATAACTCATATTTAATTTTAGCTGAACTCATGGGTTTTGCATTGATATTCGATTTCAAGATAACTTTAGTCTAGCCACATTTATGTAGCTAGCAACTACTACTTTTAAGTAGTTGTTAATTCGTTTAGGAGGTAGTTCCTTGAAAAATAGAAAAATGTTTTGTTGGCTAAAAATTATTTCAGGGACAGGAATTATTAACACTCTTTTTTAAGCTAGTTAGCCCTCCCTCTCTTACCAAAAGGGGCCACTTAGGCGGGAACCGCCTTTTCTTATTCTTTCTAATATTAGTAATTATGTTTCGAACACAGCAGATCGTCACTTGCTTTGTCTATGTAAATAAGGCTCTTCTCAAAAAAACTCAACAAAAACAATTGCTTATAAAAAATCAACTTTTGTAGTGCTCAAACACCCTCAATAAGACTATAATAAGTCTATAGGAGGTCCATATGAAAACCTTAAAAGTTTCTAAAGATGTTGTAACCTTAGCTGAATTCAAAAGCCAAGCGCCCACTTTGCTAGAGAGAATCGGTAACTCATCTCAACCGCTTCTTATCACCCAAAATGGTAAGCCAGCCGCTGTCCTACTATCTCCGGCTGAGTTCGATAGGATTCAAGAGCAGGAGTCCTCACGTTTTGTTACTGCGGTTAACAGGGGCCTGCAAGACGCTGAAACAGGTAAGACCTTAACATCCTCTCAAGCGAAATCTCGGCTAGGAATAAAAAAGTAAATGGGCAAGGACCTTAAAGTCCTTTGGACGGAAAATGCCATTCAAGATCTCTTGGGCATTAAAGCTTTTATTGCCCAAGATTCTATTGATAGTGCTGAGGAATGGATCGCTGGACTTTATGCAGCTGGGGAAAATTTATCGCGCCTGTCGGGGCGCGGGAGAGTAGTTCCAGAATTTAACCAAGAAAACTTGCGAGAGCTACTGATCGAAAACTATCGACTGGTTTATAGGGTCAAAGCGGCGTCAGTAGAAATCATGACGGTTTTCGAAGATCACAGACAACTTAAGGCAAAGGATCTTAATAAATAAGTGAGTAGGAGTCTCAAACGCCTATTTTTGCCGAATTGGGATCTTCCCGCTCTCGTCAAAAGGGGCCACTTAGGCGGGAACCGCCTTTTCTTATTCTTTTGGTATTAGTAAGTATGTTACGAACACAGCCGATTTATTGTAAAAATAATCTCAGTCTAAAAAAAGTAAACTTATGCTTTGATTATCAATTTATTGATTAAAGATTGCTGGTAGGAGTCGACGATAAACCATAGGCCAAGAAATGTTAGCAAAGCCATAGGAATTTCAATATAGGGTTTCGTGTGACCACAGATCTTTTGGTGGAGAATTTTAGTCATTTTATATTCATGGTAGAAGAAATAAATACCAAAAGTAAAAATCGATAGAAGTAAAATAAAGATCATCGGAGGAAATCGGTCCTTGCCCTCAATTACGTTTACAGAGTTGACTTGCCTCACCTGAACCCAAAGATTCCATAAACCTAACGTTAGAATAGTGAGGATAATATCAGTGAGAACCCAGCTGGGGTATAGTTTGGGTTTCGTCATGAGCACAGTCTCCTTTTGGTTAGTTGCCCGAGTTGAGTTAGATGGGGAAGCCTGTTAGCCAAAACCGACAACATGGGGTTTATCGCCTTCTTTGAGTGCTCTTCTTTTTAGGTGATTCATATAGACTTTTATCGATAAACTGAGGCATCAGTCTATTCTTCTGCATGTATAAGGTGCGGTAGTTTAGATTAGTGTTTACATGACACTCTCAGTTACGGCTTTTATCCAGCTAGTGTTTCAACGTCACCTCCTTTTCATCAAGTACATATTTTTTATAAAGCTCGTAGCTGTCATCGAACGTCTGACGAGG
>JBGSNK010000043.1:0-33938 GCA_041739665.1 Bdellovibrionales bacterium
TCGAAGAGTACCAGCTGGACAAGAGCGCTCAGCAGCTGTTGGCTCCACAACAGTTGCATACAATGTAAGAAACACCGACACTATTGCAATTAGTTTTGGCCTTCTCGAAGTGATCGATTTTAACCCACCAACATTTGCCGAGCTTATTGCACCAACTGGTGTGCTTGGGGCTCATTGCATGAGTTGTCACAATGGAGGGGCCGGCACTCCTCAGGGTAACTTTGATATTTCCTCACGCGATGCCGTTTTACAGAGACTCATGGTGGCTCCCTATAGTCCAAATAACTCAGAAATATTTTTGCGCATGAATGATCCTTTAGCACCAATGCCACAAAGTGGTCTACGTCCCCAAAGTGAAATTGATCAAGTATTACATTGGATCCAAGATGGAGCTCGATAATCTAAAAGAGCATTGTGTACTGCATATTGCCACCTTCCCAGGGGGCCGTATCCAGACTGTCCAAGTCTAAACTTAAAAGAACAGTAAGACTGGCTTTGTTACTTATGTTAAGCTGGTAGCGTCCATTCAAGCGTGACTCTACTCTATTATCGAAATCATTGAGGCCACGTAGACTTCTTGGCCCCCTTCCTCTATGCCAAGTGGCCTCAAGGCCTGCCAGCCATTGATGATCAACGCCTTCGCTTTGAGACCTATAAAAGGGAATCCAAAAGAAGGGGAGAGTGCTGTTGTGTAACACATGCCCCTGGGCGCTCTGCCAGTGCAGATGGACGTTCTTTATTCCATAAAGACTCACGAATTGATTATCATTTTGAACTTGTACAAGCAGTCTCAAGCGACGCGTGTCCCAACGTTCCACTCCAAAGTCGGTATTTAAGGTGTCCCCCTCGAAACTTTTAGAAGCTTGAAGATGCCACTGTAGATAGTCGAAATTATCAGAAACGAGCAGACCTTGTTTAATATCCAAAAAAGTTCCAGAGTAAGAATAAATTTGTGGAAGGTCTGGATCCACACGAGAAGTCTCACTATCTTTGCGAAAAGAAGCCTCTAAAAATTCTCTCTCTGGATTTTTAGAAAACCAGCGCCATACCAGTCCGGCAGAGGTGGGTTTTTCTTTGTAACGATCTGTCTGTTCATTTCGCTTATTGTGGCTGAAGTCCACAGCCGTATAAAAGAGACGCACACGATGTTGTGTTTTCGAGCGCCACTCGAGCGCCACACCCACATCATCTTCTTTTTTAAGTGTGGAAGGTTGTCCATAGACACTCAGAGATAACCAAGGCTGGACCTGATAAGCAAATTCGAAAACAAGGGCACGCCGATCCCACTCAAAATCACCATAATCTAAGTAGGAGAGTTGAAAATAAAAATGGCGACTCAATTGTTCACGCAAGCGGCCTCGTCCACGAGTTAAAAAACGAGTCGGTCCAAGACTGCCAGCGGAATACTGAAATATCTTGTCCTGAGATAGCCAGTCGTAATGCCAATTCAAGGGCAATTCGTAACTGAGTTTGTCCGATTGGTACTCGCTATCGATAAGACGGGGACTGTTGAGTTCGTTTTGTTCCGACTGGGTTAAATGCTGATACTCGGGTAAAAAGGCGCCCGCGAACGGATGTATAAAAAAAACTGCTAATAAAACAAGGCCATGAAACATACTGTCCAAAAGTCTTACACGCACTTTTTTTAAAAAGACACCTCGACAAAAGAAGCGCGCACAAGCCCATCCATAGACCTGTAAAAGTCGTAAAATCCATGCCAAATAACGCGACACATAAATTTTCGATACAATCAAGAGACAAGCCAGGAGATTTTTGTGAAGTTTAAATTTCGACCAATCCTAATATTTTTCACTTTTGTCTTTGTTCTGCGACCTTTACAGGCTCAACTTCAAACCCAGGATTATCTTGAGCAAAAGGATTGGATTCAAATTGGAGATATGATTGTGGAGAGAGACTGGGTGATAAATCCCGAACATGACTCCGCTGAAGACGAATTTTCCTCTCAATATGTTTTAAAAAAAGTTCGGCCATGGATAGATGGAATCCTTCGCTTTCAGTTCTCGAACAACCTAAACAAAGCTGAGAGGCAAGAGTTTTTAAATTATTGTGCTGAGATGGGGGAGTTTGCCGATATTCAATGTTTACCCAAACGACAACAGGACAAGGACTTTTTATACATTGAAAAGACCAACGAAAATATATGTGGATCATCATACTTGGGACGTGTTGGAGGAAAACAGCCCCTTAAAATACGCTGTTGGCGTAGACGAACCATTCAACATGAACTGATGCACGCATTGGGTGTTTCCCACGAACACAACCGCATGGACCGCGATGATTACATCACTATAATTTGGGAAAATTTAGACGATAAAATACGTAGCCAATACTACAAGATCAGCGTGGATCAAGTAGCTTTGTATTTAAACTATTATGATTTTGATTCTATTCTTCATTACGACTCTTATTCGGGCTCTAAGAACGGTCAAATCGTGTTTTATCGTAAAGATAGTAAGAAGCCGGTCAAACAATCAAATTCTATGTCCTTTGGTGATCACTATACTTTGTATGCTCTCTACGGCGGAACTCGACCTGAATAGAGCCTTTTGAGGCAGATAAAGTCTGCTGATAATTTATATTATGTTACATTAACTATTAGGAGTTCTTCGTGATCCATGTTTCCTTGCTTATTGCCCTACTTTTGACTTTAGGTTGCCAACATATCGCGGATCGTTCCGTGGCAGCAGTCAATCGCCCACCTCAATTTGTCCTTCTTGCCTTTGATGGTTCAAAAAGCCTATCGATGTGGCAGGAAACACGAGAGTTTGCACGCAGAAACAACGTCAAATTCACCTATTTTGTCAGCGGAGTTTATTTCATCGCCAATTCCGATAAGACTCTTTACGCAGAGCCAGCTCGCGGTCTTGGTCAAAGCGCTATTGGCTGGGGTGGGACTGCAGATGAGATACAGGCTCGCAATCAACATGTTGTCGCCGCTATAAGCGAGGGCCATGAAATAGCCTCTCACGCCAACGGGCATTTTGATGGAAGCAAATACTCTGCCCTCCAATGGGAAATGGAGCTCAGACAATTCCGGGATATTATGCGTAATGGTTGGGAACTTTATGGGCGAAAAAAACCTTCTCGAGTATGGAATCAATACTTTGACAAAAATCTAATCGGATTCCGGGCCCCACAATTAGGACACAGTTCCGCTACACTCAATGTGCTGAATGCTTCTGGATATACCTACGACACAAGTAAAGTTGAAAACATGTCTTATTGGCCACAAAAAATAATGGGAATATGGAACTTTCCATTAGCTGGTCTGCGTATTGAGGGCACAAGTCAACGTACTCTTTCTATGGACTACAACTTTTATGTAGCCGACTCAAATGGCAAGCCAGGCCCTGCAACCGAGTGGTCACGTTACGAAGAACAAATGTACAACACCTATATACGATATTTCCAAAATAACTACTATGGTAACCGAGCTCCTGTTGATATTGGTCACCACTTTTCCCGTTGGAACGGGGGCGCTTATTGGAAGGCAATGCAAAGATTTGCACAAAGTGTCTGCTCCCTACCCGAAGTTGAGTGTGTCACCTATCGCGAACTCAATGAATTTCTAAACCAAGCCGACCCGGCAACAATCAAGCAGTATCAGGCTGGCTCCTTCGAAAAGTGGAATCATAAGGTTGGTCAATTGCCCCTACTTCCAATCAAGGCAAGCTCAGTGACAAATAAGGAACTCAGTTCTTCTGAACTCAAACAACTTATTGAAGATTTGCCTCCGATCCCGCATAATGAGGAAGATATTCAGGAAGATATTGAGATTTAGCCAATATGACTTCATATAGAACTATCAGATGCAATCACCTCTAGAACTAACTGACTCTCGTGACCGCCGCTTAGTACTTTCGGTCGATTCTTATTTTGATTCAGTTCCTCAAGTGGGATTTTCATTCTCAACAGGGTCTCGTCTACGAAAACGCGATCCATTACAAGAGAGAAAACAATATCATATCCTTCGCTATCTATTATATCCAACAGTCCCCTCTCCCATAGAATAGATTCAAGTTCGAAGGACCGAACAACTATATTCAAATTTTTATGGTTTTTAATATCTTGGTTTACCGGCAAATAACCTAATGGGAAATCTATACCTTTTCTAATACGATGATTGGAGCGACCAATTAAATCAACATGGACACTCAGAAATTGCTCGCCTGATGATCTAGGTGAAGATATGTGTAATTTATCAATTTGAAAATAATAAGACCTGGCAAAGGCATTATCCTCTTGAGCAAATCCGCTAGATGCGAACAGGGAAAAAAAAATGCTGAAACAAATAGAGCGCATAAAACCTCCGCTTCACGCACTCAAAGAGCAATATAAAGGCCACATGAACATCCTCGATTTTCAAGTAAAATCAATAATTTAACAGGATGAAAATTTTATCTGTCAAAGAAGTTCTTTGACAGTTGACGTTCAACGTCTGCAAACGACCCGCACTTTCTTTACCCTCCAATCTTGAATTGTTTATTGATTAACAAAATGAAGTCAAACCAATCGCCTAAAAGGAAGCTCTTTTCATTTTAACAATCCGTGGATAAGTTTTGACTAGACTGGGTCCAGCAAGCAGGATGCGTTTTTGCCCACAGGGCAAAATGCGGGCGAGGTCAGGATGTCCGCCCAGACTAATAAAAGCTTGTTCACAGATTGGCTCCTGAAAAGAGAGAGAACCGTTCAGTGGGCGGCTATAAAAGAGTGGTGCTTTAAGCCACGTCCTCGACACTGAGGCTTTCAAAAGCGCGCCTTGAGAGTTGGTTATCAAAGAAACTTTGACGAGTTTCACGTAACCTTTGAGCCAGACCTTGCAACTCGTGCATATATTGATTCATCTGCGGCTTGATATCATTGAGGACAACGCTTCGAATGGCCGTGACCTCATTTTGAACTGCAGACAAATCTTGTTTGGCAAATTTGTAAGTTTCTGCTTGAGAGTTGAGTCCAAGAACATCGAAACCTTGCTGTTCTGTGGATTGATAGGCAAGACTTTGCCCCTCGAATTTAAGGCGAAGATGAATGATTTCCTTTTCTAAAGACAAAATGGCATTGTAATCTTTCTGAGCCTTTTCCTTTAAAAGATCTTCAAAACGCTGAGCCACCTGTTCGCGAAGTCGTAATTGTTGCAACTCTGCATGCTCGTCATGCTTCAAAAAGGAATTTGATTCCCTAAGCGTTGATCTTTGAGAAGAATCCACTTCTTGAACTTTTGTCTTTTGCGCTAAATGCAAAACTTTAGCTTCAGCCTCATCTTTTTGAGACTCAACAAGACGAATCTGTCCCTTGACCTTATCCAAACGGCTTTGCAGACCTTGATTCGCTTTCATTAGCCCAGAAAACTTTAAAGACTCTGCCTCTAGCCTATTTTGTAGATCTTGATTTTGCTCAACCAAGTGCTGTTTCTCATTCAAAAGATCTTGATTTTGCACCTTTAGATCCGCAATTTCATTGCTGAGATTTTGAACTTGGGCAAGTTCTTGCTCGTGAAGCTTGTTGGCTTGCGAAAGCTGATCCTCTCCGCGATTTTTCCATTGATCCAGTTCACGCTCTAGTTTTTCGAGCTTAGTTTTATAAATCGCCAACTTAGCTTTGTCCTGATTGTGACTGACTGTTCTTTGTTTGAGATAAAACTCAAGGTTGTCGGTGAACAAGCTTGTTTCCCGTGAATAGCGATAGACAAAAACCACAAGGGCTCCAGCCAGGCCAAAAAGAAAGAGTATGGTGAGAACTGATACCGTCATACTGGCTTATCGGTCCATGGGCCTAGACCTTTGTAGGGTTGGTGGCGCAAATTTCCATTTATCTACAATGTATTGCTTCTCAGGCTAAAAATGGCTGTTTAATTTGTGAATAAGCGGTCGACGTCAAAGAAATAGACAAAATTCTTAGATTTTAGGCCACAACCGAAAGCATAAAGGCCGCGAGGCTAAAGTAGATTAAGACCCCTAAAATATCGGCTATAGATGTGACCAAAGGGGCAGAGGCAGAAGCCGGATCCAGCTTCAATCGACTGAGCACAAAGGGTAAGGACATGCCCACAAGGCTGCCCATCATCACAATCAAAACCATGGTAATAGCTACCACCCAAGCAATTTCGGGCCCACCACGGTAAACCCCCATCCCAAACACAGCCAGTGCCATAGTCAGTCCAAGACCAAAAGCGACAAAAATTTCTCGGAAAAGCATACGACCCCAGTCTTGCATCACCACATCTCCAGTCGCTAAGGCGCGCACCATAAGAGTGGTCGACTGGGAGCCTGCGTTTCCTCCGCTTGCAATTAAGAGTGGGAAGAAAAACATCAAAGCAAAGTTCTGTGAAATCACCTCTTCAAAAAATGCGAGTCCCGCCCCCGAAAAAATATTGCCGAACACAAGCAAGACAAGCCAAAAAATTCGCGAGCTATATAGTTGGAACAAGCTGGCATCGCGCACCCGTCCCATAAGACGACTGATTGTTGCCCCTTTGTGAAAGTCCTCAGTCACTTCCTCTTCTGTGACATCCATGGCATCATCGTAAGTCACAATTCCAATTAATTTCTCTAGACTATCTACGACGGGAATGGCGAGTAAATCGTACTTGGCAATTTTGCGAGCGGTTTCTTCTTTCTCATCGGTAGCAAATGCCAAAACAACACTGGTGTCCATGAGCTCGTTCAAACGGGTTTCTGGAGAAGCTAGAATCAAGTCATCTAAGGCCACCGTGCCGAGTACATGACGATTCTCATCAATCACATAACTGTTGTAGATGGTTTCTTTATCATCGGCTTGTCGGCGCAAACTGGCAATGGCCTGACCGCAGGTTAAATGTGAGCTAAAGGTCACATAGTCTGAGGTCATTATAGAGCCCGTCGTCCCCTCCTCGTAAGAACTGAGCTTGCGGATATCGTCTCGTTCGGCTTTGGCGAGGGCGGAAAGGAGGAGCTCCCTTTTTCTCTCTGGCAATTCATTAAAAAAATCAGCCCGGTCATCTGGGGACATGTTTTTCAAGACTGTCGTCATGGTGCGTCGCGAAAGTTCGTCGGCCAAATCCATCTGCATGGGAAGAGGTAGATAAGAGAAAATCTCGGCCTGATCGTCTTCACTAAACTTATTGATTAAAGCAAAGATATCCTCGGCTTCGTATTGATCAATAATCTGGGCGATATCGACATTATGATACTTATCGAGGAGCTCAGCAGCACTCTTGAAGTCCTTTTGCTCAATCAAGAGCTGGATAGGCTTTAACTCTTCTAGTTTGCTATCCTCGATCAAAAGACCACTCCTCTCTCAGCTTACGACAATGGGACTATCTACTTTTTTCCGGCGAGAATGGTGCTGAGTCAATAACAAATTAGAGAACGGGGTCCCTTGCCAAAGACCTTTACGGTAGTGGAGCCAAGATTTTGGGCTGAGAAAAGTAAAAGCCCTCAAGAGAGGGCCTTAAAATGAAATGATTTTATAAATAAAGAACTCAAGCTTGTGGTATTGAACTACTTCAAACCAGCAGGTGTAAAGTCCACAGAAACAACTGATGTTTCGGACGGAACGCTAGTGCCATTGAATTCAATATAGTGTTTGCCTTGTTCTTCTATGTAAGTCCAACCATTCACTGGGTCTTGTTCGATAGTTTGACCATCAACCAAAACGACTATAGTCGAAACGACTGGCTTGCTGGTGAGAACAAAACGGGTAGCTAATGTAATAACTTTTTCTGCAATATCTTCTAGATCCTTATAAAAGTCAGGACTGCAGATTTCTCCAGTGACACCACGGGTGGCTTGGGCTGCCGCCATAACAAATGGGCTTTCGGATACTTGCGCATGGAGCTGGTAAGGACAGTTGTCGATATCTTGTAAAACTATTCCAGAAATACTGTAACGTCTTTCACTAGGATCGCTTATCCCTGTATAGCCATCGAGAAAACGAATAAAGTCAGCTGTGTAAGCTTCGGAATTTGCATACTTCTCACTGCTGCCAAAAATAAAAGACTGATCTTCTTCATCGGTCACAGTGATCACCGCTAAGAAAGCATCGGGACGTCGAAAACTTTCTAAGACTGTGTGACTTTCGCCGCCATAAATACGGTTCCCATCAGCGTCTCGTCTAAGTACCGAGCGCAAACTACCTAATGTGGATTCCGCCACCCCGTCGCCTCGAGTTCCAGTTCTCACATTGGTTTGAAAAACCTGCAACATTTCTGCATCGTCCATGTCACTCGTAATCATATATTGACCGCTACGGGCACCAGGCGCTCCTGCTAAGGAGCCGTAGATATCTCCATCACGAAATGCCGCTAATTCGCCCCAAGTGGCTTGGGTGGCTTCACAGTCTGCACTTGAAACATAAAGATTTGAGGGGCTTTCGCTGGGGTTTGGTCCATTGGGTGAATACAGGGGGTGCAGAGGATCATAGAATAAAAAGCAACTAGCTGTATTATAGTTGTGCTCGCGAACCCAAGCATCGTTGGATGCGACCACCATATGGAAATCAAAACCCTTGTCACGAAACTGTTGAATAAATCCAGCAAAGTTCTGCGCTAGATTATCCTGATGAGTGGCCATCGTTCCAGAACCATCGACTATCCATATAATATCCACTTTATTGTTTACGCTTACGGATTGACTGAATTGATCGGATACGGACGCTAGATTAAATGAGGGACTATCGCACCCAACTAGGGATGCAGCAAACATCATTCCCAATATTATGTGCCCTATAAGTCTATTCATAAAATCCTCCAACTATGGTCTCATCGACCAAAGGTTCATCGGACTTGGGTCGAGGTCCATTGAGAGATCGGCTTGTTATTAAGCTCTGGGAATCAAACAAATGGCCTTTTTACAGAAAAAAGAGTCAAAAACAGGAAAACGTCTTAAATATTGGCAAAAAAATCCAAATAGCTAAATTCGCAGAATTGACTCAAAAAGACGACAATCTTACAATCCATGGATGAATCAACGCCCCCCAGCTTCACAACAAAAAGTTTGGCTGAATCTCGTCATCGATATTGTTCTTCCTGTTTTGATCTTAAACAAACTCTCTTCGCGTTTGGGGGAAAATGGCCCTCTGCTGGCCTTGCTTCTGGCGATCTCATTGCCACTCTTACATGGGGTGTATGATTTTATTCAAAGTAAAAAGATCAACTGGCTCTCTTTATTGGGCCTCCTCAATGTTCTTTTAACTGGAGGCTTTGCCTTAATGAAGCTTGAAGGTTTCTGGTTTGCAATGAAAGAAGCCAGTTTTCCCGCCTTGATTGGCATTTTTGTCTTCTTCTCTAGCTTTAGTCGCAAACCCTTGTTTGCATTCTTCCTCAATCAGCCTGGCCTGTTTGCAATGGAGCATATTAAAAGTCGGCTTAAAGAAAGCCAACGCCAAGAAGAGTATGAAAAACTGATTCGTCGCTGTACGGTTTACTTCTCTTACACATTTTTCTTGTCCGCTCTTCTCAACTTCTACTTAGCCATTCGAATTTTCAAAAAACTTCCCGACGGTCTAAATGAAAACCAAAAAGCCGATGTGCTAAACACTCAGATCGCTGATATGACTTGGATGGGGTACTTGGTAATTGCTCTTCCCTTAATGATTATCACCAGCAGCTTGTTTTATTACTGTTTACGACAGCTCTCTCGCCTAACTGATCTCAGTCTCAATCAACTGATTGGACAACAAGATGTTGAACCAACCACCGGCTGAACACAATCTCAATCCAAATTTTGAGCCAAAACCTCTAAAATCCAATCAGGTGCGTCTATGGCGATGTCGTGCCCCGCAGTCGGGTGTGTGTGTATGGGTAGGTTCCAATGTTTGGCGAGCTTCTCGGAACAACTGGGGTGGACCATTTCATCGGCCTTAGAGTCGAGGACATGAATGGCGCAATCGGGTTTAGTGTCACTGACTTTATATAGACTCGCTGCTATGAGCTGGCGCAGTACATTTTGAATAGATATGGGGCGCTCAACCGCCGCTTCAACAAAATTATCCAATAAACTGTCCCAGACTTGAGGTTTTTGACTGACCATCTTGAGAATTTCGATTTCTCTTTGCCTGATATCTCTTTGCAAAATGATTTCAACCATGCGACGAAAGGCTTTCAGTTGCAGACGATGGTGAATCGGCGAGAGATTGGATAAACTGGTGTTCATCACATAGATTTGCTGAAATAAGTCAGGCGCTTTCTTAGCCATCTCTAAAGCAATCATGGAGCCTAGGGAAATTGACAAAATCACTCGCGGTCTTTTTGCCTCTTTGGGCAAGTGCGACAAAAGAAACTCTGCATTTTCAGAGATGGTCAGAGGGCTGGTTAACTTATAATATCGACCCGCACCTGGCAAATCCAGGGGAACAACTTCGCCAGTGTACTTTTGCTCTTTTAATTTGCGAGTGAAATCCCCCCAGTGAACAGCCTCACGAGCCAGGCCTCGGATCAAAAAAAAATCAACTGGCTTCATTACGAATATCCGCATACCAGTGATTGAGGGCCTCAAATTTCCATATCTGACGCTGTTCCGGAGCTAAATCAATCCAACCACGTGTCATCACCGCTCGGTGCAAGAAGTCCATAAAAGTTTTTTGATCGCGCAACACACGAGCCTTTCTATGGGGCAAGACGGGATTGAAAACACCAATGACATCAAAGATTTGCCTCGGATTCTTACGAACCCACTTCCAAGAACCAAGTTCAAGAGTCAGCGGCAAAAAGAACTGATTTCCTTGCTTCTTCTGTAGATGAATATCGTAGAGATAATCCCAAAGGTCACCATGGGTGGTGTACTGAATAGATTGCGGTTCGACAGAGTACACATGGTGGGGATAGGTTTTGTTGAGAAGTTCACGAAAGGCATAGGCTTCGACAAAGTAGGGAAAAGGCTTTTTAGTGCGCGCGTAGGGAAACCAGAGTCGATCGGTGGAACCAAATCCCGAATGAACATCCAAACAGATGGAAACATCAGCCGGCAAAAGTCTTTCTAAAAGTAGATCGGTTAAAGCTTGGTTTTCTCTTTCCATGCCATCTGCTAAAGCGCCACGGTAAAATGGAATTTTCGGAGAGACGCGATGCCCACCGTAAAGAAAGCGGGTGGCCTCTTCAGAGAACACGGGCGCATTTCGCATCAAGTCCACATTGTTTCCGTTGGATCGAGAGCGTCGATACATGCCAACAGGATTCAGAATGGGGACAAACAAAAGGCGAGAGTATTTGAGCCTTTCTTTTAAAGTTTGATCCCAACTCAAAAGCTCTAAGACCGTTTGCAATGTGGAGTTTACTACCAGTGAACCAATTCGCTCCAGACCATGAACACCGCCCACCATAGCAAAGCAAGGTGTGGTGGGGTCCTCAGAACCAATTTCTATGGCATGGATGGGGAAGACTTGATCCTCAAAAGGGATTTCGGCAATGACTTTTACGCGCCCCTTATCACCCATTTTGGCAATCAATATTTCGAGTTCAACTAATTCGGGAAGACGTTTTTCAAGAACATTAAACACAGACAGAACCTCTCTACTTTTTTATTTTAGCTCAAAAAAACAAAAAGACTTATCAGATTTTAGACAACACGACTTTAACCATAAGCTGCTGTTATTTCTTTTGGCAACTGGGGCACCAAAAGCTATTACGCCCCACTATAAACTGACTGCGAATTGGGGTTTGGCAATAAAGACAGGATTCCTTGCTGCGACCATAGACTAGCAATAGGTTTTGAAAGTACCCGCTCGACCCACCGGCTTGGCGAAAGTCACGGATCGTGGTGCCACCTAATTCAATAGCTTCTAATAACACATCCACGATGGCTTGAGCGAGTCGGCCACACTCTCCCCGCGTTAAGAGTGCAGCTTGTTTAAGTGGATGTATGCCACTGAGGAATAGGGCCTCACTGGCGTAAATATTCCCGACCCCCACAATATAGAGCTGATTCATGATAAATGACTTAATGGCAGTTTGACGTTTGCGTGTCATCAACCACAACTCCTCGCCAGTTAAATAGGGCTGTAAAACTGGATCTCGTCCCAATTGGGCGAGTCGACGATCCTGATGCCAACTTTCTTTTCTTAATACATCAAACATTCCAAAGCGACGTGGATCGTTATAGACCAATGTTCGACCACTCCCGAGTTGGATGTGAATGTGATCGTGCGTGCGGGACTTCTCGAGCAAACGCCAACTGCCGGTCATCCCTAAGTGCGACAACAAGAGGTGATCTTTTAATTCAAATAACAAGTATTTCGCCACCCTTTTCACTCGAACCAACGTTTGGCCTTGAACCTGCTTGAGGTCTGACTTCTGAGGAAAATTTCTCAAAGACAAGGGCCCCACCTTGATACTCTGAATGCAGTCTTGGTTTTCACCTAGTATTTCATTGAGTCCTCGGCAAACCGTCTCAACCTCTGGCAATTCTGGCATGGCACTCCCGAGCTTTTCATTTAAATAATGAATAAATGATTTTCCAATCTCCTAGCTTCTACCAGCCGAAAATAGGAAACGACAATCAATTTCGTCAGAGTCTATATTGGAATTGAAATGAATTACAGCTGGGCGTGCACCACAAGGCTGGCTTGCCCGTTGCGCACATCCATAGAAGAGTTGACAGACTGCAAAGTCGGACTCTCTGTCAAATCAAAACGAGTGAAATGAGTATTAAATTGGACAAGCTTTTCGCCACTTGAAGCCAATCCCTCAGAAACATGGTACATCAATGTCAGTCGGCTTAGGTTTTGGCTTTTATTATAAAGTTGCTCGCGCCACACATCGACGGTGTAAGAGCGCTCGCCACAAACAACTCTCCACCAAGGAACATTTTTTAAAAGCTCGTGAGTGCATAGCAGAACTTCTCCATCCGAGTCTTCTAAAGTAAATTTCAATTGATCAGCCTGAAATCGACGCGATTGAGTTTCTTGGGCACCAGCAAAATGGGCAGCGATGACGATAAACCAAGAGACAAAACTACAATAAAGAAATCCCACAAGCCCCCTTGCCTCTGACAGCCTTTAGCTAAAAGTTACCATCTTCAGGTTAAGATCATGATGGCAATAAAGCAAAATTGCGACTCAAAGCCCCTCCTTCGTCTGGATAGCTAGACGCGTTTTCAGCGCTAGGGAAAGCGCCAGAAAAAAGAGACGGCATGAGATAGAGGTTTGACAAGACCAATAGGAACATCAATTACAAAACTGCATCACTTAATTTGGATCGATTTACATTTAACTATCATCTTGAGACGTCAATATCATTTACATGTTTAATTTTAATGCAGAAACAAATTAGTTTTGGATAACTAACTAATATAGAGGGTAAAAAGTCATATATATTAAAAATCTCAACGACTTTTAGAGAATACTTGTCAGAGAAAAACACAATTAAGATCTAAATTAAGGATCTGATTTGAGTAACTTAACCAAAGAATATAGGCCCTCATCTTGCAGTACTTAATCTTAAAGGTGGGGTATGAATATCAATCTG
This sequence comes from Bdellovibrionales bacterium, assembly GCA_041739665.1. Taxonomy (GTDB): domain Bacteria; phylum Bdellovibrionota; class Bdellovibrionia; order Bdellovibrionales; family JAGQZY01; genus JAGQZY01. Next base: position 13,460 of record JBGSNK010000043.1, read on the forward strand.
ATACATAAAAGACGTTTTTCGTTCTTAACAATTCTTTTCTTTCTGATCATTCCGTTTCAGAATTGTAATCCTCTCCATTCTAACATGGAAGATGGCACTAGCGAATCAACAAGTGTGAGCCCTGAACCCACACAGGTGGATCGCTTTCAAAAAGCTCAACTAGTTTTGCAGAATAAATGCTTAAGTTGTCATACTCCGGGCGGCGTTGCTAGCTTCTCTTCCTTCAACCTTAGTAGCGAACAAGCCTTTATAGACAGTGGACTCGTTGTTCCTGGAGATGTGAATAACTCTCTGCTTATTTTACGTTCTCAATTCAGTGGTGGGACAAATTCAAATATGCCGACCGATCAAAGAGAGTACTCTCGGGAAGATTTCTTGGCCCTCTATTATTGGGTTCGAGAAATGAACAAGCCCGACCCCATCATCGAACCCCCTGTGGTCAACCCTGATCCTGGTCAAAATCCAGAGCCTATAAAATCTCCCATGATTTCGTCCTTTAATATAATCAATTCCCAAACACAAGAAGTGCTATTTGATAAAGTGGCTGGTGTGGTCAACGTCAATTATTCAGAAATGAATTTTGCAATTAAGCTTTTGGCAAATACTAACGCCGATGTTATGAGCACTCGATTTAAAATAAGTGGAGCTCTCACCTCAACTCTAGAAGATAACAGTCTTCCTTATGAAGTTTTCTCGAATGGACAAATGCTCAACCCTGGTACCTATTTATTTGAAGCAACCCCCTACTCGCAAGTTGGCCTAGCTGGAGTGAATGGTAGCACAGTATCTCTAACCTTAAATATTATCGATGATCGACAACAGCCGCAAACGATGCCTCTGGATCTAGCTATCCATGGATTCACAATCATTAATGCCGATACAGACACCGTCTTCGCATCGGGTTTAACAAACAGTGTCACTCTTGAGCTTTCAAAAGTTGGATTTAATATAAATATTGAAGCTATCTCAGGATTAGATGTTGCAAGTGTGGAACTCGCCTTGACTGGCCCAATAACTCATAATCAACAAGAAAACCTTGCACCCTATGCCCTATTTCCTCAGCCATCTCCAACTAACTACGATGGAAGAATGTTTGGCCCCGGCACTTATATTCTGACGGCAACAGCTTATGAGAAGAGCAGTTTGATGGGGCAAAAAGGTTTAGCACAAAGCTTAACTATAACTATTGTCGATGATACTCCCCCGCCTCCTGTAGACCTCTTCATGGCTGCCAAAGGAGTGTTGCAAGCTCACTGTGTTCAGTGTCACTCTCCAGGCGGAAGTGCTTCACAACTTCCTTTAAATTTTGCAACCGAGGAAGAATACATCGCAAGTGGTTTGGTGACTCCAGGTGATATCGACAAATCTAAACTTGTCTACAGAATGATCCATTATAAAGGCAGCACCTTTGGACCACAAAATATGCCTAGCGGCTCTCAAAATCAAAGCCAGTTTAGTTTATCTGACTATCAGACAGTAGCAGATTGGGTGAATCAAATTAAGGTTTGCACCACAAGAGAGTTCACAGCCATTTGCTTGTGTTGACAGCACTCGAACCTCTAAAACATTGAGTTACACCTTAACTAAAAAGCAATACCAAAATACACTCAATGATCTATTTGGCTCGAACATTCTCTCGAAAGCTGAGTCTTTGCTTGCTCTCATTCCCAGCGAATCTTACAACCTCTATGATCGCGAAAGACTCAATGGCATATCCAAAGAATCTATTCTTGCCTACCATAGGGTGGCCAAGAATATCGCCGACCAAGTAACAGCCGACAACAATTTGATTACACAGTTTTTTGGAACCTGTGCGACTCAATCTTCACCAGGCTCAACATGCATAAATACATATTTAAATAGCTATGCCCGTAGAATTTTTAGACGCCCTCTCAACTCGACGGAACTAACTTATGCCAGAAACTTAGTCAATGGTGGTGGGTCTTATAAAACCAATATCAATCATTTATTGGCATATCATTTACAATCCCCGTACTTCATCATGCGAGTTGAATTGGGAAGCCAAAACGATGAGACTCAAAATTTTGAAATCACCCCATACGAACTGGCCTCAAGACTGGCCTTTGCAGCAACCGATTCTGCTCCCGATGAACAGCTCTTAAATCGTGCGGCAGATGGAACCATTTTAAATCTATCCACTATGCGCTCCGAGGCAAAAAGGCTTTTGCTAAAGGCAAATGGCCGCAGCAAATTAAAAGATGTCTTGATGGGTTGGTCAAGTATGAATCATCCCGAGGATATTTCAATTCTACCCGACACCCTTCTCTCTCAATATTATGGTGCAAATCTTGAAACGGCGATGGTCGATGAAGCCGAGAAATTTATTGAATACATTCTTTACGAAAAGAATGGAACATTTCAAGACCTGCTCACTTCAAAGGCTTCATTTGCCAGCAACCCAGATTTAGCCAAGATTTATCAGCACGCTCCTGCAAGCTCGACACGCACACCTGGGTCTGCAACAGCCCTCATGTCAGGGCGTCGACAGGGTTTGCTACTGCGTGCCCCAGCCCTGACTTCTGCAGTGCCACGTGCCAGCTCTATCGAGCGTGGAGTCAACTTTCAGGCCAATATATTGTGTAATGAACTTCCCTCGCCTACTGGCTCCATTTTTGATTCACGTTTTGATCAAGACTTGACTGAGATTCAAAAATTAGAAGCCACAACACGCGATTCCGTTCACCATTTAACCAACGATTCGACATGTATGACTTGTCATAGTTCGATCAACCCTGCAGGATTTGCCTTTGAAAATTTTGGTCCATTCGGAGAACTCAGAACCCAGGAGAAGATTTTCAAGAACAATGGAGCCTTCTATCAAAACTTACCCATAAACTCTTCAGCGACCGTCCCAACATTTAACAACCAGTCTGTTGCTGTTCAAGATGCCATGGACCTGGTCAACTATGTCGCGAATTCGAATAATGGAAAAGCTTGTTTTTCCAAAAAAATGTTTCGCTTTATCTATGAAAAAAGAGAAACTGCCGATGACAACTGTCAGTTAGACCAGATGTATCAATCCGTTAGTCAGGAAGGTGGGACTTTAGTGGACGCCTTTGTTAAAATTATCGCAAACGAGCCTAGCAAATGGAAACGGAAATAAGATGATGAAAAACAAAAAAAAGATTTTAAATCGTTATATCAATCGACGTCAGTTTCTCATTGGCTCTGGGCAATTTATGCTTACCTTGCCCCCTCTCATTTCATTGATGCCTTCGCAAGTATTAGCTCAAGTGCAGCAGCCCAAGGTTCGAGTTATGACATTTATTGGGGTCTTTGGAATAGATTATCATCAACTCTATCCAGATGATCCGCTAACAATGAGCAAAACATCTGACCCAAACATTAATTATCTAAACCTACTTCAGATGCCAAAAAACGTTTCACGGATACTGGATTTCAATGACCCGAACTTAAGTGGTCTACAAGCTAAAACCAACCTTATCCGTGGCCTCGGCCTTACCGACGGTAAATACGCCGGCCATAACCATTCAGTACTTTCCGGCACCAAATCCGGGGGGCGCTCGCCAATTTACGGAGAGTCGATAGATGTCATCATCGCAAGGGCCCTTGGAGTGGATGCTATTCGTTTGAAAACAACTGGTAGTTCAACGGCAAAGGCCAATGAATTTTCATTTTCGCGGGACAAATCTGGTAATCGCATAATTTCGCCACTTACTTTTGGGGATCACAACCTTTTTAATATGCTATTCCCTGGAGGTATGACTCAACAAACTTCAACCACAGAATCCACTCAAGAAAAATCTATTGTGGATAAAGTTTTAGAGGACCTCAACTCCTTGATGTCTCACAAGCGAATTTCGCAAAACGACCGCAATGTATTGAGCAATTACGTTGATGGTGTTAATGACTTACAAAAGCGTATTATTGCAAACAGCAACGCCCCCGCTTGTTCCGTACCCAATATGTCGTTTGCATCCTCCTCTGGCAGCAATAAAGTCGCAAGTGCAAATAAGCTGTATGACAATTACGCAGACCTTATTGTCCTTGCGGCCCAGTGTGATAATGCCCGTGTTTTTCATATCGCCAATACAGCTATTAGCGATATCAATAATGATGGTTCTCACCCTGAGCTCCACCACAATGCCACTGGTGGCAGTGACGGTGCGGCCGATAGACAAGGTTGGTTTCTTCGACGTGTTGGTCGTCTTGCCAGCAAACTCGATCAAATCACAGATCCCTTTGACTCAAACGGAAAAACCTTATTGGACAATTCCATATTATTTTGGACAAACGAAATGGGTGCATGGACAACATCTCACGCGACCACAAGCATCCCTGTCGTGACATTTGGTGGCGGTGGTGGTTACTTTAGAACAGGTCAATATATGGATTTTAGACAGCGACCATTTTTATCGGCTAAGAATAACGGTATCGACCGGCATTTGGGGCGACCCTATAAGCAAATATTAATTTCCATTATGAGAGCAGCGGGCCTTGAGCGCAGCCAATATATTAATATTGGCGATGGCAATGGATTCGGAGAATTCAATCCCATCATGTCTGAAGCGGCAAACGACGCAAAAAACCATTACGCCCAGTTTCAAAATGATCACAACGATCCTCTACCCTACCTGAGTCTGCGAAGCTAGTTGTCAATATCTGTAATCAAAATAATCCCGCAGACATCCAAATGGCCATTGCTATCATCATGATATTCTCAGTGAGGGAAACAAAGCCTAAAGGCACATTGCTCGAACCGCCGACACAAGCACACTTAAGCTCACGTTTATCTACATAAACAGCTTTGAAGACTGAAATAGCACCAACAGTTCCGATAAAGAGCGCAACTGGAATCGCCAGCCAGAGTAAGACCCCAGCCAACATTAAGACTCCTGCAAGTGCTTCTGCAATGGGATACAAATATCCGTAAGGCACCCAACGTTGGGCCAGCAAATCATAATTTAAAAACATTGTCGAAAACTTCTCAACATCCTGAAGTTTTTGAATGGCTAAAACACACATACTGATAGCAATGAACCATTCGATTGTTCTAATACTAAAAAAAGTACCTAACGCAAGCCAACTCACAGCTAGCGCCATAAAAAAGGTCACTAAAAAGATGGTAATAACTGGCTTGTAAGAAGGCTCATCTTGGCTTGGAGTCTCTTTGCCAAAATGGGTAAGAAGATCGTCGTAGCCGCCAATACGCTTCTCGTTAATAAAAGTTTGTGGAGTCGTTTTCACATTGAGCTTGTGCTTTAGATTATCGGTTTCTTCACGAGTTGTAAGATGATGATCTTCAACTTCAAAACCTTGTCTTTCAAGCAAATCCTTGGACTTCAGACCGTAGGGACAAATATGGTCGGGCATGACCATACGATAGAGAATTGCCTTCTTATTATTTTGATCTAAAGCCACGTACGCTACCTCTGTATTTTGTTTCCATTAATTTTATCATAAGACAGATCAGTGTATCAAAGATGCAATGAAATGTCCTCCTGTCGTACTTAATTTTTTAATTATCTATAGATATATGAGAGTTCCTATTTTCATGTTTTCCTCCTAGCTCTTAAAATTGTGTTCTTTAGCTTTCCAGATATAAAAAAGTGTTGGGTAAACTAGTAATTCCAATAGAAAAGAAGTCGAGAGCCCACCAATCATGGGAGCCGCTATGCGCTTCATAACATCGCTGCCAGCCCCACTCGACCACATAATGGGAATCAAGCCAATAAATATAGAAACCACCGTCATTAATTTAGGACGCAACCTATGAACAGCTCCCTCGATGACCGCCAAATTTAAGTCTTGGCTGTTTTTCATTTCACCCTTTTGCTTTTTTTCTTGGTAGGCTAGGTCCAAATACATCAACATAAAGACGCCAGTTTCTGCATCCAGACCCAAAAGAGCAATCATCCCCACCCATGTTGCGATGGACATATTGTAACCAAGGAAGAGCATAAACCAAATGGCTCCTATCAAAGAAAATGGAACTGCTAAAAGTACAATGCCCGTTTTAATCCAAGATCGTGTATTGAAATAAAGAAGGTACAGGATAAGAATCAGGGTTAGAGGTAAAATAAACTGCATTCTTGTTTTGACCCTTGCCATATTTTGATATTGGCCACTCCACTCGAGGATCAGCCCTTCCGAGACTCTAACCTTGGCATCAAGTGCCTTTTGCGCATTTTGCAGGTAGGAACCTAAGTCGATTTTGTTCTCATCCACATCCACGTATACATAGCCAACTAGAGAGGCGTTTTCATCGCGCACCATTGCGGGTCCCTTATTAAATTGTAGTTGAGCGACGGCAGTTAATGGAACTTGGGCTCCACTTGGTGTGAGCAAAGTGATCCGTTTTAAACTTTCAATATCTTGGCGAAATGTAGGGGCGAAACGCACCTGCACTGGATAGCGCTCTCGTTGAGATAGGATTTGGGTGACATTTTCGCCGCCAATGGCTGTACTAAACTGCTCTTGCACTTCTTGCACAGATAGTCCGTAAAGTTTTAATTTTTCACGATCAATATCAATATCTAAAAAATGTCCACTGGCAATTCTCTCTGCTACGACAGATCGAGTTCCAGGAAGGGGTGCCAACACTTTCTCAATTTTTTCACCTAAGGACTCAATACTTTTTAAGTCCGGACCATAGATTTTTAATCCCAAAGTGCTGCGAATTCCTGTTGAGAGCATATCGATTCTATTTTTAATTGGCATGGTCCAGATATTGGGCATGCCGACAAAATCTAAAGTTTTGTTTAACTCCCCAATCAATTCTTCTTCACTGATCGTCTCTGGCCAAATAATATTCAAAGGCGCTTTAAAAAAGCTCGGTAAGTCTGAGTAAAAACGATCTTTTTTACGCCACTCCTTTTTATCTTTTAACAAAATAGTGGTTTCAATCATACTCAACGGAGCGTTGTCAGTTGAGGTTTCCATACGGCCGGCTTTGCCAAAGACAGTCTCCACTTCGGGAAAGCTTTTTATAATGCGATCTTGTTGAATCAACAGCTTCTGCGCCTCTTGCACTGACAAACCCGGCAGAGCTGTTGGCATATAAAGAAGGCTGCCTTCGCGCAGGATCGGCATAAACTCAGAACCCAACTGTCGATAGGCAGGAATAGCACTCAAAGAGAGTAACAGTGTCGCAAGGAGGGTGATTTTTTTGTGCCTCAAAGTCCACTGTACCATCGGCGTGTACATAAGAAATAGCCTACGACTGATCGGGTGACGTTCTTCTGGGTAGTAAGTGCCAATCAAGATATGGTTCCCAAGCTTATTCAACCAAGGTAAAGGGCCCTGAAAAGGTTGTATGCGACTAAATAGCATGCGCACTGCCGGATCAAAGGTCACAGCTAAGAGAGCCGCCATAGCCATGGTGAAAGTTTTAGATAAAGCCAACGGCCGAAACAATCGCCCCTCTTGATCGATTAAAGTAAAAACAGGAATGAAGGCTACAGCAATCACTAGAAGTGAAAAGAAAACTGAAGGTCCCACTTCTTTCAGTGCTTCTAAGCGCACCTGATAAAAATCACCCTTACGCCCATCCTGATCCCACTTTTGTATTTTTCGATAGGCATTTTCCACTTCTACAATAGCGCCGTCTACCAAAACTCCAATAGAAATAGAAATACCTGCAAGGGACATGATATTAGCACTCTCGCCAATAAAATAAAGAGGTATAAAGGCCAGCAATACGGATACTGGCAAAGTTATAATGGGAACAATGGCTGATGGAAAATGCCACAAGAAAAGTAGAATAACAAAACTCACCAGCAGGAGCTCTTGCCAAAGGGTTTGTTTTAAGTTTCTGAGGGCACGATCAATCAAATCGGATCGATCGTAGACGGTGTGGATCTCAACACCCTCGGGCAAAAACTTTTGAATTTCATCTAACTTTTTTTTCACAGACTGAATGACTCGTCTGGCGTCGGCACCGTGCCTCATAACAACAGTTCCGCTGACGTGATCACCAAGTCCATTGTAGTCGCTCACTCCCCGTCGCATCTCACCACCAATAGTGACTTGGGCGACGTGCTTGACTAAGACAGAGGCTCGACTCCCCTGCTCTTGCCGGATGACCGCGTTTTCAATATGGTCAGTGGTCTCAACCAAAGCACGACTGCGAATCATGGCTTCTGTTCCAGAGAATTCTAGAGTACGAGCCCCAGTCTCTTGATTGCTTTCTCGCACGGCCTTGGCCACATCAGAGATGGACAAGTCATAAAGTCGCAGCTTATTGGGATCTACTCGCACTTGAAATTGCTTTTTATAACCGCCGAGACTAGCCACCTCGGCCACATCCGGAAGGGCCTGCAACTGAAACTTGAGAGTCCAATCCTGTAAAGAGCGCAAGTCAGCTGTCGACATCCTCTGACTGTGATCCTTTAGAATATATTGGTAAACCCAACCCACACTTGAAGCATCTGGGCCAAGTTCGGTCTGCACCCCTTCAGGAAGCTGAGACAAAATACGATTCAGATTTTCATTAACTCGGTCTCGCGCCCAGTAAAGATCTACACCATCTTCAAAAATGACGTAAATGTAGGAAAAGCCAAAATCTGAAGTCCCTCGAACACTTTTTACATTTGGAACTGAGAGGAGGGATGAAACCAGTGGATAGGTCACTTGATTCTCAATAATATCGGGAGAACGATCCCATCTGGAGTAAACAATGACCTGTGTGTCTGAAAGATCGGGGATGGCATCCAGTGGAATTTGTTGAAGCGAACGCAATCCCAAAACTGTAAACAGTGCCGTGATCGAAATTACTAGAAAACGATTGTGAGCCGAGAACTCAATCCACTTTTGAATCATCAAGGCCTCGGATTTTAGCTTCGGAATCTAAAAGAAAATTAGGACCCGAACTCACAACGTCGGTGCTATTTAATCCCTCCACAATCACGTAACGTTCGCCAATTTTGGCACCTAGAATAACTTTCCGAGGAGAGAGACGTTCTTCTTGATAAAGATAAACATAGTTACCAGAGCCCGCGAACAAAATGGCCTCTTCGGGCAGAGTCAGCTGCTCGCCTAAAGGAATTTCGAGCTGACCACTTGCACTGCTTTCTATTGGGAGTCGTTCTTCCTTTGCTTTTTGTAAGTGCAAACGAATTAGGACCCTTAAAGTACGTGTGCTAGGGTCGAGAACAGGGTCGAGTCCAATAACCTCACCCAGCAATTGTTTCTCTGGATAAACGGCACTCGCACCTTTAAATTTCAGGCCAATTGTTATGTTACGCAAATCCTCTTCAAACACTTGCACCCCTAGAAGGTCGCCTTGAACCAATGTTCCGTAGACAGGGAGCAATCTATTCACTTTTTCTTTTTTGGGATGAATAGGTTTCATTCCGACAAGACTCGCTTGATAGGGGTCAATGGGTATGGTGAGCTCAAGTGAGCCTTCCCTCTCATCGAGATCATTTTCCACAGCGACCAGTTCCATATGACATATGGGACAGGAACCGGGTTCATTTTGGCGAATTTCGGGGTGCATAGGACATGTGTAAACGTCTTCATGCTGGTTGTGCTTGTGCTCAACCTTCTGACTCAAATGTTTATCATGCCTCTGTGGCAATAGGTTGGCTATCAAGAGCCCTATGGCCAAACCCAAGATAATAAAAGATAAAGTTTTAGTTCGCACGATCGTCGCCTTCCCTTTTTGTAAATCTTAAAATTTCAGTCACAGCTTGCTCGTACTCAGTCCGCAATTGCAAAATCTGTAACTTAAGATTGGGCACAGCCAAAACAGTTGTCAGATGTTCTTGTAAACTGCTCAAGTCACGCGGAGCAATGTTTCGGAAAAGCTTTTGATTGCGTTGTGCCCGCGGCAATGTCTTTTCCTTTAAAAGGGTCAGGCGACGCATTAAACTTTGCTCACTGAGCTCAGCTTCCCAGATAATTCCTTGCACTCTTCTTTTTTCTTGTTGCAAGCTCAATTGAGCTTGCAAACTTTGCTTTTGACCAAACATTTGTTCCGCATCGGCTTGCCAAAAAAAGACAAAGGGCAAACTAATTCCAACACTGATCTGAGTGAACTCAGGGAACATCGCCCCAGCTTGCATAGAGTTGTATTTGAGATTTAAATCGGGAAACCATGATTGAGAGAGTTTACGCGATTGAGCTTCTTGGTTTAAAACTTGTGATTGCAGAGCTATTATTTGGGGTGCTTGCTCGAGCTTGGTAACTGTAGGACTGTCAACAAATCCAGGATCGTTTGCTTGAAATGTAAAGTGACGAGGGTCTTGATCCAAAAGTTGTGCTGCCACACTCATCTGCATTTTGAGTTGCAAGTCGACTTCATCAAGTGCCACATCCACCTGATCCACCTCAGACTCTACTTTTAATAAATGCACTTTTGCAAAAGTGCTCGATCGCGATAAAGAGCGCGCGATTTGCAAATGGTTTTGCAAGAGTTTTCTTTTCTCCTCCAAAACTTTTTGTTCCTCTTGTAACTTCCAGACAAGAAAATATACAAAACGAGCTGTTGCCCGCACACTCAGGATCTGAGCTTGATTTTCATGAAAACGCACTTCTTTTTGGAACCCTCGGGCTCGGTAGTCATGGTGCACTTTACCTGGAAAAGGAATCTGCTGACTAACCTCCCATCCGTTCGCCTGATGGCCAGTTGCCATATCCATTCTGGTCACTCCCACTTGAGGACTGGGCAAACGCAGACCACTGGCCTGGGCAGAGGCTTTTTGCAGCTCCAAGTCACTGACCTGTAGAGATAAATTGAGTTCTTCTACTTGGCTTAAAAACTGGCTTAAAGTCAGCTCAGCGCTGAAACCTAGAGGAGGCAGCAAAAATAGGCTTAGGGTGAGGGTCAAAATAGGGCCAATATGGGAAACAGGCTTCATATATAAGGAATACGAGGATTTTTTGAGTTTGTGACAACTTGGTTCAAAATTGCCTTTTTTTATGAAAAAGCTTATTTTCTTAGCATGAAATGTCACAAAGCCCCTCGCCTCTCGTATTCCCTCAAAAGGAGCTCTGTTCATGACTCGTGAGCGCCCATGCACTCGCCTAGAATGGAGCAAGCTCGATGACGAGGATTTGATGATCTTTTACCAAGCTGGTGAAATGCAGGCATTCGAAGTGCTTTATATGCGCTACTCCGGACGTCTCTACGCTTATTTATTGAAACACAAACTCAACCCAGAGGGAGCACAAGAGCTTTTACAGGATATTTTTGCTCGCTTGCATCGCTACAAAGAACAGTACAACCCCCAGCAACCCTTCCTTCCTTGGCTCTTCACTTTAACTCGCCATCTCTTGCTCGATCATATGAAAAAATCTGAGACCGTCCTCACCAAGCGTAGCCAAAGTCTAGAGCCCCACCTGCTAGAAAATAGCGAATGCCGAGATTCCAATAGCAATGGAAAGGAAGATTTGCAGCTCGCCTTTGCTCAGTACCTAAGAATCAACAAAGTGCTTTAAATATGCGCTACCTCAATGATTGGTCTTTTGAGAAAATCGCCAATGAGATGGGAGCTAGCCCCCAGGGGGTGCGACAGTGGGTCAGCCGAGGGCTAAGAAAAATTAAAAACCTCATGGGCGAGGAGATATAAGACATGGACAAAAAATTAGAACACGAAAATCAATGGCTGCAGGCTTTTCACGAATTCACAACTCTAGAAAAGGTGCAACCACCGCAGTTTTTAAGTGATAAGATTTTAAAGCAAACCCACGAAAGGCTCAATCCTAGAGCTTCCATCATTTTTTCTAAACTACTTATCGTTCACACTTTAGTCGGCACTTTGTCGCTTGCTGTCTGTGACCAATTTGGAGTCACACCTTTTCGCACTGGCTTCTCCCTGTCTCACTATTTTATGACATTTGGACATGGTTTTTGTATGGTTCTTTGTGGCTTTTTATTTATTGGCTTGAGTGTGATGACCAGTTGGCTATTTTTAAATCCTGATGAATTTCGACTCATGAAAAAGAGATCGCCTCAGCACCTATTGCTTTTGATTGCCTTGTCATTTGTCACCCTCAAGTTTTTTGGAGCGGAAGTCACATGGGGCTTCGCGAGTCTTTGGTTTCTTGGCGCTTTTATAGGCGGACTCTTACCTTTAATCGGACTCCCAAAGCTGCTTGTTCAAGCAGAGCATTAGTCCCACTACTTGCAGACTAAAGAGACTTTGTTCACTCAAAGAGTTTCTAATTGAAATATTTAAAAGAAATGGGCCTCCAGCAAACGTGATGTGCTTTGCCCGAAGGGCAAATGCGGTCAGAGCCCATGGATGGGCGTGCCTATTTCTTTTAAATATTTCAATTAGAAACGGTGTTAAGTGAAACAAAGTTAAAGTGATGCGACTTGGGCTATAAAGAAAACAAAGTAAATATGGGTCATATGATGGGCCATTTGATCCAGCCCCAATACCACCCAAAAACTGGACTGGGCTGGGTTGTTAAAACGACCCAAATAACGAGGACCCGACTTGAGGCGATCTATAACAAAGTGAATAATAAAATCCACTAAACTCAACCACCAAATTTGCGGAGCTAGCCAGAGACAAATTATCAATGTTCCTAAAGCATGAACAAAACAGTGAGTGACAAGGGGCAAGAGGAAGTCCCAACCTGGACGGGTCTTCTTTAGCATATACTCTCTCTGCAATGGGAAATCCGCGATGAAGTGCTTCACCTGGTAGACTATAAGGAGGGCAAAAATCATCTCGAGTTGTGTCGTCATGTTGAAATTCCTAAGTACCTATTGTGTCTTCAAATAGAGAGGCTGACAAGAACCGAAATCAGAGGTCTCGATTAAAGTTTAAACTCTTTATTACCATCAATTCGATATCGTTTGTTTTTGTAGACCTCGCGCAACTTGTGCTGGATTTTTGAGTAGTGTTGGCGAGCCTGTTCAAGTTTTTTATTCTTTCTTTTACGATTTTCTACAAACTTTTTGTAAGCCTCAACTGGAAACTTATGCTCCTCGCGACGAAACTGTTTTCTCGCGCGCTCTTGTCGCTCAGCGTACTTCTGACGAATAGCTTTCTGTTGTTCAGCCTTGGAATGGCGCAATCTTTCCCGTTCTTTTTCAGCTGCCAAGTGCTCTATAAAAGCCTTTTTGCGCTTGAGGAGTCTTTCCTGAGCCTGTTCCATCGTTTCTTCTGTCGCCCAACGAGAATCGGTATCCGCATAAATGGATGGCGAATTAAAGATCAAAAAAATAACAACAAATCGAATCACGTGCATTTCCTTTATTTTACTTAGAAACTATCGGTAACTCAGGCAAAAAGCTTTGATTATATGGACAAAGGGCTTGCTCCGTCTACTGGCTGGATCTATAACTAGGAACTACAGCTAGTTTTTATAAGGAGAGCACAGATGGGTCAATTTTTTATGGATATGGGGCAATTTGTCTTACAAGCCGCTGTGATATTGATTTCCTTAGTTTTACTCATCTCTTTTATAGCCTCTCTTGTTGCTAAAGATCGAGAATCTCAAACATTGACTGTAAAAAATCTGAACAAAAAATATAAGGCCCAAGCTCAATCCCTTCACCGAAGTTTTCTCCATAAAAAACAATTAAAAAGTCTTCTCAAAAAAGAAAAGAAAGAACAAAAGACGGAACCGAAAGAACGCCCTACTTTATTTGTTCTCGACTTTGACGGCGACATCAAAGCCAGTGCGACAAGCCACCTGAGAGAAGAAATCTCGACACTTCTCATGGTTGCAAAGCCGACAGATCAAGTTCTTATCCGCCTTGAAAGCCCTGGCGGCATGGTCCACGGCTACGGATTAGCCGCAAGTCAATTGCAGCGGATTAAAGATAAAGGCATCCCCCTTGTTGCCTGCATCGATAAAATTGCCGCCAGCGGTGGGTATATGATGGCCTCAGTCGCCGATAAAGTGATCTCTGCACCTTTTGCCATTATTGGCTCCATCGGCGTGATTGCCTCCGTTCCTAATTTTAATAAACTCCTAAAGAAAAATGATATCGATTATTTAGAAATTACGGCTGGCGAGTACAAGCGCACTCTCACTCCACTAGGAGAAATCACCGAACCTGGCATGAAAAAATTCAAGGAGCAGATCGAACAAGTGCACGTCCTTTTTAAAGAGCATGTTAAAAAGCAAAGACCCAATGTGGATTTGGACAAAGTGGCTACAGGTGAGTACTGGTATGGCCTTCAGTCTAAAGATCTTGGCTTAATTGATGAGATTGGAACAAGCGATGATTTTATTATCAACCATCTTAACAGCCACCGCATCCTATCGTTGACCTATCAAGGAAAAAAATCATTCAAAGAAAAACTGGCAGAGAGTATGAGTCTACAAATTGATACAGCCCTGACAAAAGTCCTGAGCTTTTCTTGGCGCTCTATCTTTCATTAGCCCATATCAACTAAAAGTCCAAAAGCTTGTTTTCATAAAAGCCACAGTCTCAAATCTGTAGTTTAATAGGACTATGAAACGGAAAGTTCTGTACGTCTGCCCTTTTACCGAAATTGGTGGAGTTGAAACCTTTATTAAACAAACCCATCTCTACGGTGATTCCACACAATTTGAAAACCATTATTTACTGTTTCGCTCTGGCCCAGTATCCAAATTCTTGCTTGAGCATGGAGCTCGCGTCACTCTTTTAGAAACTCCTCCTCAGCTCTTTATTTGGAAAGACCATCGCATGGTCAATCAACGTCTTCGAGAAATCATCAATAAAAATAAAGTCCATCTGGTCCACTCCCTTGGCGCCAAAGGAGCCCTCTTCTCGGCCACTGCAGCCAAGCAAATGCATATTCCCCATGTTTGGTTTCAATATTATCCCAGCGGCACTTTGGATCGACTTGCGGCACTGAGCCCTCATCACGGATTGGTTGTCACATCTCACTTTGCAGCTCAAAGACAGCGAGAAGTTGAAAAATGTGTGCGCTGGCTGATTGCACGCAAATTACCTATTGAAAAAATACTATTGGGCACAGATCTAAAACCCTTGGAGTCGGCAAGGGTCAACGCTGAACGTGCAAGAGTATTGGCCTCACTTGGAATTGATGATGAAAATAACTTATGCCTGATCTCTATGCTCGGACGAATTCACCCTCGCAAAGGGATTGAGGTTTTACTTGAGGCTCTACAAGAATTGAAACAGCGCCACCCTCAACTGAATTTTCGCGCACTCATTTTTGGAAGTGCAAATGGACAAGAGAAGTACAAAAAAAAGTTACAAAGGTGGATTGATCAACATCAACTGCCGGCTCATTTTATGGGAATAAGTGAAAATGTCGGCCTCAGCCATTCCGTTTGCGATATGTACGTTAACTCTTGTGTTCAACCCGAGGCCTTTAGTCACAGCTTGATTGAGGCTATGGCAATGGGCACACCACCAGTGGTTCCCGACAGCGGAGCTTTACAAGAAGTGATTCAAAATGGAGAAAACGGATTGATTTTCAGCACGGGCGATTCCTCTTCCTTGGCCAATCGTCTTCGCTCTTTGATCCAAGAAAAGTCTTTGCGCGAAAAACTCGCGATAAAGGCGCAAGAAACTGTATCTTTTCGCCACGACTGTGCCAAAACAATGGAACATCTCGAGCAATTTTATCAAAAAATCTTTGAACTCTAACAGAATGTCAAATTTCAGCACGATCTACATCTAAGATTTTAAACACTTGAAGGTGCAAAACTTAGAATGTGTGGGTGTCTTCATTAACTCTAGTTCCTAAAGTTAATTTAAATTTTGCCAAAAATGAAACAATAACTCACTCAGTTTATTGGGATTCTCCACATTGCAAGAGTGCCCCTGGTCAGGAAGCCTAATCAATTGGGAATCCTTAAATATTTGATTCATTTGCTCGGACCCCTTTAATGGGAGCACAAGATCTTTTTCTCCGTGAAGAATTAAAGTAGGACTCTTCCACTTGGCCTGAACTGCATCGCTGACATCGGTAAAGTTAAAAAGTTTGCGGATGACTCCTTGCCAGCAGACAGGATCACAATCGTAAGCCTCATTGCGTAGTTTTAAGAAAAACGGGTCGTCGATTGCCACTCCATGGATTGTGGCGGCCAAGACTTGAGTGCAATATTGCACATCCTCCGACATTTTTTGAAAATGTGCATATACTTGTTCAACTGGAAGCTCTGGCTTCAAGCCCCATGGCCCCACACTATCGAGAAGAGTGACACTGGACACCAACTCCGGATTTTTAAGTGTGAGTAAAGTGGCAAGCAAACCACCTGTTGAGTGTCCCACCAGATGAGCCTTCTTTAAGTCTAGGTGTTGCAGCAGGGCTTTAATGTCCGAAGCATAAACATGAAAATCAATTTCTTCTTCAGTGGTTAGGCCTTTTGATTTTCCAAAACCGCGCCAATCCAAATTGACAACAGTTCCCAGACCTGACTTATCCTGACTCCAGAGGTTAATGAGCGGATGCCACCACAATCGACTGGCTAAGTTTCCATGGATAAGAACAATATTCTCATCAATGGGCGAAGGTGAAAGCTCGTAATTGATTTTAAAACCATTGTGAGAAAAAGAATAAGACATAAATACACCTAAATCGTCACACCACCATCAACACTGAGCACGGCGGAGTTGATATAGCTGGCTTCGTCAGATGCTAAAAACAAGCAAGCGTTGGCGATGTCACTCACCTCGCCCATTCTCTGAACGGGAACTTTCTCCGCTAAAGATTGCAAAACATTTTCTGGCATTGCAGCTGTCATTTCAGTTCGAATAAAACCTGGGGCAATTGCGTTTGATGTAAAACCTTTGCGACCTAGCTCTTTTGCCCATGTCTTGGTCAAACCAATAACTCCAGCTTTAGCAGCCACATAATTGCTTTGTCCAAAATTACCATAAAGTGCGACGACACTCGCCATATTGATGATGCGCTTATTGTTGCTTTGCTTATTAAAAAGATCCTGATCCAAAAGACTTTTAGTCACATAAAAGAGACTATTCAGATTCGTCTGAATCACCGCATCAAATTCCCCATGACTCATTTTTGCAAAACTTTTGTCGCGAGTGATTCCCGCATTGTTCACCAATATGTCGATGGAGTCGCCACTTTCTAGTGCCGCTTTTTGACAAGAATCAAAATCCGTGACGTCAACAATGTGGGTGAAAAGACGGTCAAAGCCTCCGAGCTCGGCCTTGGCCTTACTCAGTCCCTCAGGATTGTAATCCCAGATATGAACTTCGGCCCCGGCTTGCAAAAACTGTTTTGTAATTTCGTAACCGATTCCCTGGGCCCCACCTGTAACAATTACCTTTTTATTTTTAAATTCAAATTTCATTATTCACCTCTGACTTTTCATTATGTGGGCTCAAAGTCTTTGTCAATCAAAGCTCTAACTGATAAATAACCAAAACCTAAAAGTCCTGTGGGGGGAATCACATGTTAGCGACTGCGCAAATTCGAGGTGCCGGCCTTTATGTTCCGGAAAGACGTGTCGAGAACAGTTATTTTAACGAATTATACGGAAAAGATATCGACGCCTTCCTACGTGAGCGTCGCAATATTCACACCCGTTATTTTATGGCGGAGGATCAAACAACTTCTGATCTCTCCTTACAGGCAGCTCACAAGGCTCTTGATTCTGCGGGACTCCACCCCCATGACGTAGATCTTATTATAGTGGCCACAGATACCCCGGATTACCTATCTCCTAGTACAGCATCTGTTGTTCAATATAAATTAGGCGCGAGCCGTGCTGGCGCCTTTGATCTAAATAGCGCTTGTGCTGGTTTTGTCACAGCACTCGACGTGGCCAGCAAGTACATAAGTCTCGATTCCGGTTATCAGAACATACTTGTCATCGGTGCTTACGGTATGAGCAAGTATCTCGACTGGGACGATTACAAGATTGCCAGTATGTTTGCCGATGGTGCCGGTGCTCTTGTGCTTAGCAAAGCTGCAGATGCTGAATCCCGTGGCGTTTTAGCTTCCGAGCTCTACGCCGATGGGCAATATCATGATCATATGGGCTTATATGCCGGCGGTACTTTTCAACCCTTAAGTCCAAAAGTTTTAGAGGACAAATCCCATCTTCTTAGCTTCGCAAAAAAAATTCCTCTCGAAACCAATATGATCCATTGGCCTCGTTTGATTCACTCTCTTTTAGATCGAATAGGTAAAAGTAAAGAAGACATTCATCACTTTATGCTCACTCAACTCAATATCGAAACGATCAATGCCGTGATGCATGAGCTGAAGCTTCCCAGCGAGAAATCCCACAACATCATGGATCGCTTTGGCTACACGGGGAGCGCTTGCATCCCTATGGCCATTGCCGACGCCGTTCATTCTGACAAACTTAAGCAAGGGGATCTAGTTTTCCTTCTCGGCTCTGGTGGCGGTCTATCTATGGCTGCTATGGCCCTAGAGTGGGGGGGCTATGGCCCTAGATAAAGTCTGTGACCATCACGATTGGCTTTCTTTTTGGAAAAATCAAAATCCAGAAAAAATAGCCTTCATAGATGGAGTGACCCATAAAAGATGGTCTTACCATAAGACTTTTCAGGCTGTTTGCTCTATTGCTCAAGGACTAAAAAGTGAGGGTATCCAATCCGGTGATCGGGTGGCTATTTTAAGCGCCAATACCCCCGAGATGGTTTTCCTTTTCTTAGCCTGTCAAAGAATCGGAGCCTGCCTTGTGCCACTCAATTACCGCCTCGCCCAGGTTGAGATCCAAGAGATTTTATACAACGCCCAAGTCTCATTTATTCTTGAAGACCCCAGTCTCAGTGGAGGCTGCCAACACAAGACTAAGACGATCAGCACAGAAGTACTCACCAGTTGGATAAAAAAACCTCTTCATGGAAATATCCAGGTTCCTTTTAATTCCACTGATGAAACTCCAGTCATGCTTCTTTATACATCTGGCACGACGGGCTCCCCTAAAGGAGTGATCATCACCCAAAAAATGCTTTTTTGGAATTCTCTAAACACCACTCTGAGTTTAGATCTCAGTTCTCAAGATATTTCGGTCAGTTTCCTCCCCCTCTTTCACACCGGAGGCTGGAACGTTCTTCTCACCCCCTTTATCCATCGAGGCGCCACCACAATTCTTTTACCCAAGTTTGATGGGGTCGAGATTCTTAAGTGGATTGAAGCAGAACGTGCCACTATTTTATTTGGAGTGCCCACAACCTTGAGTCTCATGACTCAAGTGGAAAATTTTAAAAATGTCGATTTAAGCTCCCTGCGCTTTGCTGTCGTGGGTGGCGAACCCATGTCTCTTTCGGCTATTCATCTGTGGCACAATCGTGGCATTGCAATCCGCCAAGGCTTTGGCATGACCGAATGTGGTCCCAACCTTTTTTCCCTGCATCATAGGCTCGTGGAACAAAAATTAGGTTCCATCGGCCGCCCGAATATGTATTTGCAATGGCGCTTGGTCGACGAGCAAGGAAAGAATGTTGAGGTGAACCAGGTGGGCGAACTCTGGCTCAATGGACCCACCTTGACTCCTGGATACTATAATAATTTTGAAGCCAACCAACTGGCCTTCGAGCAAGGTTGGTTTAAAAGCGGTGATCTGCTCCGTTACGATCTCGATGGAGATTTTTATGTCGTTGGCCGAAAAAAAGACATGTTTATCAGTGGTGGCGAGAATGTTTATCCAGCCGAAATAGAAAAGGTTCTATCCTCCCATCCCGATATTCTTGAGGCCGCAGTCATTCCAACAACTGATCTAAAATGGGGCGAGGTGGGACACGCCTTTGTGGTCGCAGCCGGCGATCATGAAATCTCAGAATCCGAGCTGATGACATTCTGTATCGATCGACTGGCTAAATTTAAAATCCCTCGCCATTTTACTTTTCTCGACACTTTACCCAAAACCGATTCCAACAAAATTCTGAAAAGAAAGCTTAAGGAGCTTGCATGACCTTTTTTAATACTTCCTTTCTCATTATTATTTTCTCTACCTTTTTGAACTCATCTGCATTGGCCGATAACCAAAGTAGCCAGTGCCAAGATTTGTTTTCTAAACCCTGGGACAGCAGCTTTCTTGATATTCGCCAACTCGACGAGAATTTAAGCACAAGTCAAGACAGAACAAGAGTCGCCTCTACCCTGCCCTTACAGTCATTGCGCCTTGGCCCCGGTCACATTGTGACCTACCACCATACTCCAGCGCAAAAAGGAAAAACCACCTTTGTTCTTCTCAATGGTCTGATATACGATCTAAAAAATTGGCAGGACTACATTCTCAATCTGAGCGAACAAGGCTATGGTGTTTTGCTAGTTGGTTATAGCACCCAACCTGAGTCGATTGACCTTTTAGACAAAGATGAAAAACCTTTTTACGCCTTCAATAACAACACCGAAAGTGGACCCAAAGAAGAGGGTTCCTTTGCTTCTGGATTAAAACTTGATTTTTTAGAGACCGAAACACTAGCCAACGAAGTTGTCAGTGTGGCAGACGCTGTGAATCTCGATCAGTTCCATGTGGTCAGTTTATCTTACAGCTCGATGGTCGGCCAGTACTTGGCTCAGAACTTCACCTCGCGAGTGGAGTCCGTCATCTTTATGGCGCCTGCTGT
>JBGSNK010000077.1:0-101799 GCA_041739665.1 Bdellovibrionales bacterium
GATCCAAGTTCATGTCCGAGGCTAATTTTAAAACCTGATCATATGAGGGAATTCGTTCTAACTTTTGATTTTTAAAGTCGGGCAAATTGGCCTGAGATAATGTGATCATCTGGCCTTGTGAGTTTCGATAAAATAGAGACAAATAATAAGTGGCTTTTTGAAAGTCGAGTTGTCCCTTTAAGACGCGAGCTTGACGCCTTTGAATATATTGGTTGTTCTCTTGCTGAAAAATACGAGCGAGATCGCCCATTTTGATTCTGCGGTTGATTTGTTTCATACGTTCTTGTGCCAAAGCCAAAATTTCTTGATAAACTTTGAGCTCGTAACCCTTTACGACCCAATTCCAATAAGCTTGCAAAGATAGGGTTTGTACGGCGATCTTGACTCTTTCAAGTTGCACCTCTGACTGGACTTTATTTTGTTCAGAGATTCGCACTTTATAACGGTTGATATCAATTAAACTATTGCGCAAAAGTGAAACTGAAACACCGGCAAAAGTTTGGCCGCGTGTCGAACTGTCATATTTTCCTTCATAAATTGGAAAGTCGCCAAAAGAATTTCGATAGCCACCGTAAACCTTAGAATTTAAAAAAGGGAAGGCTTTTTCAATCTGACCAGTGTAATAGTCTCCATCGTAAAACCCTTCCGTCTTGGCGTCCACTCCTCCTCGCAAACGGGCATCAAAGGCGCCTTCAGCCTCTCGTAAGTCTCCGTCTTTTTCTTGCACCTTTAGCAAGGTTTCAATCACCTGGGGATAATGCTGAAGACTCGATTCTACGATCTCTTTTGGAGAGAGGGCTTGAGCAGGTGATACTAATAAAAAAATAAGGAAGAATAGCAGCCGCCTCACTCCTTGGTCTCCCCATAAGGTATATTTGAAGGCGGTGTTGGCATGGATTTGGGAAAACCATTCACCTGTCGCCATAACTCATAACCAATAGAGACTTGATCTAAAATCACCAATCCAACTGTTCGAGCCCCTTGTCTTAAATAAGTTTGATCCGGCCATTCAACAGGGTCTTCAGGATCAGGCTTGACCAAAACACGAAAAACACCCTCTGGCGAGACCGAGGGGTCCACAACCGTCACCACACCACCAAAACTACCAATCGCCACAGAGGGAAATCCACTAAATTGAACAGAGGGCCACCCTTCAAACTGCAAACGTACTTTGCGCCCAGGATAAACGAGGGGAAGGTCATTGCCGATCACAAAAAGTTCAACAATATTATTACTTGTGCTTGGAACAAACTGCACCAAGGGGTCCCCAACTTTGACATTCGTTGTTCCCGAGCCAAGAAGAATTCTTAAAATTTGCCCATCGCGTGGAGCCATCACGACCTGTAGTTGTTGACGTGACAAGCTCACCTCGGCATTGGCTAATTCGACAGCGGTACCAGCCTCTTCCGCTTGGAGTTTCTTATAGGTAATCTTTGATTGCTCAAACTCTTTGCGTGAACTTAAGCCTTCTTTCATCAACTGTTCTTGGCGATGAAAGTTCAACCGAGCTGTATCACTTGAAACCTTAGCTGCTTCAAACTTCATCATGGCCGCGTCGCGCTTGGCCTCAAGACGTGAAAGGTAATTGGGATCATTATCAATAATACGAACAATGGGGTCTCCTTTTTTAACCATTTGACCATCTTGCACCAACCACTCTTCGACCAAACCACTGACTGTCGCAGTGATATTTTGTGCACGATCATTGGGATCGTAGGCCGTCACCCGGCCATAACCCATGCTGGTTTGCTGCCACGGAGTTATGGCAAGTAAAATTAAAAGAACAAATATGGATACAGCGAAATTACGCAAAGTTTTTGCATAATTTTGGGGTGAGTAGATTTTTTTAATCGATTCGAGCTGGCGATGAAACTCCCAACTTCCACGATTATACAAAAAGGGCTTGGCCTTTTCCTCTTGAGCAGATTGAGCTTTATGGGAGTCTATAAAACGATAAAAACTGTACAACTTCCAAGAGGATGCGTAGATGTCATAAAAAGACTCTAAGTACTTATGAGCGTAAAAAAAATGGGAAAGAATAGCGTTGACCACGATTTCAGCGGCCACCAACTGACCGATCGTTAACTGGTTCGATGCGACTAAATAACCACCCATACCCAAAAGCAAGGCATTTAAAAAGGCATACATACTGAGATAGAATACTTTCTGACTAAAAACATTGCGAAAGTGTCTTGCTCGATTGTAGAGAAAACTATCAATTTGTCGATCGAGCTCTTGCATTCTTGTTTCCAAGTTTTCTTCATCTTGAGCCCCAGCTCCTAAGCGGTCCAGATCTTCGATGTAAGCTGCCACATTGAATTTTGCGGTAGATTCATCCACCGCTGACAACATGGCTCTATTGCCAAAGATATAAAGAGGTATAAGAATGCTTATCAATATAATTAGGCTGAGAACTATGAAGTAGGGGTGGTAAAAAGAAATCAAGATCAATCCTAAAAAGGTTTGTAAACTGACCGCAACACCGTCGGTTACTAAAAAAGCAATACTCTTTTGCATGCTAATAACATCGAAGTAGCGGTTCCCTTTGCGATTGATTGACTCATCCAGCAAACCTTTACCAAAGAAATAAGCGCGTCCTATGCTGGCAGTGACTTTGGCATACATGCGACGCTGCAAATATTCGACCATTAGATACTGAAGCGCGGTAATAAAAACGAGAACTGTCAGAATCCCGAGAAGTAATACTGACAGAATAAAGATGGGTTGAAAAAAAGGGCCATAGGTTAACCTGCCCACCAATGCCTGCACAGATATGGGTATGGCAAGTGTCAGGACACTAATGCAGATAGAGTAGATGATAATTATGGGGTAATATTCGCGAAGCTGCCATAAGATCCGTATGAGGGGCGCTAGCTTGTCTGTTTTCATCGATGACTTTCTCCCGCTGAGAATAACACTGCAATCATAACTTTCAGAGACCTGGAATCAACTATAATCTCCCCGACTAAGCTTATAAAAAGGCGACGCCTTGGCTTTAAGTTGTAAAATTTGGGCATAATATTTCTAGATACAGGGCCTAAAATTTAGACACCATAGGCCACAATTTCTTTTCGAAATCAGTTAAAAAGAACTGAAATCGTGGCCCATGGCCCCAAGAGGGATTGTCATTACTTTAAGAAACTACCAGTATACTTTGAAATTGAGAGAGGGATGGGGCTCATGATCCACGCTTGGTTGTTAGAAGAATTTAAAAAACCAGATGCATTAGATGCCATGGCTCTCTATCACTTACGCACGGGTGGCAAATGTTTACGGGGCCAATTGGCCTTAGCTGAAGCTCAAGCACTTCATTTAGCCGACTCAAAAGCCCAGCCTTGGGCCATAGCTTGCGAACTCTTGCATAATGCAACTCTCATTCACGATGACATACAAGACAACGATCCTATGCGCCGTGGACAAACAAGTCTTTGGAAAAAATTTGGGATTCCGCAGGCGATTAACGTTGGTGATTTTTTAATCTTTAGAGCTTTCTCCATTGTCGCTCAGCTCAATGAGCCCAAGCTAACATTTCACTTTGCTCAAACAGCTGAGACACTGGTGCGCGGTCAATGCGATGAATTGCTAGCGAGTCGCCCTCACCTTCATAAAACATCTTTGTGGGAAAATTATCTTTCCATGGTTATCAAAAAAACGGGAGCCCTGTTTCAACTCCCCATCCATGGTGTACACCTTTTAAAAAACAAACCTTGGACGCCTGAAATTGAAAAAGCCTGGCTTGAGCTTGGTGTCTCTTATCAAATTTTTGACGACCTCCGAGACTATATGGGCCTCAAACAACAGGGACAGAAGCAAAAGGACTTTACAGAAAGACGAGTCAACGCCATTGTCGCTTATTTATCTCGCAATCCAGACAACAAAGCGCTCTTAGAGCAGTACCTCTCTTCACAAAACGAACAATCAGAAAAGTACAAAGATCTTCTCGAAGACTTTCAAAACACTGTCGAGCAACAAAATGTACTGACAGATTTGCAAGAATTGGCCTCACAGCACTTGCACTATTTTTGTGAAATGGCACAATCTGGAACCCAAGAAATTATGATGAAGTTTTTATTTGCCGCTCTCCCTATTGATGAGGTCAAGAAATATGTCCCAAACCAAATCTAAACCCAAAAAAGCTGTCGTTGTTGGCGCCGGTATCGGCGGTCTCTCCAGCGCCTTCGAACTTCTAAACAAAGGCTATCATGTCACTGTCCTAGAAGCTGGAAACCAGCCCGGCGGACGCGCTCGTGTTTTTAAAGAAAAAGGCTACACTTTTGACGCCGGCCCCACCGTAATCACGGCTCCTTACCTCTTTGATGAACTCTTTGAGCTTGTTGGTGAGCGCACCGAAGACTGGGTGGAGTTTGTTCCCATCGACCCTTTTTACCGTATTCTTTTTGATGATGGTTCTGAATTTGATTATGTGGGCGATGAAGAGCGCCTGATTGAAAATATCCGCAAAATTAATCCTGCCGATGTGGACGGATACCTTCGCCTCGCTAAACATGCCCAAGAAATATTTAATGTGGGCTACACTGAATTGGCCGACAAACCTTTCTCAAGTGTGGCTTCCATGTTGCGTGTTTTGCCTGATATGATTCGATTGCAAAACTATAAAAGCGTTTACTCTTTAGTTTCGAAATATATTAAAGATGAGCGCTTGCGCCAGGCCTTTAGCTTTGAGCCCTTGCTCGTCGGCGGCAACCCTCACAAAATCACCTCGATCTATCTTCTTATCCACTGGCTTGAAAGAAAATGGGGTGTTCATTTTGCAAAAGGTGGAACCACGGCCCTGATCAACGGACTTGTGGGAGCTTTAACTAAACATGGAGTTGAATTCGTTTACGACTGTCCTGTGGATTCTCTACAAATCGAAAAGGGTCATGTTCAGCGGGTTTATGGAGGCAAGGGTCTTCACTTTGACTGTGATGTTTTAGTCTCAAACACGGACCCCATTAAAGTTTATAACGAATGGATTGATGAAAAATGGTACCCTCTTCGTCAAAAGCAAAGAGTGCAAAAAAAGAGTCAGTCCATGTCTCTATTTGTTTCTTACTTCGGGACTAAAAAGAAGTACGACAACCTTGTCCACCATACCATCCTCCTAGGCCCCCGCTATAAAGGTCTTTTAGATGATATTTTCACGCGCAAAAAATTAGCAGATGATTTTTCACTCTACCTGCATGCTCCAACTGTCACCGATCAATCCCTTGCTCCTGCAGGCTGCGAAGCTTTCTATGTACTCTCGCCGGTTCCGAACAACCAAAGCGGAATTCCTTGGGATGAAATTCAAGGAGCTTATCAGGAAAAAATCTTTTCTTCTCTTGAAAAAAGACTCTTGCCTGGGCTGAAAGAAAATCTGGATGTGTCTTTTTCTGTCACACCTAATTATTTTGAAAATGACTTGCGCAGCACCCATGGGGCCGCCTTTGGCATCGAACCCTCTTTTCAACAATCGGCCTATTTTCGCTTCCACAATCAATCTAGCCAAATCAAAGGCCTTTATTTTGTAGGCGCGAACACCCACCCAGGTGCTGGTGTCCCTGGAGTTATCAACTCGGCCAAGGTTTTAAAACGCTTGGTCCCCCAAAGTGAGGAGCTTCCCTGGTGAGCCAATGGCAAGGTGTCATGAAACAACATGCCAAGTCTTTTCATTTGGCCAGCCTTTTTTTTCCAAAAGCGCTCTGACCCCAAGTGCGATCTCTCTATGCTCTATGTCGCTGGCTCGATGATGCCGTCGACGAAGCTCCGAATAGAGAACAAGCCTTGCTGAGTCTTAACACTATTGCTGAAGATCTAAAAAGTGAGCGACCTTTGTTGCCCGTGAATAAAATGTATCGTGAATGCCGTCTGGACATTTCATATATGGAAGATCTTATTCAAGGGGCTCAGGACGATTTGGATCCTGTGAGAATTCAAAATCAAAAAGAACTCATGCAGTACTGCTATAAGGTAGCCGGTACGGTGGGACTGGCTATGTTCGACCTCATGAATGTCTCGGACCCACACGCACGCGCCCACGCCGTGGATTTGGGACTGGCTATGCAGATCACTAATATTTGCCGAGACATTAAAGAAGATCTTAACCGGGATCGCATTTACATCCCCATGGACTTACTCGCCCGACAAGGTATTGATCCACAAGATCTTTTACAAAATCCAAAGAGCCAAGCGGATTTGCGTCCCGTAGTCAAAGAGCTGCTCTGGCTTGCGGATCGCTACTACGCTAGTGCTCAAAAAGCTTTTGCCACGATTCCCTGGCGCACTCGAGGGGCCATTATTATAGCCTCACAACTTTACCGGGGCATTGGTGTAAAACTTCTTAAAAATGGGGCGGATCCAATGAAAGGTCGTGTTTATTTGAATACACTCGACAAAGCGCAAGTTTTATTGCGAGCTTGCCTCTCTTGGGGTGTGAGTGCTTTTCATAGAAAAGCAAAACTCAAACACAACTCTGAGCTTCATTTAGGTTTGGAACCCTGGAAACAACTGCGGGGCTTTGATCTATGACCTACTGGCAGTTTCACCTGGTATTCACAGTTCCACTTTTCGGTCTTGTTCTTTGGCTCAATCGCCATAATAAACAGGCCCTTTCGAGCAGAAGCTGTTTTGGCATTGGCCTGCTGACTTTATTAGCTGTTAGTTACACAACCCCTTGGGACAGCTATCTCATCAAAGAAAAAATATGGAGCTATCACCCAGAGAATATTCTTTTCACCATTTATAGAATTCCCATTGAAGAGTACTTCTTTTTTATTATTCAAACTTCTATTGGCTGCCTTTTTATTGCCTTTCTCCTCTTCAGAGAGAAGAAAAACAAACAGAATTTAGCTATGAAAATTGGACGGAGACAGGTCGCTCTTTTTGCAATAATGACCATCAGTCTTTTTGCCAGCTGGTTCGCTTTTAGCCGCGCCCCCCAGTATTTGTATCTAAAGCTTATCATTTATTGGTCTCTGCCAGTTCTTTTTTTGCAATGGTCATTGGGTAGCTCTATCCTTTTACAAAACAAAACCACACTTCTTAGAGGGGTTTTTTTTCTAACCGCATACTTTTGGGTGGCGGACATTGTCGCCATCCATTTGCAAATTTGGTTTTTTCCAGAGCAAACCATTTCGGGACTCACTCTTTTGGGAGTTTTACCCCTAGAAGAGGCTCTCTTTTTTCTTGTGACCAATATTATGGTCGTTCAAGGCTATATCCTCTTCACTCAAGTCGATCTTAGTAAAGCTATCTTTCAAATCAAAAGGCCGACCTCATGATTTCAAAGACAGTTTGCGCTTTGACCTTTGATAACGTGACTTTTTGTTATAGGAATCAAGATATTTTCCGTGACTTCAGTTTACAAGTTTTTGGCGATCAGTTTGTCGGCCTCATAGGAGTCAACGGTTCTGGCAAGTCCACATTTCTAAAACTTATTTTGGGACATCTCCATCCACAAAAAGGCCAAGTTTCTATCCTTGGCAAAAAACCAAATCATTTCTCTTTACGAAAAACTTTAGGCGCTGCTCTGCAAGACATTGATTTTCCAAGTAATGAAAAAGTGGTCGAAATCCTTAGCTTCGTCAAAAGTCAGTTCCAAGATAGTGAAGATCTCGAGGCTTTGATATCTGATTTTTTTCTACAAGAGTTTCGCCACAAAAGCTGTGGACAGCTCTCAGGAGGGATGAAGAGGCGCTTGGCCCTGGCTTGCGCTTTGGTCGGAAAACCTCAGGTTCTACTCTTAGACGAACCGACAACAGGTCTCGACTTGCCATCGCGACTGCGTCTTATTGAAAACTTAAAAAAGTATCAACAAAAAAACCAAGCCCTTGTCTTGATGATCAGCCATCATCCCCAAGAAATTTTAAATGATGTGGACCAGTTTTTTCATCTTAAAAATGGGGTGATAAAAATTTTAACTCCCCAGGAGATGACAGATCTCACTCAACTTAAAAAAGTCAGTTTTAGTTCCTCGCAAGCTTTCCCATGGCCAGGGGCGATGAAACAACAACAACAGGGAGAACAACACTGGGTGGTGTGTGAAGACAGTGACCAGCTGGTGCAGCAAATGATCAAAAAAGATTTTAATTTTAAGAACTTGCTTATTGAAAATCTGGGAACTCAAGAAATTTTGCAGGAAATTTTATGATCCAACTTCTCTCTCATATCAAGCATCAGCTGCGCATTAGTTTTCGTGATCCAGCCTATGTCTTCACCACTCTGGTTTTACCTGCTGGTCTTTATTGGTTTTTTGCCGTGCCTGAATCCAACAGCCCTTATATCTCTACCTACTTGATTGGCTCGTTCTCAGCTTTTTCATTTTTTGGCGTGATTTTTTTGCAATACTCTATCAACCGTTCCCAAGAAAAAACCTCGCCTTGGGCCCGCTATCTCACAACCTTGCCAATTCCCTACTGGATGATTATCGCTTCGAGGCTAGTCACCTCCGTTATTTTAGGGTCTTTAGCTTGTCTTCTTATTTACGCTGTGGGGCACGCATTTACCCCCACTGATCTCAAATTTTTAGTATTTTTAAAAATGATTAGCTTTTTAACTTTGGGAGGTTTGCCTTTTTTGTTGATGGGTCTAGTTGTTGGTGAAATCTTTAGTCCCAAGGCAGTTGTTCCGGTGGCTAATTTTTTTCACCTCGTGCTATCTTTTGCCGGCGGTTTGTGGAAACCACCTGAAATTTTGCCCGAAGCTCTGCAAAAAATCACACCATGGCTCCCTACTTATCATTATGGCTTACTCACCTGGTCCCTGAGTTCGCCAGAGATCCAAGTGGAACGTTCCAATATTCTGTATTTGCTTTATTTTGGATGCGCCATGGGATTGATCCTTTTTAGTCTAAAAAGAACACGCGTCCTTAAAAATTAATTTTTTTGCCACTCTTGCTGAAAATAGCCTAGTGGTACAATGAGCATTCCAAAGTTCCCACAGCCCTCTTTAAAGCGAACTTTATGGTGATCCCGATGGGCTCGAATAACAGCTCGAAAATACCAATTTTCGAGGGATAAAAAGCGCAAGCGACGGTGAATGACCACTTCGTGAATAAAGAAATAGGCCGCTCCATAAGCCATAATTCCATAACCAAAAGTTGCCCAGTGGGGGTTGAACCAGTAGCTTCCCAAAAGAATACTAAAGAAGGAGGGAACAGCAAAGAAAACGGCAAAAGCATCGTTTTTTTGCCACCAGCGATCTTTACGAGGTGTATGATGGTCCTCATGCATATTCCAAAGAAATCCATGCATGACGTAACGATGCAAAAACCAGGCTGCGAATTCCATAAAAATAAAGGTCAAAATGAAGAGAACGGCATGACTCATAGATTTATACTAAAACCATTTTCGAGAGCTAGGTCAATGCAGCATTTCTGTGCTAGATTATGAAAATAAAGAGTGATCAGCATGAAATTGAATAATGACCCGCATCGTCATACGCCTTCCACAAGAAATAATCACTCAACAATTCTTGTTTTATTTATTAGTTTGTTTTCATGACGGAGTCAAAAGGCCAAGCCACAAAAAATAATATTCTTAAAGAAGGCTTGATCCTTGCCAGTGTCCAAGGTCTTGTGAATATCAGTATCGGGGGTTTGGCTGAAAAAGCGCAAATGTCGCGTAGCGGACTCTTTGCTCACTTTATGTCAAAAGAACAACTCCAGCTCGAAATCCTTGAGTACGCCCACGAACTCTTTCAAGAAACCCTTATAAAGCCAGCAAGTGCTCTTCCCTCTCCAGGAGAACGATTGAAGTTTTTAGCCGAACAACTTCCTGTTTGGTACGATGTCTCTGTTCCTCAAATTCCAGGTGGCTGTATTTTTCTAACAGCATGCCTCGAATTTGACGATCGCCCTGGAAAAGTAAAAGACTACCTGATGAGTGTTCAGAAAATGTTTTTGCTTTTTTTAACTTCCAATCATAAAGGCGCAGTTGAGATGGTTCAATTCAAAGGGAATCTCACCGATGACGACTTTGCTTTTGCCTTTTATTCTTTTTACATGGGATATCATCAGTATAAAAAGTTTTTTGGTGATCAAAATGCTCGCAAGTACGCTCGCACCCATCTGAATGGCTTGATAAGCTTTTGCACTGGCGAGCACCCTGCCTTGCAGGGCCTTTAAATCCAAACCCAAATACATTATACTCGTTCAACAGTGGCTCTGCTCGTGAGGTGAAGTATGCTCCAACTCTCTTCTATACAAGGTAACTCTCAGTGGTTAGATGGGGGATCTATGTTTGGCAACGCACCTCGCGCTATCTGGGAAAAGTGGACTTTGCCTGATAAACTCGGTCGCATCCCTTTAAGTTGTCGCTGCCTACTCTTAGAATGGAATAATAAAAAAATCCTGTTTGAAACAGGTATTGGCGCCTTCTTTGAACCAAAGTTAGCCGACCGCTTTGGCGTTCAAGATTCTCAATCTCATATACTCATAGAAAATCTTAACAAGATGAATTTAGACGCTGGTGATATTGATTTTGTCGTTTTGTCTCACCTGCATTTTGATCATGCTGGCGGATTGCTCCCCAAATATTCAGATTTAGAAAATGGAAAACAAGGGTTGAGTTTTCCAAATGCTCAAATTGTTATCGGTGAAGAAGCTTGGAAAAGAGCATTACAACCACATCCTCGCGATCGCGCTTCTTTTATTCCCGAACTCAACAAACGATTACAAGAATCTAAAAAACTTGTGATTATAAGTGACGAATTAGCTCCTAAGGAGCTCAGACCACACATAAGCTTTACCTACTCCCATGGTCACACTCCTGGGCAAATGCACAGTCTTATCCATGGTGAGAAAGAAACTGTGATCTTTGCTGGAGATCTTATTCCGGGAGTTGCCTGGGTGCATCTGCCAATCACCATGGGATATGATCGTTTTCCTGAAAAACTGATTGATGAAAAAGAACTTCTCTACCAAAACTTTCAAGACAAAGATCTTTCTTTGTATTTCACTCACGATCCGGATTGGGCTATGGGGCGTTTGACTCTCAATGAAAAGGGCCACTATGTGGCCCAAGATCTTAAAAAAGAATTGAAGTCTTATACATTAATATAAAGCCCACACTACTCGAAACAATAATGGGTCACTCGGTATTCGCCAGGAGGTAAGAGTTCTGCAAACTCAATCTTGTCTCCAATGAAACGATACTCCACAGCAATCTCTTCCCCGGTGTTAAGATTTATCACCCGACCCTGTGGGACTTGCCCGCCCTGAGCCGATACACAATCTAGAGTGTAGGACAGTTTTGAATCGTTGACGGATTGACCAATTTGACCCAATTGAGCTCCATAATCAGAAGCACAAACTGAACCGATCACGCCACCTGTCGCGCGGCTTAAATGAGCGTACTCAAGTCCCGGTTGGGCACCATGGCTGGCAAGACAAGCCTCACCTTCGGGACTGAATGGGTTGACGACAATTGAGTGAAATTTAAAAATTGTGTTGGGAAATGTACTAGCAAATAAGCTGCGCAAGTTATCACCACCGGACTTCTCTGCATCTGGAAGTGGAGCGCCCGAGTTGTCGGTGAGAGTTTCTCTTTCGTCGGAGATCAAGACAACATGTTTGGCTACCCCTTGACGAAGACACTGGGACTCGGGAGAGCCAGCTACAGTTGAACGCTCAACAGCGCGATAGGTAGTGAAGATTCCGCGCTCCCAACCATTGCCTTCGGGATAGTTTTGACCAGTCGACTGATTTACAATGGGTTGCCCGTTGTCATCTAACAGGTACAAGCCACGAACCACATTGGACTGGAGCATATCTTGAGCTTCTTGAGCGGAGTGTTGATCGTGGCGGACACAGAAAGTATCGTTATTATTCAGTTCTAAGAACTTGCCATCGACATAAGGTAAACTTGGCTTCCAAATTGTGTCCGTACCAACTGGAGATGTGGTGATCACCGAGATGTGATAATTCTGACCACGAAAAGAGTCCATAAAGGTGGAAATTCGAGAGGCCATACTGCTTTGCTCAAATTCCATTGAACCTGAATTATCCACATTGATGATGATATCCACATCATCGCTAAGCTCATTGACTTGGATCGTCTTGGTTCTTTCACCTATTCTATCATAGACGGTCCAAGTCACAGTCTCGACCACTTGTCTATCGTTGCGATTCGGATCGTCCTCAAAAACATCCACTTCAATACGAAAATCCTGAGGTCCAGCGGTGTCACTAGGAACAGGTATACGTCCCGTTTGTTCACAAGGCAATTCAACTCCATTTAAAAAACAACGTATTCGATTCGGAGTTCCCTCTGGAACAATAACCTCATAGTCGACAACACCTCCATCATCTCCAACTATGCGATCTCCTGGTGTTTCATTAAAACGAATAATCACATCGGCGTCACCACCCACTGTAAATCCATCGGGACGAATATCATTTTCAAAAAACTGTTCGGGTCGGAGCGTGCTCGGTTGAGAGTCAAAGGCTACCTTTCCAGAACAATTCTGAAAGACAAACAAGGTTGTAAAGCCAAGAATAATTAATATTGGAGCGAAAATAAGCTGTTTTAGATTAGCTAACACGAATCCCCCTAAAATTTTTAAATAAGCCCAGTACCATTATTAAACAAGTCGGCCATAGAAACAAAGGTCTTTTGTGAGAAAGTTAAACAAAACGAATCTAAAGGCTTATTTCCACGTCCAACTTGGAAGACGGTTGTCTCAGAGGGGGACTTTAAGACTCCTAAAACACATTGATGCGATTACTCATCTAAAAAAGAGACGTAGAACTCTTTAGCACTTTAAAAAAGTTCGACACTCAAATCAAAATTAGTTGCAAATGAAGTGGCCCCAACTTTGCTTCTATATAAAATATCAACAAAAGAGGGCAAAAATGAATCATCTTATCTTGGCAGTAACAATCATGATCACATCCACTGTCTCATTTGCAGATATGGGAACCAAAACCTGCACCGATAAAAAAATGTACCTCCGAGACATTTGTAAAACACAACAATTAATTGGAGCTGTGACCAAATTTAGTGAGTGTGCCAACGGTTATTCCTACGAAATCTCCACTCAAGGGATCAACGCAGATGCCGACTTCGTCACGAGCAATGACATTCGCTGTAAAATGGTAGAACTTCGTATGGAAGATGGAATCGAAACACGCACTGCGTACTTTGATAAAGCGAATCAAAAAGTTGTTGTTTACCAACACGACAATGGTTTAGCCAACGCCTATGTGTATGGTCACACCGGCTATTACCATATTACCAAGTTTGCCAGCGGCGACTCAATCTTTAATTTTCACAGTTTTGATAACTAATAAGCAAAACAATTTGCTGATCTAATAGGTTTTAACTTGAAGCATTCTAGGGATAAGTTAGCCGCGATCACAATGTTCGCGGTTTTTTTTATTTAATATTGAAAAGACTTAATACTAAACGCCCACTGGATGCCAAACTGTTTTGGACTCAGAAAGTGCCGACAAGGGTTCAACACTGAGTTTGGTAAAATCCCACAAGATAACTCTCTTCATATTGTCTACGGCAAGCTTTTGCATCTGACAGAGACGATCTTTGTCTGCTGAGGCCACGACCAAAGCGTGAACCTCCATATGAGAAGCCATAGGGGAAGATAACTCTTCGACCGAGCCTGACAACAAATTGATCACTCCGTTGGGAAGATCAGAGGTCTTAAAGATCTCCGCCAAATCAGATAGCAACGCGCAGCCCGGCTTATCAAAAATCATGACCAAAGAATTGCCAGCACAAAGGGTGCTCGCGATTTGATGGAAAAACAAGTTGAGATTAAACTCTTGATCGTAAACAATTCCGACGACACCCATCGGTTCCAGGGCTGTGAAGTTATGATAGGGCCCACTGACTGGGTTAATAGTCCCTAAGACTTGATTGAGCTTATCGGCAAAGCCCGAATAATAAAGAAGAGTCTCGAGACTTTTATCGACTTGCTCATGGGCCTGATTTTCTTGGATACCAAGAAGCTCTTGCAACTGAGCCACTAAGTCAAGACGTCGGCTGGAAAGCATTTCAGCCATGCGATAAAGAATTTGACCCCGATTGTAGGCTGTTTTTTTCTGCCAGCTTGGCAAACCAGCTTGGGCCGCCGTTACCGCAGTACGCAGGTCTTTTCGCGAAGCACGACAAACATAAGAGTGAAGCTTTTGTGAATTGTGCAAATGTACAGGCTCGCTGCGGCCGGATTCACTGCGCGGAAATTCTCCGTTGATAAAAAGCTTGTTAGTCTTTGGGACGAGAGGTGATGGGGTGGTTGTTCTATTGAAAATCATGATTGCACCTCCACATAGGGCAAAAGGCCATGACGGCCTCCCTCGCGACCCCAGCCGCTTTCTTTATATCCACCAAATGGTGAAGCAGGATCAAATTTATTGTAAGTGTTCGCCCAAACAATACCGGCTTTAAGACCCAAAGCTGTTTTCTGAATTTTAGACGCCTTTTCAGACCACACGCCCGCAGCCAAGCCATAAGCGGTGTCATTGGCTTTAACAATGGCCTCTTGTGGAGTGCGAAAGGTGGAGATCGCCAATACGGGACCAAAAACCTCTTTGCGACAAATAGACGCCGAGGATGATACATTGTTAAAAAAGCAAGGTTTGTGGAAGTATCCCTCTTTAGGAAGGGTGGTTGCGCTTGCAGAAAAGTACTCTAAACCTTCCATTTGGGCTTCGCGAACAAAACCAGTAATCTTGTCCAACTCCACCTGAGAGTGAATGGCACCGACATCTGTATTTTTATCCAAGGGATTGCCGACTCTAAGAGAAGACATCCGAGCCTTCAATTTTTTAACAAAAAGATTTGCAATGGACTCTTCTAATAAAAGTCTGGAACCTGCACAGCACACATGACCTTGATTAAAGAAAATACCATTCACCACGCCCTCTACAGCTTGATCGAGCGCCGCATCTTCATAAACAATTTGGGCGGACTTTCCACCTAACTCCAAAGTCAGCTTGGTGTCTTTGCCAGCCAGGGAGCGGGCAATTATTTTACCCACCTCGGTCGAACCCGTAAATGCCACTTTGTTAATATCGGGATGATTGGTTAAACGCGCCCCAGTTTCTCCAGCACCAGTGACGATATTGACAACCCCGGGAGGCAATCCGGCCTCTTGGCATATCTCAGCTAACAAGAGAGCAGTCAGGGATGTGGTCTCAGCAGGCTTGAGAACAACGCAATTTCCAGTCGCCAGTGCAGGTGCAATCTTCCAGGCGGCCATCAAAAGTGGGAAATTCCACGGAATCACCTGAGCCGCAACACCAAGGGGACGAACATTTTTTCCAGAAAAAGCATAATCCAACTTATCGGCCCAACCCGCATTATAGAAAAAGTGAGCCGCGGCAAGTGGAATATCCACATCGCGTGATTCTTTGATAGGCTTTCCATTGTCGAGTGTTTCAAGCACAGCCAATTCACGAGAGCGATCTTGAATCAATCGGGCAATGCGAAACAAATACTGAGCTCGCTCAGAACCGGTCGTCTTTGACCAAACTTGTTCAAAGGCTTTTCTTGCCGAACGAACCGCCTTATCCACATCTTGTTCAGTGGATTCCACAACCTTAGATAATGCCAGCCCTGTAGCTGGATTGAGCGTATCAAAAAATTGTTCTCCTGTGGACTCTACAAACTCCCCATTGATAAACAATTTTTGTGTCTCGGCAATCTTCACAATATCGGTGGATTCAAGGCTTGGCGCATATTGAAA
Source organism: Bdellovibrionales bacterium (assembly GCA_041739665.1). Lineage (GTDB taxonomy): Bacteria > Bdellovibrionota > Bdellovibrionia > Bdellovibrionales > JAGQZY01 > JAGQZY01. The sequence continues at coordinate 15,685 of JBGSNK010000077.1, forward strand.
GGAAAATCCTTTCTTTCCACTCTCCTCTGTCTTGTGAGGCTGGTTATCTGAAGACGGGGATACCTTATCTTTTTTTCTCATAAATTTTTCTAGCATCTCTCACCTCAGTCCATTGAAAATAAATCGTCGTAAAAGTAGCGACCTGTGTACTGTTTGTAAATTTGTCTTAATACGTCGTTGAGCAAGCTGCTCGCACCAAAGCGAAAAAGATCGGGGTTCAACCAGTCTTCACCAAGCACCTCATTGACCATGCACAAATAATGGATTGCAGTTTTGGTGTCGCGAATACCACCAGCGGGCTTCATTCCAATTTTACGACCCGTTTCTTCAAAATGATCTTTAATCACTTGTAGCATAACCAATGTGACCGGAAGTGTCGCCGCAGGGTTCACCTTGCCGGTGGATGTTTTGATAAAATCCGCACCCGCCATAATTGCGATTCGTGAAGCGAGGTTGACGTTGTCATAGGTTTGCAATTCACCAGTTTCAAGAATCACTTTTAAATGAGCTGATCCACAAGCTTCTTTAGTTGCCACAATCTCGTCAAAAACTTTTTGATACTGACCGCTGAGGAAAGCACCACGAGGGATCACCATATCAATTTCAGTGGCACCCATATCTACAGCAAACTTCACATCGGCTAACTTTAAGTTCAAAGGCAATTGTCCCGAGGGGAAAGCTGTCGCAACCGAAGCCACTTGAACCAAGCTTCCTTTCAGTGCATCCACAGCAGTTCCGACGAGTGTTGGATAAACGCAAACCGCCGCAACCGATGGAAGTTCCGGAGCCTTGTAGTCTTGCTGGAGTTCGGCATACAGTGAACGGGGAACAGGTTGGATAGCTTTGGCACACATTTGACGAACGCGAGCCGGAGTGTCAGCCCCTTCCAGTGTTGTCAGGTCTATCATTTGGATGATGGCATAAAGAGCATCGAGCTTGCTTTGTTTTTTGATACTTCTTTTTGTAAAAGAGAGGGCCCTTTCCTCAGCTCCCACCTGATCGACAGGTTGATCGTTGATGGGAATCCGCTGCCCACCTGATGTGACGACATATCGCGCTTGGATCATTGAAAAACCTCCCCATGAAGACTAGGTCGTAGCATCGATCTATACCGCGGCCAATCAATATTTGTCCATATCCTAAGCAGGGGTGGGAAGAACCCCATGTGGGAAAGTTGCTTTGCCCCCGAGGCCAGTGCTAGCATGTTGATATGACTGAAAAAAATGGCAAGCCCCCGGCTCTTAAAATGAAATTCACCGAGGCCCTCTTCAACCGTCGCATGCTCATTTGCTTGTTCAATGGGGCTTCTGCCGGTCTTCCCCTTTTTTACATTTACCACCTTATCCCGGCCTGGTTGCGTTCCGAGGATGTGGATCTTAAAACCATCGGCCTTTTTGCCTTGGTTGGAATCCCCTACAACTGGAAGTTTCTTTGGTCCCCTTTGCTCGACCGCTACGCCCCACCCTTTTTAGGTTTACGCCGTGGCTGGATGCTCATCACCCAACTTGGATGCATGCTCAGCATGTTCGCCATGGCCTTCTTGCAACCCATAACGTCTATTGGTTGGATTGCCTATGGAGCTGCCGCACTGGCCTTCTTCTCCGCCAGCCAAGATATCGTACTCGATGCCTATCGACGTGAACTTTTAAGTGATCGCGAGTTGGGACTTGGCAACTCCATGTATATGAATGGCTACCGTGCTATGGCTTTTATACCAGGTGGATTGGGTCTCATACTTGCCGATATTTTGCCCTGGTTTTGGGTGCACATTATCATTGGCAGCTTCATGTTTGTTGGAATTGTGAAGACTCTCTTGATCGATGAGTTGCACCGCTACACTTCTCGCCCTAAAACTCTGAGAGAGTCTGTTGTCGAACCATTGAAGGAATTTTTTAATCGCAAAGGTGTGACCTCAGCTCTTCTGGTTATCTCTTTTTTGTTTTTATACAAACTGGGCGACAATATGGCCACCGCTCTCTCCACTCCCTTCTATCTTGATGTTGGTTTTTCTATGACTGTTATCGGAACCACAGTGAAATTAGTGAACTTTTGGTCCATGTTAATTGGTTCCTTTATCGGGGGCGTGGGCATTTATCGCTACGGAATCAATCGTTGCCTGTGGCTTTTTGGCTTTGTACAAATGACCTCCATTTTTGGTTTCGCAGTTCTCAACGAAGTAGGTCCTGTGCACTGGGTTTTAGCTACTGTGATTGCTTTTGAATATTTAGGTGTGGGTCTTGGCGCATCCGCCTTGACCGCTTATATGGCTCGCGCCACCAGTATGAATTTCACCGCTACGCAATTTGCATTGTTCTCGAGCCTGATTGCATTACCACGTACTTTCGCCAATGCGACAACAGGCTTTTTAATTGAAGGTGTGAACAATAAGGATGGTGTTCTCTACTCGATATTCGGCACCCTTCCGGGGCTTGGCTACACACAGTTTTTTATTCTCTGCGGACTACTTGCAGTCCCCGGATTATTTCTTCTCTTTTGGGTCGCACCATGGAACGAAACCGAACACACTTGAGAGAAATTTCACTCTTTGCTATCCACAAGTTATATAAATGAAAGAGTTCTTCTCCCGCTGGAGAGTTTTCAAGTTTCGATTGTATCTTGAGTCTCTGGCAAGCTGGAAGCGTTTTCACCCGCAGGGTGAAATGCCAGCAAGGGCATGGAGCCCGGCCTCAAGAGACAATCGAAACTTGAAAACTCTCCACCAAGCAGAAAACTATTTGAGTGTCTCGCTTTGGAACGATCAACTGCTCTATTTTTCAATTGGCAGTATGGGCTTTTTGCAGGCTCAACTCTTTGCTATCATTGAGTAAATTGATCGGGGGATGGTCTATGGATTTCTTAGAATTTGTTTATTATGAGTCACTACCTTACGCTTATGCTTCGATTGGAGCCTTTGCATTCATGAATCAAGAATTCTCAAAAATAGCCGGAGTGGCTGGTGTCGTACTTGCCTTTTGTAGCTACCAAGTTTTCATGAGAAGATACAAATACCGTATGCGTGGGCAAAATCATGGCAGAACAATAACTAGGCGAATTTAATCCAATTCGGTTAATTGAGACTCAAATTTCTGAAGAGTCTTATCTTGCTGATTAATAAGTTCATCGAGCCTTTGATAACTGGTGGCAATTTTCATCTGAACTTCACCAATTTTTTGGAATAAATCTTGTGCCACTGGCGTTCCATACTCCAATTCTGCCATCATCCTGTTTTTTTCTTCCAAATCGGACTCAAGATCTATGATACTCAATTCCAGTTTCTCAATTTCTTTTTTTATGGGATTCACCTGCTTGGCTCGGGCTTGCACAATTTCAGCGCGACGACGTCGCATTTCTTTTTTATCGTGATTGTTTTTTTTGGATTTTTGAACAGGCTCTTCACCCCAACCCTCTTTATTTAAAAATTCTTCATAGGTCCCTAAGAAAAGATGGGCGTCTCCATTTTTAAACACGATAAGCTTGTTAGCCAATTTATCGAGAAGATCCTCATCATGACTGACAAAGAGAACACCACCAGGAAAATTGTCAATCTCTTCACAAAGAGCTTGAATAGACTCCATATCCAAGTGATTGGTGGGCTCATCTAAGAGTAAAAGATTGCAAGACTTAGCAATGACTTTGCCCAACAAAACACGTCCTTGTTCGCCACCAGAAAGAACCGAGATTTTTTTTTCAGCATCATCGCCCGAGAACATCATAGCTCCACAGATCGAACGCACTTGGCTTATCGAGAGGTTTGGGTTCTCGGAGCCAATCTCTTCATAAACCATTGCGTTGGGACTGAGCTTCTTTTTGTTGGTCTGCTGGTAGTAGGCAATGCGACTGTCGGGATGCTGGCTGATCTGTCCGTGAGCCGCGACCTGTCCGGCTATGGCGTTGAGTAAAGTCGTTTTACCGTAACCATTTTTACCAATGATGGCGATGCGATCCTCGGGCTCTACACGAAAACTCAAGCCCTTGAACAAGGGATTTGCAGGATCATAACCAAACTCAAGATCCTCTACAGTCATTAGAACTTTTGCAGGTGTTTCTTTAAAATTAAATCGAAAGCCGAGCTGATCTTCCGCTGAGAGTTTCATCATCGGTTTGATTTTTTCAATTTTCTTCAATTTTGATTGAGCTTGTTTAGCCTTGGAACTCTTGGCTCGAAAGCGATCCACAAAGGCCTGCATCTCTTTGACTTTTTTCTCTTGATTGACCCTGGTTTTTTCATAAATCTCCTCGTCAAGAGAGAGTTGCTCATAATACTTGCTTGTGTTGCCTTCGATTTTTCGTAAGCTTTGGCGATGAATACCCATGGTGTGGGTCACGACCGAGTCCATAAAGTTCCGATCGTGGGTGATGAGGATCACCTCCCCGCTAAAGTTTTTTAGAAACTGCCGCATCCAGTGCAAACTTAAAATATCAAGATAGTTGGTCGGCTCGTCGAGTAACAAAAGATCGGGTTCTTGCAAAAGACTTTTCACTAAATTAATACGCAATTGGAAGCCGCCGGAGAATTCATGGGGCGAGCGAGTCATATCTTCGGAAGTAAATCCCAGTCCGAAAAGCAGAGCTTCGGCTTTATAGAGATCGTTCTCACTGCCGCGAGGCAGGGCCGTGGCCGCCTCTTTGAGAACCTGGTCTTCTGTGAAGCGAATATGCTGATCTAAAAAACCGATGCGATAGGATTTGGGACAGTGGATATCGCCGTGATCCGCTTGCTCTTCCCCACGCATGATCTTAAACAACGTGGACTTTCCACAACCATTGCGCCCGACTAGCCCCACTACCTCGCCAGGACTGACCGAAAAAGACACATCTGAAAATAAAATACGAGATCCATAGGATTTTTGAAGATTGGCAACTTGTAGCATAAATTATTTTTTTTCCTCAAAGGTGCGACGACGTTTGTTTTTCTGCACATGGGGCACCTTAAAGACATGATTGTGGAAGCTGATATAAAAACCGGGACTTAAGAGCTGGCAGGCGATCAGGGCTTCAATAAAATTTTGCGCAGCATCAGAGTCCTCAAAACCCATGGGTTTCATCGCACCGGTGAAAACGACGGCCACAGGGGGAGTGGGGCACTGGCTTTGGCAGTATTCAGCTGATTTTTCCATGGTATCCGTCCCATGCAGGATGACTATGGGGCTTTGGTGGGCGAATTCTTCTTCTATATTTTGCCAAATCTTGAGTCGATCCTCATCGGTCATATGCAGGGAATCCTTGGCCATGAGCTCACGCAAAGTCACCTGGGTATGGGGCAAGCGCAAGCGGGATAAGAGCCGATTCTTGAGAAAGGACTGGCGGTTTTTGAGGGACCCATCCATCTCATTGTAACTTTTTTCAATGGTCCCACCTGTCGTGAGAATTCGAACCTGATTTTGCGGCATGCAGCCTTTGTAGCACCATTTTTCCAGGGAGAAAACGGCAAATTTGTGTTAGGACTGCAAGATCCAAGGAGATGGTATGGAATCCGAGAAGTCGCCCAAGAACTTTATTCACAACATTATCGACAGCGATCTTAAGGAGAACAAACATCAAGGGCGTGTTCACACCCGCTTTCCCCCCGAACCTAACGGCTACCTCCACATTGGCCATGCGAAGTCCATTTGCCTTAATTTTGGTATTAAAGAGACTTACTCGGGACTTTGCAATTTGCGTTTTGACGACACCAATCCAACCACAGAGGATCCCGAATACATTCAAGCGATTAAAGAAGACATCAAATGGTTGGGATTTCAGTGGGACCATCTTTGTCATGCCTCCGACTACTTTGATCAGCTTTATGAATTTGCTGTTCAACTTATTAAAAAAGGCAAGGCCTACGTAGACTCCCTTAATGAAGCTCAGGTCAAAGAATATCGCGGTGATCACAACACTCCTGGTAAAAACAGCCCCTATCGCGACCGTAGCGTGGAAGAGAATCTGAAACTCTTCCAGGAAATGAAAGATGGTCAGTACAAAGATGGTGAGCATATTTTGCGGGCCAAAATTGATATGACTTCTGGGAATATGAATTTGCGCGACCCACTGATCTACCGCATCCGTCATACGCCCCACCCCATGACTGGAGACAAGTGGTGCATCTACCCGCTTTATGACTTCACTCATGGTCTTTCCGACGCCATTGAAGGGATCACCCACTCCATTTGCACCCTTGAGTTTGAGGACCATCGTCCCTTGTACGAATGGTTTCTAAAAGAATTGGATTTTGAACAACCACCCCAGCAAATAGAATTTTCTAAACTCTTTTTAAGTCACGTGATTGTATCAAAACGCAATCTCAAAAAGCTTGTGGACGAAAAGCATGTGTCCGGTTGGGATGACCCACGCATGGCCACCCTTTCTGGATTCAGACGCCGCGGCTACACACCTGAATCCATTCGCGAGCTATGTCGCCAAGTGGGTGTTTCAAAAGCCTATTCGGTGATCGATTACAGTCTACTTGAAGAGTGTTTGCGCGACGATCTCAATAAAAAGGCGTCTCGACGCATGGTTGTGCTTCGTCCACTTAAAGTGACTCTCACTAATTATGATAAGGTCGAAAAACTCAGTTCTCCCAATCACCCCCAAGAGGATACTTTGGGTTCGAGAGAAATTCCAATGAGCTCCTCGCTCTGGATTGAACAGGATGACTTTCTCGAAGAGGCCCCAAAAAAATTCTTTCGCCTGCGACCGGGAGGCGAAGTTCGCCTTCGCAACTCCTACATTATTCGCTGTGATGATGTGGTGAAAAATAATTCCGGACAAGTGATAGAGCTTAAGTGCAGCGTAGATTTAGACACTCTTGGTAAAAATCCAGAGGGTCGAAAAGTCAAAGGCATTATCCACTGGGTTAGCGCTAAGGATTCTGTCCCGGTTGAAGTGCGTCTTTACGACCGTCTGTTTGTTGACGCCAATCCAGGTGGTCATAAAGATAAAAACTTTCTTGAGTTTTTAAATAAGGATTCCCTGGAAATTTTAGAAAATTGTCAGGCCGAACCCAGTCTTCTCGGTTCAGTGGTCGGCGAATCTTTTCAGTTTGAGCGTTTGGGTTACTTTTGTGTGGACCCAGATTCAAGCAAAGAAAAGCTCGTATTCAATCGCTCCGTGAACCTTCGCGACACCTGGAAATAGATTTTTACTCTAAAATAAATGCTTCAAATCAAATTAAAAGGCATTTCACGCAGCTTTGTCCACTCTCTGCACTTTCCAGTTGTCAGCCCCCATCGGCCTTTAATATGTTGAATTAAGCCCTGGGGGGAAAAATGAAGTCTTTATTCTGTTTTATTTTGGTCTGTTTTCCGTTAGCACTTTTAGCCCAAGACCCATGGCCACAGTCACCTAACGACCAAACTTTGCAAAAAATGGCGGAGCACAATAGGCAACTCTCTTTATTAGAACCTAAGATTGCCAACGCCATACCCCTCCGAGACAAGGACATCACTCCTTTTGCTGAATACCAACAAACAGGTTACATATTTTTTAGTGATGACGATTACCGAGGTTACGCAACCGAGATAAAAAATAAAATTGCAAAAACCCTTCCTCGCGATACAAAACTTGTTGTTTACACTTCTACGAGTCATCCGTCTCAACTTCAAAAAATTAAAGAACGATATATACAATATATTGAGGAAGATCGCTTAACGGTTGTACGTGTGCCATCTTCAGGCGTGACAGACTTTTGGTCTCGGGATGGGCTACCTGTACCCGTCTGGAATAAAGGTCAGTTTACACTTGTCGATGCACGCTACTATTACAATTTTGAGCCCGACAACTTTCTTGCCCAATTATTTAATGTTCTTAAAACAAAACATGATTATTTCTTTGAAGGCGGTAATTTCATGGCAAACAGCCTTGGAGATTGTATTGTGGTCAATCGCCGCCGCTCTTACTCTGGTGGAACTTCTGACACAGCAGCCATCCCCGATTCTATTTTTCAAGATCATTATGGCTGCAACCGGTTGCTAAGGCTACGTCATCTTAAAGGAATCGGGCATGCCGATGAAGTTGTTAAATTTATGTCAGATAATATCGTTGTCACCGACACTGAGGATTATTTAGAACAGCTTAAAGAAGCTGGTTTTGAAGTTCACCTACTGCCCGAGCCGTCCCGTGAATATGAAACCTATGTAAATTCCCTGCAGGTCAACGATACACTTTATGTACCACTTTTTGGCGGGCCTGAGGATGCGCAGGCTATCGCCGTTTATGAAAAACTCAATTTAGGTCTGAAAATCGTTGCTATTGACACAAAGCTATTAGCCGCCAGGGGACAGGGTGGCATTCATTGCATTACTCAAAATTACCCACCTGTCCCCTTGCATGAACTCTTAAGGGTTTTAAATGGGAAAATTGTCGACCAATAACTTGAATTGATTTTATTTATAAGCCGAATCCGAAATGACTCTCAAGCATGGTCCGAACGGCTGCCCAAATGCAGACTCTATTCGATACCCAAGTGGACAATCCTGGCCCCTGTCTGACTCACAGGATTCACACTTTTACCGATAACCACACCGTCCTCTGGAGCTAAGTATTCTTGCTTCATGCTGCCAAAGATATCTGTGATCTGGGCAATGACTTCACCCTTTTTTACCCGCTGTGTAACATGGGGAAAAACTTCGAGAAAGCCTCCTCGGTCCGTGTAAACCCAATAGGACTTTTCACAAAGAATAGGCTCTTGCTTGGAGTGTTCTTGCTCGACAGGCAACATCTTGAGGTGACTCAGAATATTGTGAACACCAACTAACGAAAATTTAATCAGCTTTTTTTGAAAACGCTGGGGGTCCCCCACTTCGACTGTTATGGCCGGGATTCCCATCTTGGCCGCAGCTCCTCTTAAGGACTTATCCTTGCCCTTGTTGTGGACAATAATTTGAGGGTGTTGGAGCAAGGCAAAGCGTTTTGATATAGGGTTTTCCATATCCGCCCGAACATACAGAGAATTGACTCGCCCAAAGCTGGCGGTGTGAAGGTCAATGAGATAATCGAACTGGCTGACAATGTTTTTAATAAAACGCCATGAGTACTGCTCACTTGAGTTTCCACTGGCTTTACCAGGCATGATTCGGTTGAGATCAATACCATTATTAAACTCGCGCGAATTGGCGATAAGTCCCGGAATATTCACAACCGGAACAGCAACCACAGTGCCACTTAAAACATCAATATCTTTCTCGATCTCCCGAATCAGATTATGCAGAACTTTGACTCCGTTGAGTTCATTACCATGCACTGCAGCCGTGATGCCGACAACCGGCCCATTTTCTAAGCCACGCGCCACAAATACCGGCAACAGAACAGGGTACCCCATCCCATTTTCGGTAATGCGTAGATGGTATCTTTGAGTTGTTCCAGGTGTTTGCTTGTGAAACAGAATACGGTCTTTAATTATAATATTGCTACTGGTAATCATAGATCTCACCGATGAAAGAGTCGTCTTTGTTTAGAGAGCGGAAAAGCTTTTTCTTTAAACCACCCTTTTCCCCAATTAAGTTTTGCGCCATTTGATCAATTGCGATAGTGGCCATCACTGTTTGAATGTAAGAGTCGATGAGCTCGTCAATCCCTACACCTAAAATATTAAAATCTTTGCGATCCATCAACATCAATCTGTTGGTCTCGGAGCTCCATTTGTCTTCGCCTAATTTGACCGAAAGGTTTGTCCCCAGCATATCCCAAGACTCTTCCGCCCCTTTTAAATCTTTGGAAAGGGGTTTGAGAGCTTTGCGAGCATAAAAGCCAACCGGCCAAAATCCTTCATCTCCAGAGGTCACCATCAAGCGCATGTCGGCCACATAAATTTCGTTTTTTTTATCTGGCACCGTTCCCACATGGTAGAGTTGCCCATCGGGACAAGTCGAGCTCCACTCTGAATTTCCAATTAGGGCTTGCACAATAAATTGATCATAAGCAAACTCGTCTTTCATAAATTGGTCCAACTCGCGTTCGCTTGTAATCGTAAACACACCTTGCCCCGCATTGCTGTACGGAACCTTAACCACGCCCTTACCACCTAGAGTCTTAATAACTAAAGGGACCTCTATTTTTGACACATCGTAAACAGTGTGTGGAGTGTTGATCTTCAGCCCATGCTGCAAAGATTGGGCGTTGAACAGCTCGTAAGCTTTGGCCGCCACCAGTTTATTCCTACCGCCAGCCATACATCCCACCACAGGGTTGAGAATGCGAGTTTTAGTCACCACCGGGATTCTACTCCACGGCTTTTGGGTCACATAGCGCATGGCTGCCCGCACAGGTCGCCACTCTTCATTAATCCTAATCTCGAGAACACGATCCTCAGAATAACGCGAAAAATCCATCCAATCATTTTGAAAACAAGGAACCAGATAAACATCTTCACCGAATACATCTGCCATGGTCGCCGCATACCCCGAAGCTTCCATATGATTCTTGTCATAAAGAACAGCCAATAAACCACTTGGATTTTTCTTATTGCGAAGCAAAGAGACAAATGAGTTTTCAAGCACTAAGCGATAACCCTTTTTACCGTCAAACTCGTCACTCATGGGCATTGATTTTTGTCCAGAAGGGCAAGAGTTGGTTTCGATGACAACCGTCTGCTTTTGACCACCCGAAGTTGTGACTTGAAATAAATCCGCTCCCGCCCACTTGAGATAGCGACACTTGTAATTCAAATAATCACTTAGAACATATGCGTTGACACGCGGATTAAGATGGCAATAACGATTGATAATTCGATCTTTGCTTAGGCTCATAAAGTAGCGAACTAAGGGATGCAACTCTGCATTGAGCACCTTAGGATAAAAGTGATTGTTATTGTCAAAACTACCTGGCGAGAAAACTTCAAGCCTTCTTGTTTGGGGCATAAGGCCTCCTCAATATCCATTCAAGTGTGCCACACATCAATGTTGATTTTCAGTTATTTTTGTCATCAACCCACAGGATTAGCACACTTTTAAAATCATCAATCCAATCCGGTCTTTTTCTTGGACCTCTCCTTAAAAAAGCAGTAACCTCTCTCCAGACAGAGGCCCAAATCGAAGGTGAAAAATGGACAATGCCAAAATCACATTTCTTGGAGCCGCACAGACAGTTACCGGCAGCGCGACTTTAATTGAATACAACGACTATAAGGTCCTCATCGACTGCGGTATGTTTCAAGGACCTAAAACGATCCGCAAACGCAACTGGGAGCTCTATGACAAAGAGTTCGCGACAGGTCTAGACGCTGTTATTTTGACCCACGCCCATGTGGATCATTCGGCAATGATCCCAAAGCTTTATCAGTTTGGCTTTCGTGGTCCTGTCTTTTGCACCCCAAGCACCTATGACCTCTGTCAGATTCTTTTGCCCGATACTGCGTATTTGCAGTCCGAGGATGTCAGGCGCCAACACGCCCACAAAAAACAAGAATACAAGACTCCTCTGTACACAATTGACGAGGCAAACGATTCTTTACACCTCTTCCGAACAGTCGAACGCAACAGGTGGTTTGAGCTCGCCAATGGTTTAAGCTTTCAGCTTATAAGATCAGGGCATATTTTAGGCTCCAGTATTGTTCAAATATCCCTCAGTCATGACAATGGTGTGCGCCTAATCACATTCAGCGGCGACCTTGGCAATGGCCGTCAACGCATGATCAAGGCCCCTGAAGATGGACTAGAGACAGACGATCTCATTTTAGAATCCACTTATGGTGATCGAGTGCAAAGTAAAACACCGCCCGAAGAAAAACTGGCGGATTGCATCCACCGCATTACAAAAAGTGGTGGAGCTCTTGTTATCCCAGCTTTTGCTGTCGGACGAACCCAAGAAATTTTATATATGATCAAAAGCCTGGAAGAACAGGGAGCAATCCCCAAAGTTCCTGTTTACCTGGACAGTCCCATGGCCCTTGAAGCGACCTCTCTCTACCTCCAATTTAGCGAAGATCTCAAGCTTGAGGTTAAGGAAGGGGTCTTAACGAAACCACTCGCCCCATCTCACTTTCAACGTGTGCAAAAAATGGAAGACTCAGTCCGCCTGATGAAAAAGAAAGGCCCCCTGGTGATCATTTCGGCGGCGGGCATGCTCACAGGTGGACGCATTCTATACCATCTCAAAGAGCGACTGCCAGAGCCTGAGAATATTGTTCTCTTTGCCGGCTATCAGGCAGAAGAGACAAAAGGTCGCCTCTTACAGAATGGACTGAATAACATCCGTATTCATAAAGAGAATGTGCCTGTGAAAGCTCACATAGAAACCATTGAGTCTCTCTCGGCTCATGCCGACTCCGATGAACTTGTGGACTGGGTGCGCAAAATGAAGCGCCCTCCAAAAAGAATCTTTCTCAATCATGGGGAAAGAGCAGCACAAACGGCCTTAACCTATAGATTAATGCACGAACTTGATTTAAAAGCTATTATACCTGAGCCTGGCGAGAGTTTTGGATTTGAATAATAAGGAGTTAAAGATGAGCGAGTTGAAAAGTGAGAATATTGTTTATGTAAGTCCAGAAGATGATCTTCACACCCTGTTGACTTGTTTTAAGGTCAACCGAATCAGTCATGTTCCAGTTATTCGCGATAAGAAAGTGGTAGGAATGATTTCGAAAACTGACGTTGTCGAGATGCTCTACACTATCATGGTGGACCGAGGTGACGAGACTTTTTCTGAAATATGTAAAAACACTTTCGCCAAAAGTATTATGATACAACCCACCATCCAAGCTGATGTGAATGCCCCAGAAGCCGTTATTTTAGAAAAACTTATGGATCATCAGGTGAGCTCAGTCGTTTTACAAAAAGATGGTCAGGTCGTTGGAATAGTCACAGAAAAAGACATGCTCTTGTATCTAGCTGACAAACAACAGGGTAAAGAATTAAGCGTCACCGAATCAATGGGCCTGCAAGTTGTGGAATGGATGGACAAAAATGGTTTAATGCGTCTTTCGCGCATGCTTGCGGACATCGGTATCTAAGTTTTGGAAATTTTCTGCACACGCATCTTGTTTTCTAAAAATTGAGTCTTCTCAAATAACTGTTGCTCGAACTGTTTCTGCAAAAAGAAGCCTGCATTGCTGTCGACCTCGCGCCACCTCTTATTGACTCACTTCGATACAAGCTTGATTTATAATGTCTCATGCTGGGACGTAAAATAGTTCTAAGATCATATTATTACTTAAGGTGAGATATATATTATACACTTAAGGCATGGGGGAGTTATGGGCAAAGTAACATCTTTAATTAGTAATAAATCTGGTTTTAGTCTAGTCGAGCTCGTTATTGTTTCGGGCCTTCTTGGGATTTTGATCGCGGCAAGTGGCTCTATCATTCTCAATTTACAAAAGACTATGAATGGCCTTAATGCTCAACAAGAATTGACCTCGTTGAGTAGTGAAGTTCAAGGACGTATGATTGCTGAAAAGCTTTGTACGCCTTCTATCGTTCCTGCAAATAAATTTCAAAACTTTAGTCTCACACAGGCTTCAGCATTGAGCTCAAGCGCTAACGCTGGGATGCCATTCTCGTTTCTGTTAGCAAATGGAGAGAGCATTCAAGCAAACCAAACCCTTTTAGGCTACCCATTTTTGGTCGAGAGTTTTGAACTTTACGACGCTCAAATTGTTGATTCCTCACCACTTGAACAGACATATATGGCCAATGTTGTAGGGCGCTTTAAATACAATAGATCGGTAAATGGTCCCTCCGAGTTTCAAAGAAACTTCGGGACCCTTTTCATAAAAGTCAACAATAGCAATCAGATTACAAATTGCTCAAAAACTGACTTGAGTTTAAGTGGCAGAGATTGCAAAGCTTGTGGAATAAACAACACCATATCCACACTTATTATGCAAAACCAAACATGCTCTCCACCAGGCGTTGAAATGATCGCGCCAGAAGGTTCCGTTCGTAGTAAAATTGTTAGCTGCCCGAGTGGACAAGCGAATATTTCTACAATCTGTATTAACGGCGAATGGAGAAGTATAGGAACTTGTGGCAAAGACAATAACTAATAATTAATTGTAAATATAAAATAGTCATTTATTGGTTCGAGCTGTTGCGATTGCGAGATCTATCTCAACCATCCATTGCTCGAGGAGCGTAAAATCGTAAGTTTCTTTACCATAAATCTCTGCCTCGACCATTTTTAATAAATCAGCGTCCATAATTCTCACAAACGGATTTACGCTCTGACCGATTGTGTGCGAATCGCTCCAATCTAATAAAACCCAACCTCTTTCTACAAATACGAGGGAACAGATCACAAGAATGCTCGTGAAGTCTTCGAAAAAATATTCCCTGCCAATAAGGATGGGGTTTACACAACTGATACCGAAGTCATGAAAGTTATCCTACCTGACAAAGAACACCTGCTTTTAGGGGCTTTCACAGAAGATGAGGAAACTAAAAAGTTTTTTGAACATGGCAAGAGAGGAAAATTTGATTTTGAAGTTTGCTACTGCTCTCTATACGAGCAGTGCTGGTTGCTGCACGGGAAAAATGAACATAAAAAAATAAGCCAATGTGATTGAGGAGCCTGTGATTATTTTGGAGTCGCTGCGGTTTAACAACAAATATCTTGGATTAGATTCTTGACTATATTGGACCATCATTCCATAATAGCCAAATGCACATAAAGAGGGACTTTTTTGACACTATTAAAACTGGTACCCAGCTCGAGGCCGTTATGGTTTGGGGGCCAAGGCAGGTGGGCAAAACCACTTTACTTGACCAGCTAGACCTTAACTCAAGACTTTTTCTTGATGATCTAGGTGCCCGGCAGAGCGCTCAAAATGACCCTGCCTTTGTTATTAGCACTCTCAAACTCCCCTGCTTGATTGACGAAGCCCAGTATGCTCCCAATCTTTTCCCAGAGATTAAACGCCTGATCGATCAGCAGCGTCGTGAGGGACTGAAGGTGGGCTCTAAACCCGCAACCCAATTTTACTTTACTGGCTCCAACCGCACCCTTTTAGACAAGACTGTGAAAGAATCTTTGGCGGGTCGCTGTCACCTGTTCACTCTGCATGGACTTTCAATTAAAGAGTTGCAACGGGACTTCAACCATTTAAATATTGGCGATTATTTTGTTAACGGAGGATTCCCAGAGCTTTATACGCGAGAAAATCTGAACCCAAGACACTATATCAATGACTACATAACATCTTTTGTAGAGAAAGATATAGCCGTCAGTGCAGGCATTGAAAAAATGGAAAGCTTTCACAAAGCAATTCGCCTATTGGCTGCCCGCACAGGACAATTCCTTAACATCAGCGAACTATCTAAACTCGCAGGAGTCGATCAAAAAACATTGGATAGCTGGCTTACTTTGCTACAAAGAAATTCCGTCATTGAGCTTTTACCCACTTTTGCGACTAATCTAAGTAAACGCATTGTCAAAATGAAAAAACTTTTCTTTTATGATGTTGGTTTATGTTCGCGCCTACAAGGCTTTGTTGAACCTGACTCAATAATTCATTCTCCCCAGGCTGGCGCCTTGTTTGAAACCTTGGTGTTTTCGGAAATAGTCAAAACGCGAGATAATTTTTTAAAAGAGTGGCAACTTCATACCTGGCGCACAAAAGAGAAAAACGAAATTGACTTCATCCTGACAACTCCAAATCAGACGTTTTTTATCGAAGCAAAGATGGGTGTAAATAGCATCTCAGACTTTAAAGTCGATCCAGAAGCCAAAAAGGTATTCAGGCAGAATGTCAAAAAAATTATTGTTTCAGCTGGAGGTGAAATACAAAAAATCTCTACTGATTCCATCGGTGTCCCTTTGAAAGACTTGGGGGATTACCTCCTTAAGGAGTCGTAAAACTTATGATAATAAGAAAACACCCTTGGAGAAAATGCTCCAGCGGGAAATACTGATATTTAAAAGTTACATCTCGTTAAAACGGTAATGAGCATAGCCACTCTTGGTCTTAATCCGATAGAACGACCACGAATACTGACGCTTTTCTGTTACAGAATCAAGAACGCCGTCAATCCCGTTAATACAAAAATATTCCTGGCCCTTTAACACCTTATTAATCTCCGTCAGTAAACCCTCACATACCTCTCCAGAAACAGCATGGCTTAAACTGTAAAAGTGGTTTTCAGTCTCGGTTCCTATAGCAATGTCCAATAAAGACCCTGATCTATCAAACGGCTCAATGTTATTACACTTTATCTTCAAATACTTTTTATTAAAGCACTGCCAGTACGGATATCCCATACTTATTCCATCAAAAGGAGTTGCTTTAAAAGAACCTTTGTCAGACTGTTTAAGATCCTCTATAGAAAGGATTCCATAATCATAGTTTACAAGTCCATAATGGCTTTGCTTATAAATAAAACTTTCGATTTCTCTTTGAAAGAAGAAGATCGCGGCCACGACAATAGTTAAAACAGAAAGAAATATCTTTTTCATTCCTTGAGTCTCCTATAAATCTTGAGAAACTTATTCCTCTGCCTTATTGCACTTTTATTGCCTTTCTTTAGCCTGCAGTATAGGCTTTGTATACCATCGCTGCCTCTTCCCATGAAACTGTACGCTTCAACTTGTGTTCCAATAGATATTTTTTGTGGAATAACCATCGAATACCAGCTGCGATGTTTAGATTCGGATCGAAAGCCTCGTTCTGATCAATATTAACTAAAAAATCCTTAAGCTCGCCCTTTTCATTTTTGAGGATTTCAATTGTTTCATCTGTCACTTGCATAAGCCCGTGAGCCCAATTACCCTTACTTGCTAAAACCTTAGCTGTTTCTTTAAAATCAGACTCAGTTCTTATGAGAGCTTTTATAAGGTTGGCTTCCAAATGGACTTTAGGCTGTAACAGCTCATTCCAATATTTCGTCCATCCCGCGATGACTCTGTCATAATTGTTTCCATTGGGCCGATCTAATTTATCAGGAGTGGGTAACTTCCTAAGGCGACCAAAGTTTTTTTGAGCAATTTTTTGAATCTCTTCGGAATAGATTTGATCCTTCCTTGAGCGATTAACACGACAATGTCCATCCCGAATCGTCAAACCAGAAGGGTTCTTTTTACTTACAGGAACATGAAGAGGGTGCGCAGAGACCCAATGCTCATCGTGTGGACACATTCTCCATGGGTGTATTTTTTTTCTTTGTTTTGTTGTTTTTTTCTTTGGCACTAACAACCCACACCTTATGAAGTACTTTTTTTATATTCATTTTTTCAGGATTTGTTCGTTATGTGTTATTGTATACATAATCCTCGTAAAACAACGTCTAGACAAGCTGTCGCTCAGCTATTTTCTCTTTTTAATTTTATTTTGAAGCTTTAGGGGAGGGTAGGTCCTTCACTGCGCTCAGGATGACGAAAGTTTGGAGGTGGTGAGTGACTTCTCACCCCTACGGGGATTCGAATTCCTCCACCACCGGAGCGGAGCGACCAAACAAATAGACGGAATGCAAATGGGAAGTGGCAACGACCAGGACTGGTGAAATGGAGGTGGTGGAGGAATTCGAATCCCCGTAGATGGATTTGCAGTCCACTGCCTAGCCACTCGGCCACACCACCCCTGCAAGAAGCGGAGATACTACTTGTAAGGGGAGGAGTGGGCAAGCCTGTGCTTCTTAGCGCGCAGCAAAATCATCCTGGGAAAAGCGCTCCAATCGATAAATATCACGTGCCGTCCACATTTGGGCTTCTTCTAAGTGCTCTTGCAGAATATGTGGGCTGCAATCCAAGTCTGCCAAACTCCTGGCAACTCTCAACAAGCTGAGGCGACGTCGGTGGCTTCGCGAATGGGGTAAGAAGTCTGCACTAAATCCTGGTTTTAATGTGCCGATCATTTGGGGCCCGCTGAGGTGCTGATTTGGCAGGCTTTGTTTTCGGATCTTTTCTTGGAAATTGCGGGCTTTTTGTACCCATTCTTGGATATCCGCGAGAGCCATCGTTTCACTTATACGCGGACGATCATAAATATGGAAGACAGCAAAGCGATCCAAAAAAGGTCCCGAGAGACGCTCGATATATTGTCGCAAGCGTAGACTGGAACAGCGACAGCGGCTGGTTGCACCCGGCTTGAAGCGCCCACAACCACAAAGGTTTGTGGTTCCTAAGAATAAACTTTGAGCCGGAAAAACTTGTCTGCGTCCAGCCCTGGATAAATAAATCACTCCCTTTTCCATGGGCTCACGCAATGCACTTTGAATTTGTGGATGAAACTCAAGAAGCTCATCTAAAACTAATGCCCCCGAATGAGCTAATGAGATTTCTCCCGGCTGCAAGTGAGCTCCTCCCCCAATCATGGCCATGGGTGTGATCGAATGGTGAGGAGCCACTACCGGACGAGTTTTTAGGTCTCGCCCCATCAGTCCCCAAATTTTTTTGGCCTGCAAGAATGTCTCCTTGGAAGGAGCCGGCAACAAAGTTGCCAAATGCTCCACAAGTGTCGTTTTCCCACAACCTGCAGCACCGGCGATGAGAAGTGGGTGCTCTCCGTGGGCGATAAACGCCATTAAACGGGCCATGGATTTTTCAAAGAGCATCTCTTTGTTAAATAAAAGAGGTTGGCACTCAAAGAGATGTGATTCACCATCACGCTCTTTGAGTTGAGAAAGTTGTGAGAGAGATTCGCACTGGGCGTTTGTGAAACGAAAAGGCTGCGAGCTGATGCCAGTCAACACACTTTTTTCAAAAATTTCGTAATTGAGCAGACTCAAATCTTCTGGAACAATCACATCACCTTTGAGACTTAAGCCACCGTAACAATAGTCTTTTTTAAAATTAAAGAAGTCTTGGCTCACTTGCTCGGACTCGAGCAATATACCGATAGCAATCGCCAGGTCCAACCCCTGACTTTTTTTACGCACGTAATTGGGATGTAGATTGACGAGTACTTGTTTCCCCGGCGGAATACGAAAACCTTGGTGCCTGAGCGCAGAAAGAATCCGCTTAGAACTCTCTTTGATCACGGTATCGGCCATACCTAAAATCTGTATTTGAGATAAGCCTGGGGTGAGGACCACCTCCACCTTAACCGGTTTTAATCCCATTTCAGAGCGCACAAAAGAATGAATGATCATGGGCGAACCGATTGCAAGAAGGGGCCAGTCCCAAAAAGGCTATGATTTGAGGCTGATGAGACCTCCCCCGACAAGCCGAATCTTAAATCCGGAGATTAGTTTTGATCAAGGGGGCGAGACAAAGGATGATTTTCATCAATGGCTTCTCTCATCTTTTTTGTGCTTACAGATGTGTAAATCTGTGTCGTCTGAATACTAGAGTGTCCCAAAAGTTTTTGGATAGAGCGCAAGTCCGCACCAGAGTCGAGAAGAGCCGTGGCACAGCCGTGACGAAACTGATGGGGATGAATAGTTTTTTCAAAACCTGCACGCTTGGACCAAGCATCCAACCAACGCCAAATATCCACCCTGGAGGGGCGTTTGCCTCGATCGTTGATCAATATAGACTTTTCATTCGTCTTTGCAAGATGGGGCCGAACCTGCCTTAAATAAATATTCAACTCATGACGGATGTGTTCTGTTAAAGGAACAAGCCTTTCCTTGCCGCCTTTGCCATGAACTTTAAGCCAAGATTCGGATTCTGAAAAATCGATCAGGTCGAAATCTATCAACTCGGTGACTCGACAGCCGAGGGCAAAAAGTAAAGTCAACGTGATGTGATTTCGCGCCGACTTGTAAGGGTCCTCAACACGAGAGGCGTCCACAAGAAGATTGTAATCTTCAAATGTGAGGGCTTGGGGCAACTTAGCTGTCACTTTGGGAGGGCGTAACACACTCAGATCTGGAATTTTATCGCCCTGTCTTTGGCAAAACTTATAATAGGTTCGAATACTGCTTATCATTCGCGCTTGGGATCTTGTCGAGAGTTTTTGCTTGGTCATAAACTGATAGACGGCACGTATGTCTTTCTGCTTTTCTAAAAACTCGGCAAATAATTCGAGATCTCGTCTGTAAGCCATAACAGTGTTCTGAGAGCGACCGCGAACGTTTTTCAAATCATCAAAAAAATCAACCCAATGAGGTAAAGCCATAAATTATTGTTACACGAATGTCTAGAAAAGCAAGTACCCTGTGCATCACAAACTTAAATGGTTATGGGATCTGTCAACTGAGCCTGCATACGCTGGTAATCTTGAGTGTTCAAAGTTTTCATAACAGCATTGGGATAATAGTGCTTGAGAATAAAGCGAAAACCTTTTCCTTGCTTTGCCCAGCGCTGAGCGCCCCACTGACAAAGGCCCACTCCATGTCCAAATCCACGTCCAGAGAAAATAAAAGAGTCCCACCGTTCTTCAACTTTGAAATGAGCACTGCGCAAGTTGCTAAAACCTAGCAACTGACGCAAATCATTGGCTTGCATACGATGAATATTTTTTTTATCAAATAAAAAATCCACCCACTGCGAGCGACCTTCCTTATCAGAGCGAGGGTAAATGGCCGATAGCTTAGACTCCTGAGGAACAATAAAAATACTTTTCAATGCATTTTGAAGTTTCTCGCGATCCATAGAATAGGTCCAATTGTTAACCTCTGAGTTTTGGCAAAAGGGATCCTTGACTTTCTTGTTCACCGAACTGGGATTGCGCCAAACCTCGGACTCAAGTGTCGTCTGCCCCCCACAATCTGCATGAAAATAGGCTGGGAAAATTCCTTGTTTCTCTTTGTGGACCAAGATCAATCCACGAGTGTCATCTACTGCTGTGATTAGACTTTTTCTTTTACGAGCATCCAATTGGAAAACCTGATCGAGTGTGTCTGATCTCACATCGTAGTGTTCGTCTTTTCTTTCTGTCTTTTTATAAAAGAAATAGGTGCGCGAGGCCACAGCTTGCGCCTTCAGAGCCTCCATCGACCAACTGGCCGGCACCTCTGCCGATAAAACACCATAGAGATATTCTTGAATAGAAATATGTGCCACCCAGTCCAAGCCTTGTGGCTGACGAAAGGCTTCAAGATGATTCACGGACTGATTTTCAAAAGAGAAGTTGCCGCTGAATAAAAAGGAAACACCAGGGTAGGTATAGGTCTTAGAAAAACCATGTCGCTGCAACTGGAGTCCAGGAGTTTCATTGCTCTCGAGAGCTTTCACTAACCAAATACCGCGTGGAATTCGCCAAGTTTGTTTGCGACAGTTTACCGCTGAGGCCAAGCGGACCTCGGTTTTGTCTTCACAACGGACACGAAGAAGAAATGTACCTCGCAGCACTTTTGCTTCATCTCCATCGGCCAAAAGGACCCGGGCTTCAAATGCAAAGCTGGGTAGGGCAAAGGCTAAAAAATAAATGAACAAAACCCAGCGCCCCAAAGCCCCTCCCCTTTTGCTTTGTTAGTCTATCAAAAGGGGGTGGCAAATCCAGGGAGTTCTGAACTTCAGACCTAGGTCTAGTGAGACTTAGTTCTTCTTGAAGAAGTTCCCAATGGTGTCCATGGGTAGAGGGAAGATGATAGTGTTCGTACCTTCTCCAGCAACTTCACTTAAGGATTGTAGGTAAGCAAGTTGCATAGATGTGGGTGATTGTGCCAACATATCGGCCGCCTGCTTGAGCTTTTCAGATCTTTGCAATTCCCCTTCGGCACTGATCACCTTCGCGCGGCGTTCACGCTCGGCTTCGGCTTGGCGAGCCATGGCCTTTTGCATATTTGCCGGCAGATCAATATGCTTGAGTTCTACATTGGCGACCTTGACTCCCCACTGTTCTGTGGCCTCATCTAAAATCGTTTGCAGCCGGAGATTGATCTTGTCTCTTTGGGCCAAAATCTCATCCATTTCAAACTGCCCCATGATCGAGCGCAAGGTGGTTTGGGTCAACTGGTTGGCGGCGAAATAGTAATCTTCAATTTTTGTAATGGCTGCTTCCGGGTCGGTGACTCGAAAATAAACCACAGCATTGACTTTCATACTGACGTTATCAAGGGTGATCACATCTTGAGGTTGAATATCCATTGTCACGGTTCGTGTATCGACTCGGATCATTTTGTCGATAACTGGAATCAAGATGATAAGACCAGGTCCTTTCACGCCAATGCTGTGTCCAAGGCGTAAAATCACGCCCCGTTCCCACTCGGCAAGCACTTTAATCATGGACATTAAAAATGTGAGGGCAAAAATACCTACAAAAATTAATACTGAAGCTGTCATAAATCTCCTTCTTCGACTTTGCTAACGACTAATGTAAAACCTTTTACTTTCTCGATACGGGCAGAATCACCGGTCATCAAGTTTTTATGCTTTGATTGAATTTTCCAGAGTTCTCCGCGCAAAAAGCCCATACCTTCACCCACAACAGGGTCAAAACTACGAACCTCAAGTATTTGCCCTTCCATTCTTTCCTTTGCACGATTTTTTTCTCCTCTACGAATAGCCTTCATTGCGAAGTAAGATAAAGAGATCATAAGAGTAAAAAGAACAAAGGATGTAGAGATTAAAAGAGATATTGGCACTTGGTACCCCGATTTTTCGTCAAACAGGAAAATAGAACCCACAATAAAAGAGGCCAGTCCTCCTAGGCCGAGAGCTCCAAAGCTTGGCACAAATACTTCGGCGATCATAAAACCCACTCCCAGCAGAATTAAAAGGACTCCCCCCCACTGCACATCAAGCATATGAAAGTTCATCATAGAAACCACTATACCAATAGCACCGACAACTCCTGGAACCAAAGCGCCGGGATGGGTCAGCTCAAAGTAAAGAAGACCCAAACTACCCATGAAAATAAGATAGGCCCACTGAGGGTTCGAGAGAATTTGTAAAACATCGTGACGAAGGCCTGGAGCAAAGACCTCAACTGGCCCCACAGCAACCGGCTGAGTTTCTTCTTTGTTTAAACGGACTGGTTTGTCTTTAGAAAATTCTAAAAATTCGTCAATGTTGGCCACCACCACGTCCACTGCTTTTTGCTCCAAAGCTTTTTTGGCGTCCAAGGCTTTGGCGTCCATGACAATTTCTTTAGCAAAATCTGCACTGCGACCGCGATACTCAGCCAGTCCTTCGACCCAACTGCGTGTGTCTTCAAAAAGCTTTTTGCGTAAATCTTTTGGAATTTCTTGCCCACCACCGGCTACCGGACTGGCAGCTCCGATATTAGTCGCCTCCACCATTCCATTGATATGACAAGCTTGCATGATGATGGCGCCCGCACTTCCCGCGTGCCCCCCAGAGGGATGGACTAAACACAAAAAAGGAACAGGTGACGCCATAATATTCTCGACAATCTTGCGCGTGGATTGCAGGCTGCCGCCCGGGGTGTTGATTCGCACAAGTATTGAAGAACAGTTTTTCTTTATAACTTCCTCTTGCGCTTGCTCAAGGTAGTCATAAGTAGCCGGCCCAATGGCATCACGGAACTCAATGGATAAGGTGCAATCGGCAAAAGCTTTGGGAACCATAATAATAAGCAATGTGAATAAAAACGACTTCATCGATCGATCCCTGCAAAATCCTTGAGATGTTGCCATGTTTGTCTTTTTAGATCCGTCTGTTCCAATAATTTCTGCAAGCTATGGGTTTGACCCATGCGGTGTCCATACCAGTTTTTAATAACTCCAATATCACCAGGGAACTCATCACCAAAAAATAAAATAGCTTTCGGCTCGGGCCAAACAGTCAAATCGTCGAGCTGTTCTAACTTGATATTCAAAATTTGAACATTGTTTGCCGACCACTTTAAGGCGATCACCATGTTGTTTAGCATCTCGACCTTTTCGGGCCCCAGAGTTTCAGTAAAAACAAAAACATGGGGAGCCTTAGGGATGGGGAGTTGAGTCTCGATAGACCTGACTTGCTGGATACGCCAAGGCTTCTGTAAACTCTCTGCTAAAAAGGTGTCCCAGAATACAGTTTCCATAAACTTGGTTTTAGTCCAGCCCTTGGCAATTAGCCAGCCTCGCCTCGAAAATGCTGCATTTAGTTGCCGACGCGTAAAGATACCCCGTCAAGGGACCTAATTTCCCAAAAAAATCCGCAGAAAGCTCAAGGAATGGGCCTGTTGTCCGATCTATAGAATGTCTCATTTGAATACAGTTGAAGGAGTCGAGGCCATGAATCCACAAAAACGTGCACAAAAATCCCTTTCCAGCCAACAGGAAGACTATATTGAGGTGGAGCACCATTGTTGCCTGTGTGGGACCGAATTAGAGTTTTATCATCAATTCGACGACTTGACCCTAACTGTGAAAGAAAAGGCTCAGTGTCCCCGTTGCAATGTGCAACTCAAAGAAAAAGATCATACACTTCACTAATTAAAAATCAGCAATTAATCTTAAGTCCACAGTCATCAAGACAAGGCTCAGATCCGACGTAAAGGACTGAGCACCTGCTGAGTAACTTGTCTCCATCGACAAATAATGGAGCTGACCATAAACACCGAGAGCCAAACCTTGAGTCAATGGACGACGAACCCCACCCCCTAACTCAAAGAAAAGAGGAAACGTCGACTCGATATCAAAGTTGTCACCCGCGATCACCGGATAGAGGTAACGAGCGTAGGCTTCCATGTCCCAAACTTGATTCCATTTTTTCTCATAATGAAGACCAATTTGGAGATTGTAGGTACTTGAAGCAAAGTAGGCCGACTGAATTAAAAATACACCTTCCTGGCGCAAGCGAAAATAAGGCAAGGTTTGCAACTGAAGACCAAAATCAAATGCCAACCGACCGTATTTTGATTGCAGTCTGTCTGAAAAGTAAAGAGCCGCGAGTTGCCCTTCAAACCAATTGAAATCACGCCCTTGTGTGTTGCTGTCTCCAATATTGTCGGTGGATCCTGAAGTGCTTCTTATTGCAACCTTAAATCGTAATTTTTGCGAGTAATCCCATTCACCACCAAATCGAAATGTGGGAATAACGAGAGAGCCATCAGATGTCGCACCCACTGGCAAAGGCACATCAATGGAGTTGTGAAAATAGGAAAACCCTAAACCACCCCAAACTTCAATAGCACTTTTATCATAACCTTTTTTTCCACCGCGATCTTGGATCAATAAACCTTGATCCTGTTTGCGAGTGTAAAAGTCATAATCCATGGTCGCTTTATCCATGCGTTCATCCTGAGCCTTGAAGCTCTCTTCGATGGCTTGAAAATCGTCGGCTTTCCCAGAATCGGGAACCTTAAAGTTTAGAGTGTGTGAACGCCAAGCTCCCCGCCTCTCTTTGATTTCTAAAGGAATTTCCACAGCGAAAGTTGGCAAATAAAGATCAAAGGAAAATCGGCCACTTTTGTTGGCCACAACAGGAAATTGCACCCGATTTTTTTGGGGAATCTGAGCCAACCTCGCGCGTCCATCAAAAGGATAAATCATAAGACGATTTTTACGAATACGAATCAAAGCCCCTTCTGTTAGAGTTCCTGAAAAACGCACCACACGACGATCCGATCGAGCCAGTTTCTCGGGAACAACTTCTGGCTCGTCCCAACGGATGCGGGCCCAAGCCGATGTGGCCGAAGTCATAAGACTAAGCAATAGAATAAGACGAAGAGCTAAATGCATGGTTGGCACCCCTTAAGAAGCACAGGTTGTTTCACACTTGATTGTGGCGAAAAGGTCAGCAAGGTTCAACTCTTGCAAATTATTGCTGTGCGGCTAAATTCAAGACTTGGCTTGTCTCCAGTTCCTCTTGAAGGTCTTTTGGGAGATCACTGTAAAAATCAAAGCCCGTAAGTTCTTCGACTTCGCGGACACTCAACCTGAGTTGAGTGATGGGCGTGCCCTTGTAGGATCTGTTCTCAACCCAATAAGCTTCCATAAAACCCGCTTCTGGGAAATAGGCTAATTTGTAATAAAATTCAGGAACACTCACTCCCGACGGAATGCGAGGAAGACCTGCTTGTAAAACAGGCGCTGTCACTATGTGGGCCGTACCAAATTTTTGCACCAACTTACGAATATGATTCTCAATTTTAGCCCAAGTGTTTTGATTGAGCTGGGGGTGTTGGGGCGACATATTTGTCATATAAAAAGTTTGGCTCATGCTTTGATGATTGAGTTTCATATCACCAGCTGGAACCATATGACCGCGATCAAAACCCGAACCTCGATAGCCTTTTTCATCGACCGGGTCTTCAACATTAAAATCGGCACGGTAATCATTGGTCCGCTTTTGCTTTCCACTTAATAATTCACGATTGAGAGTGTGCTTGGTCCAAACTGCCTGGCGATGTTCTGGCGAGTAGCACAAGGTGTAGTGAATATAATCGAGCTGCTGCTGACAAGGCCCTTTAGGTAAATGGGACACATTGGCGCTTGCCGAAAAGACAATAAAAGAAAAGCTCAGCACTATTAAAAACTTGGGAAGAGTCAAAGAACTCCCTCGCTTGGTTTTAACTCTTTTCAAGCTTAACCCAGCGAAGCAGGGAGGCTGGCTCCTGAACTCTAAAATTAGACCATGGTCCAAGTAATCTTAACCAAGCATAAACAATGAATAAACGGGTCATTGACTTAAAAAAGGAGCAAAAATTTTTGCTAGTATAGTTGCTAGGTATTGAGAGTGTTAAGAATTCGCTCTGCAACAGCTTGAGTAAGTCCAGGCAGTTCACAAAGCTCTTCTAAAGAGGTTTTTCGAATCTGATCGACAGAGTCAAACTGGGTGAGAAGTCTTTTGATCAACGTTGGACCAAGACCTGGAATGCTATCCAGAGCACTGGCAAAACTTTCTTTGCCACGCAACTGGCGGTGAAAGCTAATGGCAAAGCGATGGGCTTCATCACGTAAGCCGACTAAAATTTTAAAGGCCTCTGAACCTTCTGCAAAAGTCACTGGATTTTGCCGACCTGGCAAATAAAAACGCTCGCTACTTTTTTCAATATGTTCGCCCTGAAAGTTTCTTTTAGTTCTTTCTTTAGCAAGTCCTACAATGGGCAAATGTTTTTTACCAGCCGCTTCAAGGGCCTTCACAGCAGCATTCAACTGCCCCTTGCCGCCATCGATAACTATTAAGTCAGGCTCCGGCCACTCTTCGTGCGCGAGTCGACGTGATAAAACCTCGTGAAGCGCGGCATAGTCATCCCCATTGGTTTTACTTTTAATTTTGTAGCGACGGTAGTGATCCTTGCTCAAAACACCATTTTCGTTGACCACTTGCGAACCAACACTATGTCCACCTTGAAAATGTGAGATATCGTAACACTCTATCCTTTGCGGCGGCTCCTTGAGTTTCAATTTTCGCGCGATCATATCGAGCCCACCTTGCAACTTCAGCGTTTTTGAAACCTGATTTTCAAATTGGCTCTGGGCGTTTTTATTAGCCATCTCGATGAGTTTTTGTCCCTGCACATGGGTTGGAAAAAGAATATTCACATTGGGGTATCCTCGGAAGCGAAACACCTCTTCTAGAAGTTTGATGATCTCACGACCTAGATCGACGGGTAAGAATATCTCATCTGGAACTACGTTGTCCTCATAGTATTGGTTGATGAAAGATGTCAGCCACTCGCGCGCATCCTCGCCTTCACTATTGGGATTGATTTCACTAAAAAATTGTTGCCTTTTGCCAATCACTCGCCCCTGACGAATATGTAGAGTTTGGATAAGAGTTCCACGTTCATCGCCAAAAAAACCAATGGCATCTTGATTGTTGGTAGATTGACTGTTGACCACAGCTTGTTTCTCTAACACACGCTCTATAGCCTGAATGTTATCGCGAAACTTAGCCGCCAACTCAAAGTTCTCGTTTTCAGCCAATTGAATCATCTGTGCTTTCAATTTTCCAATAATAGAACTTGTTTCTTGTTCTAAAAAAAGCTTCGCTTTGCGGACGTCTTTGCCATAGCCTTTTTCATCAATCAAACCGACACAAGGAGCAGTGCAATTCCCAATTTGATGAGTCATGCACGGACGCTTGCGAGACCGCATAAAATGATCGGCGCAATCGCGCAGCTTAAAAGATTGATTTAAAAAACGTATGGTGTGCTTGACCACGTAGCCACTTGTGTAGGGACCAAAATACTGAGAGCCGTCGTTGATAACTTTACGAGCTAAATAAAGACGCGGAAAAGTATCGTTAAAACTAAAGCGAATGTAGGGATAGGCTTTATCGTCTTTTAAGCGGATATTGTAGCGCGGACGGTGCTTTTTAATCAACGAGGCTTCGAGTAAAAAAGCCTCGGCCTCGGTTTCGGTTAAGATATAGTCTATGGATTCAATGTTACGAACCAAAAGTTGAGTTTTGCCATGCTCTATGTTGGGATTGAAGTAACTGCGCACCCGATTGCGTAAGCGCTTGGCTTTCCCCACGTATATAATTTTACTTGCTGTATTTTTCATCAAGTAAACGCCAGGCGACTGAGGAAAGTCGGCCACTTTTGCAATTATATTCTCAAGCTGTTGCGCACGATTCATTGTATAAGGATCTGTCTCCCAAAAGATTTAAGAACTCAAAGCTCCATCTAGAATTTGCAATTGCAGTATCTCCAGTCTTTTAATCTTATCACGAAAACGAGCCGCCTCTTCAAATTCTAGGTTCTCTGAAGCTTTCTTCATTTTCTTTTTCAGTTCTTTAATCTCTTGAGTCAGATGACCTGGCTGTTGCAGGAGCTGCTGAAGATCCTCGTGCTGACTCTTACCGTGGGTCGAGTGGGATTCGTAAATTTCAAACAATCCATCCGAGATCCTTTTCTTGATCGTCTGAGGCGTGATATTGTGTTTTTTATTGTGATCGATCTGGATTTGGCGACGACGGGCCGTCTCGTCCATGGCTTTCTTCATAGAGTCCGTGACACGGTCTCCGTAAAGAATCACTCGTCCCTCAGAGTTACGAGCCGCTCGACCAATGGTTTGTATCAAGGATCTTTCAGAGCGCAAAAAACCCTCTTTATCGGCATCGGTGATGGCCACTAAGCTCACCTCGGGGATATCTAAGCCTTCACGTAGCAAGTTGATTCCCACCAAAACGTCAAATAATCCTAAGCGTAGATCGCGAATGATTTCACTGCGCTCCACCGTCTTGATATCGCTGTGTAAATATTTAACTTTGATTCCCACACTGCTCAAATAAGAGGTCAAGTCTTCAGAACTTTTTTTAGTGAGCGTGGTGACTAATACTCGTTCCTTGAGGCGAACCCGTTTGCGAATTTCACCTAATAAGTCATCGACCTGGGTTGTCGCAGGCCGCACTTCCACAAGCGGGTCTAAAAGCCCGGTAGGACGGATGATTTGTTCCACAATATGTGACTCACTGACCTGGCGCTCGTACTCTCCGGGAGTGGCCGAAACATAGATCACTTTATCTGTGAGTTTCTCGAACTCCTGAAAGTTGAGGGGACGGTTATCAAGAGCTGAGGGCAGGCGAAAGCCATGTTCAACAAGCGTCGTCTTGCGCGCGCGGTCACCGCGGTACATGCCTCCAATTTGTGGAACTGTCACATGGGACTCGTCAATAAAAGTCAAAAAGTCATCGGGAAAATATTCGAGCAAGGTAGGCGGGGCCTCGCCCTCTGCACGTCCGGTGAAGTGTCGTGAGTAGTTTTCGATACCCGAACAAAAACCCAGCTCTTCGATCATTTCAATATCGTAATAGGTGCGCTGCTCAAGTCTTTTCGCCTCGTCGTAGCGCATATTCTCTGTTAAGAAAGCCAAACGCTCTTGCAACTCTTTTTGAATGGCTTTGACGGCCACTTTTTGCCTCTCCTCGGTGTTCACGTGGTGACTTCCTGGATAAATGGCAATTTGGTCCAACTCGTCAAACATTTCGCCTGTGAGAGGATCAAACCAACAGATTTTCTCAACAAAGTCGCCAAAAAATTCAATGCGTATCACCTTAGAATCTTCGTAGGGCGGAAAAATATCCACCACGTCACCTCGCACCCGAAATGTGCCTCGATGAAAATCGTGGTCGCCACGTGTGTATTGAATCCGGACTAATTCATGCAAAAGCTGATCGCGCTTCATCTCTTTGTTGCTGACGATTTGCACCAACATTCCCTCATAGGCTTCAGGGCTGCCTAAGCCATAGATACAAGAAACCGAGCTGACGATGATCACGTCACGACGGTCTAGAAGGGAATGGGTGGCCGAGTGGCGCATTCGATCGATCTGTTCGTTGATTGCCGAGTCTTTTTCGATATAAGTATCCGTGGATGGAATATAAGCCTCTGGCTGATAATAATCATAGTAACTAACAAAGTACTCCACCGCATTGTTGGGAAACAGATCTTTAAATTCCACAAAAAGTTGAGCAGCTAAGGTTTTGTTGGGCGCCAGAATTAAAGCTGGTCGATCCAACTCGGAGATGACGTGGGCCATGGTGAATGTTTTTCCACTCCCGGTCACACCCAGCAGTGTCTGCTGTTTTTTACCTTGCCGAAAATTACGAACCAAAGTTTCTATAGCTTGGGGTTGGTCTCCGGCAGGCTGAAATGAGCTGGTGAGTTGAAAGGGTTTTTTCATTAGGTATGACTCAAGACCTTTTCAACTCGGGCTAATAAAGATTTTAAACTGAGCAGTGGAATTAAAATTTTTAACTCAGGACCATGGGGTTTGCCGATAATGGCCACACGGATAGGCATAAAAAGTTGTTTGCCCTTCACAGCGGCTTGATCTTTGACCTCATTAACAGCCTGATCAAAATCTTCTTCCGTTAAAGTTTTGCCATCGCGTTTTTCTAAAAGTGATTTCCAGACTTCAAAAACTTTACGGCTGGTAGGCCAACTGAGAACTTCTTTGGCCTCATCGCTAATAAAAAAGGACTGGTCATCTAAGGGAGAGTAAAGATCGATGGCATCATTTAAAGTTTCCATTTTGGGTTTAAAGGCCGTCAAAGAATTATGGATAAAATCATTGTCGTTTGGTACTTTGATTTGAGCGGCATTTAAGCGCGGCTCAATAAGGGACCAAAGTTTATCGTAAGGCAAAGCTCGCAAGTGTGTCGCATTCATCCACTTGAACTTTTCTTGATCAAAAACTGCTCCCGCTTTTTGCAAACGTTCGATGCTGAATTTTTCAATAAGCTCTTGGGGAGTGAGGATCTCTTGATCGCCACCAGGAGACCATCCCAAAAGCGCCACAAAGTTCAAAAGGGCTTGCGGCAAATAACCCAGTTCATTGTATTGATGACAACTAGTTGCCCCATGACGCTTGCTCAGCTTTTGTTTGTCCTCGCCCAAAATTAAGGAAAGGTGACCAAATTGTGGTGCTTCAAAACCCAAGGCTTCCAAAATCATCTTTTGCCTAAGAGTGTTACTTAAGTGTTCTTCGGCTCGAAAAACATGACTAATCTGCATCAGTGCATCGTCGACTGCACAGCAAAAATTGTAAACAGGCATGCCGTTCGAGCGCATTAAAATAAAATCACCTACCATATCTTCGGGAAAAGTGACTTCACCACGGACTAAATCATGAATCATGTGATCTTTATTTCCTTCCACTTTGAAGCGAACCGCCGCCGGTTCGCCCAGAGAAAAGCGCTTTCGAGCTTCTACAAGAGAGGGTAAGTTTTCAGGTCGGGGGATACGGGTGAATTTTTCTCCCGAATTTTTAATCTGTTCGAGCTCCTCATCGGTGCGGAAGTCGTAGTAAGCTAAGTCTTTTTCAAGAAGTTGATTCACATACTTGTTGTAGATTTCAAGCCTCTGACTTTGTCGATAGGGACCATACTCACCCACCGACTCTAATGTTCGTGGATCCACCCCCTCATCCCAGTTCAGTCCCAACCATTGTAAGTCGGCAATTTGCATACGTAGAGACTCTTCGGTGCTGCGCTCTAAATCTGTGTCTTCAATGCGAAGAATAAACTGGCCACCTTTTTGTTTGGCAAAAAGATAATTATAGAGTGCGGTGCGAGCTCCCCCAACATGGAGATATCCGGTGGGACTTGGGGCAAATCGGACTCGAACAGGCTTAGACATTTTCTCTCCAGGGAAAAGATCAGTAGAATCTGTCCAAGCTACACCCAAGGCCGATTGGGGACAAGGCCTGGGGCTTTGGAGCAGCAAATAAAAAAAAACCAGATCGAAAAGACCTGGTTTGGGTAAATTAATAAAAAAATCTATGAAAAGGCTTAGGCTTCAATTCCAAAGATGGCTTTGACTTCGTCGCTTTCCAATTCTTTCTTGGTGGTAGCTAATGAAAGCTCGGTGATGAGCAGGGTACGAGCTGTGTCTAGCATCTTACGCTCCCCAAAACTCAACTCCTTATCCACTTTAAGTAAGAACAAATCGCGAAGAACCTCAGCGATTTCATAGACAGATCCTGTTTTGATTTTTTCCATGTACTCGCGATAACGACGGTTCCAGGTTTGATTGTCAATTTTGACATTTTTTTCCTGGAGGATACCCAAAACCTTAGAGGCCTCTGTTTTAGAAATGATCGGACGTAATCCCACATTTCTCACATTGTTTCGGGGAACCATAATTTTCATACCAGTTTCAAGGATGCGTATAGAGTAAAAAACTTGTGTACACCCCATCATCTCTTTAGTATCGACAGCGACGACTTCACCTACTCCATGACCGGGATAAACCGCATTGTCCCCTACTACAAAAACATCGTCCTTCTCTTGACCCATGGATCCTCCATTTAGCGAATGCGACTTTATAACATTTATGACACACTTCGACAACAACAAAAGTGACAATTCTTGCTCCATTGCACCTTTGATTTCTGTAATTATTTCAGCAGTGTAGAAGACTTAATCAACTTCTCACTCCAACTCAAAGCAGCACCCTCGCCGCCCTGGCACAAAATTTAAAAAGCTCAATCTCAAAACAAATATTTGTGATCACTTTTTTAACAAGCCTGTAGGAACTTCAGGCTTGTTAAAAAGAGATCGTCATTTAAAACAGTGACTCACTTGAAATGACATCAAGGCATAGGGGCTTGAGATTTTGCTGCAACAACATCCTTTCTACCGAACACCCAGGATAAGCTTTTTTATTTAAGGTAGGTTGTGAAGCTGTGAGTTCTTGCGAGGCTCCAGGAAGCAGGATGCGTTTTTTGCCCGTAGGGCAAAAATCCTGGCTGGCAGGAGCCTGTCCTTGCAAGAACTCACAGCTTCACAACCTGGCAGCAAACTAAAAAAATTATCCAATAAGGTCTTTGTTTTTTTCTGTGAGGTGTTGGCGCAAAGACGCATTGTCTTTGCGGCGCAACTCGGGGTCTTGTTCAATAATGGTGAAGGCCGCCTCGCGCGCCTGCTTAAGAATATCGATGTCGCGAATGAGGTTCGCCATTCTGAAGCCAGGCAAGCCGGACTGGCGTGACCCTAAAAATTCGCCAGGGCCACGAATTTCCAAATCCGCTTCTGAGATTTGAAACCCATCTTGACAGGTTTCCATCATATCAATGCGCGCTTTGGATTCGGGCGATACAGCAAAGCCCAAAGATAAAATACAATAACTTTTGTGTTCGCCACGCCCCACTCGTCCGCGCAATTGATGCAATTGGGACAAACCAAATCTCTCGGCATGATCAATCCAAATGATATTGGCGTTAGGCACATCCACGCCCACTTCGATCACAGTTGTAGCCACAAGAATTTGATATTCGCCAGAGTAAAAGGCCAACATCACTTCGTCTTTTTGTTCGCTCTTCATCTTGCCGTGGACCAATCCCATTTTGTACTGGGGCAATTCTTTAGAAAGTTTCTCGAACTCTTGAACGGCCGAGGTCAGTTCGATTTTTTCGCTCTCATCGACAAGGGGAAACACAATATAAGCTTGCCGACCCTTTTCAATTTGTTCGCCGATAAATTTTAGAATCTGAGCTCGCTTACTTTGAAAGGTCACTCGGGTTTGTACGGGTTGTCTTCCAAGCGGCATTTCGTTAATAATAGACACATCCAGATCCCCATAGACAGTCATAGCCAAACTGCGAGGAATCGGAGTGGCAGTCATCAATAAAAAGTGAGGGCTGAGGCCTTTGTTCTTCAACTTTTTTCTTTGTTCCACACCAAAGCGGTGTTGCTCGTCGACGATTACCAATCCTAAGTTATGAAACTGCACACCCTCTTGGATCAGCGCGTGGGTGCCCACCACTAAATCAAACTCACCCAAAGCGATTTTTTCTTGAACCTCTGTTTTCTCTTTGGCTTTCATGTGGCCACTGATAAAACCAACTCTCACCCCAAGGGGTCCGAGGAGTTTTATTGCTCCTTTAAAATGCTGTTTGGCTAAAATTTCTGTGGGCACCATAAGAGCGACTTGATAGCTATTTTCTATGGCCAGCAATGAGGCCATCAACGCCACCAAAGTTTTTCCACTGCCCACATCCCCTTGTACTAAACGGTGCATGGGGTGCGAACTGGTCAGGTCTGTGCAAATTTCATCAAAGGCACGAGTCTGAGCTCCTGTGAGCGAAAAGGGCAGTTTGGACTTCATTTGCTCTACTAAATGGGTGCGTTTTTCAAATTGAAGAGCCTTATCTTTGCGAACGCCCCGTCTTTTTGCAGCCAAAAGCAATTCAAGCCAAAAAAACTCTTCAAAGATCACTCGACGATGAAAGGAAGAGCGCAGCTCTATAAAGTCCTCGCCAGCCCCTTCGGGGGGCATATGGATATGTTTGATTGTCTCCTCATATCCTGGGAGATTGTACTTCTTTAAAACCCATTGGGGAATTCGCTCTTGAACGCCCTTCACTTCACCACTTTCTATGGCCAAAGTGGCCTGGCTCAATATTTTACGCCATCTTGTCGTGCTCAGACCGTCCGTTTCCGAGTAGATCGGCACCAGTTCGTCTTTGAGATCTTCATCATGACGAATGTCCTGAATATCGGGATGATTGAATTCGATTTGCCCTCTGTAATGGGAAACCTTTCCAATCACACGGACCTGTTGGCGAGGCTGAAAGCGTTCAAAATAGCCACGGTAGGGGACGCGAAAAAATTTGCAGTGGATCACTCCAGAGCCGTCGCGCAGAGTCACGTCCCAGACCTTTTTTCGCGTACGCCCCAATTGATAGCTGCTGACTCCCACAACTTCGGCTTGAATGCTGACAATTTCATCGGGGCGAAGGGAGGCTATATTTCGAGCCACTCTGCGGTCTTCATAGGCACGGGGGTAGTTTTGCAAAAGGTCTCCCAATGTGGAAACACCTTTTTTACGCAAAAGTGCACCAAGTTTTGGACCAACCCCTTTTAGAAACTGAATCGGAGTGTCAATATGAAGAGACATAATCCCCCGTGGAAAGGCATTATCCTAAAGAAAAGCCCTCTTGAAGTCAAAAAAGCAAAAAAGCAGGCTTTCAATAACACCTCGCCCATGGCAGAATTTCGATATGGCGATGGATTTTTTTAATGTACGCGTCGGATGCTTAAGCGCCGATTTAAATCTCCCCTTTGATCTTTATGTACAGATCAAAGATCGCCAAGTTCACTACCTGCGATCTGGCGACAAACTCAGCCCCGATCGCTTCGAAAAATTTGTAAACTCCGACAGGTTTTATATCCCCAATGATCAACGCCAAAGTTTTAAAGACTTTATTTCAAAGCGCTTAGATGACGAAAATCTCCACTTCAAAAATAAGGCTGAGCTGCTCAGAGAAAGCTCTTTGTCCCTAGTCGAAGAGATTTATGAAAATCCCGATGTGGGCAAAGCTCTCGATGACTCTAAAAAGATTATACATGAGTTTGTCAAATTTATGGAGCAAGAGCCCGAGGGCATGGATCACTTGATCAGCCTTTCGAACCACGACTTCTACACTTACAATCACTCTTTAGATGTGGGTGTCTATGCTCTAGGGCTGGGACGCCTGATTGGACTCTCCACAGTTGAGCTCGAAGAGCTGGGTCGAGGGGCCCTTTTTCACGATGTGGGTAAACGTTGGGTTGATGTGGATATCATCTGCAAAAAGGGAGCTCTCGACGAAGTGGAGTGGGCTCAAATGAAGAAACATCCTGAGTTTGGCTTACAAATACTCAATGAATACGATGTCAGCGAAGCCATTAAAGCCTGTTGCTTTGAACATCACGAAAGCTTTCTTGGCAATGGCTACCCCCAAGAACTACCCGGAAAAGATATCCATCCAATGGCACGCATCATCGCCATTTCCGACACCTATGATGCCATGACAACCCAACGTTCTTACAATCAGCCCATGACACCTAAAGACGCCATAAAGTTCATGACAACAAAACTTAAAGACCGATATGATCCCGAGTACCTTCGCGTACTTCGCGAAGTGATGTTTCAACTTTAAAAAGGATTTTTATGAAAAAGCAAATGGGCCGTTTGTTTGTGGTCATCTTACTCATCAGCACACTTTTTACATTCTTCTATTTTGGACTGTATCGATACTTTGATCTGGAGTATCTCAAAAGCCAACAGGATAATTTTCAAAATTATTACGAGCAGTCCCCTCTCAGTACAATTTTTATCTTTATGTTCATTTATATCGTCAGCACAGCCCTCTCCTTACCTGGAGCTGCTCTGCTCACTTTATTAGGAGGAGCCTTATTTGGCTTGTTTGCGGGCACGATCATAGTTTCGTTTGCCAGCACCATTGGGGCCACCCTAGCTTTTCTAGTTGCACGCTTCTTAATGCGAGAATGGGTGCAGGCCAAATTTAGCAAGTCACTGGATAAGTTGAATAAGGGCGTTCGCGAAGAAGGAAACTTTTATCTGTTCACTTTGCGCCTGATTCCCATCGTCCCTTTCTTCGTCATCAACTTAGTGATGGGTCTGACACCCATGAGAACCCTCTCTTTTTTTATTGTCAGCCAAATCGGAATGCTTCCCGGCACTGTCGTTTTCGTCAATGCTGGGACGGAGCTAGCCAAAATAGAAGCCCTCGGCGACATTCTCTCTCTCCGGCTTTGGCTCTCTTTTGCTCTTCTTGGTGTCTTTCCCATCTTGATGAAAAAAATCATGTCTTTTGTGAATTCTAAACTAGGAGCCGTATCCCGTGGCTAAGTACGATTTCAATATGGTGGCCATAGGTGCCGGCGCAGCTGGTCTTGTGACCTCTTACATTTGTGCCGCGACTCAGGGTAAGGTGGCTTTAATTGAAAAACACAAAATGGGTGGAGATTGCCTTAACACTGGATGCGTTCCCAGCAAGGCTTTAATTCGCACTGCTAAATTTATGAATGATATTAAGAACGCTCAAAAATTGGGAATTCAAGAGGCCCATGCCACTTTGGATTTCAAACAAGTTATGGATCGCGTGCAAAGAGTGATTCAAACTATCGAACCCCACGACTCGGTAGAACGCTACCAGTCTCTAGGTGTGGATTGTTTTATTGGAGAGGCTAAAATTTTGTCACCTCACCATGTGGAGGTCAATGGCCAAACCCTGACTACCAAAAATATCACGATCGCAACCGGAGCAAGACCACTGATTCCCAATATCCCTGGGCTCAAAGACGTTAACCCGCTAACTTCGGACAACTTGTGGCAACTTCGTGAGGCTCCCAAACACTTGGTGATCTTAGGCGGCGGTCCTATTGGCTCGGAATTGGCCCAAGCCTTTTCTCGCCTCGGAGTTAAAGTCACACAAGTGGAAATGGCTGATCGGCTTTTGCAAAAAGAGGATTCGGACGTTTCCCAAATAGTCTTAGAGAAATTTCAAAAAGAAGGAATTGAAGTTTTATTACAACACCGCCTCGTATCGGCAAGAAAAGAAGGCTCACAAATCCATCTTGAGTGTGAGGCCCCAGAAGGACCGCGAACCATCAACTGTGATCAAGTGCTTGTGGCTCTTGGGCGACAAGCCAACACCCGTGGCTTTGGTTTAGAGGAATTAGGAGTGGAAACACATCCCAATGGCACTGTTAAAGTCGACCCCTATTTGCGAACCCTTAAGTATAAAAATATTTATGCTTGCGGCGATGTGGCTGGCCCTTACCAGTTCACCCATGTGGCAGCCCACCAAGCCTGGTTTTGCTCAGTCAACTCCATGGTTCTCCCCTTTTGGGGATTCAAAGCAAACTATGATGTGATTCCATGGGCCACATATACGGATCCGGAAGTGGCACGGGTTGGAATCAATGAACAAGAGGCAAAAGAGAAAAATATTCCCTATCAGTTGACCACCTATGAATTAAAAGGTCTTGATCGAGCAGTCACCGACGAAGCCGCCTATGGTTTGGTCAAAGTCCTCACCCCTCCTAAAAAAGATAAAATTTTGGGAGTCACAATAGTGGGTCTACATGCCGGAGATATAATGGCCGAATATGTCCTCGCCATGAAGCATGGACTGGGACTCAATAAAATATTGGGCACCATCCACATCTATCCCACTCTAGCTGAAGCCAATAAATATGCAGCTGGAAATTGGAAAAAATCACAGGTCAGCCCCGCCACCCTTAAATGGGGAGAACGCCTCAATCGTTGGCGTCGCTAAAATGGGAAAAACCTTTGCTAGTCGGTTGCCAGACCTTCCCGTGCAATAAATACCTGGGTTTCTGATCTTCTGACTTTGGGGCAATATAGCCAATGGGAAAAATTTTATCCCCAAACTTAGATTCAAAAGCATGGTTGATTTGATGCAAATATTTTTCGCGGACTCCAAACAAAAGACGATAATCCTCGCCGCCATTTACCGCAAAGTCATAAGGGTTCAAATGCTGATTGCGACACAACTCTTGAACCTCAAGACTCAAAGGTATGTCTTGAACCCATACTTGATAATCCACGCCTTCAATTCGCTGTAAATCGCTCCAAAGTCCGTCAGAGAGATCAATCATCCCATGAACCCCTTTTTGTTTGGCTAAGAACTGAGCCTTGGTCCACTCGATGGGGGGGCGATGGTGACGTTGGACGAGAGTCTTCACAAGGGGGTGTTCCACATTATTTTGTAAAGTCCACAATCCCAAAGCAGAGTCACCCAAGGAGCCCGTCACACATAGCAAATCAGCTTTAACAAAGTCCTGCCGATACTGGACCGACTTTTTTTTCACAATCCCACTGATATTCACGTTGATAAAAAGGTCGTGACGAGAGCGGCTCAGATCCCCTCCCAAGAGGTGAACCCCTTGTTTTCGCGCTTCTTTCTTAAAGCCATTAAAGAAAGTCTCCAATGACGTCTCGTCCACTTTTGGAGGAACGGCTAAACTCAAATGCACCCAGAGAGGCTGCCCTCCCATAGCTGCAATATCGCTGATGTTCACAGCCAAGGCTTTATAGGCGAGGTCTTCAAAAGAAATATTTTCCAAATTGAAGTGAACCCCCTCAATCATAAGATCTGAAGATTGAATGAGCAGTTGTTTACGCCCCCACGGGACCGTACTACAGTCGTCACCGACAGCCATGATGGCCAGATCAGAATGGCCTCCCTTTATAACTCTGTTTATAAAATCAAATTCGTTCATAATGATTTAAACACCCCTTCTATCTCTATTCAAACATTGTGACCAATAAAGGATCTAATATAAGAATAGCTCAAATAAGGTCCACTTGGTCTACTAAAAATAAAGCACCAACCTCCCATCCTGAACCCCAAACGTTTGCAACAGCAACTATCAATATTGTTACAACTTGTTTCAAAAGATACGATCAAATTCGAATCCGAAGAACATTAGTGCAAATCAGATAGTTTTGGGCCCCAAATGAACTCAATTTTAAGCAAATTCTAGCGGCACGCTCCTTGCTCATTAGGTATTCAACAACCAAGGAGGAAATGTGGAAGTCATTGGGAATAACGCAAAAGAGATTTTTAACTCTGTTCTAACCCCCTACCAGGCTCATTATTTGCTGAAAGTTCTGGATAGCAATTCATCAAATCAGTTTGCCCAACATTTTATGAGTAAACGACATCAAAAAAAGGACTTTATGATTATTCAAAGATCAGAAGATTAATAAACCAATAAGCCAAAGGAGACATCATTATGGAACAAAAAAAGACGAATAAAACGCCACGAGATCAGTCCGCAGCAAAGACTGATTCGGACAGAAAAAATGAGGAAAAGGATCGAAAAACTGCCCAAGGTCAGGGTAAGGAGAGGTCTAGATAACACCAATTCATTTGGTGGAACCTGAGCGAACCTGACTAGGGAACCGCATACAGAGTGATTTGTATGCGGTTTTTTAAGATCTTTGGAGCCACTTTTGTTTCTATCTAAGCAAGGTCTACACAGTTGCTACACAATTTAAAGAGACGACTGTGCAAAAATAGGGTGACCGGAATCTCCAAAGACTAAAAAAATGACATAATTATAAAACTTATCTTGACCTCATAAGTTGCTGTAAAGAATTCCCATTGTTATAATTAATTAAGTCATATAAATTACAATTGTTTGGTGGAGAGATAAAGGAAGGATTGCTGAATGCCCTCTTCGATATTGATCCTAGATGACGACATCGACATCTGTCGCCTGTTTAAAACAGGCTTCGAGAATAAAGATTTTACAGCCGATATTGCAAACTCCCTTAAAGAAGCAAAAGCACTTGTCGAGAAAAAGCACTACGATGCTGTCCTTGCTGACATTTTTCTTGGCGAAGAAGACGGCCTTAACGGTTTACAAGAACTGATCCAAATCAGTCCACGCACTCGCTACTTTTCGTTCACCAGCCAAGAAACTATACCATTAGCTGTTGGAGCCATGGAAAAGGGGGCAGCGAACTTCTTCCCAAAATCCCTGGGGTTAGATAAAATCATTGAACTTGTTAAATCAAAATTAGATCTTGAAATTGAAGTTACACCTCAAGATATCTGCGCCCATCCAGACCTTATTGGACAGTCGCAAGAGATGTTTAAGGTCATGAGTCGCATTCAACAGTTTAGTCAGGTCGATTCAACAGTACTTATCACCGGTGAGTCGGGTACAGGTAAAGAAATTATTGCCAAAGCTATTCATGAAACTGGCTCACGTAATGAAGGAACTTTTCAAGCTATCAACTGCGGCGCAATTCCAGAAAATCTTTTAGAGTCTGAATTCTTTGGACATACTAGAGGTGCTTTCACCGATGCTAAAAGTGATAAAAAAGGTCTCTTTGAAATCTGCACTAATGGCACACTCATGTTAGACGAAATTGGCGACATGCCCCTTTCTTTACAAGTGAAACTCCTGCGCGTATTACAAGAGAAAGAAATTCGCCCCATCGGGGCAACACGATCTATATCAGTCAACCCACGCATAATTGCTTGCACTCACAGAGACCTTGGGGAAATGGTTCAGAATGGCACTTTTCGACAAGATCTATTGTTTCGTCTTTCAGTTTTACGTCTTGATGTTCCACCTCTGAGGCAAAGAAAAGAAGACATTCCCCTGCTTGCACAAGAATTTATTAATCGCTTTAATAAACGCTTCAAAAAAAATATCTCACTCCCCTCACCTGAACTTTTAGTTCGATTGCAAAATTACGATTGGCCTGGAAATGTTCGCGAGTTACAGAATTCTTTGGAACGGGCTGTTGTTCTCGCTCATAAAAACGAACTCAGCCCCGAAGATATCTTCAATTCCAATCATCCTGCCACCCCAGATGCAGAAAAATCGGCACAAGATATCCCTCTGACACATGAAATTGCTAAAAGTGAATTTGAAAAAAACTACACTCGCCATCTTCTAGAGGAGTCGCATGGGAATATTACTTTAGCTGCCAAAATGTCTGGCAAACACAGAGTAGAAATTTACCGTCTTATGAAAAAATTTGATTTCCATAGAGAAGACTTCTTTCCAAACAAAAAAAAAACTAACTATCAGGAGATCGCAGGTGGCTACACCACTTCGAATTAATTGATTTGTCGGTAACCCATTTTAAACGCTCGCAAAACTATACCTTTCCTCTCATCATATCGTTTTTGGTTGCTACAGGAATTTTATTTGCTAGCCTTTATGAGAACTACCTCTCTGTCTATAAAGAAAAACAAAAGAGTTTAGTCTCACTTCTAAAACTTAACGTTCGCCTTATAGAACAAATCGACTCAGGACAATTAGACCGAGACAGAGCCTATAAAAAATTGATGGGTAACAACCAATACCTCACCCAGGTCGACCCGGAGATTCTTTTCGAGTGGATATACACTTCCCCTAAAGGAGTTCATGTCAATTCTTGGGGACCTCACCCTGGCCTAAGCCAGAAAGTCTACGCGTTTGACAGCCCTGATTTAGGTTCTCTGGCTAAACTGGCCTTAACAGAGAGAAACGGCTTTAAATCGACTAGGGATCGTAAAAATGCCCCAGTTTTAGCAGCCTACCAATATATTGAGCCTCTTGATGTCATTTTAGTTGGGAAGATTAAAGTTCACGATATTCAAAATACTTTTCTCTCTCTAGCACGAAGGATGCTTGTTATTTCTTTATTGTTTATTGTGGCAGGTCTAATTAGCTTTAGCCTATACAAACGTCACTACAGAAACCTTGAGGCCAAACACGCCAAACAACTTAAACATACAATCGACACTCTCAATGCTTACAAAAAGGGTATGGACACCCACTCCATGCTTTGTTTGACCAACAAAAAGGGTCGAATTATCGAAGCAAACAAACGCTTCCTCAAAAATACTGGCTACTCACTTGAAGAAATTGTTGGGAAATCGTTTGCAATATTTAAATCGGAAGAACATCCCCCTGAATTTTTTAAAAACTTGTGGGACACGATCCTATCAAACAGAGTTTGGCATGGTCAGATCAAAAACAAACGCAAGAACGGAACTTTTTTTTGGGTCGACACCACTATAACCCCTGTTAAGCAAGACAATATCGATGGTTTTATATGTATTCAAACAGAAATTACAGATAAAAAATTATTTGAAGAAAAGCTTATTCTGGCAAAAGCATATGCCGAGGTTGCTAGTGAACGTAAAAGCTCTTTCTTGTCTCATATGAGTCATGAAATCCGCACTCCCCTGTCTTCAATTATTGGCTATATAGAACTTATTGAAAAAGACGACTCATTGAGCCCAAGAACCAAACAATATATGCAGACTATCAGAACAAACTCACAGCATTTATCGGCGTTGGTGGGCGAGGTCCTGGATTTCTCGAAAATCGAAGCTGGTCAGCTGGAAATTAAAAAGGCGTGGATGTCTTTTGAAGGCTTAGTCCAAAAAATTGTCAACCTCTTTCAAAATAAATCACCCCATATTGAACTTAAGGTTCATTTCCAGACGCCCCTTCCCCTCCGAATATTAACTGACCCTTTACGTTTTCAGCAGATCTTAATTAACCTATTAAGCAATGCCTTTAAGTTTACAAAGAAAGGTGAGATTCAGTTAACTTTTAGACTTTCAGACCCAAGCATTGATGATTTTAAAAATAAATTAGTTATTGAAGTAGAAGATTCTGGGATAGGTATAGAAAAAAAATATATTGGTAACATTTTTAAGCCCTTTGCCCAAGCGGCCCCCTTCCATCAACGCAAAACAAGCGGGACCGGCTTAGGTCTTTCTTTATCAAAAGAGCTTGCCCATCTATTGGGTGGTGATTTGATTTTAGTGAAAACTGAACCAGAAAAAGGGTCCACTTTTAGAGCCTATATTGATTTCGGTGGAAGCAGCCAAAGCAATATGAGTTGGAAGCCACCACAATTGCTTCCAAATAACCAAACTAATAACCATCCTCAGGTCGCTCGTCTTCCTGTGGCAGCGCCCCTTGTTTCTATGAATGTTCTTGTTGTGGAAGACTCTGAGGATATTAGTGAGTTGATTCGTATCAACCTCGTTGAGGCCGGGGCGAATGTGGATGTGGCTAGTACGGCCAAGCAAGCTCTTCGTCGCTTAGATAAGAAACAATATGACGTGGTGGTTCTCGATATCCAACTACCACGTATGTCAGGTCATCAGTTGGTCCAAATTATTCATACCAGATCACCTCGCCTACCTGTCTTAGCACTGACTGCTCATTCGACAAAAACAGAAAAAGAAGCCTGCTTTAGTAGTGGTTTTAATGATTTCCTAACCAAACCTATAGACTTTGATTGCTTAATTAATACGATTGCCAAATATCGAGATACTTTTCCCCAACATATCGAGAACGGATGCCTCGATGAGAATCTACCTCCTCTTTTCTCATTACTTGCAGAGAATCCTCGAGTGCAAGATCAACTAGAACTTTTTGCGAATACAATGTTAGTAAAAATTACTGACTGTATTAAGATGACAGAAAAAGCGGAGTGGTCCGATTTAAAAAGTTACTGCCACAAAATCAAAGGGGCCTTCGGAACCT
Organism: Bdellovibrionales bacterium; assembly: GCA_041739665.1. GTDB lineage: Bacteria > Bdellovibrionota > Bdellovibrionia > Bdellovibrionales > JAGQZY01 > JAGQZY01. The sequence continues at coordinate 59,650 of JBGSNK010000077.1, forward strand.
ATGGTTATCCAGAACTACAAAATGAGGCTCATAAGATCGAAGACCTCTGTCACTCCGCCCTCGACGACACAAAAAAACAAGGGGCTATATCCCTACATATCGAGAACATGAAGAAACTGGCGATCCGCAGTGCTTTGCCCTTCGAAGTTACTGAGCCCTTCACGATCGACCAAATCTAAGTATAAAAAAGATGAGCTTGGAATCAAGGCCGGAACAGATACCCTGGAAAAGATATTTTTCTTGAGAATCTGGCGACAGCCAATAGTGCGCTCTAGCAATCCGCAAAAAAAGTAAAACGCAGCGACGGAACCTGCGAATAAATAAACAAAAAAAATGAAGAGTGGTGTGCCTGCAATCATTAACCATGGCAAAGCCATTAACCCACAAATTAGACCCAACAGTAGCATAAAATCCTCCTTTATCAGCCCTCCCTAAACAAAGTATTTCAAAAGCTATGCCACAAAACATTGGGTTTTATTGGATCTGAATCGAAGTAGGTTGGATTATATGCCCTTATCAAGGAAGCAAAAGAAGGCCGTGTTACCTCCGAATACAACGTAACAAGATGTTTCACTCTCTGGGTAAAATTTATGAATCAGATGAACCGCTCAAAACTCCCAGAGATCAAGACGTTGAGAAAAACTCTGAAGAAGAGCGTGCGGAAATACTAAATTATTTTAAAACAGGGCGAGTAGAACTCGTTGATGCTGTGCTTCTGCAAAAAGAAGCAGGTACTTAATGGGGCGATCGACGGGGCTTGAACCCGCGACAACAGGAATCACAATCCTGGGCTCTACCAACTGAGCTACGACCGCCATAGAAGCTAGAGTTATGACAATAAATACGTCAGGGATCAATGAAAAATTGTAAAATCGAGAGGAGAACCGGCAACTCCAAGGGATTGACTAAAATCAAGGCTTTTAGGGCCCGCAATCCCCGACTCGGACCCCTTGGGCAGGGCATAAATCTCGATAGGAGCTAGCAAATGGTGTGGGTGAACCCCACTGACCAGCGGCATTGCACTGCCTGCGCACGCAATGAATATTTGCTTTCTCCGCCTGACACTGAGTGGCCCCATTGGGGTTACCTTCACAAGTCCAAGCGCATTGGGAATAGGCTGCACTTGGTGACTGACAAAGCTCTCCACCCAAAGAAGCCAATCCACGCTCGACTCCGGTCAATTCTCGAGTTTGTCTTTGTGTCCAGTCAGCAAACAAAGGAGCCTCCTGAACAGGCAAAACACCCAACTCCTTTTTTCTCTGGGGAGTCATGACAAAAACGGGAGTGATAAATCCTTCACCAATTAAGGCCATTTTTTCATCACGATCGAAAAGATAGTTTGGTGTTTCGCTAATCCACGAAACAAACTGTCCGGCTTCAACAGTAATAGACTGCCCCGACAAATCTCGAGCCCGGATCACTTGCAAGCCACCTTTAAGACTCTCCACTCGAACCGTGAGGCCACGCTCTTCCATTTGGTAGGAGACTTGCTGATGTCCCTCTTGGGCACGAACCAAGACTTGACCTGCAAGCAAATCGAACGAACCTTTTTTTAGGTCGAGCTTAAAATCCAAACCACCATGAACCAAATAAGCAAAAGGTTGAAAGTGACCTAAGATAGAGTGAGGATCCTCGATCGTAATTTTAGTCTTATCGTGGAGCTCTAGATGAACCTGCCCGTTTTCCACATTCAATGTAAACCTCTGCACACTGCCAGAGCTGTTGCTCACTTCATCCCCGACATAAAGTTTTTCATTATTTTTTAGAGATCGAGTTTGTCCTCGATGAAAAACCTTCAGTCCTGCTGTGCTTTTTTCTATTCTTCCAATAAGAACGTTGGAAAATATTCCTTCACCCATCACTCGCGATGTATTACCCACTTCTTTTCGTCCAAGTGCTTTTAAGCTTTGGACTCTTTTTTTGATAAGCTTTTTTACAGATGCGATTTTGCGTTGTTTGGGCATAGGGACTGTTTTTTCCTGACTCTTGCGATCCTCTTCGTAATCCAGAGTGAGCTGATTCTTTGTAGCCCCTGTATCCGTGTTTTTTTCTTTTTCTTCGAGTTTCGAAAGACAACTGAAGTAAAAACTCACATTTTCACAAACGATCTCGCGACAGACGTTGATATCGCCCCAATCACAGAATTTAACATTGGTTCCGACGGTGACCGCCTTTTGACAGGGTCCACACTCTGTTTTTTCACAGACGCAACTATTGTCATCTGCCCAAACAACGGAATGATTGAAAAGTATAAAAATCAGTATTAAAATAAGTCTTATCATCGGCGATCCACTCATCATTCAGGGTTGTCAGGGATTAAAAGAGATCCACAATTGTATTTTTTCATAAGTTGTTCTTGAAATAAAATGAAAGGGATAAGTCTGGTCCTTTTGATGGCGCCCGCTTTTAGCGCGCGACTCGTCAATTCCAGAAAGCTTCTCCGTCCTAAGCTTGCACCGTGACCATTGTCCAGATACCCTATGGGTGTTTTAAAAAGGAGAATAAGATGAAATTTCAATTCCCCCTACTGGCCCTTGTTCTTGGGTTCAGCTGTCAGAGCTTGGCTTATTTTAGTCTTATGGATACCGGTGAAATTAAAGCCAAAGGTGAATACCGAGTCCTCGGAGAGGCCCAAGTGCTTTTTGACGACCCCAATGGTATGAATCTCAACGGACGTTTTGCCACTGGATTAAGCGAAGAATCCGAAATGCAGTTTGAGGCCGGAGTGGGTTCTATTGATTACTATCTTGCCGCTTTTTGGAAATGGGTTCCATTCCCAGACACTTTTGATCAACCTGCCATTGGATTGCGCTCTGGACTGACCTTTGCTGATGTCGCCGGATACTCAACCTATGGATTCAATGTCACTCCTTTTATTAGCAAGCTGTTTGACACAAGTATTGGTGGGATTTCCCCTTATGCGGGTCTTCAAATCGGATTGCAAAGCAATACGAACGATAGCTTCTCGACCATGCAGTTTGTCCTGGGTACAGAGTGGAAGCCGAGCGAGTGGGATTTTCGCGAACTCAAAGATTTTAGATTTTTGGTTGAATACGGGATCGACATTGACGGCGCATTCGACTATTTAAGCCTCGGCGCATCCTACAACTTTTAAATCTTTTCTCCAAAATACCGAGACATAAAAAAACCGAAGCTCTGGGCTTCGGTTTTCTTAATGCAGGACTCATTTTAGAGTTTTGCAATTTGTAGGTTAATTAACGTCTTTGAAATCCACATCAATGGTGTCGTCGCCACCGTCTTTTTGATCCTCTGCTGGAGAGGCCGTCTCATCAGCACCTGGAGCCGCACCTGATCCGGACTGGGTCTGCTGACTATAGAGCTCGGAACTCAAAGCCTGAGCGGCGTTCTGCAATCTCTCAAAAGTCCCTTTGATTTCATCAATATCAGCCTCAGACCCTTTGACAGAGACTTTTTTGGCCTCGTCCAAAGCTTCTTCAGCGGTCTTTACAGACTCGTCCTTGAACTTGTCTTTGTTATCGCTAATCATTTTTTCTGTTTGATAACAAAGATTATCTAAGTCGTTGCGGAGCATGACTTTCTCTTTTTTAGCCTTATCCACATCGGCATTGGCCTCTGCTTCTTGAACCATGCGATTGATTTCGTCATCACTCAAGCCCGACTTCGCTTTGATCTGGATGGCCTGCTCTTTGCCCGTGCCAAGATCCTTAGCTGAGACATTCAAGATACCATTGGCATCGATATCAAAAGTGACTTCGATTTGCGGCACACCACGAGGCGCTGGCGGCAAACCGACCAATTCAAATGTACCAAGAGACTTGTTGTCACTTGCCATTTCGCGCTCGCCCTGAAGAACATGAACTTGAACGCTGCTTTGATTGTCACCGGCAGTTGAGAAAACCTGGGCCTTCTTAACTGGGATTGTCGTGTTGCGCTCAATAAGTCGAGTCATCACTCCACCTAAGGTTTCCAATCCGAGAGAAAGAGGTGTGACATCCAAGAGAAGAACATCTTTGACATCCCCAGAGAGAACGCCACCCTGAATAGCAGCACCAAGTGCGACCACTTCATCAGGGTTCACAGACTTATTCGGTGCGCGACCAAAAAAATCACTCACTGCTTTTTGAATAGCAGGGATACGAGTTGATCCGCCCACCAAAATCACTTCATCGATATCTTTAATGGACCAGCCAGCATCGGCCAAAGCTTTCTTACAGGGCTCAAGGGAGCGCTTAACAAGGGATTCGGTCAGTTGCTCGAACTTAGAACGAGTCAGCTTCACATTCATATGTTTAGGACCACTTTGATCAGCCGTGATGAAAGGAAGATTGATTTCTGTTTCTTGAGTCGAACTCAACTCGATCTTCGCTTTTTCGGCCGCCTCTTTAAGGCGCTGCAATGCCATTTTATCATTATGAAGATCAATACCTTGGTCTTTTTTAAACTCACTCACGAGCCAGTCTAAAATAAGTTCGTCAAAATTATCTCCACCCAAGTGAGTGTCACCATTCGTCGCTTTCACCTCGACAACATTGTCGCCCACTTCCAAGACAGAGATATCAAAGGTACCACCACCTAGATCGTAAACTGCGATTTTTTCGTCTTTCTTTTTATCTGAACCATAGGCAAGAGCGGCCGCAGTGGGCTCGTTGATAATTCGTTGAACATTAAGACCCGCAATTTTACCGGCATCTTTCGTCGCCTGGCGCTGAGCATCGTTGAAATAGGCAGGAACCGTAACAACAGCATCCGTCACTTCGTGACCTAAATAGTCTTCTGCAACTTTTTTAAGTTTTGCTAAAACTGCGGCACCCATTTCTTCGGGGGAGACAACTTTTTCAACGCCTCCGTCTTTGACACTAAATCCGCAATCGTTATTGCCTTTCTTGACAACTTTGTAAGGAACACGTTTGATCTCTTCTTGGGCTTCGTCGAAACGACGACCGATGAATCTTTTGGCAGAGTAGATGGTGTTTTCTGGGTTCGTCACGGCCTGTCGTTTTGCCACCTGACCCACAAGTTTTTCACCATCTTTGAATGCAATAATGGATGGCGTGGTGCGATTTCCCTCTTCGTTGACAATAACCTTAGCTTCACCACCCTCCATCACGGCCACACAAGAGTTTGTAGTTCCTAAATCAATACCTATTACTTTTCCCATCTTCACTTTCTCCTTATGAGCCTCTGTTCAAGGGATATTTATATTCTTACTCGTTCAATTTGAGGCCCATTGAGCCTCTGTCAAGGTCTTGGGGGCTTAGTTAAAAAGTCCTTTCTTTTCAGTGACTTTCTCACCTCGCAACTCAGCGAGTTCACGCAGGAGCTTCTCCTCTTGGCGTTTCAATTTTTTTGGGAACTCCACATCAAGCCTGAGACAAATGTCTCCACGGGTCCCACCACGCAAGTCGGGAACTCCCAAGCCCTGTAAACGCAGAATTCGGCCGGGCTGACTCCCCTCTGGTATTCTCACAGATTTTTTGCCATCGAAGGTTTCCACTTCAACCTCTGTTCCCAGCAACATTTGAGTGTAGGATATTTTCAGATTGCCGAGCAAATCTCGTCCCTGTCGGTCGAATTTATTGTGACCACGCACACGGATTTCCACAAACAAGTCCCCCGGTGGACCATTGCGAAGACCACCTTCGCCTTCACCGGCCACGCGTAAGCGCGTCCCATTATCCACACCTTTAGGTATTGTCACTGTGATCTTTTTCGTCACAGACTTGCGCCCGCGACCTGAACACTCGCGACAAGGATTTTTAATAATTTGCCCAGCACCACGACAACTGGGACAAGTGGTTGCCACCGAGAAAAAACCTTGGCTGTTCACAACTTGACCAGCTCCCCCACAGGTGGGACAGGCAGAGGCCTCCGATCCAGGCTCACTCCCCTTGCCAGAGCAGCGGTTACAACCTTCTTCAGTTTCGAACTCCAAATTTTTATCTGTACCTGAAATCACTTCACTGAGCTCGACCTCTAGCATATAGCGAAGATCGGCTCCTCGCCTGGCACCATTGGGTCGACGGCGCGAACGTCCGCCACCCATGCCACCCATTCCAAAAAAATCGCTAAAAATATCCCCAAAGCTAGAGAATATGTCTTCCACATTGTCAAAACCTTGGCCGCCGCCAAAACCACCGCCGCCCTGAAAAGCAGCATGACCAAACTGGTCGTACTTGGCCTTTTTTTCAGAATCTCCAAGAACTCCGTAGGCTTCCGCCGCTTCTTTAAAGCGATCTTCAGCCTCCTTGTTCCCCGGATTTTTATCTGGGTGGAACTTCATGGCCAACTTACGATAAGCTTTTTTGATCTCGTCTGGGGTTGCAGAGCGCTCGACACCTAGTACTTTATAGTAATCTTGATTCATCGCAGATATGTCCTGTTTTAAGAAACATGTGGCCTCAAACTCAGGCGTCAAGGTGTAATGGAAGGAGAATGATTGGGGCAAGGTCCGAATATTCTGCGACGCAACACTAAAGCCCCAATCAGAGTTTCCCTGGAATTCGATTTCTTAGATTTTCTGACTTAAACTAGAGTGATTACTTTGTTTCTTGAAGGGCTTTATTGATAGCCTCCAGCTGAATGCGCACCCGCTCTACTGTGGCCGCCTCTGGTTTTCTAACCAAGACAGCTTCTAATACCGTTTTGGCAAACTCTGCTCGGCCAAGACGGGTATAAAGTTTAGCCGAGAGGGCGTAGACCCAGGGGGGAGCCCCAAACTCACCAGCTCTCCTTAAAAGATCAGCTGCTTGCTCAGGATTTTGCATTTCGAAAAGCTCATGATAAGCCGCACGGTAAAGAATTTGCCAGTCTTCTGGAAAAGCTGTCGCAGCCTTTTCAAATAGAATACTAGCACCGATCCTGTCATCCACAAGAACGCTTAGCATGGTTGCTCCGTCTGCATAAGCCGTATAAAAATTTGGCGCTAAATCTGTGATCGTATCTAGCATTTGGAATACCCAACCCATCTCACAACGTGGAGCTGGCATTTGACGCTCCAGAATTTCTGAGAGAGGATCGTCGCCATTTTTCAACGGGGCTAAGGTGCCCTGCTCACGTTCTTGGTCACAAATATGGATATCTTGCAGGAGACGAACCCAAAGCAGGCTAGAAAAAAGATCATTGAATCCGAACGTAAAAAGCTTCATGTCTTTCGGGGGGGGGATAAAAATCTTTTTTTGCTCAAGCGTTCTGAGGTCTAACGAAAGCAAACTTTGCAGTAAGACAAAGATAATTAAGGTGGTAATTAAAACTTTATACGAGCCAGATTTCACACCGTAAGGTTAGAGTAAAGACTCTTCGTAGGCAAAAAAATAATGATTGAATTCTAAAATCAGGCACACAGCTCTGTTTTTGCAAATTACAAAACCCTATAAGGCCAAAGCAGAATCTGCTTTGCCTGCCACATTGAGTTAATGACGTTCGGACTTAGTTCTTCCATCTTTGTGCATTTGTCGTTAGCATTTTGCCTGAAATTGGAAATCAACAGTATCGGGGAACAAAAATGGCAGCATTGGTATTAGTGATGGTTTTTTTGTCAGGTTTAACGGGGCTGATGTATCAGGTCACCTGGCATAAATATCTTTCCATCTATCTTGGTAGTCATGCACTCTCTACATCTCTCACGTTAAGTGTTTTTTTTCTCTTCCTCGCCTTTGGCTACCATCTTTTTGGACGCTTTGGTCATCGACTCGGTCACAACCGAATATTAACTTACGGATACGTAGAGGCCATCATTGGCGTGTACGCCATTGCCTCCCCAACTCTTTTCAACTTTCTTTATGAAATTTGGCCCAACTACCCCACCGGTTCGACTCTACACATCCTCAGCAGTGCTGGCTTTGCTCTGTTACTGATGGGCTTGCCCACCTTTCTTATGGGAGGGACAATTCCTTTATTGACTCAAGGGCTGAGCGAGAAGCTCGAGGAGAGTCATAAAATTCACGCCTATGTCTACGGGCTCAACACCTTCGGGGCTGTCGTCGGAACTCTTCTTGCGGGTTTTTATTTCCTTGAGTCCTTTGGTTTAGAACAAACTCTGAATTTGACCGGGATAATCAACTGCCTGATCTGTATTTTTTTAATCGTGTATTGCAAGCTCACCCGCCTGTCCTTCAGTGGATATGAACCTCCTCAGGAAGAAGTGGTTCGTTCCAGCTCCTATCAACCCCAATATCGTCTGCTTACAATAGCTTTCTTGTCTGGGCTCTTAAGCTTCGGTCTAGAGAGCTTGATGATACGTATGGCCGGGATTTCGATCGGAAGCTCAGAATATACTTACACTGTCATCGTCGCCTCTTTCATTGTCTCAATAGCTTTTGGCAGTATTTTGGCTTCAAAAATTTCGGAAGAAAAGTGCCTGAAAGCGCTTATTGCGACACAGGGGCTACTCATAGTTTCTTTGTTGATTCTTTATCTGATTATTCCAAAATGGCCCGATTTTTTTATGCGGGTTCGAGCCATGTTCTCAAGCTCTGATTTAAATTTTACCCCCTATTGGATTGTCGTATTTACCTGTTTCTTTCTATTCCTCGCTGTCCCTGTCACGCTTTTGGGCATGACCCTGCCCCTTCTCTTCCAACAGCTCAAGAGCCGAGGCCAATTCCTCAATCAAACTGCTGGGAAAATGTATAGCTACAATTCTATTGGCGCCACTTTTGGAGCTATTCTTCTCGGCTATCTTATGTTTTTATTCTTGAGCGGCGATCAGATTTTTGCAGTGTTGATACTTCTTTCTACTCTAAGTTTTCTGCTGGTTCTCGATCTAAAAGTCGTAAAGAACTCTTTTGTCTTTCGCTTTGGTCCTATTTTGGCCGTCGCTGTCTTTATGGTGATTATGCCGGGGTGGGAAGATTATAATTTTGTTCCAAGTCGATTCTTTTCCTCACCTACACCCTTCAATAAAGAGAGTTTGCAAAAGTTCATTCAGCGCACCAAACCCGGCCATCCCGAAGGAGAAAAAATTATCTACTCTAACTTTGGAGTCAACACCTACACGGTCGTGACAGAGGACCCCAAAGGGGATCGATCTCTTTTTGTTAACGGGAAGCCCGATGCTAGCACCTCTGGGGATAAGTTCACTCGGACTCTGACAGCACTGATCCCCTTAACCCTTGCTGAAAAGAACGAGGATATTTTTATCGTTGGATTGGGAACTGGAATGAGTGCCGGTATTGCCACCAGCTTCCAGGGGACAAAGAAAGTAAAAGTGGCTGAAATTGCCTCTGGAGTCATCGACTCACTTCCTTATTTTAGCAAATGGAACTTTGGTTTAGATGAAAAGTTGGACCAAGTGGAAATCATCAACGACGATGCTTACAAAGTGCTTCGAACCGAAGAGCAAACCTACGATCTTATTTTTTCCGAACCTAGCAACACCTGGGTCACTGGAGTTGAAAAAATATACACACCTGAGTTCCTGAACCAAGCTGCCCAGAAACTGCGCCCCCATGGAATCTACTCACAATGGTTTCCTCTTTTTGCTATGACAGAGGAATCCCTGCTCAGTATCCTCGCCAACTTTAAGTCTTCTTTTGAGCATGTGACCCTCTGGAGTGCTGGCGGCAATGCAACAGTTATCCTCGCCAGCCACCAAGCTTTGTCGACGGATTTGGAATCCCTTGAAAGAAAGACCAAGGGAATGACTGAAATTTATAATTCTATTCAGAAAGAAAGTGCCCAAGAAATTCTTTATCATCAGATTTGGTCGGATCCAGCCGTCACAGAGCTTGCCAATAGCTCACAACTTTCACACAGCCTCTATCAGCCCTCCCTGGCTTACCAGAGTGGTCGAGCCTATTTTTACAACAATTCTCTTGATTTCGAAGAGTTGGCTAAGAAATATTTTTTGCACTCCCCTCTAGAAGAGAATCTCCAACAGGACAATGGGATCAAGCCGGTGGGACCTGATAAATTGCTTTGGCAAGAGTTTGCTGAGCAACTTCCCAAGTCCTTCTACGAAAAAGCTTTAGCCTACACCATGAAAGTCCACCCCATGGTGGCAGGTAAAGTCTCCCTCGCAAAAGTCCGCTTTTATCCCGATGACGACCAGAAAATGATCGCAAATTCTGTAAATGAAAATCAACTGAAAACCAGACAATTTATGTATTTGTTAGGAAATGAATCAGAAAAGAAATTAAAGCCAAGCCAGGAGAAGGCTTATTTAGCCCAAGAGCTTTTTAGTCGATATCTTTATCTGCGCTCCATGCGAGAGCCAGCAGAGCTTGAGAAAGTTCTCGTCAAGGTTCCCGATATCTGTGACATCAATGATCAGGCTTGTTTCAAGTTAAAGTTTGAACTTCTTCTTTATTTAAAGGGTAAAAAGGCTTCCGATGATATAAAAAAAATGACTCAGCTCTTTATAAAAAAAGAGTCAGAAGCTCTTAGGATGCTAGAAATCGGCTTTCGTGAGGCCAGTCAAAAGCTCTAACAACCTAGATCCACTCTCCTGTTGAGGTCGCGTTCAGTGACTATAAATTTGCAAAGATATTGCTTTGTTATCCAGACATGAATTCATGTGTCCAAGCATCGGGAGCTCAAAAAAAAACTCCTTGGAATTGAGTCCAAGGAGCTTTTTTAAATTATTAGGTCCAATTTTAAACTTATTTAGAACCGTCTGTAATTTGAGTCAATTGCTTCAATTCATTCATAGACCACTCATCCTGACTTGCAGAGCGAGTCTCGATCACACCCGCTGTGAAGATGGTGAAGGTTTGGGCTGTCGCCACCCCAGCCATTGGAGCGATCCAACCAATCATGCCCCCAACGACTCCTTGGCGACCCACAGGTTGTCTCCATTGTTTAAACTGAGCACACATACCACCGCAGTTGCACAGAGTGGCATCCAAAGTGTCGATACAAGCCGCATCGTTAGAAAATCCAGCATAGGTCGGTACAATCCCAGTATCTGCAGCGTTGAGCTGGTAACCCAGTTCTCCAGAGGGAGAAAAACCTGTTAAAACAAAATTTCCAGGAAAACCACCCAGTTCTGCACGGGACGCGTGAGCTGAGGTGTAGTAACTGCTCAATAAGGATAAACCTTCTTTTTGACGCGCTTTTGCCTGAAAACTTTGATAGCTTGGAATAGCGATTGTTGAAAGAATTGCAATAATGGCGACAACCACCATTAGCTCGATTAATGAGAAACCTTTATTATTTGATAACACGTTCACCCCTTATGGTTTAGTTTTTAACACCTCACTATTATATCGACGCATTTTGATTAAGCTCAAGTCTAAAGTTATCGACTTCTCCAAACCCCGTACCTTGACCTTGAGTATATAAAAATGAGATTGGGCTTTTGTCCTACAATGAATTTTGAATTTGAGAGTTGTGGTATAAAGGAACAAGGAGTCTATATGAGTGATTCAAATCAAGACAAAGACCTGGACGAAGGTATAGACTCGGGCCTTTTAGAGAAACCCGAGGTCAAAGAGCCCTCTTTTTACAAGGTGCTTTTAATCAACGATGATTTTACCCCTATGGACTTTGTCACCCATGTCTTGCAAAAGTTTTTTAATAAGAGTCCTGACGAGGCTAAAAAAATCATGCTCGATGTCCACCAAATGGGTCAGGGTATCGCAGGTATTTACAGTTTTGAGGTGGCCGAAACAAAAGTTTTTTTAACTAGCAATTTAGCAAAACAAAACAAGTATCCACTGAAATGTATCATGGAAAAGGATTAAGATGCTCAATCAAGAAGTTGAAGTTGCTCTCAATCAGTCAATCAGTCTTGCACAAAAAAAAGGGCAAGAGTACGTCAGTCTTGAACATTTGATGCACTCTTTGCTGGCTTCCCCCCCTATTTTGCAACTGTGTAAAGAACTCGGTGTGGACCCAAACACAATTCGCAAAGACCTCATTCATTTTATCGATCAACACGCTCCCCCCATGAACAACCCCGAACAAACTAAACCTGAGTTCACCATTGCTGTTCACCGCGTTTTGCAACGAGCCGTCATACAAGTTCAAAACTCAGGTAAAAATCAAGTTTTCCCCGAACACATTCTGATTTCAATACTAGAAGAGAAAAGCTCCCATGCCCGTTACTTTTTCTTAAAAACGGGAGTGGATACCTTTGATATCGTCAATGCCATCGCCCACGGACGCCTCAACGACCTCAATAAAACAAATATGCCCGTAACGACTCAAAATGAAGAGCCACAAAAGAAAACAAGTTTGCACCAATTCACCACCAACTTGAATGAAAAGGCACGCAAAGGCAAAATCGATCCCATCGTGGGTCGCGAAGATGTTCTGGAACGCATGATTCAAGTACTAAGCCGGCGAACCAAAAACAATCCCCTCTTGGTTGGCGAACCTGGTGTTGGAAAAACAGCCCTTGCAGACGGTCTAGCATTGAAGATTGTTAACAAAGAGGTTCCTAAAGTCTTACTAGATGCGGTGATATACTCATTAGACCTTGGTTCCCTCATTGCTGGCTCTAAATATCGCGGCGATTTTGAGCAGCGCCTTAAAAAAGTGCTGAACGATCTGAATAACGAAAAACATGCCATCTTGTTTATTGATGAAATTCATACTCTTATGGGAGCTGGCGCTACGGGCGGTGGAAGCTTGGACGCTTCAAACCTACTCAAACCCGTGCTCGCCAGTGGTGAATTGAGCTGCATTGGCTCGACAACTTATAAAGAGTATCGTCAGCACCTTGAAAAAGATCGTGCCTTTGCCCGTAGATTTCAGAAAATCGATATAGCTGAACCTAGTGCCGATGAAACTTATCAAATTCTTCTTGGACTTAAAGACAATTATGAAAAGTTTCATAATGTGATTTACACCCCACAAGTTTTAAAGTTAGCTGTTGAGCTTTCTGAAAAATATATTTTTGATAAACATCTTCCCGACAAGGCCATCGATATTATCGATGAAGTTGGGGCGCGTATTAATCTGAAACGAACCAGTGACGACCAAATTGAAGTCCTTGCTGAACATGTGGAAAACGTTGTGGCCCAAATGGGACAAGTCCCCTCTCACACAGTCTCTTCCACTGATATCGACAAGCTTAAAAATCTAGAATTGCGCCTAAAATCTTTAATCTTTGGTCAAGATCCTGCGATCGCAGCCCTTGTCTCGGCTATTAAAATGAATCGAGTGGGACTGGGACGTGACCGAAAGCCGGTGGGCTCCTTTTTATTTGCCGGCCCCACAGGCGTGGGTAAAACAGAGGTGGCCAAACAACTCTCGGATCACCTCGGCAACAAATTCATTCGTTTTGATATGAGTGAATATATGGAAAAACATACTGTGGCCCGACTCATCGGTGCTCCTCCCGGCTATGTAGGCTTTGAAGAGGGAGGTCTTTTGACAGAGGCTATCACCAAGTCTCCCTACTGCGTGCTGCTGCTTGATGAAATCGAGAAGGCCCACCCCGACCTTCTCAACATTTTGCTACAAGTCTTTGACCATGGGAGTCTGACCGACCCACACGGCAAAAAAGCCGATTTCACCCACGCCACAATTATTATGACAACCAATTGTGGTGCTCGCGATGCAGCCAAGGGCTCGATTGGCATTAACCCTGGAGATCCAGGCTTGATTTCAGATGAAGCAATCAAGCGTCATTTCTCTCCAGAATTCCTTAACCGTCTGGATCAAGTGGTGCACTTTTCCCCTCTCAACAATCTGATTTGTGAGCGTGTTCTAGATAAATTTTTACTGGAACTAGCTGAGCAACTCAAAACCAAGAAAGTCGAAATGGACTTGTCTGATGATGCGCGCAACTGGCTCATGGAAAAAGGTTTTGATCCAGTATATGGAGCTCGCCCACTGGCTAGAGTGATTAATGATGAAATCAAAAAAATTCTCTCCGAAGAAATTTTATTTGGACAGCTTAAGAACGGTGGCCAAGTTAAAATTAGTCTTAAAGAGAATAAGCTGAATTTTGATTACAAGAAAGCTGCCAGTAAGAGAAAACGCAAACTGGCCGTCAAAAACTAAAAACGGCCTCTATGGAGTCGTACAAAGATTGCGTAAGGAAAATTTCTTGATAATAGTTTTTTCTGAACATTTGAGCTCTGGCTCTTTTTGACCATCGGAAATTTGATCGTAATAGGTTTTCAAATCCGCCTGCTTGACCTTCATCGCCAGTGCAGTTTTTTGTTTGTTCATTTTGACAGAAGACGGGTCCACGTCGCAAACGGAGAAGGAATCCTTTACGGGGAGCGAAACAATATCAGCTGACTGCCCAGGACACTGCACTCGAAGTTCCACTTGAAAAGGCTGCCCGACAACATGCCCACCCTCATGGACGAGGACTTTGACCTCGGCCCTCTCTAAAAGAGTTTGGTAGACAACTCTGTAATCGTGCCTTGCTTTAAGCTCATAGCCTTCTTCATGGGCTCGAGAACTATCCGGATAAATAAAAATCAAAAGAATGAGTTTTAGAAACTTCATGAAGCACCTGCGCAAAGTGGGTACGACAAATGAATATGATCATTGTGTAAAGAGTTTCCACCCAAACGTGAGGAGTTATGACCAATAGACCCTTGGTATTCTGTTTCTCCTGCAACACACGAGCTGGGAAGGGACTCCTGCCAGCAGTCGCGAAACTCGTCATAAAACGCGGCCTGACGCCCTTTGTACTGACTGAGGTGAGTGGAAATCCGATGGTTCTGACCATTGCTATCCACTAAATTAAAATTCGCTATATCGAGTGCTCTTGCGTAGGCGTGGTGACTTAATCGTGTGGAATTGCGAGCCGTGCGATCGTTGTAAGACCCGAGATGGTTGATGAATATTCTCGACGGCTGAGGGTAGCCAGCCACGCGAGCTGCGTCCGTAATACAAATAAAAAACACCTCGTTGAGATTATTGGCAAAAAGACGATGAAAAAAGGCGCGCCCACATTGTGAGTCTGAGTTGTATCCACCGCGACTTTCTTTTTCTGGACTACATCCATCCCAACGTAAAGCACTATTGTGGGCTAACTGAAAGCTTTGGTCTTCGATGTAAAATGTATTTTTCAATGAAACTTCCACGGGTGGTGGAAGTGTGGGATCCGGATTTGCAACAGCTTCATCGGCATTTTCATCTTCAGGCGCTGGAAAATCATCTGGAATTTCAACATCAGAAAAACTAGATGAAGAGCCAAGCTGACTCAGCCCCGGCTGATACTTGGCACAAGCGGAAAGAAAAAAAATACACATGCTGAGAAGACCAAGCCATTTCATTGCTCTTGTCTTCTCGGAAGCGCTAGAATTTATTCGATATCTTTTTTCTTTTTTAAAATTCTCGAATCACGAAATACGAGCTAAGCCCATTGCAATCAAAAAAAACATCTCGACACTTCATCAAAAAGAGAACTGTTTATTATTATGACAATTAGGCGTAAATTTCGGCGAAAGTTTTAAAAGTCCCATCACCTTGGCGTTGGCAGACGTCCTCTAGCCCAAGGTCTCGTGGACTGCTTTTGCCCATAGCACTTAATAGGGACTCCACAACTTTTATTGTCTCTTCATGATAATTAGCCACTCGCTGCGCTTTAGAAGGCACATGTAAGCCGCCCATTAAACCCTCTTGGTTGGTTGTGATGCCAACAGGACAGTGATTGGTGTGACAACGCAAAGCCTGTATACAACCTAAAGCCAACATCATACCGCGAGCCGAGTTCACAATATCTGCACCGAGCGCAAAGCCACGAATCATATGAAATCCCGTGAAAAACTTGCCGGCGGCAATGATTCTTGTTTCATCTGTGAGTCCCGCCTGATCAATACTTTTTCGAACAAAGGACAAACCATCTTTAAGTGGCATCCCCACAGCATTTGAGAATTCAATGGGAGCCGCACCGGTTCCTCCCTCTGCACCATCGACAGTAATAAAATCGGGAAGAATCCCTGTTTTCTCAATGCTCTTTATGATTTGTAAAAACTCATCTTGTCGGCCCACACAGAGTTTAAAGCCAACGGGTTTTCCACCCGAAAGCTCGCGCAATTGTTTTAAAAAATGGAGCAATCCAGGTGCATCGGAAAAAGCATGGTGAAAAGAGGGCGACACCACATCCTGACCAATTCGAACGCCGCGAACTCGCGCCACCTCTTCGTTCACCTTATCGCCAGGCAACAATCCCCCTTTTCCAGGCTTGGCACCTTGGGAAATTTTCACTTCAATCATCTTGACTTCATCGCGCCTGGCTTTTTCTTGGAAAGACTGGGGATCAAAATCACCCTCAAGTGTGCGACAACCAAAGTAACCAGTTCCTATCTGCCAAACAAGATCCCCGCCCTGCCTGTGATGGTCCGAGATTCCGCCCTCTCCTGTGTTGTGATAAAAACCTCCAAGGCTGGCGCCCTTGTTGAGAGCTTGCACCGCCACACGGCTAAGAGACCCGTAACTCATGGCGGAAATATTAAAAATAGAGGCTTCATAAGGCTTTTCGCACTGTCGGCTGCCCACCCAAACGCGATCAAATTTTTTGTCGACTTTGGAAGTAAACATGGAATGGCAAACCCACTCGTTTCCTTCTTTGTAAAGATTTTCTTGGGTTCCAAAGGGCAACACCTGAAGGGCTTTTTTAGAGCGCTGATAAACCACAGAGCGATCATTTCGATCGATGGGAGCTCCATCGGTGTTGGATTCAATAAAGTACTGTTGAATTTCGGGTCGAATGGCCTCAAGAATATAGCGAAAATGACCAATTATAGGAAAGTTCCTTTTTACCGCCTGCTGGGACTGAAAAATATCCAGTAGACCTCTAGCAAAAAGTGAGCCTGTTAAAAACCACAACCAAACAGGCACAACCCAACCAATGAACTGGAATGTGGCAAGAATGCCAAAAACTAAAAAACTTAGGAAATAAAAGATGTGCCTCATGTGTCCCCGCTCGAAATTGTCTTACTTGGAGATTCTCCCAAGACTGATAAACAGACACAGCATGCGGTGCAACAGAGGCCTGAAGGTCTGGTGAACATGGGCCTCCAAGTGAGCTTTAAGATTGCAAAAAAACTTCGCTTTTGGGCATTATCTTGACACATTTCGAATCGCCCTCAATATTGAGTTGTCAAAAGGAGAGTCCACTGTGAAACGTGTCTTTTTATTTTTCCTAACCAATATCCTCGTTATGATTTCTTTGAGCATTGTCTACGCACTTCTCTCGGCGGCGGGCCTTGTTCCAGCCGACTATGGAGGACAAATTGTTTTATTTTCTGTCCTGATTGGTTTTGGTGGCTCTTTTCTTTCTCTCTTACTTTCCAAATGGATGGCCAAAAGGGCCATGGGTGTTCAGATCGTCGACTCTAGAGGTCAGTTTGCCCCACTCGTCCACAAAGTTCACACTTTAGCTAAGCAAGCGGGGCTTTCAAAAATGCCAGAAGTGGGTGTTTACGAAAGTGCCGAGGTCAACGCCTTTGCCACCGGCCCAAGTAAAAACAACTCTCTTGTCGCCGTTTCAACAGGTCTTCTTAACAGAATGGATGAATCTGAAATTCATGGTGTTTTAGCCCACGAGGTTTCTCATATTGCAAACGGCGACATGGTGACCATGACCCTGGTGCAAGGGGTTGTAAACTCTTTTACTTATTTAGTGAGCATAGTTGTGACCAATGTGATTGCTGGCGCCCTACGTGGCAACAGTGAACGTGGAATAGGCGACAACTTTTTTGTGCGCCACATGATTTTCAATCTTATATATGGACTTGTCGCTTTTGCTGCCTTCCCAATCGTGGCTTGGTTCAGTCGTTACCGGGAATACCGCGCCGATGCCGGAGCCGCCAAAATAGCCGGCCCCGGTCCCATGATTGCCGCTCTTGAAAAACTCAAGGGATATGTCGGCCAGGTCGAGCAAAGCTCTGAAGCCTTCCAATCCATGAAGATTTCAAATAAGGGCGCTTTTGCCGAATGGTTTTCCACTCACCCTCCCCTTGAAAAACGCATTCGTGCATTGCAAACTCGAGAGTATAAGTAGAAAGAGTCTTCTTCCGTCTTTTGAGACAAGTTCAAGTTGCCCAGCCTTATAAAAGCGAATAGGTTGGGCGAATGAATTTTTTGACCACCTGGAGTGATCGCCAAAAGGGTTTAAGTGCGGCCATATTGACTGCCACCTGTTGGTCCTTCTTAGCTATTATTCTAAAATATGCCCTACTCTTAACCGACCCCATTACAATCGTCTGGTACCGGATGGCCGTACCTTTTTTTGCTATGGTCTTTTGGTTCCTTTTCAACAATGACAAAAAAAAATTATTAGTCCTAAAATCCCCACCTGGGCCCCTGTTAATCGCGGGACTGGCTTTGGGCCTCAACTATTTGGGGTTCATGAAGGGCATTGAGTACACCTCGCCGGCCAATGCTCAAATTTTTATTCAACTCGGCCCCCTTTTTCTTGCCCTGATGGGTGTCATGGTTTTCAAGGAAAGTCTTTCCTCAGCACAAATCTTAGGTTTTGCAATTTGCACAATCGGATTTTCCCTTTTTTATCTCGACCGACTCTCTTTTTTAAAAACAGGTGATTCAGACTTCACTCTGGGCTTGATCTGGATTTTAACTGGCGCGGTAGCTTGGACGTTATTTGCTAGTGTACAAAAAACGCAGCTTCCCTTTTGGAAGAGTTCTCAAATCAACACCTACTTATACCTCGTATCAAGCTGCTTATTTTTACCTTGGGTCCAATGGAACGACTTGTGGAGCCTCTCTATTTGGAACCATCTCTTACTTGTCTTTCTTGGCTTGAATACTATTGTCGCCTATGGCTCACTTTCTTATGCTCTTCAATATCTGCCCCTCACTCAGGTCACTCCCATCATCACTTTGAACCCATTGTTCACTTTGCTCTTTATTTATATTATCGACGGCATGAGTTGGGCTTTTATCCCCAAAGACCCCGTGAGCTTGCAGGGATATATTGGAGCTTTTCTTGCTATTCTCGGCACAATAATTGTGTTGAGTAAAAGAAAACTAAAACCCATCAATTCTGCCACGTCCCGTGTTAAACTTTGACCTCGGTCAAAGTTCGCTAAACAATAGGGACCATGAATCTCAACTCTTTTTCAATAGCTCTGTTTTTGTTCTCCACATTCACCTCCCCTTTTCAAGATGCATCGGCTTCTGACAAGTTGATTCAATCCTATCGCAAAGCCACCTCTGGTGGTGTGAATAAAGAAGACTGTAAGGTCCTAAAAAAACTTTCTGTCGATTCTAATTTTTCTTTATATAAATTAGCTAGAATTCGCTATTACAGCCACTGCCAGAACAAAGCGAACTGGGGGCAACTTGATAAAGAGATTTCAGAACCCTATTTACGCAAAGCTTTTGTGGAATCCTGGTTTCAAGATCTACTCAGGAAACAAAATTATAAATTTGCCTACCGCATTTTCAAAGATAATAAAAAATATATTTCTTTAGATAAAAAAGAGTTCGAGAATCTTGCACTGCCAGCTCTAAAAATGAAATTAACCCCTGAAGAGAAATCAGAACTTCGCAAAAAGCTTTACAAGAAGTCACCTCGCTTCAAACCAAATCCCAAAAAAAACGAATACACTAAAGTAGCTCGCGATTATCGAGACAACCGAGAATTTGAAAAGGCTTTAAAGTATTACAGGTTAGTTATCAACGACTCCTCATTTTCTGATGTCAAACGCTGGTATGCCTTTAAAGGGGCTCGCTTGACTTACAAACTAGAACGTTGGTCGAGAATGGACTCTTATCTCAAAGCGTCTCGACAGTGGTCTCAATTTTTAAAGAGTCGTTTTAAGAAATCAACTCAACTTATAAAACTCCACCACAATGCAAATATTGAGTACATCAGAACACTTTGGACCGAGCGCGGACAAGACTCGGCACTAAATGTCCTGGACAATTTGGAAAAAGACTTAAAAGGACTATATAGCCTCCAACTTGTTTATTGGTTAAAAGGAAAGATGGCCGAGGAAAAGGGCGATTATAAAAAGGCAGTGGCCGATCTGAACCAAGCCGCTTCTGAAAAGTCCCTTGGCTCTCGAGACAAAGAACGTATTCTCTGGTCCTTGGCTTGGAACCAACGTCGAATCGGCCAATATAAAGAGTCTCAATCAAGCTTAGAGCAACTTATCAACAGCCCCGACACTACTTTTTGGGGACTTAGTAAGTATCAGTATTGGCAGGCTGAAAACTTAGAATCCATGGGAAAGACTCAAAAAGCTCGTTCACTTTTTCAAAAACTTGCTGAAAACGATGCCTACGGATATTACGGGGCCTTAGCTTTGCGTAAACTCGGCCGCCCCTTTCCGACCCCGCCCAAGAATCAGCTCGATGCCAATCAGTCCCTTTCTCTTATTCCAAAGAGCAAACGTTCACTGTTTAAAGACTTGGTTGCAGCCCTGGAGCTTGATGTGGCCGACCACCTGGTTTCCATTCATGTCGAACCACAAAAAAAATGGGATAAAGTCGAGTGGCTCAAATACCTTAAACTTTTACAAGAAGCCGGTGCCTTCAAACACTTTTTTGTTAGCTACCATAAACTGAAGCCAGAAATTCAATCCGAGATTGCTCAGGATTACCCTCAACTTATGTTTCCCCGTCCCTTTGAAAAAGAAGTCCAAGAGACGTCTCTGAAAACACAAGTTTCTCCCGCTTTGATTTATTCGATCATGAAACAAGAGTCTGGCTTTGATGTCAAAGCGCGCAGTCCGGCTGATGCTTTTGGCTTATTGCAGCTGATTCCTCAAGTGGCCCAAAAGGTAGCAGCGCAAGCCCCAGGTGTTGAATACTCCGACCCAAGGGATCTCTTTGACCCGGATGTGATAATTCCTTTGGGTGCTTATAACCTGAAAGAACTTTTTCGCAGATTCAAAAGCAATTTTATTATGTCGGTGGCCTCTTACAATGCCTCTGAAAAAGCGGTACAAGGATGGGTAAAAACACGTTTCAACGGAGACCCAATTACTTTTATAGAAGACATCCCCTATGAAGAAACCAAGGGTTATGTAAAATTGGTGATGCGTAACTACATTGTTTACAATCGATTAGAGGACAGTCCTGAGGGAGAAGCTTTTTATTTTCCAGAGTCTTGCCTCAACGGTCTTGAAAATTTTAAATAACCTCTTGCACGATATAATCTCTTAGAACTTTCACGAACCTCATTGGGACTAGACTCTTGCCCCAATTTTATATTCTTTTCTAGGTATTAATAAAACTTTATTGGCTCAATCACCGCTTTGGTTGCGGTAAATGCGGATACTTCCTAAGTTGAAGGCTGTCGGCAAAAAGTAATCTAGATAGCCATCACCGTCGTAGTCGCCAAGAATTCCCTGATAACCAGTATCAGATCCAATGACTTGAGCGGTTTTAAAGCTGCCATCGCCATTTCCTTGCCAAACTTTTGTTTCAAAGGGGGCATTATCAACGCCCACAGTTGAAATCGATGCGATGATATCAACATTTCCATCATTATTTAAATCTTTAACCTGCAGACTGTGCCAACTGTAATGATCAGGATCTAAAGTCACCTTGACCCAACTCTCATTTATAAAGTCACTAGGTTGTAAAAAAACATGGACACCGTGTGGTTTGTTGGGTGACTTTGCAGTGAGTTCTTCTGAATTAGAAATGATGATATCCATTTTTCCATCTTTATTGACATCAACCGCTCTGACTTTGGCGGCATAATCTCGCAAAATATCGGTCGACACAGAAGTTGGGTACCAGTTTTCCATGCCCTTAATTTTTCGCAATACGTAATTCCCGTTGACGACATCATTTGGAGTTTCAAACCAGATTCCATTGATGATAATGTCGAGATCTCCATCCTTGTCGATATCGGCTAAGGCTAAACCTTCACGAGAATTATGGGATAAAAATTTGGGCGCATGAAAAGTACCATTCATTTTGTTAATAAAAATCCAAGATCCTGTCGTGATTCCACGGACGACAATATCTTGAAAACCATCGCCATTAATGTCGGCCACTTCTTCTTCACTGTGGCGAATCTTATTACTGCCGGAACCATCCCAACTATAAATAATAGTTTTGATCCATTTGCCACCCAGATCTCCCTTTGGGTTTTTGAACCAAACTAAGGAACCGTTGTCACCAGTGTTCGATGTATCTGTTTGAACAATATCAAGATAGCCATCATTGTCGATGTCCATAACCTCGCCATCACCGGCAAAGCGATCCAAATGTCCAGTAGATTGGGCCACAGAATAAGAAATCCATTGTGAACCGTTCCAATCAAAAATTTTTAAGGCCTCTCCGACAAATTCATCACGACCATCGTTATCAAAGTCGCCGACAGCAGATCCACGAGTTCCTGTATTAGCATTAAACACTAAACTGCTCACTGAAAATTTAATATCTTTACTTCCAACAGGTGGAGGCGGGATCGTCAAAGTTTTAAGATTAAGGCTAGTACTCCTGGCACTCTCATTGTTAGAATCATCTACGGCTAAAATCTGGTAAGTGTAGTTTGTATTATCAGCTAAATTCTTGTCAGTAAACTGCGTTGCATTTGCAGCTAAAGTTGCAATCTGAGTCCCATTTCTATACACTTTATAGAAAGCCAATTGTCCGCCTCCAAGGTCACTACTTGCAGACCATGATAGACTCACTTCATGGATCCCTATATTGGTACTCCTCAAATTTTGTGGAACAGAAGGTGCCTGAGTATCGGGGAGGGGTGGCGGTGGAACTTCACTTAATGTTGAAATAATGAGAGGCTCGCTAAAATCACTTTCATTTTCATTGGTGTCTACCGCCCTAACAAGGTAGGTGTAAGTTGTATCAGACACAAGGTTCTCGTCTGTAAAAGTTGTCACTTCAGAGGGCATCGCTGCCAAGAACATATTGTCTCTATAAATCTGATACTCTGCGATCTCTCCACCACCGCTATCTGTACTTTCCGACCAAGAAAATGAAATTCTTTTAGTTTCTAACAAATTGACCATTAGATTTAATGGAATACTCGGGGCCTCTAGATCTTGTAAAACTTCTTCTTCATTTGAAATAGGCGTAAGAAAGCTATCCTCCTCTTGGGATGCTCCTGTATTTTCACCTTTAAAAGCATTTCCACAACCCAAATGAATCAGGCAAAAAACGCTGAGAATTAGGAGTCTCAATTTATGTCTCATTTTTCAAAAAGCCCTCGCACACACTCCATAGAGGCAATAGCCATGCCACCATTAGACAGTTAAAAAGTATTGTATGACGTCTCACTGTTTCATTTTGAGAATAGGGTGAAGAGCAATGTACATATGCATTTAATTTGCACATAATCATTTAAAATGAATTGTATCAAAATTTTTTTATCAAATAGGATGTCTGTCTTAAACCAAACTCTTCTCACAGACCAACGTAATAATCGTTGGGCAACTTCAAGTCATTTGATCATAGAGGGTCTAGTTTGAAGTGAATTATATAATATCCCTCAACGAAGATCCGATAGATAAAATATGAATAAGAACGTGTTTCTACTCGTATTGCTTGGGCTGTTCGCAGGTTGTCAAAAGCCTTTACAAATATTACCAGATATCACTGAACAAGACCTCCAAAGGGAACGGGCTATCGAAGAACTTGTGCAAGAAGAGATCTATAAAGGTGATCTAGTTGAACTTTTAGAGAACCCCTCCGCTGAACTTAATCAAAAAGGTCTATTCACAAACTTTTTATTAGAAAAAATAATTTCAAAGATTATGCCAAAACACCTCATCGAGCCGGATATAAATTACGATCTTTTGTCTCAGGCAAATAAGCCCTTTGCTCAATATCAGGGAGTTTATGGCCGCTGTCACCAATTCAGAATTTTTTATCCTTATCAGGATTCAAGAGTTGAAGGAGTGAAATGGGCATCGTCCATTTTATCGGCACCCACTGTGAATGGATCAAAAACACAATCAGGTGTTGTTCTAGCCCCAACCCTGGATGGCTTTTCTCCATTGATTGAAAATGGCCTGTGGCTAAAATTATGTCGTCAAGGCCTAGCAACACTTATGCCCGAGTCACTGTATCGCAAAGACGAGGGAGTGTGGCAGAAACTTCATTTTGATCCGACACCGAAGTATAAATTTGTGAACGAGTTTAACCTTTACGAGGACAGTATTCGTCGCTATGAACTAGTCCTTAATATGAATATTGAACTTATGCGAAACCTTAACAATCTAAAAACAGAACAAAATGTGTTTTTATCAGATCTAGAAATTATGAAAGTCGACCCTAAACGTGTTGGCCTATGGGGCTCAAGTTTTGGTGCTGTGGTAGGAGCATTGATTGTCGCAAAAGATAGTCAAATCAAAGGGGCTGTACTGACAGTTGGTGGTGGAAATTTACCTTACATTATTTCTCATTCTAAAATTGGTCTTTTTAAAACAACTCGCGCCGAGCAAATGAAGCTCTTGGGTCTTAAAAAATTAACTGACTATGAGAACTTTATTTCTAACTTTATACAAAGCGACCCACTTCACTATGCTAAAAAATCAGATTCTTCTCGCGTTCATATGATCTTAGCTAAAAATGATAAATCAGTTCCTTCAAAAGGACAATTCGATCTATTTGAAAAATTTGGTCACCCTTCGAGCACTCAACTGTACAGTGGCCATGTTCCTGCATTGCTTTTTATCTCTTGGTTCGATTCGGGACCAAGCAATCGAGCCATACATTTTTTAGTAAATAAGCTAAAAGACAACACAGCTGACCATTGAAAATCTGCAGATTATTATCTGGTAGAAATAAACTGATTTAAAATTAATATGCAAATTAAATAGAGTACTGCTGTAACTGAAAAAGTTATGTGAAATCCCCAAATTGGTAAGTACATGCTTAACATTACGCCACCAATGAGCATGCCAAATCCATTCGCAAGCCAACATCTTGACCTATGAGAAAGGTCATTTTCTATCTCTTTCCAAGCTCTTGGAAAAAGTCCCCCAATGGGAAACGATACAGAAATCAAAAAAATTAAAAAGAAAATAGCTCTAGGTACAAATGTAAAATTTATTAAAAAATCCTGTACTTTATCATAGTAAAATCCAAGGAAAAAAAGATAAAATACTGTAAGAAAACCTATTCTATTATTTAGAGTGTTTTTGTTTCTTAAAAAATAAGAACCTGCACCAATGCCAATTGATACACCCATAATATTAAGTGAATAGTTCAACATAGGGACTTCATTGATTTTGAGAAAGACAGAAATAAAAGTGAGTTGTAGAATAATAAATGCAACACCAATTGTAAAAAAAAAGAAATATTGAATATAGCTTTTGTAGATCTGACCCGCTTTCTTAGAAAAAGAGAGAATTATAAAAAAAACTATATATAAAATTGTTGAAATTAGTATAGGCCAACCCTGCTTCGTCAAAAGAGCACGTGAGGATTTTTCATTGAATGCGTAATAGGGATTGTCGTCGTAAATATTGAATTGAGATTCGTAATCAGGTAAAGCCTGTGACACAATAAATTCTTTACTTGGATGGCTTAAAAAAAGATCCCTTATTTGAGAAATTTCGTCCTCAGACCATCTAGTCATCTTTATCAAAAATGTTGGCAAGATATCTTCATCCGATGAGCTAACCAAGACATGGTCATTGAAGTTCGTTCTCCCACCCCTTTCCCAGGCCACTTTTGCAATTGAAACTAATTTAGAAAGATCATATTGATTTATATGGAGTATGCCTTCATCAGTTAATTTAGAAAAATACTCCTCAAAAGCTTCAACTGTAAAAAGATAGGTAGGGGATAAGTTTGATTTTCCAAGTTGCATTCTAGTTGATAAGTAATTACTAAATATTTGAACAATGTCATATTTTTCTTCACTCTTTGTTAAAATCTGGCGACCATCACCTAGTAAAACTTTCACATCGGGGTGTTGGAGAACACCCCCAGAATGTACAGCATATTTTTCATTTATCAGTTCAATTATTTCGGACTGCAATTCGTTAGCAAAAACAGGCTTAGCTCCATACATGAGTGCAGCCTTGACTTCTTGACCCGCGCCAACGCCAATCAAAAACGCATTATGAGGGCGATTTTGCATCAAGAAGTGTGAAGCGACAGCTCCGAGTCGGGTAAAATGCAGTAATGGATCTTTAAAGTAATTTTCCTTTAACTTATTGAAATCACCATCAAAATAATGAATATTTGTTCCAATAGTTCCACCATCAAAAAATACGTACTTTGTCGACTGGGAATATTCTGGATTAAAATCAACGACATCAATTCTCGAATTCGCCTCCCAACTGCTGTGTTCAATTTTCATTTTGCTACTTTTAGAATTTAAGTATTTCTCTGATATTGGCCACAACTCATCTGAACGATTTATTTTTGCAAGGGAAGTAAGCGACAAGATAAGGGCAAAAGTGAAAATTACTCCTACAAAAAAAGACTTTATTTCCGAAAAGGACAGAAGAGTGTTTGCCATAATTAATGAGCAGGCCAGCGCAATAAGACCTTGAGGACCAACCAAAGGAAGCATCAAATAGGAGAAAAATGCACCCAATCCAAGCCCAATCATATCAAAAAAATAAAGTGAATGGCTTTCTTTAGGAAAATTAAAAAATATTGAGTTGACAAATATTCCAGACAAGAAAAATGGAATTGAAAGAATTGGCATTGTGATTTTCAAAAGAAAATCTGATTTTGCTAGTTCACTTGTAAGGATTGGATACACGACTAAAGCAAAGCTAACAAATAATGACATACTTAAGGTTCTATCTACAATTTTTAAGGATGAAAGTAGCCAAATTGCAGCGGAAAGACTAAACCCTGATAGAGCTGCCGTAAGAAAAAAATAGGTTATTTGGGGCGAGAATAAAGCGTCAAGGACTCTCATGAAGGCAAGCTCAACACACATCACTGAAAATCCAAAAAGAAATAAATCAAATTTTAAACTTGTTTTAGCCATTTACAATTAAGAATCCTTAGGAAAATTATAATTTAGCTCATAAAACCAAAATATATTTACATTTTTAGAGGTTAGATCGTAACACTTATTCTGCCCCAAAATAAGACTATATTTACTTAAGCCCCTAAGTATTCTTTTCTTTAAGATAAAAACTTGATAAGATAGATAGCCAGGGGGGCTCATCATGATTGTTCGTGCATTCTTAATTATCGCCACATTTCTTCTCCTTCTTGCCGTGCTAACAAACACCCCACTTTCCTTTATGAATAAGAACATTGCCTCAAAGGAACAAGTAGAGCCAGCCGCTTCACAAACAGTTCGTCTCCAGGATTTTGGAACACTCAATGAATCAAGCGGTGACAAAAAAGCCTCTGTAATCATGAACGATCCGGCGATTCATAAAATGTGGGGGCTTGAAAAGGCCAACGCTCTGGATGCCTGGCAACTCTCTCAGGGCAGTCGTGAAATCATTGTCGCTATTGTCGACACTGGTATTGATATCCAGCATCCCGACTTAAAAAACAATCTTTGGGTCAACCCCGGCGAAAGTGGATTGGATAAGTTTGGAAAAGATAAGGCCACCAATGGTATTGACGACGACAATAATGGTTTTATTGATGATGTTCATGGTTGGAACTTTGTTCATAACAACAACCATATCAAGGACAATCATAATCACGGAACACATATTGCCGGAATTGTCGGAGCTGAAGGTGGCAACAACTATGGTATTACAGGAATCGCACCAAAAGTCAGCTTAATGGTTCTCAAATATTATGACCCCAATTCGGGCAGCAACAATCTTATCAACACCATTAAGGCATTTGATTACGCTGTTAAAATGAATGCGCATGTCATCAATTACTCTGGTGGCGGAACAGAATTCAGCAGACCTGAGTTTGAAGCTGTGAAGAGAGCAGAACAAAAAGGTATCCTCTTTGTTGCTGCCGCTGGCAATGAGTACTCAAACTCGGATATTAAAAAGTATTATCCGGCAGACTACGATCTGGATAATATTATTTCGGTAACAGCTATCGACCCGAACCTCAGAGTCTTGAGCACCAGCAATTATGGAGTGCGCACTGTGGATATCGCCGCTCCGGGTGAAAACATATATTCAACCCTTCCTGGTGGTGGTTTCGGTAATATGACCGGAACATCGCAGGCCACAGCCTTTGTCAGCGGAGTTGCGGCTCTTCTTATGGCCCACAACCGCGACTTCGATGCCAAAGCTGTTCGTAAATACATTCTTAAAACTGGCGATAGTTTGGATTGGCTCAAGGACAAAACGCGCACTTCCAAAAAGCTTAATATGTACCGCACCCTCACCATGCTGGATCAAGGAGTGGGTGCCTCTGGTGTTGTGGCCAACAACACAGCCAACCCTGACGCCGAATTTTTTGCCCCTGCAAGTGAAGAGAAAAAGGGATCCAATTCTTTGCACAGCTTTGGTGAAAACTTATTAAAAGCCATAGAAAAAGAAGCAAGTGAGAACAGTCTTAAGAAACCAGCAAATCAATAACTCTTAGTCATTGCCTGCAATAACTAAATATTGTCCACGTAAAATGCGGTTGGAACTAAGATTGTTTAAAGACTTAATTCTTTTCACAGTTATTCCAAACTTCCTTGCTATTTTATAAAGATTGTCACCTGGGCGAATCTTATAACGTTTGACTGGGTTCGTTGAACTGTTAAGTCTCAATTTTTGACCTTTATAAATAGTGGACTTCTTAAGGCCGTTGCTGCGCTTAAGCTTTGTCACACTGGTGCCATGTTTTTTAGCAATAGCCGTTAAGTTGTCGCCAGGGCGAACGATGTAATATTTTTTTGTAGCAACGGGAAGTTTCTTTTTTGCACTCAAGCGTGTGACTTGTCCTGCAACTCTTAACTTTTGACCCACATATATTCTGTTCGATCTTAAATTATTTAATCTTTTTATTTTTTCAATGCTGGTACCATACCGTCGTGCAATCATCGACAAATGCTGTCCTCGACGCACACGATGAATCCGACTGTTTTGACTAGCAAAAAAACGGGTTGCTTTGAGTCCTGGAATTCGGTGCTTTGCAATGACCTCATAAGCCATTTTCAATCGCGCCACATGGCCATCGTGAACCCAAATGTGATAATGCTTCTTTCCAGGGGGGGTGAGTCCTTTCAGAAGGTGTGGGTTCATCTTTGTCAGCTCGTCAGTCTGCAAACTTCCAAGCTCGGCAATCTTATTCAAACTCACAGGACTTGGAACCTTCACCAACTCCATAGGAGGCAGAGTTTCATCGGCCTGTTCGACAAATCCATATTTTTCAAGATTTTGACCAATACTCAAAATAGCCAAGAATTGAGGGATGTATTCGCGAGTGTCATAGGGCAAGAGTCTACGACTGGTCAGGTTCCAATAATTTTGGCTTCCACCACGTCGCATGGCGCTTCTGACTCTCCCTGGACCTGCATTGTATGCGGCCATCGCAAGCGGCCAGGATTTTTTTATTCTGTGCAGCTCTCGAAGATAGCGAATAGCCGCCAGTGTTGATCTTATGGGATCGATTCTCTCATCCACATAACTGTCGATTCTCAAACCATACTGACGACCAGTCGGCGCCATAAATTGCCAAGGCCCGACAGCACCGGCATGAGAGACAGCTTTTTGCACATAACCACTTTCTAAAATACCTAAATAATAAAGATCGGGCGGAAGACCGTTGGTTACCAAAAGGTCTTGAACAAGCTGTTTGTACTTAGCCCCCCTATTCAAGAATCTTTGGAAACGTTCGCGATCTTTAACCGAGTAGTAGTGAATCCACTTTTTAACTTTAGGATGGTTGACTCTCGTGTTCATAGTGTAAACGTGCTCTGTTTGACTATTAAGCTCAATATTTTGAGCTTTACGAGCTCTTAACTTCTTAAGAGCTTCGCTTTGGGCCTCTAAAATAGAGTCATCAATACCGGTTTCTTCAACATTCACGTCGTAAACAGTTGGGCCAGGAAGAGAGTCGTAGGGACTAGGGCTGGTTGCACAACCCATAAGGAGTAAAATGGGCAGCAGTCCATAGGCTCTTGATTTCATAGTTGCGATCTCCAAGTTGAACTAGTATTTGCGATAAATGTAGAGGGCTATAAACAAGGTTAAAAATGTAACCCCAAGACCAATCAAGTTCTTAGCATCAGGCATGGATAAACCCGCTACAATACAAAAAGAACTAAAGAAAAGCCCGACCCAGTTGACCCATTTTAAAGCCTTTTGCAAGCCTTTCATGACCAGTGATGGTGATTTCGGTAACTTATCCACTTCAAATGTCACACTTAAACAACTGAGTGCACGATTGCGCATTGTCAGGGCAATATCGTCTTCTGCATTGATTTTTAAAACTTCAGAGTAGTGATGAACAGCAAAGGGCAATGCGGCATGCTTTTGACACAATCGAATAAAAGCCATGTGTTCAGTTTGGTCGAAATAATTAACGACGACCTGCTTCCACTTTCGATCTAAAACCTTAATATCCAGAGATGTGAGATGATCGACTCCCCCCACATCGGAGTGAGTCTTCATAAGCTGGCTTCTCTCTTCAAAGCGGCCTACCACAACCCCACAGGCAAAGCACTCTTGATGATCGGGTATCATTTCCTTACCACAAGCGGGGCAGTGTTGATAGGATTCACCAAAACCAGTGGCAAACTCCATTTGATATTCGTCCATGAAATATCTCCGTTGAGTTAAAAAATATAAATTCTTTCGTGGATCGTAACATATGTTTTCAGTAAGATAAATCATGCTTAAAACAATGAAACTCTACACTCTTCCAATTCTATCAGGAATTCTAATTGGCACAAGCTATATCCCCTTCCCTCCATGGGCTTTATTTTTTTGTTTGGCTCCTCTCTGGATTTTCTGGACTCGCACTCATTCTCTTAAACAAGTTTTTTGGGGGGGCTGGATCACTCAGTTTATTTTAAACTTCATTGGCTTTCACTGGATCGCCCATACAGTTGTTGAATTTGGCCGTATGCCATGGCCCGTTGGCATTCTTATCCTTCTTATCTTTTGTAGTTTTGCCCATCTTTATTATCCACTTGCTGGAGTCTTGTGGAAGATCACGGTACAAAAGCTGCGCCTCTCGCCAACTGCCGCTTGGCTGATTCTCCCACTCTTCTTTGCACTGACTGAACGTCTCTACCCTTTTATTTTCTTTTGGCACCTTGGTTACCCTTGGCTGTGGGCAAGACTTCCAGGCTTTCACCTCGCCGAATGGATTGGCTTTTTTGGTTTGAATGTTGTCACACTTATTATCAATGCTTGCATTGCGAGCCTTTACTTCGCAAAGCAGCGCTCCTGGCGGCATCCTGCAGTTGTTATCGGCCTCACACTGCTCTTCACGGCTCAACTCCTTGGATTTTATATTTCTCGCCATTTGCCACAAGCAGATCGAAATTTGAAAGTCTTAGTGGTGCAAGGAAACATTGGAAACTTAGACAAACTCATGGCGGAAAATAGCAGTCGAGCTGCTGAAAAAGCCGTCAATGTCTATATGAAACTCACCCGAGAGGCTCTCGCAAAGGAATCCAATTTGGACCTGATTATTTGGCCAGAAACGGCTTTTCCTGAAATGATTTACGACAGCTTTACAGGACCGCAACGCCAACGTCTCCACCGCCTGATCCAGGAGTTCAATATCCCTATACTCACAGGAGCTTACCAGCGAGGTTTGCAACAAAAGCCACACAATAGCATTGTCCTACTTGATTCAAATAAAGTTGTTGGAGCCTACCAAAAAACCATGCTTTTAGCATTTGGGGAGTACTTTCCTTTTGCCGATGTTTTTCCACAGCTCAAAGTATGGTTTCCCATGGTCTCCGACTTTGGTCGCGGTCCAGGTCCCACAACAATTGCCATGGGAGATCTTAAAATTGGACCTCAAATTTGTTACGAAGGTCTCTTTGACGAATTTTCTCTGGGACAACAAAAGCAACAAGCCCATTTCATGGTCAATATCACCAACGATTCGTGGTTTGGCAGACCGTTTGAGCCTTACCAGCACATGTATATGACCCTTGCCCGCGCCGTCGAAAATCGCCGCCCCTTGATCCGAGTGACTAATACTGGGATTTCAACTGTCGTGCTTGCGAGCGGAAAAGTACTCAAGCACTCACCCATACAAAAAGAGTGGTACGGTGTTTACGAAATCCCTTTTGCTTCTTCTCCGCCCTCCACTTTTTATGCTAACCTTGGAGAAAGATGGCCCTGGCTTTTGGTCTTGGCTCTGTTGTTGGTTTGCCTAGGAGATCGTATTGCAAGAACTCGCCAGCATTGACTGGAACAAAACATTAGAGCATCTGGTTGAATTTGCAACTTCTGGGGCGGGTAAAGAATATCTCAAAAAAACGGCTCCTCTACAAAATCAAGAAGAGGCGTTGAAAAGCTTTGCCACTATTGCCGAAGCACAAGGCATTTTAAATACAGGGCAAAGACCTTATATGGAGAGCTTAGACCTTTTCCAGTCTTGGTTTATGCGACTCGAGAAAAATGCAATCCTTAAAACCATTGAGCTAAAAGATCTTCGTCTTTTTCTACTCGAGGTGGACAACCTCTCCCAAGTGATTCGCCCACTCAAGAGTCCGTGGATCAAGTCGCTTAAACCCAATCTTATGTCGGCCAAAGAGCCCCTCTCCAGCATTGAACATCTTATGACACCCAGCGGAGATATTCGCACCGACGCCTCGGAAACCCTTTTCAAACTTAATCAAGAAAAGAAAACTTTGGCATCAAAGGTACAGAATACTTTGGATGAGTTGGTCAAAGGGCATGATCACGAACCTCACTTACAAGACAAATATGTAACCAACCGCGAAGGTCGTTGGGTCATTCCAGTCAAGAGTGGCATGCGCCATGAGCTAGAGGGTATCATTCATGCCACCAGTTCGTCCAAGCAAACCGTTTTTATGGAACCTCAAGCTATTGTTCCTTTAAATAATCGCATTAAGTCCCTTGAGTCCGAAATTGAAACGGAGATCGAAAGACTTCTGCGTGAAATTTCTGACTATTTGTACACTCTTGTCGATGCCCTGGCTTACAGTCGTGTCGTGATGCTAGAAGCCGATTGTTATTTGGCAAAAGCTCAGTTTGCCAATGTGACTCAGGCAAAATCCGTAAGCTTCAGTGACGATCACATCGAGCTCAAAGACTTAAAGCATCCGTTGATGGTTCTAAATGGCGAAGATGTGATTCCCAATAGCATACGCCTCAATCAAAATGATAAGATTCTGATTCTATCTGGTCCCAACGCTGGAGGAAAAACCGTACTACTAAAAGCTTTTGGTTTGGCTTCACATATGGTGCGTTGTGGTCTTTTCGTGTGCACGAGTGCCGATTCTCAACTGCCCTTTTTTAATGAAATCTGTGTTGCTGTCGGCGACACTCAAAGTGTGGATCAAAGCCTCAGCACATTTGCCGGTCACCTCAAAATATTGGATCGAGCTTGTCACACCAAAGGCCCCCATTCTTTAATTTTAATTGATGAAATTTGTGGTTCGACTGATCCCGACGAAGGGGCCGCCCTAGCGAGAGCCTTCATTCAACATTATTCCGATCAGGGTGTTTTTGGTTTAATCACCTCTCACTTAGGTCCCCTTAAAACAGGTTGGTCTGAAAGTTCGGGAGTGGTCAACGGTTCGATGAACTACGACACCGAATCGGGGCTGGCGACCTACGAATTCATTCGAGGTATTCCAGGAAAATCTCTTGCTTTTGCAACAGCAAAAAAAATTGGCGTTTTGGATAGTGTTTACAATAGTGCTAAAATTCATTTAAGTCCGGCTGGCCAAAAACGTCTACGAGCAATGGAAGATGTTGAAAAAATAAAACAACAGCTCACACAATTGCGCCAAGACTTACGCAAAGAAATCGAAGAAACACGACGCAAACAAAAGGACTACGACAAACGTATCCAGGATTTCTTGAAAGAACGGGATCAAATCCTACAAAAAGAAGTGCAAGAGCAGCTCTCTCAATTTCAAGAGGACCTTGCCCAAGGCCAGGTGCGTGATATTTTTGCAAAATTTGAGCGTCGTTCTCAAATTTCGAGCCACTTCCCAGAGGTCGTGAAGTATTCGCAAGACTCTCACTTAGAAAATGAAGTGTCCTATGAAAATATTCAAACCTTTAGCAAAGCTTTTCCAGCGGGAAGTTTGGTCTTTGTCACCACATTGAATCAAGATGGAATTATCCAAGGAGAACCCAACTCCAAAGGGGAGCTCCCTATTTTATCCGGCTCTATGCGATTAATGGTTCCTTGGGACACCTTGAAGCCTCCTAAGAAAACGACAAACCCTCTCAAACAAAAAAGTAAGACCAACCAAGTCGAAGTTGTTTTTGATAGCAAAAAAGAAGAGCTGGACTTGCGCGGACTCGACACCAACGAAGCTATTGAGAAATTAGAAGTTAGTTTGGATAAAGCTGTAGCACGCAAAGCTGAACGCCTTAAGATCATTCACGGACACGGAACAGATACTTTAAAGAAGGCTGTTCGCAGTCATTTATCGCGCAGCATGTACATCAGCCGCTGGATGGCTTCGAGCCCGAGCGATGGTGGCGACGGAGTGACTCTTGCCTACTTGGCACGTGATTAGGTCAGGCGATAACCCTTCTTTGGTATCATCACAGTCATAGTCCCTTCGTTGTAGGATTTAACCATTTGATCGGCTTCGGCAGGTTGAGTCAGATTAAATTCTTGCCGAATCGTTTGTGCACTATTGGTCGCAATTTTTTCGTTGGGACCAGAAACTTCGTTTTCGGCTTGCCGATTAGCCATTAATGTCACCTTATCATCTTGGACGTAGACACGGAAATTATCCATTTCATGCTCAGGAACATTGACCTTGAGCTCATAGAAACCTTCACCTTCGCGAAATTGTGCTCCAAAATCAATTAATTGATAAAATGGGTCTTGCTGTCGACTCTCATAGAGCTTTTGGTTGGCTATAAAAGATTGGCGCATCTTAAAGTTTTCCTCATTCAGGCGATTTCTCTGGTTTGCTAATGTGGCCTGATTAAGCTTTTCATTTTGCTCAAATTCGTGACTAAAATTTTTCTTTTGTTGCTGAATACGCTCTTGAAATGTCTCGGCCTCGTTATTAATTTTCTTGAGATACTCTTTTTCTTGCAGTTGACGTTTGGTTTCAAGTTGCTCTTGTTGCAGAGAAATAGCGCGCTCGGCCTCTTGTTTTTGTTGAATCTCTACCTTCTCAAACTTCTCTTGCCTCTCTTTGATCTGTTCTTGGCCTGTTTGCTCAATTCGCTGCACTTCGCTGCTATGTTGAGTTTGAACTCGGGACTCGAGCTGGTTGGCGAGTTGTCGCTTTTCTTGAATCCTTCTGCGATTCTCAATTTCAGTTTGGCTTAGCTGTTGCTCGCCCAGTACCTTTTGTTCTTCTGCCCGTTCGCGATAATCTTGCTTGGCCAGCTTTAAGTTTTTCTGCTCCATCTCAATTTGGTTTTTGAGACGTGCCTGCTCTTGCTGCTTCTGTAATGCCGTTCTTTGATAGTCCTGTTGGGCCTGAATTTTCTGTTGCTGAATACGCTCTTGATGGGTCAGTCTTTCACTTTGCACAAAGCGGTCATTCTGTTGTTTAAGTTGTTCGAGCTGTTGCTTTTGGTTCGATTGAGTTTCGGTCTTCACTTGCTGGTGGCGTTGACGCAATTGACCGAGCTCTTCTTTTTGCTGATTGCGCATATTTTGAACTTTATTTTGATGTTGGCTGGTGAGAGCCTCCATCTGTTCGCGATGGTTGGCCTGCTTCACCGCAAATTCTGAAGCCATGGTCCTTACCCTTCCTTGAGTCTACCAATAGAGAAGCAAAAGCTTTTGCAACATCCTGTGCGCCTCGCTTTTTCTCCACTTTAGAATATCACTAAAGCTTGTTTTTTAAGGGGACTCGGGCAAAGATTCCGACTTTGGTGTGTCAATCTCACCTGGCCTTTGGCACAGGGGAGTAAGAGGCTCTTTACGCCTCCAACACATCCAATAATCCAGTAGGCGGATTTTCTCGTCCCTTTTAAGCGGATAATAGGTGGCATACTGCAAATGATCCAATGTGGACTGGACCTTGCGCGATTGCTCTGTCTCCGAGTTCGTAATTTCAAGCTCGAAAACCCGATATTCCGGAAAGCACATATTAGAAATAAGGAAAATAATCACCCACGACATCATAGGTGTTATCGGCAAAATAGAGTTTTAGATTAATGGCGAACTTTGTCCTTACTCAACATAGAGTTCTCTACGATTTTAAAGTAAGCGCGAATCAAAAGGGAGTGCTCTTCTCTCGACAAAGACTTTAAAAAGTCTTTTTTCTCGGAGTATTGGCGAAGGCTGATAAACTTATAAAGCACCTCTTGAATTTTTTTAAGTTTCTCGAGATCCGCCTCGTCCTTCTTTTGGCGGCCATCGTTTAAAGCGTCGATGATATCGTGCTTTTCAAATAGAAGATGAATACCTTTTGCTGATTGCAAGATCAGGTTATCCATTTGCTCTAAACAATCGTAGGTCAAATCAACCACCTTCGCCTCCTTGCGATGGACACTCTTTTAAAACAGTCTATATGTATTATTTTGAGTCACCTCTTGCATGACTTGCAAGTCCAATTGTTTACTGAAATGATTCCTTAGTAGCGCGGTTTGAGGGCTGACTCATTTTGACATATCAAGTCATACTCCTAGCCTCCAGCCTGATAAAGTAGGTAAAATATTTAAGTGAGCCATAAAAGTGAGAAGTCCAAAATGCAGAATCAGGAAACAATCATCATAGATAAAGAACAGGATCTCATCTTCAACAATGAAGAAGAGGTCCTTGAGCACTTCTCGGGTCCTATTGATCAATTCGAGAAGGAGTTTCTTAAACTGCGAACCAAAGAAGACTTTAACGACTCAGAATCCTTGGGTTATGAAGACGAACTCGAAGACTTGCTTCATGCCCCCGATGAGGTATGGGAAGATAGTAAAACTTTTAAAGGCCTCACTGTTTATAATTTTATTAAATGCTTTGAAGATAAAGAAAAAGAAGAGATCTATTTTTATGTCGCCATTACTTATCTCTCTGATGATGTTCCCACTTTTGTATTTCTTCACTTCCCGACCCGCTTTGACACTCTCTGCGAGCACTACCGACGTGGTGAGATAGTCTATGATCGCTCTAAAGACGAAGACAATTGGGCGGGTATCGATGGCGATGCTTTAAGTGAAGGTGATGAGTTTGCCTCGGGTCTTTACAAAGCTATGTTGATTGTTCGCAATCCCCAGGATCTTGATGAGTCTTTGTTTCCCAATTATGCCGAACTCAGAGAAGAGACCATTGAAGAAGCCGATGAGATTTGGCGCAACACCACCATGGGCGGCTACACTTTGGTGACTTTTATCAAAGATTTTTCGAGAGCCGAAGAAGGCGCCGACCATCTTTATTACTTAGCTGTCACATTAGAAGATGAGGGCAGTCATAGTCATGCTCTACTTTTTTCTTTTCCGACCAGTGATGAGAGCCTTGTCGAGCGTTATCGTCATGGCGAAAATTTACAGGCCGAAGAAGTGATCCAAGAGTCTAGTCACTAAGATCGGTGTTTTCGCACATGGCCGCCGTTTCCGTAGTTGAGGATCCGTAGAGCTAGGCACGCCCATCCAATGGCTCTGCCGGTATTTGCCCTTCGGGCAAATCACATCACGTTTACCGGAGGCCTATCTCTACGGATCCTCAACTACGGAAACTCGTTCTGTAAAAAAAGTAGCGCCCACACCTTCTTTAGAATTTGATGTCACGGTAACGTAAAAAGTATTAGATTTTTAAAGTGAGAGGCTTTCGGCTTCGTAATGAGTTTTACGTCTCCTTCCATCAGTTCGGTGATCGCTCACACGGGGAAAGGATGATCCTCAAGTATAAGGCGGCGAAACGACGCCATTACTTTTTAGTTCTTTTTCTTGCGGGTGCCGAGTAGAGTTTCAAGTTCGTTATTCATAAAACGAAGGCGATTTTGCAAATCATCTAACATGACGATATTAGACCGGAGTCTCTCTATGGCGTCGAGCTCTACGGACTCATCACCCTGGAGACGTGCACTCTCATAATAAGCCGAGGCTGTGGGATTTTCTACGAAATGACTTTTTTCTTCAGCACTCATTTTCTTCGTTAAACCCATAATTTCCTCTCTACTACTTAAGCCTAGGTTCTTAACAAGAACCTGACAAATGAAATAACCTTAAATGCCCTCAGCAGTTTAACTAATACTGACAAGCTAAGGACTCGAAATCCGTCTCGGACAACTCTACTCTTGAGGGATGAAACCCAGGAGGCAGAATAGGAGCCATGACCGAGTCGGCCTCTTCAATGTGATCCAGACCTAAACAGTGGCCTAATTCATGTACTAGTAAACTTTTAAAATGGATGCGGCCTTGCGCCATTGGCCCGTCTTCATTTTCGTAGAAAAACTCTTCTGAGCTATCCACTAAAATATCGCACTCGTAAATAAAGTCACCTCGATAACTAATACTGGCACGAGCCTGCTCGTCCCTATAAGGCGAGTTCTCAAAATCACCAGGACTCGCCACATAAATTCCATTGAAACCATCGGGTATAGCTTTTCCTTCTTTATTAATAAGCGGAGCAGGCAGTTGAGGAGCTCGGCCAATCATCTCAAAGACGGGGCGATCAAAATAATCATTCCAAACTTTCATAGCTTCGCGAATCACATGAAACTGACGGTCGGTTACACTGGAGTCAGCATAAAACTGGATGGGCAAACGCGCCCAAGACACTCGACGACCAAACTGATTTTGCACAAAGTTGCAAGCCTCTTGAGCCGGTGGCTCCTGAGCACAGCCTAAAACAAGAAAAATCAAAAGGCTGAGTATGATTTTGTTAAATGTTTGGTAAATCATACAGCTCTTTAATTCAACAGCTATACCATCGCAAGAAAAATCTTTAAATTACTGAAATTACTAAGTTAAATTGAATTACTTACAGCCAACCTGGGTGACCTAAATGCGCCCCTGAAATGTAATCTCTTCAACTCTCGCACTCCCCCACATTAAACCCCTAATATAACTCGCGAAAAGCTGTCTAAGTTTTTGACATCCAAAAGCCCAAGAGAAGCTCTATTTAGCCAGCCTGTGTTCTGAAGAGCTCACTCTTCAACAGGTAGGTTAATTAGAAAAAGGAAAAGGGATTCAGTGGAGGGGGGCTTTACCCGAAGCCTTGTAAATCTCTTGGATCTCTTCCACTGAAAAACTATGTGTCAAACCACACATATCGCAATCGACGTGGAGAGCTTCTGGGGAAGCCAAGATCTCAACAAAATCTTGAGATTCTAAAAGGTGAAGGGAGTTACCTGCCTTTTCTTTAGAGCAGGTACAGGCATAATGAACCCCATGGCTTTTAATTTGTTTCATTTCGACGGGACCCAAGTGGTTGCGCAAGAGATTGGTTGGAGACTCTCCCCCTTCAATCAAGTGAGAGAGGGACTGGGCCTTTGCTTGCTGTTCTTCTATCAAATCGATAATCTCGGAAGAGTGCCCTGGCATGAGCTCGATCAAAACACCTCCAGCAGCCACCACTTTTCCTTCAGAGTTGATTTTTACTCCCAACGAAATCACACAGGGAATCTGCATGGACTGACTCAAGTAATGGGCAATATCTTCACCAATTTCACCACTGACCAGGGGCACTTGACTGATTCGAGGACTTTTTTGATTGGGAATATAAGTTGTAACTTGCAAAATCCCCTCACCCACTAATTCTTTAAGAGCTAGGCCGCGGTCATTAAAGGCCAGAGGTGCTTGTTTATTGCCCAAAGAAGCACGACAGATCCCTTCGTGTTGGGCGTGAGCAAAAATACGGTTTAAGGGCCCAGAGCCCCTCACTTGAAAAGAGACAGCATGCTTTTCTTTGAGCATACTGGCAACAAGAACCGAGCCGACCAAAACTCGTCCCAATGCAACCGATGAGGTCGCCGATGTTCCTTGGATTTCGCAAGCTTGCTCTACTAAGTCCGTCATTTGAACCACAGAGGCGCGAATTCCATGTTCATTAGAAATAAACCCAAAAAGCTGACCGGTTTGATGGACGGGATGTTTGTTCATGTCGGGAAAATCCCATTGCCTTGCACGAAAATCAAGATTTAAGAGATCTTTTTGATGAGGATCACCTTGAAAATGCCCACTGGCGGTTTAAGATAGAAATCTATGAAGATTCACTTACTCAGACACGGGCAACGCGATCACAGTTTTGGCGATGTCCCCCTTAATGCTCAGGGACTTAGCCAGGCCCAATTGCTGGCAAATGATAGTCAAATACAAAAAGTGCAAACCATCTTGAGTTCGCCTAAAAAACGAGCCTTGATGACGGTCCAACCTTTGAGTCAAAGGCTGCAGATTAAAGTAGGCTGTGATCCAGATCTCGATCAAATGAAGTCATCAGAATCAGAACAAACTTTTCAAAGACGAGTGGAATTTTATTTAAAAAAAATTGAGGATGGATTTGCAATTGGCGATATTCTCATCTGCAGCCATAGTGATTGGCTCACTCTTGCCACTTCTCTCTTAGCTCAGGACAATATTCACATCCATCCTCAACTTTTTGACTGTGCAACTTACAAAAGCTTTTCCCTGGAGGATAGACAATGGATACCCATCTAGGGCCAGCCAAACACTTAGACCTACAAAACCACAATCCAACGCTTTGGTGTGTTGGGCGCAATTATGCGGATCATGCCAAAGAAATGAAGCAACAAGTGACCAGTGAGCCTTTGATCTTTTTAAAGGCGGGAGCTTGCTTGACTCAAAAGCAACTGTTGCCCTTGCCTTCCTTCAGTCAAGAGATTCATCATGAAATAGAACTTGCTGTTCATTTGGGTCCTGACCTGAAACCATCACTGATAGCCTTAGCTCTTGATCTCACGGCTCGCGACATCCAAGCTGAAGCAAAAAAAAAGGGGCAACCTTGGACCTTAGCAAAATCTTTCCATCACGCCTGCCCAATCAGTCCCTGGTTTACCTATCAAGGGGATAATTGGTTTGCCAATTTAGAATTCTCTCTAAAGGTGAATGGAGAATTGCGACAACAGGGACATATCTCCCAAATGATATTTAATCTTACCAGTATCCTGAATTTTCTTAACACTCGATTTCCCATTCAACCTGGCGACATCATTTTAACCGGTACGCCTTCTGGTGTCGGCCCCATTTACGGCGGAGATCAGTGTTGTGCAGAGTTGCTGGATTTTAAATGGGTTGTGGATTTTGTTGCAGCCAATCCCAGCGCTGTAACTGTAAGTAAATAAGACCTAGACAACAGCCCACGGCAAATCCAAGCAAGTGAACCATATAGGCCACACCTCCGCTGTACAACGTGGATTGCGACCACATGCCTGATATATCTTCCAACATACAAAGCCACAAGACCCAATAGATCGTGGGAACAAAAATGAAGCCCATATATTTTTTAGAAGGTAAAATAAAGTAAAAGAGCCGTGTTTTTTCTTTAAATTGTGTCATGCTTAAAAAGCCAAGAAGTGCACAAAGAGAACCACTTGCCCCAACCAGTGGGGCCCCACTTAAACCATGGAACTGGGAGTACAGTAAGGCCGACACTCCACCACCAATTAAG
The DNA here is from genome assembly GCA_041739665.1 of Bdellovibrionales bacterium. Lineage (GTDB taxonomy): Bacteria > Bdellovibrionota > Bdellovibrionia > Bdellovibrionales > JAGQZY01 > JAGQZY01. The sequence goes on from JBGSNK010000077.1 coordinate 101,080, forward strand.
TAAACCCAGAAGACCACGAGGCCCGAGTGCTTACGTTCAAGAAAACCACCTATAATAAGCAACAAAAGTAAGTTACCTAGGAGATGAGTTAAACCTTCGTGATAAAACTGATAACTGAGTAACGAAATAATATCATTTTGTAAGTCGCTAACACCAAGAAAAAGCGCTGGGTAGTAGGCGCGCAATAACATAAAGTCTTCAATGTCTTCTCGCCACTTTTCGATAGCAACCTGATCGCCACTCCAATGCTGAAGTGGGGCTTGCTGTAAGAATTGACTGTCACGAAAGGCAAGACGCCCGACAAGACCGTTGTCCACAATTTGTGCCACATCTCTTTTCTGAGTAAATTGCTTGTATAAGCGTCCCTGGGTATGTAGAAAGTCATCGTCCTGATACCAAGACTCAAACTGCATTTGCACTTCGCGAGACAGGCCGTTATTCTGAGAAAACAAAAAAACATTGAGCAAAATTATAATCCAAGTAATAGGAGCTTTACTAAAAGTTAAAAATCCATCAAGGAATGGGATAATCATAAGCCCTCGATCAGGCTTTGGCGATAAATCTCAATGATAGACTCTTCTTTCTTTTCAGATGCCGGCATACGAGAGACACCAGATTCTTGCATAGGGGAAAATAAATCTAGGATGCGAAGCCTTTTCTCGACAGACCATTTTTGAGACTCGCCATGATTCAACATATGGGCCACGACGTCCTCATCCT
>JBGSNK010000008.1:0-8905 GCA_041739665.1 Bdellovibrionales bacterium
TTTGTTATGTCTCGACCACAAATGAACTAAAATGTTGGGGCAATGGGCTATGGGGTGCTCTTGGTAACGGAAGCATCGATAATATCGGTGACGGTCCTGGTGAAATGGGCGCAAATCTTTTCACCGTGGACCTGGGTTGGTAATCTTCTAGAAGTTTAACCTTGTAAAATCCCATTCTGAAACACCTAGGCTTTCGTCGGCTTTGAATATTTGCCTGTTCTTTAAAAAGAGGACACAATAGAATAAATAAAATCTTATCGGGGGAGACAGTTTATGGGTCTAAAAAGCACCTTCCTATTTCTTGTTTTAGGGGCTTTCATAGCCGTCATCTACAATGCCTGCAGCCCCATGGAATCGGCTCAAGACAGTGTTTCAAGTTCTCTGAGTCAGGTTGGTGAGGTAGATCCCGATCTGTCCAAAGCCACTTTTGCTTCCACCTTGTATCCAGTTTTGCGCAACAATTGTGCCCAATGCCATGGCGTCAATCAAAACCCCCGATTTGCGGTTGAGGATGTGAATAGTGCCTTTTCAACAGTGGAATCGCGAAGCCTTGTGAATCTGTCTCAACCCAATCAGTCCCAAATTTATCTGAAAGTTAGCGGCGGACACCAAAATTTTCCTGTGCCTGTGATCGACGAAATTCTCCTCCAAATTCAAACTTGGTCCCGAACTGTTATCACTTCAATACCTGAGACTCCAGCTGAACCCATTACTTTTGATGCCGCCGAGCCATCTTCTGTCCTTTCAAAAATAAAAAATCTAACCCAGGGTGGCTCTCTGACTCCGACAGAGTGGTCTGTGTTACAAAAACCCAATCTAGACAGTCGTGACTTAGAGCAATTAGCTCGCACTTGGATTGATTCAGCAGAGGGACAAGCCAAACTAGGTGCCTACCTCAGAGTCCTTTTGCACCAAAGCGTGAGTCTGGATCAAGATTCCGACGAACTCTTTAACTCTGTTCGTGACAAAACTTTTGAGGCAACACTACAAGAGTCCTTTGTCCGAACTGCCCTAGATCTTATCAAACGCAATCGCCCCTTTCATGAAATTGCAACAACTCGCAGATTTGCTGTAAACTCAGTGATCCTATCTGCCCATGCGTGGATGGAGACCGATTATCCACGGACTATGCGCACAGCCTTTCGCGATCACCTGCGCTCCTCACTGGTCACTCCGGCTGATTATAACGATTGGCGCTTTGTTACTTTCGATGATCAAGTCGCAACACCCGTCGCCCAAGCCTTTTCAGACATGAATCATTGGCGCAGTATTAATGATGGTGCGGTACTCAAGTTTGCGATCCCAAGAGTTGGCTATTTTTCAACTATTGCCTTTCAAGCAGAATATCCCACAAATGCAGACAACCAATTTCGAGTCACCATTAACCAAGCCATGATTGCGGGCCTTGGACGCAGCTACAACCCATCTGACAACACACCTCAACCCCTAGAGGTCGGAATCCCTTTGAGTCATTCCGAAAAAGGAACCCAGTGTTACGCCTGTCACCGCCTCATGGATCCCATGCGCATGCCCTTTGGTTTCAAAATGACATACGATTATAAATTGGGACGCTCTTTTCAGGAAAACATGGGATCTTTTGCCTTTAATAACTTCAATGCTCCCCTATCAAGCGTTGGCGACATTGGGAGCAGCATTGCCAATCATCCTGATTTTGCCCAGGCTTGGGTTCAAAAGATGTGCGAAATCTTGAATACTAAAAAATGTCAGATTAACGACCCTATTTTTATGAGTATTGTAAATGATTTTAAAACGAGCGGTTTTAATTTCAAAGAAATGTATACAAAGCTTGTCACATCTCCACTTATCACTGGTGCCGAAGAGACCATGACAAGTTTGCAACAAGGTTTTGATGTGGCAAGACAGCGTCGCGAACACTTTTGTCATAATTTGCAAGTGCGTATCAATCAGGTTCGCGAGGCTCGAGGCTTTCCGGCCCTTCCATTTGATGGAGGCCTGACCTTATGTGCGATTAGAAACGTAAGCATACCCGCCGATGCGCTTGGCGACGATCTCAACGTGCGCGGTGGCGAGTCTGTGGTGAACTCCTTTCCAAGCGATGCTTTTTCTTCCCAAGCTATCGAGCGTGTGTGCACCTCTCTGGCAGCTCAATGGGTGGAACGCGATCGAGAATTTGATCCTTTTAACTTGAGTATCGATGAGAATCTAAAAATAATGACAGAGCTTTTGGTCGGCTTACCTTCTGGTCACCCTCGACATGCACCCATGTTGGCTGCATTAAAAGAAACATACAATTACGGAATGCAGAGCAAAGCTTTGGGGGCTCGAAATGCTTTAAGGCATTCTGCTATACTTGCCTGTCAGTCTCCGGAAATACAAGGAGTTGGATTATGAAAAAAAGAAACTCTTTATCACGTCGAGAGCTTATCCTGTGTGCCCTTAATGCAAGTGGTGGCCTCGCTTTAAAGTCACTTGTCACAGGACTTCCCATCTCATTTTTAACCCGCAGAGCAATGGCCGCTGATGGTGACAGCTATCTTGTCTACTCGGCTCAAAGAGCTGGTGACCCAGTCAATTGCAATGTTCCCGGCACCTATATGACAGGATTTTCACATCCCACTATTTGGGAAACAGCTATCCCCGTCAATTTTGGAAATCAAAGTTATCAGTGTGCAGAAATCTGGCAGAGTTTGCTTCCTGCAATTCGCATGAACACAAATATTTTTCATTTGCGTACAAATACAAATGGTCACGGAGAACTGGATACTGTCATGAATATCTTTGGCTCCATAAAACCTGTGACCGGGCGAGCTCCAGAAATGTTGCCATCCATAATTTCCCATCTCTTGTCGCAAGCTCAAGGAACCACTTTGCGCACACCCATAGCAATGAGCGGCGTTTTAACTTTCGAGGGGAACAATCAAAAAATATACACTCCGAATTCACTTCGCGGACTTTTTCCATCAACAGTCTCAGTAGTTGATATGGATATGAGACAATATCGCGATCAGCAGCTCGATCTTGTCTACGCCGACGTGAAGCAAAACGGTACATCTGCCCAGAAACGCTTTATCGATAATTATGCAAAATCCCGTGCAGACGCTCAAAAGCTGGGTACTGAATTAGGTGTGGCTCTTTCTACTGTGACGGGCTCAGGAGAAGAGCAGCAAGTCAGAACTGCTGCCGCCCTCTTGGCTTTAAAAGTGACTCCAGTTGCAACTGTGGGGATTGGTTTTGGTGGAGACAATCACGCTGATTCTGGATTGACTCAAGAAACCACCCGCCACACATCTGGAATATCAGTACTGAATACACTTTACCAATCCCTAGCCAGTTATGGAATTCACGATAAAACAACTTTTGCTATGCTCAATGTCTTTGGTCGAACACCAAATATCAATTCACGGGGCGGAAGGGATCACCACGGCGACAGTAGTATTATGTTGTCCTTTGGACCTCGAGTAAAAGGTGGCGTCGTCGGTGGCCTTGTTGTTGGTGGCAATCGAAACCGTCCTCAAGCTCAAGGTATCAATTCAGTAACTGGAGCCATTGCAAGCCCTAATATCAACGCCAACGAAACTCTCCACTCCGCTGCAAAATCCCTAATGGTAGCCTGTGGAATTAGCGAACAACAGGCCGACCAATGGGTCGTGGGCGGAAAAGTCGTCGGTGCTTACACAACTTAAAAGTTGATCCACTTTTCTGCTGAAAATGTATCTGGATTTAATTGCATCTCTAGGCCGGGCTCCTGCCCTTACTGGCATTTCACCCTTCGGGTGAAAACGCGTCCGACTTGCCAGAGCCTAGAGCTACAATTAAATCCAGATAAATTTTCCACAGAAAAGTGGACAAGATCTAAATCTTAGAGCAATTCGCCTTTTGGAATAAGGTAACGATCCATTCCATAGGTCTCAGCAAGACTGAGAAAAATCTTGTTAAAGGTTTTGAAAGCTTTAAAAGCTTCTTTTTTATCATCACTTTGTTTTGCTTTTCTTAGAACATTGGAAAAGTGGTAGTCAGCACTCACAAATAACTGCAAAACGTCCATTGGCAGGCAAGTGGTGGCGGTCACCAAACCAAAGTTAAATAGAGCCTGGTTGGGATTATCATTTACATAAGCCTTCTGGTCCCATTTAAAATTTGTAAATCGAGAATACATATTAAAAGCAGCACCAACGGCCCAATTCTGAACCGCTAGCAGCTCTTCTTCGCTATGAGGTGGAATAAAATTCTCTTCACAGCGAGCCTGTGCCTTTTGCGTCAGTGTCGTGGAAAAAATTGTGGCAACAACCAGACTTAAGAAAAACCCCTTCATTCTTGACCCCTAAGTTTGAACTTTTTTGCAAAAGCTCCTAATTAAAAAAACCAACGGCCCTTGGGCCGCCAGACCCCTACACTTCTCTCTCCCCACCCGTTTGCTGTATCCCCTAATCGCAGAACAAATTCCCCAATATGTTCTGCAATGAAAGGGTTCATAACAACCTCACTGCCCGGAGGCTATTTAATTGTTTTTTGCCGAGCTATAAGAAACTCTTATAGCGCTAAGATGCTTGATGTATTTGAAGCACGGATTGCTATCCTCGCATAAGGTGAACAGTTGTGCGATCCCCTCTTGAGAAGCAGAGGCTCTCTACCGCTGCAGTACTAAATATTGAATATCACTGGACTTGTTTCATTTGGTATCTTTGGGCCATAAACCAAAATAGTACGGACACCGCTAGCATGAGCAAACCAAAAAACATAAAAAAGTGGCCACCTTCAAAAATATTAATCTTGGCAATAATAGCCACTATCAAATTTCCAAGGAATGTGGTCAGCAACCAGAAACTCATAATTGTGGACTTCATGCTGGGGGGAGCTTGGGTGTAAGCGAACTCAAGACCTGTGATGGAAATCAAAATCTCAGCAGTTGTAATGGTCAGATAAGGAAAAAACTGCCACATCATATTCAGCTCCACCCCTGCATCCAATTGGTACTGAATCAACCCCACCTGGAAAAATGAGAAGGCAGCAATCACCATTCCCCATGTCATACGTCGGAGAGGGGTAAAGTCGTAAAATTTTTGGATGAAGGGGTAGATCACAAAGACAAATAGTGGAATCAACATCATCACCATCCAGGGATTGAGAGTCTGGGTATGAGAAGGCTGAATTTCAAAACCCCAAATTACGGGAGGGACCATTTGACGAGCTTGCAACACCCATGTGGAGCCATGTTGGTCGAATAAGGCCCAGAAAATCGGAACAGCGGTGAAAAAAATAGTCATAATGGACAAGACCGAACGGGCTGCTTCCACAGATTCTTTAGGGTGGTGAGAGAGAGCTCCCTCTAAAAAGGGACGCCCTGGTTTCCTATTTTGAAAGGACGAGATGAGGACTGGGACAAAGCCGTGGGGATCTTTTGGACTTGGTGGTTTGTTGACATATTGCTTACGGCCCATCCAAAAAATCAGGGTGGCGAAAAACATCAACACGCCGGGTACTCCGAAAGCTACGCTGGGCCCCAGCTCTTTGAGCAAAATGGGTGTAAGCAAACTGGAAGTGGCCGAACCCAAATTGATAATCCAGTAAAAAAGGTTGTACACCTTTTTGATTAACTCTTTTTGGGTTGATAAAAACTGATCGCCAACAAAAGCAGACACACAAGGTTTAATACCACCAGAGCCAACAGCAATGAGACCCAATCCCCAGTAAAGCCCCGTTTTGGTTTCAAAAAGGGCAATCACGGCGTGACCGATGCAATAAACTATAGAGAGCCATAAAATCACCTTGTACTTGCCAAAGTAACGATCTGCTAAAAAGGCGCCAGCTAAAGGCATCAAATAACAAGCAGAAACAAAAATGTGATAAGCAGAAGTCGCATCTGTCTCGTTAATCAGTAAAAACTGAACCATAAAAATGGTGAGAATAGAGCGCATCCCATAAAAGCTAAAACGCTCACAGCCCTCATTTCCAATGATGTACTTAATTTGGGGTGGAAACTTATTTAAATCTGTTGTCGTTTGCATGATTGTTCCTTAAACCCCAGGGCCCACCGCTTTTTTAAGCGGCTTTTGTAATATGAAAATAAAAGCACCGACCGCTAAGCCAAGGAACAAGAGCATAGTAAAAAATTCCGTTTTCGACATCTCGTTATAAAAAGTGCCGAGGTATCCACCAAAATAGTTGCCAAGTCCCGTAGTGAAAAACCACCAGCCCATCATCAGACCTGCCACTTTGGGCGGGGCCACTTTTGTCACTAATGATAAACCAATCGGAGAGAAAAAGAGCTCTCCGAGAGTCACCACCAACATACAAGGAATGAACCAAAGAAAACTTATTTGTGTCGCGTCTGAAAAGTCACGAGTGACGTAAATTAAAAAGATAAAACCTAAGCCGAGGAGAAAGCAACCCACTGCCATTTTAGCGATGCTCGACAACTGTTTGTCGCCCTGCTTTTGCCATATTCTCATTAAAATTGGAGCGAACATAAAAATAAAGAGAGGGTTAAAGGTTTGCAACCAAGTGGAAGGAATGGTGATGGCGCCCAAACTCCAGTCCGTGTGGTCGGTTGAGAGGAGTTGCAAGGTGTTTCCTTGCTGTTCAAAGATTCCCCAAAAGACAATATTGGCTAAGCTTAAAACAGCAAAGCCGGCGATTGCTTTCCATTGACGAGGAGTGAGAGGCTTAGAAGCATTATCACTAACAAGCTTTAAGCGTGCCGCTTCGCCCTGGACAAGGTATTTCTGTCCCCATATATAAACAAGGAGGCCAATGACCATGCCCACACCAGCTGCGGTGAAACCATAATGCCAGCCGTAGACCTCTCCTAAGGTGCCGCAAATAAGTGGCGACATAATCGCCCCTAAGTTGATACCCATATAAAAGATAGTGAATGCCGAGTCTTTACGAGGATCTCCTTCTGGATAAAGACTGCCGACCTGGGTTGAGATGTTGGGTTTGAAAGAACCATTTCCAAAAATTAAAAAAATCAGTGCAATTAAAAATAAGGATTCAAAGGCCATTAGGAAGTGGCCAATTGTCATCAGGATTCCACCGAAAATCACACTTCGCTTTTGCCCAATAAAACGATCGGCCAACCAACCACCTAAGAGAGGTGTGCAATAGACTAGAAAAGTATAGAGGCCGTAAATTTGAGAAGCTAAAGGCTGAATATCCATTGGACCAAAAAAGGCCTCTATATATTCAAAGCCCCAGATGTACTCACCATTGCGAGCATTGATAATAAGCTCTTTTGTCATATACAGAACAAGAAGAACTCGCATCCCGTAGTAAGAGAAGCGTTCCCACATCTCTGTAAAGAAAAGGACGAACAATCCTATGGGATGACCGAACAGGGTCTTTTCGGAAGCTTGTGTCATGAATCTCTCTTTTTTAGGTTAGAAATCTGTTTCTACCCCTACAAAGAGAGAGGCGCCAGAGTTTCTGGCTGCGTCAATTATCAGAATTCGATGCGCAATGTGGCGTTCATGACCTGAAAACCATTAAGTGCTTGGTCTGAAAACCAGTTGAAGAACATCATGTACTCGAGTCCAAAATAAAGATCTCGGCTCAATTGGTGCAAAGTCCCCACCTTCATGAGAGTTCCCAGGGTTGTTTCGGACTCACCATTAAAAAAAGAAAAAGACGTGACCCCAAACCCGGGAGCTAGGTAGAGGCGCCAAGCCTTGGGACCAAAAAACACCTTAATGTCAGCCCCCAAAGACCAAAACTGCTCGCGCACACCTGTTTTTTCGGTGGCGAGCAGAAAATAAGCTCCTATATTTTGACGAGGACGGGACTTATAATCCAAGTCTAAAGCCAAATTAGCCGCACCCTGTTCCATACCCAGGCCACCTTGAAAGGCCCAGTTTCCAGCCCAAACGCTGTGAGAAAAAAATAGAACAAAAAGAATAGGAAAAGCTCTCATTAAAACCCCCGCTCCTAGCAAGTGGTTATCTCATCAGATCCATAGGGATCTCGCAAGTGGTTTTTATAAACAAAACGATACGCATCAGATTTGTGGCTTGTTGTCATCCCTAGCTAGAGCGACCATGGAAAGAACAAATAGAACCAGAAATACAAAAAACAAAATCTTTGCAATTTCTGCAGCAGCACCAGCTACACCGCCGAAGCCAAAAAATGCAGCGATAATTGCGACTACAAAAAAAGTGATGGACCAGTTTAACATCAAGAACCTCCTCAAGAAGTTATCCTATTAATCGACTTTAGCGAGAATTCCTGAATATTACTTTATCCTTCTTAGCAGTTTATGTGAATAAATCTACACACTGTCTTGACGGTGGCTAAAGGCTTATGTGAACGCCTAGTGAGATACTTGTTTCAATTTATGAGTAGAATGATTTCAACCTCAGGAGAACGACCCATGTATTTATTAATAAAATTATTAACATTTTGCATTTTGCTTTCTGCACATAACGCCCTCGGCATGAGCGACAAATCTAAAAATGAATCTAGCCTAGAGAAAGCCCAAGATAAGGTTGAAGAGGTCTATGACGCTACCAAAAACAAGACAAAAGAAGCTTATCGAGCAGTGAAAGATGAAACTTGCGAAATGATAAACGGAAAAATGGAATGCACTGCTCAAAAGGTCAAACATAAGGCAAAAAATGCAAAGGATGATATTGAAGATGCGGTAGAGGATATTAAGCAATAATGCTTTTGAAATTTTAACTAACTAACTAACTAACTAACTAACTAACTAACTAAAGGATGAATCATGAATGAAGACAGACTCAAAGGAAATTGGAAAGAATTTAAAGGAAAAATTAAACAGCAATGGGGCAAACTCACCGATGACGAAATTGACCAAATTGATGGGCAGTTCGATCAACTTGTTGGCAAAATTCAAGCAGCTTACGGAAAGTCTAAAGAGGAGGCTCAAGACGAAGTGGATCAATTGTTAAACTCATAAGAGTCCGGTTCA
>JBGSNK010000012.1:0-11433 GCA_041739665.1 Bdellovibrionales bacterium
TTTGCAAGTGGCTATCAAGCGAACCTGGGCCTGCATTCGACTCTTTTCCGCTCAGATTCAGTTGTATTTTCAGATGAAAGAGTTCATGCGTCCATCATTGACGGCATTCGGTTGTCGTCCTGTGAAAAATATATTTGGCAGCACAATGATCTCTCCGACCTTGAAATGCTTCTTAGACAAAAAGCTCGACCCGATAAAATGAACTTTGTTGTGGTCGAGAGTATTTATAGCATGCTAGGAGACTTTGCCCCATTAAAGGACATCTTGGACCTTTGCCGAACCCATGGGGCCCATCTGATTGTCGACGAGGCCCATGCCACTGGGCTTTATGGCGAGCGGGGCAGTGGTTTGGTCGAAGCGGCTGGCCTTACAGAAAAAGTTTTTGCCACCCTTCATACCGGTGGAAAAGCCCTGGGTGTCAGTGGGGCATGGGTGGGTGGTAGTAAAGATCTTAAGAACTGGTTGATCAATCGCTCGCGACCTTTTATTTACTCGACTGCTCCCGCTTATTTTCAACAAGTAGCCCTTATTGAGGCGATTGACTTTGTCTCGGAAAATCCAAATAAGTGGCAACAACAATTTCGACTGCAACACGAAAGACTTTATCAGATCATAAAAGAATACGAAGACGATCAAACTCAAATTTCAGGATTAGGAAGCCCAATCTTAGCAGTTGCTGTCGGCACCAACAAACGAGCTCTCAACTTTATGATGCAAATGCGAGAACTAGAGATAGATGTGCGCGCCATCCGACCGCCTTCTGTTCCAGAGGGTGAAGCTCTCTTACGAGTGACTTGCCCTTTGTCTCGCACAGTCGAAGATTTAGAAAAGTTAAAGACGGCTTGGCAAGTGGCATGGAGAAACTTATGAGCGAGGGTCTCTTTATTACGGGTACTGATACCGATGTTGGTAAAACAGTGGTTTCAGCTCTGTTGACCTATTCTTTTGCGCAAAAAGTATCGACCACCTACTTTAAACCTATTCAATCCGGTTCGCCGACGGACACAGCAACTCTTAAGAGTTGGTTGCCAGAGACTTCAACTTTAAAAGTTTCTAATCCAGTTTACGAGTTTCAAATGCCAGCCTCTCCAAATCGCGCGGCTGAGGCCGAAGGTCGCAATATCGACTTTCATTATGTGCAAAAAGCTTATCGTGAGTTGAGTCAGTGTTCTTTTCCAATTGTCGAAGGGGCTGGTGGCCTTGAAGTTCCTTTGAACTCATCGCAGACTGTATCCGATTTAATATCCATTTTGAATTTGCCTTGTGTCCTCGTGGCCTCTACTCGTTTGGGAACGATCAATCACACCTTGTTGACGGTTCACAGGTTGCGACAAAAGAACATTCGCTGCCTAGGTTTTGTTCTCAACGGTCCTGAAGACCCTGGACTTGGGGAGCTCTTAGAGCATCAAAGTGGTCTGCCCCTATTGTTCCATTTAAACTGGCAAGAGAATATCGGCTCCCATTTTTTTGCCAAAGAGTGGCAAGAGAACCGAGCCTTGCAAACTTTTGTGGAAAAAGCTGTGGTCAATCAAAAGTCTGAAAATGCTTCCAATTTTGGTTCTATCAACGCTCTTGCAGAACTCAGTCAAAAAGATAAAAGCTATGTATGGCATCCGTTCACTCAGCATGGGCTAGTTCAAGATCATCCAGTTGTCACTCGTGCTAAGAACTCAACCCTATGGATGGGTGACCACAAAGTCATTGATGCTGTTTCATCATGGTGGGTGAATATCTTGGGGCATTGTCATCCTGAAATTTCGCAAGCGCTAAAGGAACAGGTTGACCAATTGGAGCATGTTGTTTTTGCTGGGCTGACTCATCAGCCAGCCATTGAGCTTTCAGAAACATTAATTAAAATAACAAGAAAAAAGGGTTGCCGGCTCGACAAGGTCTTTTTTTCTGACAATGGCTCCACCGCAGTCGAAGTGGCTTTAAAAATGGCCCATCAGTATCAACGGCAAAGTGGGGGCAATAAGCGGCATCGGTTTCTCGCGCTCAAAGGCTCTTATCATGGTGACACTTTGGGGGCGATGTCTGTGGGTGCTCGTGGAGGCTTTCATGAAGTTTTTGAGCCCTTGATGTTTAATGTGGATTTTGTTGATCCCTTTAGCGAAACGGAACTCGAAAATGCTTTTGCAAGTTTGGGCCACGAACTAGCGGCTGTAATTGTTGAACCCATGGTGCAGGGTGCGGGTGGAATGCGCATGTACCCCGCTTCCTTCTTGAATCGCTTAAATGTTTTGGCTAAAGAGTATGGGGTTCTTGTCATTGCCGACGAGATTTTCACTGGTTTTTATCGAACTGGACGTTTTTTTGCCTTTGAACACAGCGAGCTGCGACCTGACTTTTTATGTCTTTCAAAAGGGCTAACGGGTGGCTACTTGCCCCTGTCCGTGACCTTGACGGGTGAAGACATTTACGACTCTTTTCTTGGTGACAGTTTTGCCACTGCTTTTTTACATGGTCACTCCTATACGGCCAATCCGCTAGCTTGTCGTGTGGCTTGCCAAACCCTTGAAATCTTAATGCGAGCCCAATTTGAACAAGACCTGAAACGGGTTATTTTAACCACTTCAGAATGTTTAGAGAGTCTTAAAGATAAATCTTATTTTTATAATCATCGTCAGCTTGGAACAGTCGGGGCTCTTGAGGTTTTGAACAGTGATGGTGGTTATTTTCATCCTCAATTATCCTACCGATTGCATCGCCGCGCTTTAGAAATGGGAGTTTTGTTGCGACCCCTGGGCAATACACTTTACTCGGTTCCGCCCTATTGCACGACCGATGAAGAGCTGAGAAAAATTTATTCAGTTATGAATCAAATTGTAGAAGAGGAGATATAAAATGACGGATTGGAAAACTGTACTGACCGATTTGAGTCAGCGCCCCCATGACCATGCCCGCTTTTTAAACTCGATTAGTCTAATGGAGTATATGGGGGCTCGTAAGATTATGAAGAGTCAGCACGAGGAGTCGATCAGTGCCGAGGTTCTTGCCCATATGGCTGAAGAGATTCGACATGCACAGGTCTTTAAGAAGATGGCTTTAAAGCTAAGCGAAGGGAGGTTGGTCACTTACGATGAAGAATACCTTTTAGCAGGAAATGAGGCTCGCGCTTATATTCAAACTGTAGACCAGGGAGTTGCCGGTGTCTTGAAAAAGCAGGATTCTTACTTCAACTATTTGCTTTCCACACTGTTAATCGAGGAGCGCGCGAATAAAGTTTATCCGTTTTATGCACAACTTTTAGAGCCCTATGGTTTCGCCACCCATATCCAAAAAATTCTGCGTGAAGAAGAGCACCATTTGAAAGAAATTGAAGATTCCTTAAAGGAAAGACAGGGACTTTCGAGCCAACAAATGGAGCATTTGCGAGAGCTGGAATCTAAGGCCTTTATGGCCCTCATCGAGGCCGTTTGCCAGCATTTGCAGTGTCAAAGGGAATTTCAGCCAACCCCCTAAAGACGCGACGCAAAAGGCCCCCCTCTTTTTTAACTTATCTGACCGGAATATCAGGTTTTTGTTATCTTTCTTCCTTTAGGTTTGACCCGCCCTTAGTGCCTCCTTATTGTCAGCCCAGCTTGATATGAAATCTGTGGGTGGGGTTCTTTTTTGATGAAAAAACTTTTTCTAAGTTTTTTATTTTTCAGTTCGATCATTAGAGTTTCGACTCCAGCTCAGGCCCAAGAAACAGTCCCTGTCAGTACCGTGCTGACCCAGTCTCCAGTAATGATTGACGAAAAAGTTGTCATGGAACTTTTTAACTACGAAGAGTATGTCTACTCGCGATCTAAGAAAACAGAGATTGGCGACCAACTCGAGCTTTCTTCTCGCTTTCGTTATCAGTTCACCGACAATGCTTGGACCTCTTTAGGATTCACAACCGTCCCTCAAGAGAATAGGTTTAACAATAAAACCTCCGACTTTGAGCTGAGAGCGGGCTACAACTACTATCGCTTTATTTTGCAATTGGATTTAAACCTAAATACCAATGACGACCAGGGTGGCATTACCTTTGGTCCCGACGTGGAGTCGCGCAATACTTTTCTCAGCTATAACCCCTTTGATAAGTGGCAATTTATTTTTTATCCCTTCAATTTTAATGGTTCGACCGGGGTTAACTTGCCCAATTTCAACGTCACTAATTTATTTTTTATCGACGGCGCTCCAAATCAGTTGGACACTCTTCAGTTGCGTGACGAAAGATTAGCTCGAAAAACAATTCCTGGTTTTGAGGTTTTCTATTCAAACTTTGACAGCATGGGACATGGCTGGTCTGCCTATAGCGGCTTCGGCGCAGCCACATATCTCTATCCCACAGACCCTACCTTTGATATTCGAACCAACATTGGCTCACTCAGCTGGCAAAGGAAAGAGAACGTTGGTTATAAACTTGGTGGCGTTTACAAAGATGTTTCTAAATTTTTATCAGTCCAATATGTCGGACACACAGAGAGCGCTGAAGTGGGTTCACTCCTCGATTCGTCCCTAAATCTTTACAGCTTATCTAGACCTTTATCAAAGTTGATCTTCGAAGCCGAAGCCTCTTTTTCCAAAGCGGGTGAGCTCCCTTTTCGGGTCGATCGACGCAACGATTGGTTTGTTGTCAATGAAGCGATTTCTGTCGATCCGAGGCAGCGAGTCTACAGCGATCGTCAAAACAATTTGCAAGATTGGATTGGAGAAACGGGTTATGGTTTGTCTTTCAAGGCTGGTATCCCTTTTTTTCCTGAAGAGCGTGCCGATATGACTCCCTATATCTCATACAGTTACTACAATAAAAACTTTGTTTTTGATGGGCGAGAGTCTGTTCATATCTTACGCAACAGAGACGAGAGCTTGGGTCATGGAGGCCTGCAAAAGTTTGGTTTGGGTGCCTACTTTTATCCTGGGACCTTTATCATCAATCCCAGGTTTGAGTATTTAACCGCTAACAATGCTGTTTTTACCAATAGTTCTGATATACGCAATGATTCAATTGCCTCGGTTTTTAATTCCTATGACTTTCAATTTTTTATTAATGTTTCTTACTTTTTTGACAAGAGGACGGGGCCAAGAACTTTTCGCTTGAATTAGGGGAGATATGAAAAGTACGACCATTTTTTTAAACAATCTTATCTTATTCATTTTTATGATGTTCACGATTTCCTGCTCGGACAAACAAGACTCGAGTCAGTCTGATTTGCTTTTATTTACAGCGGATCAATATCGTGATGTGGTCGCCAATATCGATGAAGCTATTCGCGACTTCGAAAGAGGCGTTGCCTTTTATGGTTACCCCGAAAGAGACAGTGTTCGCATTAAATCCAGCCTAGATACGGCTCGCGGCGGAGTCCTCACCCTAGCCGCCGGCGGTGACCCCTACAGTGCCTATGTTCGTTTGAGCACCTCACTTAAAAGTTATGATGAAATTATTATTTTGGATCGGGATCAACATCGCCTGGATATCATCTTTGCTGAAGTACGCATGATTTTTAATAAGTTGACTCGACAACAGGGCAAATCTGATATTCGAGTGTGGAACCTCTACAATTATAACTTCAGCTCTGGCATCGAACCTGAGTTTGCGACCACAGGTGTTTCGTCCACGTGGGGCTATAACTTTTTAATTAATTTACCTAAAGCTGCAGTCGGTGGGCGCAACGGGGCCAACGCTTGGTTGATCTCCAGAGTCTTTGACCTCAGCCAAGTCACACGCCCCAGTTTTCGCTTTGATACTCTTTTGATGGTGGATTCTGTGGATCAAACGATTGATCGTATCGAAGCCATTCGGCAAGTGTTTAAGGTCTACTTGGTTTTTGATCCCAGTCCGTTCGAGGATTTTGCACAATATACTGACGAGCAAATCAAAGCTCTCGAAAAATCTGGCGACCTGATAAGAATTGAGTACAAACCATCGGATATGCCCTTGGGGGAGCGCTTTCATCGCAAGTGGGTCCCCTCTGTGGACTTAGAACCCTATAAGGATCGACCTTTCTCTGTAGCTTTTCGTTTTGATCCCCCGAGCAGTGGTCGCCCCCAGTATCATATGTGGCAGATTTTTGATTTTGAAATCAACGGAGCGGGTGAATATCCAGAAAACCCGATTAAACAGAAAAAAGTTTTCAGCATCAATGAAGAGCGTCCTATTGGTTTCCATGTTGTCGAGAAAGCTGTGGGTGGAAAGGCTTGGCGCTTGGGAACTCACGGTTCCAAGGCTTATATGTTGGCCGAACGCGGTGAAAAAACAGACACTTGGTTGCTCACCCCGCGCTATTTTGTCGGTCCCGATATGAAGGTGCTTTCCCTAAGTGTTTCACAAACTTTTAACAAAGAATCTTTTGTTGAAAACTCGTTTGATAAGATGCAAATTCTTGTTTCAAGAGATTATAAAGGTGGTGACCCCGAGGGGGCCACTTGGAGCTCTCTTGATTACTCGCTGAGCCTCAATGGACTGGGTGAACTCAACTGGAACGAGGTCCTTTCAGAGAGAATACCTCTGCCCGAGTCCGCTGGGGAAGAATTGACCTTGGCTTTTCGATACCAGTCTGAAGCTCAGGATCTACACTCTTGGCAGCTCAATGGATTTTTATTTGAAGGTTGGGGTGATCAGGTTTCTCAACTGAATTATAATTTAAAGTGCCTTAATGTAGACCCCGATGAGGAGTTTATTTTTTATAAATTCGATTTGGATACTTATCTGAATAAAGATACTCGCACCCAAAACATCAGCGGTGCCCCCGTACCTTGGAAGGTTATCCAAAGAGATACTGGAAACTGTTTTCCGAAAAGTTTTTTTGAAATTTCAGGTCACAACCCGGCTGGCGCTCACAGTTTTGGTGAGACAAGAAAGATTTTACCAGAAGTGGATTTAACAAATATAGAGTCTGCATCTTTTCGCTTTTTACACACCTTGAATTACTGGAATGATCCCAAAACAACTGTCATACAAATATCTGTTGTGGGGGATAGTGAGTGGAAGACTCTTGAACTTCCCAAAGAGGCCTTTATCAATCGGAGGGAAAATTATCTCACTCCTTGGTTTCCTGTTCCTGAGGAGTATCTAGGTAAGAAAGTTCAATTTGCTATGAAGTACCTCTCTTTTCAAACTCCAGTCGAGGAGAAGCCCAATTGGGAGTTCAAAAGTTTTGAGGTCAAAGAAAATGAATAAAAAATTGGGGCACAAAATTCTATGGCTGGCGTGTGCGACAGTTGTGAGCTCTTGCTCGAGTGATGCTTTGCCCGATCCCAATGTAAATCCAAAAATTTTAACGACGCAGAATAAATTTCAGACTTCAACAACTCTAGGAAATCTTGTTACAACCGCTGTTCAAGAGGTCCATAAACTGGATTTTGTCTTTCTACCGACTGATTATTTTGTGGACGATTTCGCGGTGAGAGTTGAGCCCAATATGGCTCTTGAAGATATCGAGAGAGTTGTGAACGCTTTTGAACCGGGGCCACGAGACCTTTTACAGGTCGGCTCCATGAAGGGGCGTGATATCCGGCGCTTTGTCATTGCTCGTAGTCGCGAACGATACAATGTGGATTTTGAGTCGGCAGGATTGTGGTACTATGTAGGATTTGATGGTGGTCTGGTTGCCAATACAGTTTTCTCTATAGAGGGACGAACTCTTTTAGATGACGACAAATATTATCGCATTGCCATTAGCGATGATTTCTTTTTTGGATCGGCGTTTCCAGGTTACAAGTTTCGCAACGGACTCAATTTTTCTTTCAAGAGGGCCCGCTATCCGTTGTCCTTGCGAGACTCCTTGCGCACCTATTTGCAAACAGCTCAATCCTATCCCCTGTTGACCCGCGAGAGGGCAAAAGTGGAAAGAGTTCCTCCCAAGCACGGCGGCTATCGGAAAATTCATGAAATTCAAGGGGCTCGTCATGCTTCTCCTCTCCTCAACCACAAAGTTACCACTCGCGGAGTGATTACGGCCATTGGAACTCCGGATTGGTATCCTTGGGGTTTTGAATTTTATATTGAATCAGTTGCCGACGACAGGGACGGTGACGACCAAACTTCTGAAGGCGTGCATGTGCACAGCTTCAATATGAACACCTTTGGCTTAGATCTTAGGATTGGAGACTTCGTTGAGCTTACAGGAGTTGTTTTTGAAGATATTCGCGTCAATGGAATGGGTGACACCACTCTTCGATATATTGAAGATATCAAAATATTAAAGAAGGATGTGGCATCACTCTTGCCCCCTCCACAACTTCTATCTAAACAGGGGCGATCTATACCTATGGAGCGTATTTCCACCTACGGTGGTCGTTTGATGGAAAAGCAGTTTTTAAATTTAGAGGATGGAATTGATTTTTGGGAGAGTTTAGAGGGAATGCGCGTCTCGCTTAGAGATCCCGTGGTTTTGGGTTTCCACGGCGGGAGACAGCGCTATTATGAAGAAAACCGCAGACGCTATTTAAACCTTGAGGTCACACCACTTGAGTTTCGCCCCAAAGAGAGGACATCACAGCGTGGTGGCTTGCTGGTCGACTTTAAGCAAGAAAACTTCAATCCACAAATCGTAAACTTCATCACAAATTATTTGTCCTATGAAAAGAACTTAGATCCAGAGAAATACTACAGTGTAGGTGATATTTTTGAAGGGGTTGTTGAGGGTGTGCTGACCTACAACCGCAATCTTTTTGGTGGCGGTGAATATGCTATCGTTTTGCCAAAGCCTCAAGACACTTTAGTCAATAGCACTGTTCCTAAGGCTTCTATGGTCCCTCTTAAGGAAAGGCCGATTACTGAATTCAAAAATCTATCAGAAAACGAGATCACTTTTGCCACTTACAATCTAGAAAATCTGGCTGCTTTTCAGATTAACAAATTTGATGACGATCGCCTCGACATCATGGCGAGCTCTATGATTATCAATCTCAAATGTCCCGATGTCTTGAATTTAGTTGAAATTCAAGATAACAACGGTATTGATTTTCGCAAAGGCGTTGATGCTCAGGTGACCATGAGACGCCTACGCTCTTTTATTCAATCATCCTGTTTAAATAAAGATTACGATATCATCGATATTCCTCCTTTTCTTCATAGTGAAGGGGGGCAACCAGGCGGTAATATTCGCACCGCCATTATTTACAACCGTAATAAATTGATCTTTGAGGCACGCGATGATGGTGAAGTTGGTCAGCCAGCAGTCGTTCTGAAGGGTGGCAAACTCGCCAACAACCCTGGTCGCATTTATCCCTTTAATGCTGCTTTTCGGAACTCGCGAAGAAGCCCCGTCATTGAATTTGAAGTGCGCTCAAGTCCTGGAGAAAAAATTTATTTGATTGGCAACCATCTGAATTCAAAATTGGGAGATATGGATTTTTGGGGCAACCTTCAGATCGCCAGAGCCAACAGCGATGACAAACGTGGAAGAAAAACGGCTTTGATCAACCGTTTTATTCATTGGCTGCAAGAAGAAAATCCCAAGGCAAATATTGTCGTTTTAGGAGATTTTAATGCTTTAGCTGAAGAGAACTCAATGAGCGTTTTAACCGACAAAGAAAAGACTTTAAAAAACATGATTTTCACGTTGCCCAAAAACGAGAGATACACAACTGGACACGGGGGCAACAGTCAGCCTTTAGATTATATCTTCGTCAATAACGAGATCTTTTTTAATCGATCACCAAAAGTTCAGGTGCTTCATATCAATTCGGACTATATGGGCAGGCTTTCTGACCACGATCCTGTTCTCTTATATATAAAGTTTTAATCTCGCAGGCCTGTTCTTGTGACGGAATGGTTTGCGAGTTTGCATAATATTTGTTAATTTAACCATGAACAAAAGAGAGGGTTCCATGCCACTTTCCAGATACTTGCTAGTGCTCCTAATATCTTATGTCCCATCCTTTGCTTTGGCTATCGATCAAGTTGCCACCTTTGCTGGGGGGTGTTTTTGGTGTATGGAGCCTCCATTTGAGAAACTGGATGGAGTGAGCCAGGTCGTCTCGGGCTTTATGGGTGGTGATGAGAAAAATCCCGCTTATCAACAGGTTTCTTCTGGTAAGACAAAGCACCTAGAAGTGGTGCAAATCACTTTTGATCCTCAAAAAGTGTCCTATCAGGATTTGCTACAAGTGTTTTGGCGCAATGTGAATCCAACGGATGAAGGGGGGCAATTTGTGGACCGCGGCCCTCAGTACGCCACCGCTATTTTTTATCACAATGAACAACAAAAAGAGTTGGCAGAGAAATCAAAATCCGAGATGGCAAGCAGTGGTCCCTTTCGAGGAGACATTGTGACACCCGTCCGTGCAGCAAAACCTTTTTTTCCAGCAGAAGATTATCATCAGGATTATTATAAAAAGTCGACCATCAAGTATAAGTATTATCGCTATCGCTCAGGGCGCGATGAGTTTATTGAGAAAACATGGGGTGATAAAAAAGATTACAAGCCTATGCAAAGAAAAACAGCCAATTCAAGTGGAGAAAAAAAGACCATGACAACTTATACAAAACCAAGTGCAGAAGTTATTAAAGATAAACTCACCAGTATGCAATTTAAGGTCACCCAAAAAGATGGAACCGAACCACCCTTTAAAAACGAATATCACGACAACAAAGAAGAGGGCCTTTATGTGGATATCGTCAGTGGTGAGCCCCTTTTCAGCTCTCAACATAAGTACGATTCGGGAACAGGTTGGCCGTCTTTTTACAAGCCCTTGTCACCAGATTTAGTCGTTGAAAAAGAAGATCGAGGATTGTTTTCCGTGCGAACAGAAGTGCGATCAAAGATAGCAGACTCCCATTTGGGTCATGTGTTTAACGATGGCCCACAGCCCACGGGATTGCGTTATTGTATGAATTCGGCTGCTTTGCGCTTTATTCCAAAAGACAAGCTCCAAGATGAAGGTTATGGCCAGTACCTTGAGCTCTTTATTAAGAAAGATTAATTAAATACTCTGGGTTTGTAAATTCACGAACGTTTGAAGGCTATGTTATTAGAAACTATGATGTTTTCAGAAATTAGACTCTTCTGGTAAGAATTTTTGCATAGGCCCGTGATAACCTTGAGTGATGTGTTTTGATTTGAAAATAAATTAGAAGCAGGCAAAATTTGGAGGAAAATAGAGTGACCACTTAGGTGATTTATGGGAGAAACCATGAAACTCAAAAGAAAGGTGTTTTATGCGTTTAACTGTTCTTATTTCATTTATTGCTTTGTTGTTTTCTGTTGGCTGCGCCACAATCCTTAACGAAGATATGCAAAAAATTAATATCTCATCCACTGCGGATAAAATCTCGGGAGATATTGACGGTGTACCATTCAAAGGTCCTGGTATTGTATCTGTTAAAAGAGCCAAAGCAGATAAAATTGTGACGGTAGAGACGGAATCTTGTCAGAAGCAGACTGTACTTGCAAGTAATGTAGACCCTAAGTTGGATAAGTTTAGAATTGCGTTTACATCACCAAAGTCTGGGTGAGA
>JBGSNK010000063.1:0-7763 GCA_041739665.1 Bdellovibrionales bacterium
TAATATATTGTTTTTGAGTCACGGACTCTCTCCTTTGGTTATTAATTTATCTTCAACAAATAAATAATAACTGAGAGGGTCCGACTCTTTTAGGTCTCACCCAGACTTTGGTGATGTAAACGCAATTCTAAACTTATCCAAATTAAAGAAGTTGGAAAACTTTTAAACCAAGTTTTAGACCAGAACTAGTCCGACTTAAAGCAGGTGCATTCCATGTGAATAAGAATCACAAACGCTATTTTTATGCCGAATTGGCCTCTTCCCTCTCAATAAATGGGGCCGCTTAGGCGCGAAACGCCTTTTCTTGTCCTTTCTAATATTAGTAATTATGTTACAAACACAAAAGAAAGCTCAATACAATCAATTGTGTTCCTTGTTTTAGGTGAAAAGGCAGCTTATCAAACTCAAAAGGAAATGAAAAATTAAATAATCCTAAAGAATCCCTGGTATTTTTAGACATTTAGGTGTTCTTGCTTGGAATGATCAAAAAAGTTGTCCTTGCCTCTTCAGGATGTTTATATATAAACATACTGAAGAGGGGGGAGCTATGGATGCCGACAATATGAATCTGGACAATGAAATTTTTAAAGTCATAAAAGGAGAGCGTGGGGGCGTGGCCAATATTCACTCAGCTTTTTCGGACTTTCTCCAAGGCGTTGAGGCACACTATCAGTTTTATCAAAAAATCATGCTAGCTAGTGATCTTCCTCTCTCTCGTTCTGATCGAGAACAGCTAGCTTGGTTAACAAGTCAATCGAACCAGTGCCCCTACTGTATTCATCATCATCAAGAAGCTTATAAGAACACTCTTGACGAGAGTGTTGATGCAAAAAAAAACCAAGTATTAGAAGAGCTGGCTCAAACTCTTACAAAGGAGCCTTGGAAGGCGTCCCAACTAAAAGCAGAGTTTTGCTCGCTAGGTTTCAGTGAGGCAGAATGGCAACACGCGGTCATGGTGGTCAGCTATTTCAATTTAGCAAATCGCTGTGCTTTTGCCATGGACCTTGACTTAGAAGAGGGTTTTGAAAAAACTTGTCTTTAGCAGAGATGCTTGCCTCAGCAAAGTCTCTGCTCAGTTTTCATCAGAAAAGGGCCCTGCCGATTTATGTTCAAGAGGTTTTTTGAAAAATCTGTAACCCACTATCCAGTTTCTGCCCTGCTGTGTTACATATGTTCACTTCTCTTTTTAAATCCGCTAATGGCCTCTTTGGGGATAGAGCACATTGAAATCCATTGGCGCCTTTTTTTAATTTTTTTAGTTGCGACGTTAACTTATGGCGGAACAATTTTGGCCGCTCTTCCTTATCAGTATTCCTTTTGTATACTGTTTATATTATTTGTTATTAAGTATGCCTCTCTTTTTTTAAGTCGATCAAAGCAAAAGCCTTAAGGCGATCATGAATGACTGGAAGATTGTGCTGAATTTAACTTCTTAATGGTGGCGGGGCTGAGAGTGGGGCAAATTTCTTGTATCCTTTTAATATGTTCTGGAAATATTTTTTCAAAAAAATGGCGACCTTTGGGAGTTAATTCGTATACGGGGCGTTTTCGCCCTTCGGGTATGGACTTTTTTACAAGCTGATCGTTCTCAACTCTTTTTAGGAAGGTCGAAATATTACCTCTTGTGACATGCATTTTACGTGAAAGGTCGACGGCAGAGGTTTTGGGTTCAAAGTAAAGTATAAATAAGATTTCAAATCGCGATACAGAACAACTGTCGTCAACCAAGCCTTGCTCAAGGTAAGTAAAGACCGTTTTAAAGCAGTGCATGACAGATCGCCAAGTGGCGACCTCAGGCTTGTTTAACAGAGTCTTAAGCTTTTGATCCTTCACTATATATGTTCCTTTCAAGGTGAGCTTTATCTGCACTCAATCTTTTTGCTTAAATTACCACAAATTATCAAGGGAACAAGGTTCGCCCGATTTTTGGGACAGTTTTAGTTACCAATAAGTAAGAAAAGACTTGTAAAATATTTTGTTTATATATAAACAAAATGGTGTTTTATAATGAACTTTAAATACTAAATCAAAGGAGAGGGCACTATGTCACAGATTTTTGCTACATTTTTAAGCGTTTTGTTGTTGTCAGGAGTCACTTTTGCGTCGCCAACGCCGGAGCAAGAGGATCGTAAAATTGAGTTCTACAATTTGAGTGAAGATATGATGGCCATGCTTGGGTATGACCCGGTTCCCTTTTTTAAAGAAGCTGGCGGGGAAGCTCTCAAGGGGCAAGAAGAGTATGCAGCTGAATACGGAGGGGTGACTTATCTGTTCTCATCACACGAGAGCCAAGAACTTTTCTTTAGCAATCCAACTCTTTATGAGCCAACTTATGGCGGCTGGTGTGCGTTTGCCATGTCAAACAACGCCTATGTTCCCGTTGACCCTAAGCTGTTTACAGTTCATGGCAACCGTTTGCACTTGTTTAGTAGCCGGGGAGCAAAAGCTCGATTTGATGCCGATTTAGAAAGACGAGAGCAGTTAGCAGATGATTTTTGGAAGTCTGAGACAGGCGAAGAACCACGAAAATAACCAAGCGACATCAATTTTTAATGGGCGGTCTGTATGCGAAACCTTATTTTCGTTATCCTAATTTTGATCTTATTTGTTGGCTGTGGAAATTACAGCCAAGTGAAGGCCCCCTTTTCTAATCAAGAAGCGAGCGCAGATTCTGGAAAGTCTGTGCCGTCTTCTTCAATTGATTTTCAAATGATTAAAGATAAAATATTGGCTCCAAAGTGCATCAGTTGTCATACTGGAAAACATCTGGCCTATGAAAACTATCAAGTGGTCAAGGCTGTAGCAACTGAGATGATAAGCCGAATTGAGAGTTCAAACCCCTCGCAGAGAATGCCCCAAAACTCTGCACCCTTGGCAGAATCGGATATTGAACTTTTAAAAAACTGGGTTGAAAATGGGGCTCCTGAATTTGTTGATGAGGAAAAAAAAGAAGAGGAAGATAATTCAAAGGATCCCGAAGCGAGTTTGATCTCTTTTGCAAAAGTAAAAGCTGAGATACTTGCACCTTACAAGTGTACAAGTTGTCACACCCATTTTAATAATTATTGGGCTGTTAAAAAAGATCTTGGAAAAATAGTGAGTTTGGTGATTTCAAAAGCCATGCCTTTTCCGGTTCGACCCAACCAGCCGACAATACCAGTCAGCCCAGAGAAAATAGATCTTCTACTGAAGTGGGTGAACCAAGGGGCTCCAGAATTTTCCCAGTCATTAGTAGAGAGTTCTCAGCCATTGCCATTGGAGCCGACATGGCTCTCACTTCGCAATAATGTTTTTGGCCCCAAATGTATACTTTGCCATAACTCACACGGAAATCGTGGCGCTGGTTTTTCCTTCGGACATTATTCTGAGTTGCGTAATCAAATGATTAAGCAGCCCAAACTTATTCAGCTTGATAATCCTCAAGCAAGCCATTTGATTGGTGCTATGTTAGGGCGTGTGAACCCTGAAGAAGGTGAGTTCTTTTATGATCAAATGCCCTTTGATAACCCAGTGGATGATGTCAAACTTGTACTGGATTTCGTGTCACCTGAAGAAATTGAAGTCATTAAAAAGTGGATAGAATTAAAAATGCCATATGGAGAAGATGACCTATGAAAAGTTTAATAGTAACACTCGTAATATTATTACAAGTTAATATCTGTTTTGGTGCTAAAAAATATTCTTTTAAGCCTGAAAAAGGCAAAGTGTCCTTTACAACTAAGGGTTGGCCCAACCTTATCAATATCAAAGGGGAAGCTGACGGTTTTAAAGGTGTTCTCGAAGAGACCATGGAAAATAAAGTCAGCGGCAAGCTAAGTTTTGCTCTTGATAAATTAAAAACAGGTATCGAATTAAGAGATGATCATATGAAAAATAAATACTTAGAGGTGAAGACTTATCCTGTTGCGGAGTTGACCCTTAAAGAGCTTCCTATTCCAGCTAACGGAGATGGAGCGTTTGATTTCAAAGGGCTTCTTCTTGTTCATGGAGTCACCAAGGAGGTAACTGGAAAAGCTAAAATTGAAGGGATCGATGGGCACAAAAAGATGACCGCTGAGGTTTCTATAAAACTACCAGATTTTAATGTAGAAATACCAAGCTATAAGGGGATCACTGTTGCTGAAAAGGTTGATATTGTTGTGGAATCACGAGTCAATTAAAGCGCCTGAGTGTGGAGCTATCTCAATAAGACTTGGGAAAGGTAAAATAATGCATCTGAGGTTTCTTCTTTTTTGCTTTCTGATTCTAAAAGGCCAATTCAGCTTTGCCTTTGTTGAAAACGTGACCCATGGTTATCCGGCCTGTATTGCCTGTCATGTGTCTCCCACTGGTGGTGGCTTATTGACAGAGTATGGCCGCTCTCTTTCAAAAGAGATGATGAGCACTTGGGGAGGTGGTGACCAATTTGCCAAGCCTCTTTTTGGTTTAGTTAAAGAAAGGAAAAATATTTCTTTTGGCGGTGATGTGCGCACGCTCCAAACTTATTTAGAAAATGACAATATCAAGCGTGGAGAACTTTTTTTCATGCAAAGAAATATTGAGCTTGGCTTGCAATACGAAAATTTTATGTTTGTTGGAACAGCTGGGCAAATTCTCGGGCCAGAGTCGACTCCTGATCGTGAAGAGTTTATATCTGAACGTCACTATATTCTTTGGAATGTGGCGCCCACATCAAAAATAAGAATTGGTAAATTTCGTCAAGGCTTTGGCATCAATATCCCTAATCACAATAGATTTGTAAAAAATATGCTGGGTTTTGGTTCTCTGAGTGAAACCTATAATTTTGAGTTTAGCCAATTTTATGAAAATTCAGAGGTTTTAATTGGAGCGAGTCTGGGGCGTATAGAAGACCCCAGTATTCAAGACGCAAACTTAAATGAAAAAAACTTTAAGGTCAGCTATACGAACTTTTTAAATGGAAAATCAAGACTCAGTATTGGCGCTTTATTTGGTGAGTCCTCGGAAAGAAGGCGCTTTCTCGCCAACGCCAATACAATTATGCCAATTGCTGGAGAGTGGTACGTCATTGGTGATCTCAATTACGAAAAGAGCAATTCTACAGTGGGCCCAAGCTATGATGCGGTAAGTGTTGTGAGTTTAATTAAGGCAGGAAATAAACCCTTCAAGGGTTTTTTTGCATACGGGTTATTTGAGCATGTGTCGATTGATGGGCCAAACCCATACAATCTCTTCTCACGAGTGGGACATGGGATTCAGTGGCTCCCTTTTCCGCATATCAATATTCAATTAGAGCTGACAAGAGAGCTGCGGAACACGACCCCAAGTAATCCAACAAATTTTGCTTGGCTCTTATTTCATATCTATCTTTAATTCATAATGGTGAATACGACAGGTTAAACAAATCCGATGTGCTGTCATGAGTGTATGACAGCGCGGCTCTTCTCTCCGTTTTTTTGTAAAACAAGAAGCTTGGGATGGTTATTTACTTTTTATTGTATAAAGAGTGTCCTCTTCGCGGAGTAAGAAGAGCATTAGGCAGCCAGCTAACATGGGCCAAGCCGCAAAGAACAAGAGATGAGGCCAAGGGTCTAAATACTGCTTATAGGACGAGAGAGTTGATACTGTGTGCATCACAAGAACGAGGCCGTAGGTGTATTTCTTAAAAAAACCGGCAACAAAGGCCAGCACCACCATCATTTGCAGGCCACCAATAATCGCAAGAACACTTTGACCAGCATTGGGAAATAAGTAGAAGTGTGTGAAAATCTTTGCTGCATGCTCAGGATTTAAAAATTTATCCAGTGTCCAAAAAAACATGACAACAAAGATCGAGAGTCTGAGTAAAAATAAGCTTATTTTTAATTTTTTATGGAAGTCTATGGTCAAGAATTGTCTCCTTTGCCATTAAAATTCTTTAAAACTTGATCTTCAATTTTTTTTATCTGTTCGGGATTTGTTTGGGTGACAGCTGAGAACAGCTGTTTAAAACCCTCACGCATATACTTGAGGTGCTTAGCATAAGCAGAGCAATGTTTACACATAAGAAGATGAGTTCGAATTTCGGCTCGTTTAAAAAATGACAAATTTTCGTTGTCATTGATTTCTTTCACGAGCTGTTTACAAGATAGCATTTAATTTCCCAGTTTCGCTTTCTTTTCTATACATTCACGTAATCTATTTCGAGCTCTAAAGAGCAAGACTCCTAGATTAGTGTTAGAAACCTCAAGAATCTTACAAATATCGCTGCTACCCTTGTCATCTATTTCTTTAAGACAAAAAGCCATCCGTTGGTTCAGTGGTAGAAAATCAATACATTTTTTAATGATTTCAGACATTTGTGACTGATGCAAAAACTGTTCAGGGTTGATGGGGGGCTGTGTCCAGCTTCCGTCTCCCGAAAAGCGTGACTCCATAGTTTCTTCAATAGGGTCACTTTTTGCTAGTTTCTTTTCTTCTCGTCTCATTTCAGAGGCTTTGTTGTAAAGGATGCCAAATAAAAATGTTCGAATATGGGAACGCCCCTCAAAGTTGGGGGCCACATCAAAAAAGGTGCTCCAGACCCTCTGCACAAGCTCTTCGGCCGTTTGACTGTCAAACCCTAGACCTAAGCAAGCCTTAAAAAGGGGTTCGGTGTAGCTTTGCACAAGACGAGAAATGGCACTTGTCTGTCGCTGCTGCAATTGGTTTAAGAATTCTGCCGAGCTAAAATGAAGATCTATTTTTGCACTCATAGCCACCCTATTTTAATTATTTATATATAAACAATTTTCCAAGAATATGTCTATCCCTTATTTAAGGCTTAGAGAGTGTTATTTTTAAAGCTGAATACTCTTGATTGTTATCTGTCCTGAGAACTTGTGTTGACTTAAATTGTTCATGATAAATTTAACTCAATAGTTAAGCTCTTTATAATAATGAGAAATATCGATTCTCTCAAGAAATCTGTTTTTAAAATGTAATATTCAGCTCACTTTTATCACTTACTGTAGTCAGTTAAAAAATCGCAACAAGTCTTTACGAAGGAGACAATATGTCAAAAACACTACCCCTTATCCAAAAAGAGTCCGCCAATGATGAAGTCAAAGAGCTTTTGTCCTCTGTCGAGAGTAAGTTCGGCTTTATTCCCAATTTGATCAAAGTTTTTGCATCTTCTCCGGCAACTTTAAAAGCTTACTTAACTTTAGGGAGTTTACTTGAAGAGACACTTTTTACTGCAGAAGAACAGCAAATTATTTTATTAACGGTGAGTCGTGAAAACCGATGTGACTATTGTATGGCCGCCCACTCTATGATTGCTGCAAAAATGGTCAAAATGGAGCCTGAAAAATTAAATGCCATACGACAATCAGAACCAGTTAAAGATGACAAGCATCGCGCCCTTATTGAATTCACAGAAACAGTCGTCAACGAGAGAGGGTATGCCGCTGAAAATCCAGTTAAAAAATTTATTGCAGCAGGATATAGTGACCAACATGTCTTAGAGGTGATTCTCGGGGTGACGATGAAAACACTTAGCAACTACACCAACCATATTGCCGAGACCCCTATTGACTCTCAGTTTTCAGACTTCTCTTAACCTGCAAAAAGCAGATTTCACTTTCTCAACTACTTTAAGTAGGGTGCGGCGGGCAAGATGTCTCTCACTTGCCCGCCAGAGCTTTAGCACTTTTTCTTTAAGTACTGATCCACTGATATTTTCCCAGCTCCTCTTGTCATCAAGAACATGAAAACTAAGATATAGACAAACTCATAGATCTTGAACGCATCAGAGAACACGCTGATATCGTCAGCATGGGCTGTCA
>JBGSNK010000023.1:0-13850 GCA_041739665.1 Bdellovibrionales bacterium
CTTAAGGCGGACATGATCACGCGGCCCGACTATTTGCGCGTGATCACATTTCAGCAGGCCGACTTGGACAAGAAAAATGCAGGTAATCTCACTATAAGTACACTTTTTATTTACAATGGTGGTGAAAATATGTTTCTAAAATTCTAATTTTTTTATCAAAAATATCTTAAATCATTGATAACAGAGCTCAAGAGCTACTTGCATAAGAATCAATCGCTCGAAAAGTAAGATAACTCGTATATGGCTTTCTTTTTTTAAATGTGTATGCACTGTAGTACATACATACTGTATCAGTATGTTCATTTTCGAGTTCAGTGATACATCTGTGAAGAAGTGAGATGCGGGAACTGTCAGTGGGTAGAGCCAGAATCTCTTTGGCCATTTTAAGAATTTGTCCCGAAGCATCGACACCCACTATTTTCTCAAAGTGGGGATTGTTTCGCAAACGGGCGATAAGGTCCCCCTTTCCGCACCCCAGGTCTAAAACCGTTTTGGCCTTGAGTTTCAGCAAAAGGGTTTCAGCCGTCTGCAAACGTAATTCCTGTTGGTTATCTAAAAACAAAAAAAACTCCCATGTGGCTCACACAATAGACTAGGGAGACTGAAGGGATCAAATTGACTCATATTCTAAACCTACCTGTTGTGAAATAGATGGTCTTTTTATCGTTGGTCTAAAACTTGATTTAGCAACCTTCCCGCTTCTTTAATCTCCCTAGAGCCTTCGACAATATTCGCACGTCGTTGCTTGTTTCCCTCGGTGTAGTCTCGGATTACTTCACTAATCTCAATATGTGGTTCGATAATGTTAAGCAATATTTTAGCTCTTAAAGCAAGTTGTAAAAGTAGAGATAAGATGACAAGAAAACCCAGGGCCCAAGCACCGGCATGACCAATGGTTTTAGCTTTGTTATTTTTAGTCTCCATGGTCTCAAGATTTAGGTTGGACAATTGAATAATTTGTTCTTGCAAGGGCAGAGCCTCTGTAGTTTTTCCATCAATCAAATTAGAAGCGGATTCACGGATGGCTGACAAAAGCTCAGCTTCTCCTTTGATTGTAATATTGCTGACAGCTTGCTGATAGGCTCTCCAAAACCTGGCAACACGCTGCTCATCCATACTTGAATTAAGTTTAGAGTTCGGTAAGTTGAGGAGCATTTGATTGCTAGCTTGGACCGAGTATGCATTCTCTTGCATAATCTCATCGATGGCGGGCACTATTCTCTCGATTAAGAAAATGGCACCAATACCAATTAAAAGACTGATAGCGATTGTTAGATTGGAAACACTTTTAAAATAATTCAAAGATGTCATCTATTGAAGTCTCCCATAAATTTTTCTAGAGCTCCTTTTTTGGCTACTGCAATCAAAATGTCATTCAAATGAACCTTGTCGTCAGGTACAGCCTGTTGCACGGATTGGCTCTCTTTTCGTCGAATTGCAACGACTGTCATATTATACTTTCGTAAAAGATTGAGTTCGGAGAGAGTTTTTCCGTTTAAGGGCTCTGGCACTTTAAACTCGGAAACAGCTAGATCAGCACCAAGTAACATCTCGTCAATCACGTGTTCATTCAAAATTCGGGGCGCGAATCGTTCTCCAAAATCCCATTCTGGGTTGACGACTTCATGAGCTCCAACCAATCTGAGAATCCGAGCATGAAGATCATCGTTAGCGCGTGCTATAATACGTGGGGCTCCAAACTGTTTGAGCAAAGCGGTGCATATAATGCCAACTTCCTTGGATTGATCACCTGTAGCACATATGCAGACATCTCTTTTGCCCGGCTGAAGATCTGTTAAAAGTTCCTCATCTGTGGCGTCCATACAGACAGCTTTACTGACCCAGGATGCGGCTAGATCGACCCTCTTTTGATCAAGATCAACGGCAATGATGTCGGCATGAGAACGGCTCAATGCTCGAACCAGACCTAGGCCAAATTGACCTAAACCAATAACTAAAACTTGATTCTTCATATGTTACCACCTTAGGAAACGTAAACCTTTTCAAAGGGGAGTTCCCACTTTTTGTTATCTTTCTTTTTCAAGATTAAATAAATGAACGTCAATGGTCCAACTCGGCCAAGTAACATGGCCATAGTGATGATAATCTTACCAACAACATCGAGTTGGCCTGTAGCACCTATGGATAAGCCGACTGTCCCTAGTGCAGAAACAGTTTCAAATAGAAGCGATAGGGACTCTATTTCTTGAGTCACAGACAACATAAAAAACACAGTGAAAATTGAAATTAGTCCGAGGCAAATGATTGTCATAGATTTGAAAAGAATTTCGATCGGAATGTTGCGGTGTTTGGTTCGCAAGGTGCTAAGTCCTTTGAGTCCAGAAAAGGCGGCAATCACAATAACTGCAAAAGTCACAGTTTTAATGCCTCCAGCGGCACCACCAGGATTTCCACCAATAAACATTAGTAACATAAATATGTATAAAGTAATAGGTCGCAAGTTTTCGTAATCCAAACTATTGAATCCGGCAGTTCGAGTTGTCACAGATTGAAACCAAGCATTGCTCAGTCGATCAGTTAGATCCAGGTGTGACAAGCTGTGATTCCATTCGACAAGCAAAAAACTAATCAATCCAAACAGTATCAGGGATGCTGTTGTTATGAGTACAATACGATCTTGCAAACTAAAACGTTTAGTAAAAAATTGCTTGGGGAGGTTAAATACAAGAAGTGGCGCCGTTCCCCCTAGTATGATTAAGCTGCTAATGACGAAAAGGAAAACAGGTGCGGTTTGCAACCTCACTAAGCTGTCGGAGTCCAAAGCAAATCCAGCATTGCAGAAAGCAGAGATTGAGGTGAAGACCGACTTCCATAAAGCTAAGGTTGTGTTTTCGAAGTGTAAATTCATAAAAAATGGAAAAAGTAAAAGCAAGCCGATAACTTCACAAACTAAAAAATAAAGTAAAATTCTTAAAAGAGTTCCTTTCATTGTTAAAAAGGTTTTGTAACCGGTCAGGTCGCTGATTGTTTCTTCGTGCTGTATTGAAAGGCGTTTTGAATTTAAAATAAAAATCATCCACGAGCTCATCGACACAATGCCAATCCCGCCGAGCTGTATAAGTCCTAAGATCACGGCTTGTCCGAAAAGAGTAAAATCCTGGGGCGTGTCGAGAACAATCAAGCCCGTGACGCAAATTGCACTCATAGCGGTGAAAAGGGCATCAATTAAGCTAATTCCGTGCTCTAAAGTTGTAGCTATTGGCATGGAGAGCAAGAAGGTTCCGATCAAAGCAAAAAAACTAAAATAACCGATGATGACAAATTCGGGGTGAGAAAACGCTGTCTCCCATAGAGAAGGCCCATTTTTATTCTGTTCAGGGTTTTCGCGCCAGATTCGTAGCATTAAAAAGAATGCTGTTGCGAAAAACTCGAAGTGAACATGAGCGAGCAGATCGGATAGTCTTTCTAAATAAAGCCCCAGTAAAAACTGAGACACTATCAAGAAGTACAATATAAGGATTAGAACTTGAGAAAATTTTGTTTTAAACAATAAGATATACAGAACAGAACAAAGAGAGAGGGACAAGGCTATAATAAAAAAAGCGTTGAGAGGTACAAATCCAAGAGGTTGAGCTAAAGCCACAGTCGTTCCTAGAAAAAGACTAAATTTGACTTGTACAGCCTTAAAAGAATCTCTACTCAAAGAGATTTTTGTGCTCTTTTTGCTATAAGTCACAATCACAGCTAAAGAAATAATGAGAATACCTAGGCTTGGAGGGGGTGAAATAACAATCAACCCTACCGTAACAAGGGCGAATAAAAGAGTTTTCAGAATTTTGCTATGAATAAGTTGGGGATAGATTGTGAGAAAATAGATCAGACTCAGAGAACTCCCAACCGTCCATAGAGCCGTCTCAGATTGCAAAGAGCTGGGCGCAAGTCCAATAAAGCTTAAGATTAAAAAAGGTATATAATGGTAGGTGTGTAAGCCTTTGATAGCACTTAAACTTTTGGGGCGTTTTCCTGGACTGTATAGACTTGTGTCGTTCATTGACAGAGCTTCCCCTTTGAATGGCAAGATTTTAGCCCATTCGATGGGGCAGACTCAAGGGGAAAGCGAGCTTATTTTTGCAATATTGCAGGTCTCTGGACTCGAGGTTGTCTTGCTAAAAGCCGATGAATTTTAGGTACTTATTCCCATAGAGAGAATGTGTTAAAGAAACAATACTTTTCATTTGAATTGTCCAACTGGAACTCACCATTGTGGGCAAGTGGCTATTTGTTAGTCTATTGCCTTTTCCTGGGTGCTTTGTCACTTGAGTTGAGTACCGCTTCTTTAAACCCTCAGTTGAAAATAATCATTTTTTTGATGGAGTGGGCCCTCATCGGTTTTACATCTTTCGATATCTATTTTATTTATTTTCGTAAACTTCACTTTCACAGTTCATTTATCAGCCGAGGAACAACTCAAGTTGATAAGAGCCGTAGTAAACTCTTCCCGTTAGACGTACTCAGTTTATTTCCATTTTTTACTTTTTTTATTTCTTATGATGGTGCGTTCGCAAGTGGACTCAAGATCTTCTTCGCGTTGGTCCATTTGAGTCAGTTCCGATTTTTTACAAATATCGTTATTGAGTATCATTTTCTAGCCAAGAGATTTAAAGCTCTTATTTTTCTGATCCTCATTTTCTTTATTGTTCATAGCATTGGTGTGCTTTGGATATTAGTTGGACAAGATAACCAGGTCCAGACACTTGATTTAATCACTCGCTACAATTTGGCTATGTATTGGGCGATAACCACCCTCACTACTGTGGGTTATGGCGACATTACTCCCCACGATAATTTAAGTCGGTTGTATACCATGTTTATTATGTTACTTGGTGTGGCGAGTTATGGTGTGATAATCGGGACTTTTATTCGAATGATCGCTTCATCGAGCCGTTATGCGGAAGAGCGTAGAGAAAAATTGCGTCGTCTGCAGGATTTTGTTGATCACCACAATTTAGGCTCCGAACTTAAGGAGCAGATTTATTCGTTTTATAGTTATGTTATCAACAAAAAAGAGTCAGAAGTCGACAAACGTGTCCTTTCAGAATTACCTCTCCATTTACAAGCTGAACTGAAAAAGCACATAAAGATCAATCTAATTAAAAATATAGATGTTTTTTCATTTTGTAGCTACGACTGCTTGGTCTCTGTCGCGAATAAGTTGGAAGAAGAGAGATTCAGTCCGCAACAGACTATTTTTGATAAGGGTTACTCTGGGGAAAAGATGTATGCGATCTCACACGGGCTTATCGAGATATCAATTGGTGATAAAAAAATTGCCAAAATCTCAACTGGTGATATCTTTGGCGAAATGGCGCTGATCAATAAAGGACCTCGCACCGCCAAAGCAACTGCACTGGATTTTTGTGATTTGTACACTTTGTCGCGGGAAAATTTTGAAGAAGTCTGCCTGAATTTTCCAGATCTAGGAAAGCAATTTCAGAAAATCTATGAAACCAGAAAAACATAGGTGTTTATTTTGAAATTCTAATATTAATAAAATAAATACAAGACCGCCACGTGTTCATAAATATTTTTTGTGGCTGTTTTTATATTCTGATTCAAGTAGCCCCATTCCCAGTTCAGTTTTTCTCTTTGATGGCGCAGTCCCAAAAACAAACGATTGCGATCAAAAACATGAGTGGCCACCCAGCCAGGATTATTTAAGAATAAAAAGCTTTCATTCCAAGCCACAAACTTGAGGTGTTCTTGAAGCGGATGATCATAGCGAAACAAGGCTCGGTAACGAAGATTCATATCGGTGTTCCCAGAAAGGAATCTTTGTTCAAAGCGCATGCGGATAGAAAAAAGATTATTTTTGAAAACGAACTGCTGAGTGATTCTGTGTTCGTTAACTCCCTCGGTATTGATGAGAGCATAGAGAAGTCCTAATTCATGATTAGCGGTGAGTTTATAAAGTGGACCAAAGCGGAAAAGAGCCTGTCGATTGGCTGGGGAATCAAAAATTTGTCGCCATTGAAATTCCTGCCAAAAAGAGAGATTATTTTGTTCTATTTCGGTACGGCTTAAAACCCCGAGCCATCCTCCTACCGGGTTTTCATTCGCGAGGGCCAAACTTCCGTAATGACACAAGAAGATAGCGAGCAGCGTCAGGGTGAGGCGAGACAGGATTTTCATAGAATGAGTCTATCAACAAGGCCTCGCTATCGCAATTGTGTTCTGGTTTTCTCAACAAGAAAATGTCTACACACGTAGAGTATTGTATCGTAGTGTGATTCACTATACCTCACACTTCATTATAGAGGAGGCTCTTATGAGTCAAATACCAGAGCTCTTTGAAAACAATCGCAAATGGGCAGAAGCTCGTCTCAAAGAAAATCCTGACTTCTTTAGTAAACTCGCAAATCAACAAACGCCGCGCTACCTGTGGATTGGTTGTGCCGATAGCCGAGTGCCTGCTAACCAGATTTGTGGACTCGATCCTGGTGAGGTCTTTGTTCATCGCAATGTTGCCAATTTAGTTGTACATACTGATATGAATTGTTTTGCCGTGGTTCAGTATGCTGTTGAGGTTTTAAAGGTTAAAGACATCGTTGTTTGTGGTCACTACGGATGTGGTGGAGTGGCGGCCGCATTGGCGAATCAAAGCTATGGCATGATCGACAATTGGATTCGCAATATCCGCGATGTTTACAATTTGCATAGCGATGAATTTGCAGCCGTTCAAAATGATCCACAAAAGAAAGTGGATTTACTGTGTGAGTTCAACGTGAAAGAACAAGTTCTCAATCTTTGTAAGAGCAATATTATTCAAAAAGCGTGGAAAAGTGGGGAAGACCTCAAAGTTCATGGTTGGATCTATAGTATTCAAAATGGTTTGTTGAAAGATCTTGGTGTCACTCGTCACCAACTGAAAGATATCGACAAGCTCTTTCTCTATGATTGATTTTTTATGAACTCAACCAGCATGAATTAATTTGATTATAGAAAAATAAAATTCAAAAAAAAGTCCCATAAGTAATGCTTATGGGACGATTATTTATACCACAAAGATTCGGATCTAATTGATTACTTGGCGAGTTCCTCGACGAGAGTGAGGGCTTCACCGTCGGAGATCGCATGGGTGTGGGCTTTGTTATGGGCGCAGTAGCCAGTGAATTTTGCTTCGAGTACAGGGAAAACGTCGGCCATAATACTGAGGCAGGCGTTTTCACTCATACATAAAGTCTTAGGCGTATTGATGTCGATAGCCGCTTTTCCATCAATTAAACCAATATGCTGAGACTTTCCATTGCCGACAACAACACATCTGAAAAGAGTGCCGGATCCACCTAAACTGTTATCCTTTTCTTCGCGAGCAACGCGTTCGCGCTCTGGACGAGTTCGTTCTTGTCCATGCAAAACGGGTTGTTCAGCCGCAGGCATCTCGACCACCTCATTAGAATCTTGGTCATTCATTGCGCCGTCATCCCGTGTGACGTCACTTGCCACTTCATCATTGGGGTCAAGTCCCACAGAAGAATCACCTTCAAGATTTAGATCATCTAAGCCATTGACTGTTCGTTCGTCTATAAGCTCAATTTGGCTAGAAAGGTCTGAGCCGCTTTTAAGATTTGCTTGTTCAAAACTGACTTGTTCTCCGCAGTTCTGAAAAAAAGCCAGAACAAGAGTCCCTAATGCCAGTGAGCCAATATGTTTTACACTTAATATCTTCATCGATCCCTCCCCATTTGGGTATACACCTAGAGAAGCAAGATACAGACCAGCTCAGCGCTAACTAGAAAAGAGATGGGCTGTTATCTTTTAGAAAGTGGCAAAATAATCGAAGCTTTGAGACGTATTCATTTGAGACATTTCACAGCTGCCGATATTTCAACAATTTAAGACTCGTCCTTGTTTTGATTTTTATTATCTTTCTTGTACGTTCTTTCGCGATCCATTTTGTCGAAATGACTTTTAAGAGCATAAGTTAAAACAACAGCTACAAATATAACCAGGGTGGCCAATGTGTAATCATCCATATCAAACTCCTTCTACGAGATACAAACCGAAACTTCTTTAGGACTTAAGAGTTGGGCGGTGTCTCATAATAGGAAAGTGCATAGGAGGATAAAAATTTTAAAGATGGACTCTAAGGGATTTCTAACAACAGTAGGAAAATCTGGCTGGTCACTGTTCTGTCTTACTTTCCACTTATGAAGCGAATTAACATTGACTATGTTGTTAGGGTTCTTTTTTTCTACAAGGCCACGACTTTCAAAAGAAAAGTCTCTAGAAACATCCAAGTGGCGTGGAGATAATTCTTCTAAGGAGTATCGCAAGTCCAGCGGTCCAGGTGTACTGGTCAAAAAGAAGGAGAGGTAAAAAAAGAGGAAGCAGGACTTCACAATCTCAATATACTCCTGTTTCCCAGATTTCCTAATAGATTTTTTATCTGCCCCTGTTTTGCCCTCATTAAAAGGCTTTGCGACCATAAAGGATTGTTTCTTTATCATCGTCATAGACTAGAGCATAAGGACCGCTCTATGATGTGGAACTTATTAGTTAAGTCATGAGGATCCTTTGCAAAAAAACACTTCCAGAGTTTTGCAAACTTTACAGATGAAAGTCAAAGTCATAGCCCGTCCTGACTTGTGTTTGTCCGACTGAGTGCTAGTTATGCTTTGTGGAGAGACGTATGACAAAATCTGTTGTTTTGAGATATTCGCAATTAGACCCATGAAAAGATTAAGACCCTCCATTTGTATTTTGATTCTCTTCGGGCTGACTTCTCTTTCCTATGGCCAAGAACATCCAGCTCCAGCAAATTCTGAGAGCAAGCAAATAGCGGTCGAAGACGTTATTTCTGATAAAAAAATTCAAGAAAGATTGAGTGATATTCTTGCGGCTGTCGGCTCCTTTGAGAATGTAAAAGTCAGAGTGCATTTCGGAGTCGTGATCTTATCAGGTCTGGTCGAGGAGGAAGAGCAGCTCGAATGGGCCCATGATTTAGCAACACGATTGGATGGTGTGGTCGCTGTTCAAAGCCAAATTCAGACTCGCCCGAAGAAAATTTTAGACCTGGCTCCGGCTCGCAAAGAAATTAGGGGTTTTAGTGTGACGTTCATGCGCTATCTCCCCACAATTTTACTAGCCATTAGTGTTTTGGTGGTTTCTTTTTTCTTATTTTTTCTTGCCTCAATGGGATTTCGTCGGGCCCTGGTGCAAAAGATTTCTAGCCCCTTGTTGCTCAATACCGCTGCTAGAATACTTTCAATTCCAGTCTTTCTTTTAGGCCTCTATCTTGCCTTAAAAATTTCGGGCTTAACCGGGTTGGCCTTCACCGTTTTAGGCGGAACAGGACTTTTGGGCCTTGTCATTGGTTTTGGACTAAAAAACAGTTTTGAAGACTATGCCGCTAGTCTTTTTCTAAGTATGAAAAAACCTTTTCGTCCCAGTGACTGGGTGATTATCGGGGACTTTGAGGGGATTGTTCAAAAGGTGACCTCGCGATCAACCTTAATCATAGACTTTTCTGGAAATCATGTTTTGATACCCAATAGTTTGGTCTACAAAAGTATTATTATCAACAAAACTGCAAACCCTAAAATGCGTTGTGATTTTATTTTGGGGGTCGACTATGATGACTCCATCGAGGCAGCGCAGACGGCTATCTTGGAAATTTTATCGAAAAGCGACTTTATTTTAAAAGATCCAGAGCCTTGGGTCTTAGTCGATGAGTTGGCGGCCTCTGCTGTCAATCTCCGAGTTTACTTTTGGCTCAACGTTCGAAAATACAGTGTCTACAAAGTCACTAGCCAATTGTTATTGGAGATCAAAAACGTTCTTCTCGCCCAAGGCTTCAGCTTTCCTGATCCGGATCGTGAAATTCTACTCATCCATAAAAAATCAGCTGACAAGGAGAAAACTGTCGCAAAAGAGTCAAAAGGCCCCTCTCTTACAAACCTAACGCCGAGCATAGACGAGGTTCAAGCCGAGGCCACCGAACTCAGTCGACAATCAAAAGAATCCGACTTGCCCGATCAGGGCGAAAGCGTTCTCTAGTTCCTTAAGAACTACACTTAATCTTTTACCGCTTTTTTACCTCAGGATTCTTGGCTGATTGTCGCTTAGTGATTTAGAATAAAGGATGCAACATAATGTTTCGTGACATTTCAGGCAAAAAATCCTATCTTTTTAAAAGTCAGGAGGATCAAGCGTGCCATCAATACAGTCCGAACTCGAAATAACAACTCCGGATGACTGGCACCTTCACCTCCGTGACGGGGAAGCATTAGCCTATACGGTGCCCGCCACCAGCAGCAGCTTTGCTCGCGCTATCGTGATGCCCAACCTTGTGCCTCCGGTGGTTACTTTGGAGCAAGCCGAGAACTACAGGTCCCGTATTTTAAAACAGGTTCCAAAGGGGCAAAGCTTTGAACCTCTCATGACTTTATACCTGACTGATACTATCTCGCCCGACGAGGTCATAAAGGCCGCACAGTCTTCCACGGTTCATGGTTGCAAGCTCTATCCGGCAGGAGCGACCACCAACTCCTCAAGTGGAGTTTCCAACTTAGACCACCTCGACTCCGTCTTTGAAGCTATGCAGGATGTTGAACTGCCACTGCTCATCCATGGTGAAGTCACCGATGCGCGCATAGATATTTTTGATCGTGAAAAAGTATTTGTCCTGCAGCACCTAAAGCCTTTACAAAAAAAATTCCCCAAACTGCGTATTGTCTTTGAACATATCACTAGCGCTGAAGCCGTTGAGTTTGTTGAAAGTGCCCCACCTCATGTGGCTGCCACCATCACGCCCCAGCACTTGATATATAACCGCAATGATATGTTGGTGGGTGGCATACGGCCACACCTCTACTGTCTTCCCATTTTAAAAGGCAATCGGCACCAAGTTGCTTTGCAAAAAGCGGCCATCAGTGCAAACCCTAAATTCTTTTTAGGAACAGATTCGGCTCCCCATGCAATTGATAAAAAAGAAGCCCCTTGTGGTTGTGCCGGCTGTTACAGCGCGCCGGTTGCGATAGAGCTCTACACCTCGATCTTTGAGCAACTAGGAGCTTTAGACCGTTTAGAGGGCTTTGCCTCTTTTTTTGGTGCCGACTTTTACAGACTACCTAAAAACAAGGACAAAATTTTACTGGTGAGAAATGAAAACAAGGTTCCTGAACGACTTCCTTATGTGGGAGAGAGTGGTATATCTCCGCTCGCTGCGGGTTCAATGCTAGCTTGGAAGCAGCAAAATAAATCTTAAGCGGCTTGGTCGACTCAGTTCAAATGAAACGAATCATTGGAATTGAACAAAGAGATTTTCAACCTTTTTTCGGCGTGATTCCTCAAGTTCTGGATTTATACGTCTTTGCAAAAATTGCATCAAGTCTTGAGAGGACAGTATAATGTCTCTCAAGCGATGAATGTTCGATGTGGAAAATGGTTTTTTTCCTTCGACTTCAATTCCTAAGTCTATTAATTGATGATAAAGTTTAAATTGAATCATTTTTTTGAAATCAGAACCTTTCAAAGGCACGGGCATAGCGTTCAATACAAAACCCATGATACTGCGCGCTCTCATGTCCGGCATATCGATAATAGAACTTGGCAGGTCATTAAGATCGGCCATCGTCGGCGCCATATTGTTGTAAATCAAAATATAGCTATTTTTAACTAGATCAGCAATCATGTCTGTTTCGTCCCAGGGGCGGCCATCATTTTGTAGGCCCTGACTGTAATCCTTTAATACTTTGACATAAACGCGGAACCGCGTGCGCTCAAGTCCAATAAACTCCACATATGAGTAGAATCTATGATGATTATCTATCAAACGGAGACGTCCATTGGTGTCGCGAATCGTAGGCAAGGGGTCGTTGTTGCTTAAGTGCAAAACATACTCAGATTCTGTTAAAACAAGATTTTCTTTTTTTTTCGTATAACTTTTAATAAGTTTAGCAAGTTTATGGTTTCCCCATTCTCTGCCCAGAAAGTTTTGTGAAAAACGCAACTGAGAAGACCAGACGACTTCCACAGGGGTATAGATTTCGGCGCATAAGGGGGCCGACCAGCTGGGTGGGCACAATAACTGGAGCCCAAAAAAAAGTAAAAGTAAGATTTGAGGCATGAATGGGGGTATAGCGAATAATAGCAGGCTCGGCTACTGGCAGTGAAAGTTTTTTATTATCTGCTTTTTTTGCCAATAAACCAGTAGTAGGGAACCTGGCTAAATGGCAAAAGGGGAAGTTGGGTTGTGCTCTCATACAAATCCAGCTTCTCGTAGTGAGAGAACAGATAAGGCAAATGATCGCTATTGAGATGGACATTGTCATAGGAAAACCAAAGTGGCCAAAAGTGTCTTTGCCAGGCCGAATGTTTTTTTAGATTAAAACTGGGGTGCTTTGCCGACACATAAAAGTCCACCACTCCAATCAATCCTTGAGGTTTAAGCAGAGCATAAACCTTCTCTGCCACAAGCGGCCACAGGGGCATCATTGTGAGGGCGTAAGAGAGGGTGATCAAGTCAAATTTTTGATCTGTTTTAAGGTCATGGACATCGGCCAATAGACACCGAACATTGTGTAATTGTCTTTTTTTAATTTTTTCATCAGCTCTTTGGATGAGAGATGAGGACAAGTCCAAAAGTAGGATTTTGTCGTAAGCTCGAATTTGCGATTCGTTTAAAAAATCAAGACTGCTGCCAGTGCCGGCGCCTACATCCAACCATTCGCCACCTGGTTGACGCTGATTCAATTGATAAAATAAATCTGGTCGGCCGGGCAAAAGCCTTTTTCTAAATTGGTCGTAGTGGGGAGCTTGTTTTTTGTAAAAATGCTCCAGGCGACTCTGGTGATCACGACCTGGGTTCGGCCTTAGAAGGTGCCAAATAGTTTTTATGTCCTGACCGATCAAGTCTGTACCTCGGCGATAGAAAAACTGCCATAAGTGTGAACGCGATCCATTTGGTGAAGTTTTTCTGCCAAACTCAAATCATATTTTAAAAGAGAGGAGAGGGGGCGTCCATCCAAAAGGGGAATAGGGTCGATGAAGTCCACTTTTAAACTCGCACTGCGCCAGATAATTTTACTGCCTACATCTGTTAGCTGTATCAGCTGCTGCCATTGTTTATGAAGAATGTTCTTGTGTTTGGCATAAAGCCAGTCCATATGGTCGAGCAAAGTGGCCTTGTGGATTCTGTGCCCACACTGCTGCAAGAAATCCAAGATCGACATAGTGTGGGTTTGAATGCGGCCCACACGTTCTTTGAGAGTTTTAAAGTTTTGCGGCAATAAGTAATCGGGAGCGCAGTCCTCACCGTAGTGACCGAACAAATAGAGATGATAAAAGTAATTGTCCTTAAGGCTTAAGTGCGCAAACACGGCGTCCAGACCATCTTCAATAAAGCGGGCCATACCACCCGGGTAGTGTTCTTCAACTTGTAAAAATTGGCAGCGTGGCACTCCAAGGGCCGACATCATGAGTCCTCGACGGGTCGACCAACGCAATACCTTATTCCAAAAGTAAGGCTTGAGTTCTTCATAGTAAATAGCACGTTGTTCCTCTAAGCTTCGCGCACGGAAGGCTCGGTCCAGACTTGGGAAAAGTCCCTTAATTTGGATGTACTCACCCAGAAAACGCGCCACCCAGCCAGCCGTCCCACGAAAGTAAAATCCAGGGGAGAGAAAATTGGGTTGAAATAAATTGATCTTCTCGTCCCAGTACAGTTGCGTAATATCATCTAGATTTGAGCGCAAGCAGTCCTGATAAATCTCTTTGGCTTTCAAGTGATAACCTCGACCAAAGAGTTGAAAAAAATCAGAGTGATCAAGTTTAGAGATGGCGGCAATTTTGAGCTGAAGTAAGGCATTTTGCCTGGGATTCATATCCAC
>JBGSNK010000059.1:0-11428 GCA_041739665.1 Bdellovibrionales bacterium
TGTGGCTTTGGGCTATTCACTTGGACGACTGGCTTGTTTTGCCAGTGGCTGTTGTTATGGAAAAGTGTGTGAGTTGAGTTGGGCGCTGCCCTTAAAACAAATAGATCTGGAAAGTGGAGTGGTCTCCATTGTCAACCGACACCCCACGCAGCTCTATGCCAGCTGCCTAGAGGGGTTAACTCTCATTTTTCTATTGTATTTGGAAAAGAGAAAAACATTCCCAGGTCAGGTTTTTCTGACCTGGCTTATTTTGCACTCGATTAGCCGAATAATAATGGAAGCCTTTCGTGATGACTTTCGTGGTAGTCAAATTATGGGGCTGTCTATTTCCACTTTCCTAAGCCTTATTTTTCTGTGTCTTGCTGTCTATATATATAGAAGACAACAAAAGGGACG
Source organism: Bdellovibrionales bacterium (assembly GCA_041739665.1). Lineage (GTDB taxonomy): Bacteria > Bdellovibrionota > Bdellovibrionia > Bdellovibrionales > JAGQZY01 > JAGQZY01. The sequence continues at coordinate 397 of JBGSNK010000059.1, forward strand.
TAATTAAAATTCACCCCATCCCTCTTCAACAGAACCCACTACTTTTTTGACAGCATCGGTGACAAATTACGTTTTACTGGAAGTAAACGCCTGACCCGCCCTATAAGTATACGTATTTACTTAAGATTTTAGTGTACCAATGTGGCACACTCCGTGAACTCTTAATCTATGTATAAGTTTAACGATTGAAGTGAGGTATACAATGAAACAGAAATTAACTTTAGGACTTATGGTCTTTTTCTTAGGTGTGCTTATAACTGCCTGTGGAAGTAAGAAAGCTTCTTCCCCAGCTGCGGTTCCGGCAAACAACAACAATAATAATAATGGCGGTTTATTTGTCGGGGATGGTTCGAACTCAATACCCCAACAAGATAATTGCAATGGTCAGCAATCTTGTACGATTGACATGGCTGGAAACTATACGGTTATGGACGCAAGTGCGTACAACCAAGTTTTTGGTTATGGTCAACAACAGGCTGGAAACAATGTTCCCTTGCCTACATATCAAGATGGACAATTTCAAAACAATGGCTTTTGGAATGGTATTGTCAACTGTGGTATTGGTGCCGGCGTTGCCTATCTATGGACTGAATTTACAGATAGTGATTCCGACTTTGGTTGTACAATTGGGAATAGCGACTCTTCGACGACACAATTTGCAGATGTGACCAACACTTCTTATCCTGTCAACTATGGATATAACTTTGCTCAGGGTGGACAGAGTTTACAGTCTATTCAAATCTTCATCGAAAACAGAAACGAGTACAACAATATGAATGGTGAAGTTCTAGGCTGCTCTCCGAATGGTACAAAGTTTTACCGTTGTCGAAACTCCCGCAACAATAATGAAATGGGACTCAGAGATTTTGGAAATGGTAGTCTTCAACTTGAAACTGTCAACGGCAAGCCCTTTGGCACTTTCCGAGTGACGAACAGACGCTAAGACTAGGATTAGAACACTTATACCAAAAAATGAATACTTCACAGTAAATAGCACGGTCCCAAGGGGATACGTGCTATTTCACTTTCTGCATTCTGCTTAAAAAGAATCCAAAAAATGACCATCGGTCTACACTTTTCAAAGTATTTAGGTTTTAAAACTTCAAAAAAGTACTTTCTTAGGAGGAAACGCAGAATTTTAAACTTTTTGTCTTGACCCAGTTTCGGCCATACGATTCAATTTCAAGGTAAGTTAAGCAATAATGCAAACAACAACAAGGAGAAGCCATGAACAAAGCAGAGCTTATCGAAAAAGTTGCCGCCCACACTGAATCCACTAAAGCCCACACTGAGCGTGTACTTGATGCCACTATCGACATCATCCGCAAGTCAGTTAAAAAGGGTGACGAAGTGAAATTGGTTGGCTTTGGTACTTTCACAAAGCAAAAAAGAAAAGCTCGTAAGGGCAGAAACCCACAAACTGGTAAAGAAATCAAAATCCCTGCAGCTTGGTACCCCAAGTTCCGCCCTGGATCTGAATTCAAATCTATGTTGAAGTAATTTAACTTCAAATACTGATTTTAAAAAGCCGGGCTTATCACCCGGTTTTTTTTGCCTATTTTTTAAGTTCCAATCCCCTCTGCGGGCTCTTATTCTGTAACGAAAACAAGTACTCACCCGCCGTAAGACCTTAGCCCTCCGTGCCCTGACAGCGACGAAAACCTTCGATAGTGTTCCAATCTAATTGTCACTTCCCGGGGGGGATCATATTGGGCTTAACCCAGATTATTGACTGTTTGACATTTGCTCCTACACTGTCCTTCAATCAGTGGATCAATGGATTTTTTGGCCAAGTCAACGGCCTCATCGCCTCTGTTTTCTTTTTCGATATTTTTTGGTTCACACCCAAAATAGAAGTTCCACTGACTGTGGCATGGCTTGTTTGCGGAGCCGTCTATTTTACCTTTTATTTTCGATTTATAAATTTTCGGGCCTTTAAGCATGCTATCGATATTGCTCGTGGCCATTACGATCGCCCTGAAGACGATGGAGAGGTCAGCCATTTTGAAGCTCTCACTACAGCTTTGTCGGCCACTGTCGGCTTGGGGAATATTGCTGGCGTGGCGATAGCCGTTTCCCTCGGTGGCCCTGGTGCTACTTTTTGGATGATCATTGCTGGCCTATTGGGAATGAGTTCTAAGTTTGCTGAGTGCTCACTGGCTATGATTTACCGCCAAAAGCGAGTGGATGGTCACATCATGGGTGGCCCCATGGAGTACTTATCTGTGGGACTTAAAGAACAGGGCCGACCTCGGCTCGGGAAATTTTTAGCCTTGTTTTTTTGCTTTCTCACTATTGGCGGTTCTTTTGGCGGTGGCGGCTCTTTTCAAGTCAACCAAGCTTTGCATGCCCTCTCTGAATCCATACCCTATTTTGCAGACCATCGTTGGCTTTTTGGATTGATTATGGCCGTCCTAGTTGGAGTGGTGATTATAGGAGGAATTCAAAGGATCGCAGGCGTAGCTGAGAAAATTGTTCCCTTTATGTGTGGTCTCTATATTTCTGCCTGTCTTTATATTCTCTCCCTCTATTACACGCAAATTCCTGATGCCATCAGCCTGATCTTCACAAGTGCTTTCTCTCCAGAAGCGGGCTATGGAGGTTTTATTGGGGTCTTGGTCACTGGTTTCCGAAGAGCTGCTTTCTCTAATGAGGCCGGTGTGGGGTCTTCGGCCATTGCCCATTCCGCCGCCAAATCTGAATTTCCGATTCAAGAAGGATTAGTGGCTCTATTGGAGCCCTTTATCGACACTGTCATCATCTGTACGATGACAGCTCTTGTGATTGTGATCACAGGTGCTTATATCAACCCCGATTACAGCGCCTTGATACAGGCGAATCAAGGGGCGGCCCTCACTTCGCGTGCCATGGGCGAAATCATCCCATGGTTTCCTAAAGTGCTCTCTTTGGCAGTGGTACTTTTCGCCTTTTCAACAATAATTTCCTGGTCCTACTATGGGGAACGTTGTTTTGTTTATATATTTGGTGAAAAATATTCGATTGCCTATAAGCTCACCCTTTGTGTGGTGATTTTCTTAGGGGCCATTACCACTTCGACAAATGTGCTTGAATTTGGTGATCTTATGATTCTCGGAATGGCTTTCCCCAATATATTAGGCGTTTACTTGTTGCTTCCAAGAGTGAGACTGGAGCTAAACGACTACTGGGGCAAAGTACGCAGTGGTCTCATACTATCTAACAAATAGAGTTTTTAAACATTTTGAAAACAATTTCAGCATTAAATCTTGGACGACTTTGGAACAATCATCTTGAGCCAAATAAAAAACCCACCTAAAAGGTGGGCTTTAAAAGACCATCAAAATAAATCATTCAAATTAGCGCTTAATGTTGATCACCTCTGTTAACATTTCATCAGAGGTCGTAATACCCTTAGCGTTTGCCTGGAAATTACGCTGATACTGGATCATATCCACAAATTCTTTTGCAATATCAGTTGTTGAGCGCTCAACAGACTTGGCAAAAACTTGTCCACGACCCGCTTCAGCAGGACGACCAATAGCGGGGGAGCCCGACTCACGAGATTCGCGCATCTTGTTTGATCCCGACTTAAATAGGCCTTCTGGGGACTGGAACGTCGCTAAGGCAATCTGATACATATCCTTTGTTTCACCATTAGAGTACAAGGCTGTAAGGATTCCCGTGTCGTCAAAAGATAGACCCGTCAATTTACCTGAAGTCGCTCCATCCTGTGACCAAGCGATGAGGTCAGATTTAGCTCCATATTGCTTTGAACCCTTAAGCCCTGTTCCACCATCTGTGGTTAACGAGTCACCAAAGTCGAAATTGATATCTTGATTTGGTTTTGCACCGTTGGCGAAATTAAAGTTTTTCTCAACAACTTCCTCTGTGTTTAGTAAGCCTTCACCGTTAAACGTCAAGCGACCTTTCACAACTTGAGACATTTTACCAGGTATACCTCCAACAACTTCAGAACCATCAGCAAGTCCTCTATACTCCCAAACACCATCGCTGACTTTGTTAAACGCCATCGTAATCAAGTGCTTAGCACCTTGGGAGTCATAAATCTCAACTCCAGAAGTGAAATCAGCACTTTCATAAGGTTTAGCTGGATCAAATATTTTACCCTGCATAATTCGAGAATCCAAATTCAGCTCCACATTAATTTTCTTAGTTGGATTGGCTTTGGCAATAGCTCCAGGTAAACGAATTGAGCCCATTTTATTTGTAACACTTCCAGAATCATTGATCTCAAAACCCTGTACTTTATAGTTGTCACTTGTAATAAGGTTTCCTTCTTTATCAAAACGGAATTCACCATTACGAGTAAAAGCTCGTCCATCGTATCCATCGACAACAAAATAACCTGCGCCACTAATGGCGATATCGGTTATGCGCTCCGTATTATCAATGTTACCTTGAACATCTGCAGGGTTAACAGCAGCCAGTTTTGTACCACGCCCTATTTGATCGCCACCAAAAGATCCTTTTAAACTTCTGGATAAGACATCCTGAAATTCTGCACGACTGGATTTAAATCCATTGGTCGAGGCGTTGGCAATGTTATCGGCAACTACGTTAAGGGCCTGTCCATGGCTCTTAAGTCCCGTTACACTCGTATACATTGAAGTTAAAATTGACATTGTTTCCCCCTACTTATTGAGCTTGGTCAATATTGTTCTTACTTAGTTGATTCTTTAATTCTCTATCAATGTTTGCAGTTTCAAGTGAGTTATCAGAAGCCATTGCTTCCATAGCACCTTGAGAAATCTCTTTATCCGGATTGATGTGATTCACAGCTCCCACTTTTTGAGCTGCCTCTGGAACCTGAATCATCTGCACATCTTTAAGATTTAATTTTTTTCCGTCGACAGTCAAAACGGGACCTTTGCTGGTGAATTGAACACCATCAACCGAACCACCATACTTGGTGCTGGCTTTTATGCTTTTTCCATCGGTTTTTGCATCAATATTCACATAGTACTCGCCGACACGAGCATCCTTACCGTCATCGTGAATACCATTCCAAGTCAGTTGATTTTTACCTTGTTTAAGATCATTGAGTTCGTACTCACGAACAACGATTCCTTTTGCGTCTTTAATAGAGATTTTAGCAGTTTTGGCAGCCTCTGGTAGGCGGAACTCAATGATATGTTCCTTATCACCGGCCTTACGATCGATTTGACTGGAGTCTCCACTCACTTGCTTGCCAATCAAACTTAAAACATCGTACTGACCTTGCTTGCCTTGAGCCTGTCCCAGCTCCTCTATATTTTTATTTATATTAGTCAGCTGTTCAACAGAGGAAAATTGTGCCAACTGAGCAGCCATTTCATGACTTTTAAGTGGGTTGGTTGGATCCTGCTGTTCAAGCTGAGCTAACATCAGCTTTAAAAAGGCATCCTTATCGAGGTCCAGATTACCGACTCCTCGACTTCGATTTTTACTAGCTTTGTAATTGGGGTCGGATACAGTATTCAAAATCTCTTCTAAATTTTGATCACCAAACTGCTTTTTCATAGCGAGTGGATCTGTCGTGTTAATGCCAGAACTTTGCTCACGCACATTGGCAGGGCGTTGTGGGAATGGAGAAGAACCAAGTTTTGAAATCATATCAAATCACCTTTATGCCACTAAATTTAATGTTCGCCCCTTGCCAGCATCGGCATAGGGATTGTTTCTTGTTAACTTTAATTCGTTATCACCTGTTGGAGAAGGCGAATTGCGGAAACGATCTATCAGGCCACCAAAACGACTTTCTCGATCTTGACGAAATTGCTCTAAAAAGTCTTGGGCGAAGTCACGATTCTGCTGCTCTTGCATATGATCACGCATATCTGTAAAATCTTTTTGTACATTTTGACCCATTTCCACCTTTAGTGTGTCAACCAAAAGCTTCTGCCCTTCAAGTGCATTTCTTACCTCAAACAAACCCTCTTCAAGTGCCTTTTTTGCTGCAGGGTTGTCTGTCATCATTTCAACATTAATTCGCCCATCGTGAATAGCAATCTTAAGTTGAACCTTTCCTAATCCTTCTGGTTGAAGATGGATCTCCATACTACCGCCGCCATCGTCGACAATCGCACGAGCTTGGCGAACTATAGATGACATATTTTCAATCTTTGACTCAGGATCTGTATTCCCTAATATAGGAGTCGTAGCGTCCGCTAAAGGTTTGGCAAAATCGATCGAATTTTGTTGATCCATAGGCGCAAAGTTTGATGTAAATTCAGAACTGCCTTCGGCCATATCTTGATTGAATTCGGATGTGTTTTCCCCAAAGCCCAAACCACCGCCCGTTCCAGATACAACTGGCAGAAGACTGTCTGCAGGCGATGCTTGCGATGGTACGACTGGATCTAACATATTTGATTGCAACATTTCTTGGCTCTTAAAATTCTCTTTTAAATTACTTTGACCAACAACTTTATCTTGTATAGGCACGGACATTTTTTGATAATTTTTTAAACTATCTAGGACTCGCGGATTTTCGATGTGGTCCATTTCTTTCATAATTTCTGATAAAACACTTTTATTTTCTGGACCAGAATTCTCTAAAGTTTTTCTCTCCATATCCGAAGAAGTAGTCGATAGAGGCGAACTGAGTGCTTCTTCATTTTGAAGATCAAATGTTAAGTTCTCTGATTTTTGTAAGGCAACTCCATCGAGTGCATCTAAACTGGCAGAGTCATTGATTTGAGCAAGGTCCTTCAATTGAGCCAGCTCTTCACTACCTTCGGTTGCTTTTTCTGAAAGACCTGCCTCCATCATCTCTGGATTCATTTTGCTAGAATCTAATGAGAGTGATTCCAATGGTGTGGTTTTACCAACCTTATTTAGTAAATTTTGTTCCCCTCTTTTTCCCCGCTGAACTGTTTCTTCAAGAGTCACAGGAGCTTCATTAGCAGTCTGTGAATTTCTTGCCACTTGTCCCTCGAGCTTGCGTGCTGAAGATTGAGACATATTTTGAGGATTGCCACCTGCAAGATCTTGAAAGGTCTCTCTTATATCTTGCTTCTTTGGCTTGGAATCATAACTCGACAAGGGACTTTTTTTAGATTTGTTTTTTAAGTTTTCAGCAAAACTAGCTCCTTCGTCTTTTTTAGACGAACTACGTTCTTGACCTTTGAGGTCTAAGATATTTTGTAGTTGTGGACTTGCTTTACTAACTATCATTTTTTATCCTACTTCTTAAGTCCAGCGTACTTTTCAGAAAGTAACTGAGCCTTACCTGGTTCCATAAAATTTAATATAGCCGCAGCATTTTGTTTCTTCATTTGGCCTAAAACCTTAACTGCTAAATCTTCATCTATTTGAGTGATGACGAGTGCTGCACTTTGAGGTTTCATGTCGGCATATACTCCCACTAGCTTATCAATACTCTCTTGGTCCGCTAGAACCTTAGTATCGATTTTAGATGATATTGATCTTCTCATTTCCACTAGTTCACCCAATTGCTTTTCTATTTCCTCTTTCTGTTTGTGCAAATCCTCTTCCAAACGTGCCAATTCAAGAGCTTTAACCTCTAAGTTTTTTTCCTTGTCTCGCAAAGCCTTATAAACACTAGCGTTTTCCATCGTCAAAGATTCATCACCACTTAAAGTCTTGGCGGACCCTACCCGTTCATTTGTGGATTTTTTTGCCTCCATTTTTGAACTTTCAGAGGAACTTTTTTCCCCTTCAGAGGCAACAGCCGATGTGAACTGAATTTGAATTCGAGTCATTAAACTTAGAAATTGATCCGTGTAGTTAACTACATAAAATGAAGCTGCAAGTCCCATAAAGCTACTCAGAATCCACACAATAGGGAGTGAATTAGAGCTTTTTGACTTCTTAATACTATGACGCTTTGATAACCGACCTTTGACACTCGTACCATTTTTAATTGGCTTTGATTTGTTTCCTGGATGCACCATATTTGGATTATGAGTCTTTTTGTATTTATCATATGGGTTTTGCATATAATTTGCTCCTGTGGGAGTTGTTCAATTCGTCTAATTGTTTTTGCTCGTTTTTTTTACGTTCTTTTTTATATTTATTTTGTTCAATTTCCTTATGAAGTTCGATCGTTCGAACTTTTTTCTGCAACTCGATAAGCTCGTGGTGTTTACGTTGCAATTCTCGGTCTGCGGCCTCGATTTCATAGTCGAGTTCGGCAAGCTGAGCCTTCAATCGCTCTATAAAGATATTGTTATCGTGAATATAGGTGACCTGTTGAAATCCTTTGCCAAAACTCGCATTCTTTGAAAAAGCTCCCATCACCTGTGATTGAATATTGTATTGTTGATTCAATAAATCTGATTTTCTGAGCTCGACCCTATTCTTCTCTCCAACGGCCTTGTCTCGTTCATGAGCCAGGTATTTAAGAAAAGACTCCATACGATACTTAAACTTCTTCATAGTCTAAAACCGCACTTTTAAGTTCATTGATTGTTTGCTCAAGAGTCCAATCTTCACTTACATCTTGTTGAAGAAATCGTTCTAGATTTTTATTAATTCCGATTGCCTGATCAAGTTCTGCAGAACGCCCTGTCTGATAAGCACCGATACGAATTAAATCTTCGTTTTCACGGAAAAGAGCCATCGAGGAACGCGCTTTTCTGACTAGCATTTTTTGTTCGTCTGATATGATATTTGGCATAACTCGACTTGCACTTTGCAGAACGTCAATCGCTGGAAAATGTCCTTTTTGAGCAATACGACGATCTAAAACAATATGACCATCTACAATCGAACGAACTGTATCCGCGATCGGATCGTCCAAATCATCACCTTCAACAAGTACTGTATACAAACCTGTAATTGAGCCACCTGACTCAAAGGATCCTGAACGTTCTAAAAGCTTTGGTAACAATCCAAAAACACTTGGGGTGTAACCTTTTGTTGTCACAGGCTCACCGGCATTCAAACCAATTTCTCTTTGCGCCATGGCAAACCGTGTTAGTGAATCCATCATCAAAAGAACATTCTGCCCTTTGTCACTAAAGTGCTCGGCAATAGCTGTCGCAACAAAGGCGCCACGCATTCTAATAAGTGGACTCTGATCGCTAGTCACGGCGACAACTACAGATTTTTTTAGCCCCTCCTCGCCCAAGACGTTTTCTATAAACTCTCGAACTTCACGGCCTCGTTCACCTATTAAGGCAATCACATTGACATCAGATTTGGTTGAGCGCGCAATCATTCCCATAAGTACGGACTTCCCGACACCGGAACCGGCCATAATTCCAACTCGCTGCCCTCTTCCAACGGTTAAAAAAGCGTTAATTGATTTAATTCCGATATCAAGGGCCTCATGAATAGGACGTCTCGACAATGGATTCACGCTGTTGCGATAAAGAGGAACACTGTCAGTTAAATCAAGATCTCCTAGACTATCAATAGGCTCACCCATGCCGTTTATGACACGACCAAGAAGAGAGTCTCCTGTTTTAATCATGGCACTGGTTCGAATAAGTTCAACTCGACTACCAAAACCTATGGCTGACATTTCACTTAAAGGCATCATTAATATTTTTTTATCACGAAAACCAATGACCTCAGTCATAACTGAAGGACGTCCAGGAGAAGTGATCTCGCACAAACTTCCAAGTTTTGCTCCTGGTAAATAGGCTTCAATCATGAGACCTACGACATCTGTAACTTTACCTATATCACGAACTAATACACGCCGCTCTAATGCTCTCTGATATTTGTCAAAATTGATTGCCGACAAGCTCGCATCCTTGATTAGGTTTGGTTCTTCATTACTTCTTCAATTTTAGCAATTCTTTGTTCGATAGTCGCATCGACAATACCAAACTCAGTTTCGATAATAAGGCCGCCAGGACTAATTAAAGGATCTGATTCAATTTTAGTTCCTGGATCAAGATGAAGGTCTTTAAAAAATGAGGTCTTGTTACTTTCAAACCATTCAAAATCTTTTGGCGACAGCCGGATTAGCATTTCTTCATCGCGCTGGATTGTTTCAAGTAGCTTAGATAAAACATCTTTAATATATGTTGAGCTTTCAGTTACTTCCTTAAACAAAAGACGTTGAGCCATATAAAGACACAAGCTGACAATTTGAGATTCATTTTCCCTCATAAATTGAGTTTTAAACTTCTTCATTTCCTTAAGAATGACTTCCATAACCTTTAGGCGCTTTTCGATTTTTTCTTTTTCCGCCAAGAAGGCTTTTTCCTTACCCTCTTCAAGTCCAAGTGCATAAGCTTCAGCATAGGCTTTTTCCTGAATTTCTTGGGCGAGAGCAAGAGCTTGCTTGGCCACTTCCTTTTGTTGAGACTCTCTTTCTATCTGATCAATCCCAATATATTCAGAGATCACCTTATCGACTTTAAAGTCACCAGCAATTCTTTCCTGATTAGAGTATTCAAAGGCACGCCCCTTAAGACCCTGCTCAAGAGCCCTAGGCTCGTAACTAGTTGCAAGAGTATCCGCACTACTTTTGTCAATAAAGCTCTTAGACAAGGGCATCTTCGGCACCACCGCGTGCAATAATTATTTTGCCTTCACCTTCTAAACGCCTTGCTACATTGACAACTTCCATCTGTGCGGCTTCAACATCTGAAACGCGAGTTGGACCCATTGTTGAAAGATCATCCTCGAGTAGCTCCGCGGCTCTTTTAGATAGGTTCTTAAAGATCTTTTCTTTAATTTCCTGACTTGCCGTCTTCATAGCAAGCAACAGTTTATCGTTAGAAACCTCTTTAAGTAGTGCTTGAATGCCACGATCATCAATCTTAACGATATCATCAAATATGAACATTAGTTTTCGAATTTCCTCTGCAAGAAGAGGATCTTTTTCTTCAACTCGTGCCATAATTGCTTTTTCAGCACCCTTGTCCATAACGTTAAGCATTTCTGCAACAGTCTGTACGCCACCAAGTTGAGCCTGTTCCACAGTTCCAATATTTGCTAGTTCGTCTTTTAAAACTCTATCGACTTCAGTTATTAATTCCGGCGCAACATGATCTAGGTTTGCCATCCTTAAAACCACTTCAGCTTGCAGGGTTTCGGGGAGTCTTTTAAGAACTTCACCCTTCTTCTCTGC
>JBGSNK010000102.1:0-48417 GCA_041739665.1 Bdellovibrionales bacterium
AGTCCACGATGTCAATCGCGGTGGAGTTGGTAAAGTGGTGGGATTTTCCGGTCACAGCCTGCAAGACCTTTTAGTCATCGAGCACCCAGACGGTGAGCGTTTTGAAGTTCCCTTCGTGGAACCCCTCCTTATCAAAATCGACCAAGCAAAAAAAAGAATTGAGATGGACATACCCCTTGGCTTGGTTCCAGGAGAAGAGCTGTGAATTTTCAAGTGATCACGGTGATGCCTGACCTTGTGCAATCCACTTTGAATTTTGGAGTGGTCGGGCGCGCCTTTGAAAAGGGGCTTTGCCAACTGAACCTCATCAACCCACGCACTTTTACAAACGACACTCACCAAACCATTGACGATAGACCCTTTGGTGGAGGCGATGGCATGCTGATGCTGCCAGAGCCGCTACAAGCTTCCCTAGATAGCCTTGTTCACCAAGGACCCATTGTCTACCTCTCGCCTCAAGGTCAACTGTTTAACGACTCTCTGGCGCGCCAGTGGAGTGTTGAGAAAAGTCTCACTTTACTTTGTGGACGTTACGGCGGAGTGGATCACCGCTTTTTACTAAAAAACAAGATTCAAGAGGTGTCCATCGGTGATTATGTTTTGAGTGGGGGAGAGTTGGCTGCAGCCGTTGTCATCGATGCGGTCACACGCATGATTCCCGGGGTACTAGGACACACCGACTCGGCCGATGAGGATTCTTTTGCTAAAGGACTTTTAGAAGCTCCTCACTTCACCCGTCCCCGTGAGTGGCAGGGTATGGGTGTGCCGCCGTTGCTTTTGTGCGGGGATCACAAGAAAGTGCAAGAGTTCAAAGATTGGGTCTCCGTGGTCTTCACATTGATCAAACGTCCCGAACTTTTAAAAAACAAAGATTGGAATCCACTTGAGGCTCGCCACTATTTTGAAAAAATCTCTGAGGACAATCTCACTTTCCTCGGTCTCGATAAAAAGCAAGTTTTAGAAAAACTAAGCGGAGAGAGAACAAAAGTCCTTGAGTTAAAAAGCGAGAAGACACCGTGAAACCACCTCTGTACATAGCCCTTGTCCACCACCCTGTTCTCGATAGTTCAGGAGAGGTCGTGGCGACCAATATCACTAATTTTGACATCCACGACATAGCTCGTGCCGCTCGAGTCTACGGCGTTGAGAGGTACTTTATCGTCCACCCCATGCGTGAGCAGTTGATGTTTGTGTCGCGAGTCTTAGATCACTGGCGTGTGGGGCCCGGGCAAAAATACAATGTCATGCGGAAAACGGCCCTCACCATGGTGGAACCCATTGAGACCCTAGAAGCCTCTATTCAATTTATCAAGGATCTTGGCCATAAAGATCTTCAGGTTCTCGCCACCAGCGCTAAAGAAACCCCTCAGAATCCACAAAAGACCTTCCGCCAAACCAGGGAATCTATAGATGCAAAGCCCACTCTTTTGGTCTTCGGCACTGGATTTGGGCTGACCCAGGGGGCACTGGATCTGTGTGACTTCTGTATTGAGCCCATTCGTGGCTTTGGCGAGGAGGATTACCGCCATCTTTCTGTCCGCTCGGCCGTGAGTATCTGTCTTGACCGACTGCGGGGGGCATGGTAGCAAACTAGCTTTAAGGAGACTTCACCATGTCAGACCTAGTGAGACAAGCGGTTCTAAATAATAAAACTCAACCCGAATTTCCCGATTTCGATTCTGGAGACACAATCAGTGTGTCTGTTAAGGTTAAAGAGGGTGAAAAAGAAAGAATTCAGATTTTTAAGGGTATCGTACTTAAAATTCAAGGGTCTGGCCCCAGCCGCACATTTACAGTCCGTAAGGTTTCTGAGGGTATTGGCGTGGAAAGAACCTTCCCATTCAATAGCCCGTCTGTGGATAAAATTGAAGTTCAAGCCTATGGTATGACCCGTCGTTCACGCCTCTTTTATCTACGCGATCTAAAAGGCCGTGCTGCTAAAGTCCGCTCGGAATTGGCTGTGATGCGTGATCAACGTGATCAAACTAAAAAAGACGCGAAAGCCGCCCAAAAAGACGTTTAGTCTAAATTCATGAAAAGCCATAAAGTTTTTGAGCCCTTTCTCTGGAAAGAGCTCAGCCCTCAACCTGTGATCGGTGTAGACGAAGTTGGGCGTGGTTGCCTGGCAGGTCCTGTCTACGCAGCAGCGGTCATTCTTCCCGAACCACTTCATATAGTGGGTTTAACAGATTCGAAAATGTTATCCGAAAAGCGTCGCTCTGAGCTTTCCATTCTTATTCACGAGCACTGTCAAGTGGCTCTTGGTTTTGCAACAGTGGAAGAAATCGACACCTTGAATATTCTGCAAGCGTCACTTCTCGCTATGAAAAGAGCCATTGACGGCCTTAATGTCAGATCCGCTCATGTCATTGTTGATGGCAACCAGAAAGTGCCCGGCCTAGACATGGTTCAGACCACGGTGATCAAGGGGGATTTGCGAGCCGAGCCTATAGCTGCGGCTTCTATTGTGGCCAAGGTTTTTCGTGACCAGCTGATGCAGTCGATGAATGAGAAGTATCCACAATATGGTTTAGGAGATCACAAGGGCTATGCCACACTCACGCATAAAAAAGCCATTGCCAAGTGGGGCCCCCAAGAGTTCCACCGCAAAAGCTTTGCAGGAGTGCGAGAACATCTCGGCAAGACAACAGGGGCTGAAATCTGAAATTATAGCGGCTGAGCACTATAAAAACCTGGGCTTTCAGATTGTTGGTCAAAATCAAAAACTCTTTGGCGTGGAAGTGGATCTCATTGCGTATTGCGACCATTGGGTTTTAGTCGAGGTTAAATCCATTGCCGATTTGGACAACCTGTCCTATCGCTTATGTCACAAGCAAAAAAAACGCCTTTTAAAAGTTCGGCATCTCTTGGAAGATCAAACTCAACAGGCTGTGGAGCTAAGGATCTTTTACGTGAGCAGAGAGAAACACTTAGAACTCGCCATTGAGGATCATGAATGCTGTTGAATTGAGGGCTGCAGTTCTTGCATTTCGATAAAAGTTCATCGACAATAAAAAAATGAGTTTGAAATCTTCCAAGTTGGGCTTCGTGACCCTCGCATTTTTATGTACCACTTTTCTGCCCCAGGCTGGAAAAGCCGATGCCAGTCGCGAGTTTCTTCTTAGTTGCACCTATGGTATTTTGGCTGGAGCTTTAGTGGGAGCGGCCTCCCTGGCTGTAGAAGATGATCCCAGTTCCAAGGTTCACCGTGTGGCACGCGGAGCCTCTTTAGGTTTGTACTCTGGTATATTGCTCGGCCTGTATGTGGTGTATGTCGTGCCAGCCCAATTGCAAAATGAAGAGCGCGAAGACTTGCGGCAATATGAAGAGGGCGTCCTTCCCAGTGATTATGGTCAACGCAAACCCACCGAGTTCAAGCCACCTCGTGTGGCTCTATTGCCCGTTTTTGAAAATCAAAGACTCACTGGTGCTGCCCTCAGCTACAATATCGCCAATTTCTAAGTCCTAATAAAAATCGGCCTCCAGTAAACGAATGTGACTTATTATTCACTAAACTGGAATTCCATGCTGATGGTGGGATTGATCACAGGCCGTTGCATAAACTGTTGCAGGCCGAGCAAAAGAGACCAACATTCTCCAGGTGGGGTGATTGTTGCCATCATGTCCCAGCGGACAAAGGCTTGCCCACTCGGTGGTGGGTTGAGGTTGTACTCAAGTGAGCCAATGAATTGTATGGATTTCGAATTAAATCCTAAGGACATTTGCGCAAACTCGCCGCGAGCCCCAGAGTCCACTGGGGGGTCGATATTGATTGTGGCAAAATTTCGATAGGTGAGTTGGGTGAAAATATTCGCCTGCCAATTGTAACGAGTGCTGGCTTGCCAGTTGGTCCAATCGTGATAAGGAAAAGTTTGAGTGGAGATGGATTGCGATAAAGGGCCTGTGCGAAAAATTAAATCAGTCTGGATATCCTGCCAGGGGCGAGCCTCGGCTCCACGCGAAGCCTCGTTGATGTCTAGGGCTTGCGAAACTCTTAACAATAAATCCTGATTGTATTGACTGCTTATTTGACTGGCTCCTTCGGTCGTGACTTTAGAGCGGCTGATAAGTTTATTGGTCACCGAGAATGTCGCCAACTGTTTCCCAATAACTCGATCGCGATTGTCGAACTGAACCCCGCGCCCCCCATTGCGCCAATCTAAATCTGCATTGTCAATGGGTTGTTGCTCGCGAAAGTAACGCAAAGATTCTCCAGAACCAAAAAAGTTATGTCGACTTTGATGAATCCTGGGAATGTAGCGCAGGTTCACTTCAGGGATGATGCTGTGTTTGACGACCTTCTCTTCACCGACATCAAAAACTTTAGAGATGTAACTGCGCCCCGAGACTCCAAACTGAGTGTAGATACGAGAAGGCGTTGAACTATAGCCTTGCTCCGGATCAGATTCCACGCCAAGGGCATATTGAGTGTAGCGAACACTAAAGGAGGGGTCGACATCAAGAAAAGAGCCAATCCAAAACGGGGCGCGAATAGTTGGCATAATATCCAATCTTTGTCCTGTTCGAATAAGATCACCATAAGTACCGGGTTGTCCAAATGGGGCACCATAAACAAAATCACTGGTGCCGGCTTGCTGGTAACAAACAACCTGATCGGTGGGGCTGCCATCGGTTTGGGCACACTCACTGGGGCCACTTAGGCCTTGTTCAAAGGACAAACCCTGTCGGGTAATGTTGAGGTACTGCATATCCATATTAAAATAGAGATTGTAATCCTCCGAAATTTTTTGATCGACCATAAAATAGTTGATCTCGGGCATCCGGTGCAGGCTGTCTGAATTAAGTGCTTCTATTTTGGGAAAGATCGGGTTTTGTCCGGGTTCAATAAGACTCATATAATAACTGCTGTCGAGAGTGAGCAATGAACGTTTAAAAACCTTACTTAGTGAGTTTCTATTGTCCAACGCCGCTTGCCCCAGGTACTGCATTTGATTTGGAAAGTCTCTTGGGTAATAAGAATCACTCGCCAGTGCAAGGGCCGTCCTTTGGGTAAATCCTTCTGGCAAATCAAAATGGTGTTTGTACTCAAGGAACCACCTGTCTTGTCTTCCAAAAACCCGATCCTTTAAAAAAGAAGTGTTGAGTTCGCCGCTGCTTGTTTCAGAAACGACGTAGCGATAGTTGCCGAAGATTTGTTGCCCTCTTTTTTCGTAGTTAATAAGGGAAATAGTGGCGTCCTGTGAGCGGTCAATAGCCCAGTAAAAAGGAAGTTCTAAAGCAAAACCACCATCGGGGTTGGAGCTTTGTTTAGGCACGAGAACACCGGTTTGCCGCTTTGAGTTCAATGGCACCACTAAATAGGGTAAGGGTAGGACTGGAAACTGAAGCAGATGTAGCCAGGGTCGATTGATATAAGCATATCCACCAATATCGGCATCAATATGAGAGCTGGTAAAACCCCAACTCGGTGGGCAAGTGAGGCAAGAGGTAAAATAAGCATCATCGGCACTGTAGCTATCTTGATCGAGACGTATAATTTCATCGGCTTCAATTAAAACTTGTCCCGAAGTGATCACACCTTGATAGAGTGTCCCTTTATTGGTCTCGTAATTGAATTCCAATTTAGCGCCACGCAAAGTGGTTTTAGCACTTTTTAGAATCACATTGCCAGTGGCCACAATCGTGTTGGTGTTCTCGTAAACAATGGCATGATCAGCTAACAAATGCTGCTGTTGAACAATGACGTTTACATTTCCTTTTAGTGTGAGGGTTTTTAGCGGGGTGTTGCGCTCCATGAAGTCAGCATCGGCAATGATAGTGGTTCTTTCAGCATGAGCCTTGTCAGCAAATAGAAAAATCCAAAAAAAATAAAAAACGAACTTTTTGCCGAACACGTTGTCCCTATTTAGATGTCATTGTGAAGACGCCATCCCAGCCCTCTTCTGGTGGAGTAGTCATATAATCTTGGCAACGTTTAATGTAGAGTTGACTGACTTGATCGGCAGCGTCATATTGGAGGGCCGAGTTGAACTCGACGACAGCCTTCTCCCATTGCATTTGATGGTAGAGTTCAAATCCTGCATTAAAATGCTGCAGTCGGCTTGCCAAAGTCTCCTCAGGCTTGCCCTCACGGATAAGCTCAAAGATGCGAACGGGTTTATTTTTACCTTTTACTTTGACCCAATCAATTTCACGAAAAGTAAAGTCGTCCGCTGAAATCTGGGCGCATGTGAATTCGCTGATGATAATACGTGTACCATACTGTTTGTTGATACCCTCTAGTCGAGCTCCCAAGTTCACAGAGTCACCCATCACTGTGTAATTGCGCACAGTTTGGGACCCCATATTCCCCACACTCATTTCGCCGGTGTTGATTCCAATACCAATGTCGATCATAGGTAGGCCTTGTTCTTCGTACTTTTTTTGTAGAACAAAAAGCTGCTCAATTTGTTGTAGCGCTGCACGACAAGCTTGGGTTGCGTGCTTATCCGACTTCACCGGAGCGCCAAAGAAGCCCATTATCGCATCCCCCATATATTTATCGAGAGTGCCAGAGTTTTTAAAAATGATTTCCGTCATTGGGGTGAGATAATCGTTCAGCAAGTCGGAGAGGGCTTTTGGATCTAGTCTTTCTGAAATGGTGGTGAAGCCGCGGATATCAGAAAAGAAAACACTCATCTCGAGTTTGACTCCGCCGAGCTCAAGCTTTTCGGGGTCGCGTAAAATCTCATTGACGATTTCAGGAGATACATACTTTTGAAAGGTTCCCTTTAACTCTCGTTTTTTACGCTCTTCAGTGAGGTACTTGAAAAAGGTCAAAAAGATGTAAAGAAAAAGGATGGTGAAGATTGGAAAAAGGATGGTCACCACCGTACCTTGGGGAAATATATAGAGAGAGTCCAAGGTGTAAATTCCCACTAGACTCAGGACAGTCAAGGTTAAACCTAAAATCGCACCAAATTTAGAGACTAAAAAACTAAAGAGGATTCCCAGGCCAAGAACAATAAAAGGCATGAGGAACTCTTCTTGAGTGCTTGTTTTTAAGTAATCTTGTCGCAATAAGTTGTCGAGTAGGTTGGCGTGAGTTTCTACTCCAGGATAATTTTCTTCAAAAGGAGTTACACGTAGATCATAGACTCCAGTGGCTGTCGCACCAAAAACAAAACTTTTATTTTTAAGATAGTCCTTTTTATTCACTTCTATGGATTGTTCAACCCATTCGCCCTTGTCATTTTGCAACCTTTCTTGAATAGTGATGAGGTCCCCACCGTCTAATATTTCTCCAGCACTTAAGTAGGAGAACATTTTTTGAGGGCCGGCATAGTTAATTGGCAGTTGCCCTCGGTGATCGGTGGGAATAGTTAAAATCAATTCATCATCAGCATTTTTAAGCTTGATATTTGTCACAATGGCCGACTCGTTGTTTTTATCGTAAGGGTTGGGTAGAAGATTGGCAGTAGGGTAGAGGTCACGCACGACTAGAAAAGTTTTAAAAGCCAGACTTGGCACGATCAAACCACCACTGCGGACAAAAAGTTTTGCACGACGTACGCTGCCATCTCTATCTTGAGTGGCATTAAAAGTTCCGGAATGTTCCGTGACTTCTGCTATTTCTGGAATATTAAAAAGCCATCGATCCACCATGTGTATTGGGTTCTTTAGGCTAGTCATAAGAATGTAGTCGCGAGCTTGTTCAAAATCCAGATCTTGAAATTTATCGTATTCTGCCGTGATTTTTTGCCAATTAGCCTTGAACTGGGGAATGAGTTCATCGTCTTGAGTTAAATAGCGCAAGCAATAGCTGTCGAGCTCCTTATTCATTTGGCTGCGAATTTTGACTTTATCCTGGTGGGTTAGGTGCTCGTTTAAACCCTTTTTAATATTTTGCGGCCATTCGGTGTCTTTTTGTAAAACCCAGCGACTCATTTGTTCGATGGTGAATTTTTTGGTTGGTAGAAACGAGTTTTGAACGAGGAAAAGAGTGGCCGGATGCTCAGGGTTATCATGGAACCATTGATAGGTGACATTTTCTTGTAAATGTTGGAAGTGATTGAGTAAGAGTTTATTCCAACTAGGAGGAAGGTGGACTTCCATTGCATTTTGCACACCTACTAAATAAGCCTCTTTGTCCCAATAGTCGTAGACTTTATTTTTTTTAATGACGTTCTGGTAACAAGCCTCTTGAAACGGAAATGGGCGTAACTCAAATTCGTCATAAATAGCGCCTAGGATGAGGTTATCGCTGTGTTTTTCGATCACTTCTGTGAGCTTCTTGTCGTGATTGTGGGACAACTTCTCGGAGGTGATCAGTTTCTCTATGGATTCTTTTTTATCAGGGAAGGTCTGCTTTAGGTTTTTGCCAATTTTATTGAGAGAATTAAGGACATCCTCCTGCTTTTCCGAAAATATAATATCAAAAGAAACACTTCGCGCTCCGTTACTGATAATGTCATCAATCACCTGAGCGATCAGGTTGCGTGGCCAGGGCCAGCGACCATATTTTTGGATGGCAGATTCATCTATGGTGAGGATGGCCACATCGGGACTGCCTTTGCGTGGTCCTCTTTGTCTTAATCGAAAATCGACACTTTGATTATGAAGTCGTTCGACCTCCGCCAGCAGTGGGTATTGATCGACTACCTCTGGGTCTTGGTGATAGCGGTAGTAAAAGTCAGACAACGCAAAAAGCAGAAGAGATAGAGTCAGCCCAAGGGTAAAGGGCGTAGAAATCCATCTTTTGATGCGCGCAAGGACTTTAGTCATAGGTTTAGCCTGTCTCAATTTGAGATATGAATCAAGGGAAATGAGCCTCACATTATGCGAGACAAGGGCTATAGACTGGCTTTGGTCAAAAATGGTCGGGCCATATTCTGAAATCGTTTGTCTGTGTGTTAAACTGTAAAAACCGGGGAGAAATCAATGAAGGCAACACTTTCTAAATTTGACGATGTCGTGGTGGTCAACCTTAGCGGTCGTATCAACATGGAGTACACCGAAGTTTTTCGTGAAGCATGCCTTAAAGAATTTCCCAGATGTTCAAGTAAGTTGATCTTTAATCTGAACAATCTGAGTTTTGTCGGCTCCAACGGTATTATGCTGTTTGTGAGTGCTTTGCGTGATCTTGCTGTTAGCCAAAAAGCGGAGCTGCGCTTTTGCGAAGTGAGCTCAGAATTCAAAAAGATTTTTGCGGCCAGTCCCTTGTCTCACATCCAAATTTTTGAAAATCAAGACAGCGCTATTGCGTCACTACGCAATTTAGATTTTATTGAGAGCCGAAAAATCGACTAAATCTTGCATTAAAGGTCCATCTTAGGTGGTCTGTTGAGAGTGCGATATTGGCTGGCGTAAACTTGAGTCAGCTTATCCTGAGTTGGAGTTGTCGCTGCTGTTTTTTCGCTAATGGTAGATCCATTTTCTTGAGGTCGTGAGCTGTCAATCGCACGTTTGACTTTGTTTGCATTGTGTTGCTGGCTGAGTTCTCGATTGATCTTTTCAAGAGCTTTGCTGCGAGCTTGTTCCTTTTCTAGGTTCTCTTGAGCGTGGATCCAAAGTTTTTGTATGGACTCAAGTTGCTCAGCCAAGCCTTTGTTGTCTTTGCTAATTTCGATCAGTTTATTTTCACAAACATCGAGAGCCTGCTTTTGCTCGTTCATTTGCAAATGAATGGTGCTTAAGTCTTTTTGACTTTTGCTTAGACGGCTCTTTTCAAGACTCAGGGCCTCAGCAAACTTTTCTTGGCTATCCATGAGTTCGCGCTTGAGGCGAACCTTTTCATTCTTAAGTTCAGTTAGCTCTTGCGATTGCTGCGAAACTCTTGCGCGCAGCTTTTTTTCCTCAAAATATTTAATTCTGAGATCCTCAAGTTCCTTATTAAGTTCAAGATTTTTTTCAATAAGGGATTCATTTTGAACTTTTAGTGCTTGGTTGTTTTCTTGGATAATCTGGATATTTTTGAGGCTAGCATCTTTGATTTTTTGCAACTGATCTTTAAAAAAGCTCTCTTTTTCGATAAGCTCATTTTTAAGGCGCTCAAAATTCTTTTGTAGGATACGCTGTTGGCTTGCCGAGAGTTGAAATTTGTTGTGTTCAGCATTCATAGTGAGGGCTGTTTTATACAAGAATTCACGTAAGCGATCCTTTGCCCTGTTTTTAATTTTTCGACCGAGACTTAACTTAGTCTCCAGCACTTGTGATTTTTGTTGCTGTTCAGAGAGCTGTTTTAAGACCTCTTTATATTTGTATTGAGAGGTGGTGCGCAGCTCATTGTAACGTAAATCCAGCAACTGGATTTCTTTGTCGAGAGCTTCAAGCCGCTGATCTTTTTCTTGTTTCTTTTCTTGCCAAATATTTTCACGTTCTTTGATGATTTGATTCTGCGCCTCTATATTTTCTTTTTGCTGGGCCAAGAGTTGCAAGCGTTTTTCAAAGTCGAGGATCTTTTGTTCAAGAATAGAGTTGCGTCGAATGTTCACCTTAAGGCGCGAGGACAAGTCCTCGTTTTGCTGGATCAACATTTCGACAGTGGCCGAGTGTAGGATTTCGAGAGGAAGTTGGTCAAGGTTGGGTGGAGCGGGGATTTCGGTAGGCAGAGGGGCGGGGATCATTTCAAATTTTTGATCGAGCATGAACTTCCTCCTTGAAGTTAAGACGGTCCTTCCGCGACCCTCTTCAATTGATTTTGTCAGCCGACAACCCTTTTGTCTAGTGCTTGCGGCTGAAGAGTGAGGTTGAGATTAAAACTAGACTAAAGATGGTCAGCTCATCAACCGATAGATTCCTCATATGGGGAACTCAGGGAAAGGCCTTGCGGCATCCAACTCGACTTTATATAACGAAATCGCTTCGCCATTAGTGAGGTCTGAAGCGCAAAAAAAACTGACCGTCCACCTCCAGTCTTTGCTCAAGGAAGATACTCAGGCATCTAACAAAAAAAGTGATGATATCTTGACTTATGGACATGCGATTTTAGCCTCAGTGGTTTATGAGAAATATGAACCTGCCATCAGTGAATTGGAAACTTTGTTGGGTATGCGCAAGGATTACCCGCGTTTTGGTGAGAGGGCGAGCCCTTTTGTCCAGCACGCCAAAAGTCTGGTAAAAGCTATTAAAGCCAAACGTGAAGTGGGGCGGTTGCCCAATATTTCTCGTGCCCAACAGAAAGAACTGATAGATGCTCTCTCTTTTCACTTTAAGGAGCTACGCAGTTGTATACTCAATATTGAGAAGATCGAGCGTCATGCCCGCAAAGAAGATTTGAGCTCCACACGTTGGTTTGTGGTCACTTTTTATGGATGCCTTATGCTCGTGTTTTCAGTGGCCTTTATCCAAGCCAATGTTCCAGAAGTCTTTGTGGCCGTGTACCGACTTTGGCAAGAGGCCATAGATTATTCTTTTGTTAGCTTGAGCCATTGGCTGTGGCCTAGCTCTTAATGAAGGCTTCTGTAAATTTTTTCTAAAAGTGGAATCGAGAAACTTCCAGAAACTTTTTTGCCGTTGACGAATAGAGTTGGTGTTCCAGTGATTTTAAGTTGCACACCCACATCAGCTTGAGCTCGTATGGTCTCTAAAGTTTTAGTATTTTCAATGCAAGACCAAAGGGTTTCCGAGTCTAACTCAAGGGCCAAAGCTTGATCGTTGAGGCGAGAGCGGATGGACTCTTTGTTGAGAAGGTCCCTTTGGTTTTTAAAGATCCAATCCTGGGTGGTCCAGGCCTTATCTTGTTGACCGGCACAGTGTGAGACTTGGGCTAGTAGACAGCTCACCCCAGAGCTGTGGGGAATAGCGCTATTGCAGGCGCCATCTAATGGAAAAGCTTGAAATTCAAAGCGCACATCGGGATGAGTTTCGAGAAAGTTATGAATGATGGGGTAGGCGGTGGCGCAGTGTCCGCATAGAAAATCTGCGAACTCAACAATCACCATTTTAGAATCCTCAGGGCCTTTTTTTAGAGCGGATTCGGTGATCAGGTTTTGTGGATTTCGATTCTTCCAATCCTCAAATTGCAGTTGGTTGAGTTCAAGCATTTCCGGATCTACAAACTCTTTTTTTAAGTTGTGGTTGATAAAAAAACCAAAAGCCAAGACCGAGAGAGCTAAGGAGGGAATCAGTTTCACCTCGAACATCGAGAAACCAAGGTTTCCAGGAATCAGGCGCCATACGGCTAAAAAACTGATGAGGGATGCAAGATAAGTAAAAGCGCAAACAGGGCAAAGGGCGTTGAGGGCAAAAAGCGAGATGCCGCCCATCACGAGGCTCACTAAAAAGATAGCTAAACTTAAGAGCTTAAGAGATGTGGTTAAAGTGTACTGTGTGCTTCTGCTCACCAGCGGGTAGCGATAGGCAAAAAGCAAACAGAGAAAGACAAAATTAACCAAGGCGCCAAAGAGAGCAATCGGCACTCCAAAAAGCTCTGAGTAGGAACTAGCAGAGGTATGGCTGCAGTTGAGGCGATCGCTGATATTGCAGATTCCATCGCCCCCGCCATGTCCATAGCGAAGTTCAAGATGGTGCTGAGTGAGGTAACTGTGAGCCAGGATGGCGCTAAAAATGGCAAGAGTTGCTATCCAAAACAAAACTCGTTGTTGTTTATCCATAGCTTCAGCTCCTCGACGTTTGGCGATTCATTGCTACTCAAAGGGATATATTATCTCCATGAGGCACTCACTTTCTTGAGAACAAAGTAGAGTCTAGCAATTTCATTCGACTCGGTCGAAGAAAAAATCTTGTATTTGAAGCGCGACAGCTCCATCATATATCTGTGGGGGCGCGTCGTAATTCTTCAGAGTCTCGGTCTTGGTTGCTCGAGCGCAAAGATATCCTGGAAAAGATTAAAGATCAGGTTCGCCTCTACCTAGGGGAGGAGAGTAAGGATCTTCGTCTTTATGCTGGGGCTTACAAGCGCGACATCATGCGCGATTGGAAGGCTTCTGATTTGCAGTCGATTTACACTTGTTTGCAGCAAGTGCAGGTGGTGTTTGGTGGAGATTTCCATCCCTTTGCCCAGGCGCAAAGAGCTCACCTGCGAATCATGCGGAAAATGGTCGAAGATCGCCCCTTGGTGTTAGCTCTTGAGTGTTTATTTGTTGAGCAGCAAGCTTTTGTGGACCAATTCCTGGCAGGAGAGATTAGCGAAAAGCAATTTTTGAAGAAGGTTCAGTGGGATTCCAAGTGGGGTTTTCCTTGGGCCCACTACAGACCCTTTTTTGACTTTGCTCGCACACATAAACTTCCTCTGCTTGGCCTCAATGTTTACGTTGAGGATAAAGATGAAAACCTTCATATTCGCGACAAGTTTGCCGCCCAAGCCCTTGTCGACTATCATCAGCGCTTTCCCGAGGCTCTTATTTATGTTGTTTACGGAGATTTACATATCGCCGAAAATCATTTGCCGAAAGCTTTAAAACAAGCGATTCGTCCCGTAAAACCGACGCTCGATATGGCCACCCTGTATTTGAATTCGGAGCATATTTATTTTTCTTTGGCCGAAGAGGGGCGGGAGGGAAAAATCGAAGTGGTTGCCTACAACGATCGTCAGTATTGTATTTTAAGTTCTCCTCCTTGGGTGAAATGGCAAAGTTATCTTATGTACTTAGAAGAGAACTTTGATACAGACCTTGATTTTGACGACGACGATGACGATTGGGATTTTCGGGTGGACCACACCGACCATGTCTCCAATTTAGTTCGCATGATTTGTGTGGGGCTTGAATCGCGGCTCAGGACAGATGCCATTGAAGTATACTCGTTGCAGGACCCCCAGGTATTAAAGCGAGCCCAAAAATTATTAAAACGTCATGAGAGCAAGTTAGCTCATCAAATGGTACGTGGCGATAGTAGTTTTTATGTTCCAAGTGGTGGTTTCTTTTATTTGTCCAAGGCGACAGTGAATCATGCGGCCAGTCTTGCCGGGCAGTTCATTCACGCCCAATTATCCAATCGTTCTCAGGTCATGTGGGATTTTCCTCAACATTTTTTGCACAATATTTGGATTGAGTCCATGGGCTTTTTCCTGAGTAAAATGGTCAATCCCAAGCGTAAGGCCCAGACTATGAGTGATCTAAAAAAACAACTGCAGGCCTTTGATAAAGAGGATAGAGGGCGGGAGCCTCTTCTTTTGGCTCTAGACCAAAAAATGTCAGAACTTCTGTATGTCTATGCTGCCAAAGATAAACCAACTGTTTATATACCTAGAGATAAGTCTAGTTACATCTTGGCGGCTCACTTTATCGGCGAAATACTTGGAGAGCGCTATTTTCTCCTGTTTCAAAATCAAAAAATTGATATAAATGAAGTTCGTGACTTGTTGTCACAGCCACTTGACGATCCAGGCTTTGAAACGTTCTACTATCAAGAGCTAAAGAGAATTGATCGACTGGAATTAGAAGGAGACTCGATCTTATGAGTCAATGGTATTTAAGCAAAGGGGGGAAGGCCGTTGGACCTCTCAGCGAAGAAAAAATCATTGAATTAATAAGTAAGGCAGAGTTGACTCATTTGGACTTAGTTTATAGGACGGGTGGATCTGAATGGGTTTCTTTGTCCCAGATCGATGTATTCAAGGCCCATCTTGGCCAGCAAGAACCGCAGCACGAAAAAGGACAAGGTGAGCCCGAGTGGGTGTTGCTAAAAAAAAT
Organism: Bdellovibrionales bacterium; assembly: GCA_041739665.1. GTDB lineage: Bacteria > Bdellovibrionota > Bdellovibrionia > Bdellovibrionales > JAGQZY01 > JAGQZY01. The sequence goes on from JBGSNK010000102.1 coordinate 14,595, forward strand.
AAAGAATGATGAAGAAAGTAAATACGAGCAGTTGGGGCCCTTTGCTGAGTCTGAGGTTTTAAAGTGGTTAGATCGCGGTGCGATTAAATTTACCGATTTCGCCTGGAAAAAAGGTTTAGAATCCTGGGTTCGAATTTCTGAGGTGGAAGCCTTTTCTAAGCCTTTACCTTCAAGTCCCCAGATTGACCGCGAATTATACGAGCCAACCCAGGCCTTAGAGACTGAAACTTTAACTAAGGGTTCTCAAAAAAAGTCTCTTTCACAAGTGGTTCACATCGAGCGTTTTGATCCAGAGAAAACCCAAGTGACTCGCGAGAACTCCATGCCGATTAATAATGAGGACTTTGTCACAGAGTCTGAATTAACAGGGGTTACCGAGGATGTGAACCTTTGGTCCCTGGAGCCTCCCGCTGGCAAGAGTGCAAAGCCTCAGACTAGAAAGGAAAGTGACTCAACGCAGATCGAAGATCTAAAGCCGCTTGGACTTGATATAAAAAAAGCCTCTGAGCATCGCAAAAAATCTGCCTCTCCCAAGAAAAAAAGTCGCTCCAAAAGGTCGCGTGGCAGTGGCAAAGAGACTCTGCAGTTAATCGGAGCTCTGTGTGCTTTTGCTATGGCCTTTGTGTTCCTCTACTTAAGTTTCACATCCGATAAAGGTCCTAACTCTCTTTATGGTGATCAGTCTTCGTTTTTAGGTGGATCTTCAACGACACAGAGTTCGCCAAATCCATTTGCGCCGACTGATGTAAATTCACGTTCTGATTTACAGGAAAAAGTAAGAAAATTCAAAGAGATGGCGGCTAAAGCCAATTTAGAAAGAGAGAAGATAAAAAAAGATAGGTCGAATCTCATCCAAGCTCCTCGGTTGGAAAAGAAAATCAAGGTGGCGTCAGGCAAGACGGTCCTGCCTGCAGCTGTATCCGCACAAAAAACCAAACCTGTCTTAGCGCGGACTAAGAAAAAAACTCCTGGATTGGCTGCAACATCCCCTATAAAAACAAAAAAATTGCCGGTTCCCGGGAAAAAGAATTTAGTGAGTCACAATAAAAGTTTACCTGCAAAAGTTTCAACTTCGGTTAAGAAGAGAGCCGTAACCACTTTGGCTTCACAAAAAGTGAGCACTCCAACAGGTTCAACAAAGGCCCAGTCTTTTTTCAAGCAAAGAGATCGCTTGGCACTCTTCTACTCCTCACTAAAAGCTGAAAATTTGGCCGTAGAAATACAGTCTCAATTTAAGAAATTACAAAAAAACAAAGCGGCTTGGGCTCGCTACTACGGCCAGTGGCGCAAAAAAGTTAGATCTTCATTGGCGCAAGATATACGCACTTTCCCCAAGCCGAGCAAAACCTATGCTTATCCTCAACTTATGGCATCTTTTAAAAAAGATTATGAACTTTTTTATAAATACGGCGAAACTTTCGATCTGAAGATTAAAGGTGTAAGAGTTCCCTCAGACGCTCCTCAGGATATGAAGTCTGTATTTGCAAAGTATCGCAAACAGGCCCTTAGTTTAGGCCAGTAATCTCCCTTAAAAAACAATTTAAGCCTGAATAAAAATGTGCCGATTTAATCCACATGAATAGGTCTATTTTGGCTTACACATCAGTCGTTATGGCTTTTATTTCTTTGCTTTTCTTGAGCGAAGTTCGTCGTCAAATAAACGGGTCGGAGCAGTACGAGCATGTGGCAAATTTTTGGAAAGACCAAGTTGGTCATGAACAGATCAAACGCATGGTCTTACGCGGTCAATTTGCAGAATTCAAACAGGAAGTGGCCTATCTCTTACCAGAAACAAAAGAGATAGAAAAAAACCAAAATGTACAACTGCGTGGATTAGCTAGCGTGTTGCCAGTTCAAAGAGCAGATAAGGTTTATTTGCGCGAATCAGCAGATACCTTAATGAAAACAGGAAAAGCCCTCATTAAGAAAAGGGACTTTGCTCAAGGTGTGCAACTTTTGCAGCGTCTTTTAGACAATCACCCTGATTCTTTACACGTTATAGAAGCCCATTATCTTATTATCGAAGCGTACTACCAACAGGGCAATCATGCCTCTGTTCTAAAGTGGACAGAAAAGATGGTCGAGATTTTTCCTGAGAATATTTTGACAGGTTACGCTCTGCTTAAGGCGGGACAAGTTTATGAGAGAGATGGTCGCTTTAGAGACGCTATAGATGTGTACCGAACTGTAGTCTCAGCCTACTCCGATAAAGGTCTTGTGGTGCGGGCGCAAAAAGCTGTAAAGAAGTTGGATTTATGAGCGACTTTATTTTCAAGGCGATTGTCTTTTTTTTTGCATCCACTCTCCAGCTTAAGATTTCAGACGCGGTAGAGCTGATGGCTCCTAGTGAGGAGCCAAATGGTTGTATATATGGACCAAGTTGGCCTTGTATTGTTTCAAGTGGGGATCAACCACGTTTTATTCAAGCCAATAAGAGAGTTCAATGGGAATTAGACAAATCGACTCTCGTAACATTTTTTTCTGACGAGTCTATCAAACTTATGTTTGGGCAAGTGGTTGTAAAATCACAACGTGCATTGGAAATAGAAACACTCTTTGGTAAAGTGAAGATTAATAATTCGAAGGTTTTAATCAATCTTGATGATAAAAAACTTGAGGTCTCGGTTCTCAGCGGAGAGCCTGTCAATATTGTTTTAAGAGGCGAAGCCTATCCTCAAGTTTTAATGGCCGGTTTTCAAAATTATTACACTGGACCCATAGCCGGTGACCGACGCTTTGAAGTCCCAAGAGTTATCGACCTTCATCAGTATTCTAAGCTGAGAGCGCCCTTTTTCATGGATTATAAGTTGGGTTTTCAAAGCGAGCTGCAAACTTTAGCCTCTCACATTAAATGGGCCGCCAAGGTTTCCAGTCAACTCAGTCGCGATCTTGTCGAAAGAAAAATGGCCTCGGTCGAGGAGAGCAATATGGTAAAAAAGAAACGCTCTCAAAAACAAAGGCATTATGATCAAAATATACGTCGACTTTTTTTAAAGAAAATTACCTACGACGACTAAGGTCTGCTCGCCTTATGGCCAAGCCGCCAAAAATAAAGCCGAGGCAATCGAATTAATGCTATAATTTGAATATCTCTTCAGGAGGAAGTGATGTCGACTATTGGTAATGATTCTAGCGAAGCTCAAAAAATTAGGGAGTATTATCAGGAGCGAGAGAAAAGATTAAAAGAGCAACACGAAGCTCAATTAGACACAGTCGCAAAGAATCACAACAAACAATTAGATAAAATAGAAGAGTCGAGTTCTGAGAGGGTCAACAAGGCTCAATCACGTGCAGAAGAGGCTATTGATCGCCGTGACCTGCGACACCAAAATGAAATTAATAAACTGAAACAAATCCATGCTCAGCAAAAGAAGCGCGAAAGCTTAGATAAGCTAAGCACAGAGTCTCGCTTGATCGATAGTTACGAGAGCAAGATTGATAGCCAAAAAAAGAGTTACCAAGCTCAACTTGAAAATCAAAAAATGACAGCCTCACAAAATATGAATAACAGTGCTGCAAATAGTGAAAATGCCATTGACAACTTTAGAATGCGAGCTCAAGAAGAGGGGCAAGTATCACGAGATCGTTTACAACGTCGCCACATTGCCGAGAAAAAAGAACAAGAGATTCAGCATCGCGATGAAATGCAAAGACTCAAATCGAACAGTGAGATGACACGCCAAAACAAGGACCAAGAGATCTCGCGTTTAAAGAAGAAGCATATGTTTGAGGTCGAGACCCTCAATCGTCTTCATACTAACAATATGGACGCTTTGAAGCAGCAAAATAAAGAAGTCACTGATAATATGCGAGAGCAACATAAAGAAAATTTAGATATCGTACGAACCAAGTATCAAGAGGCTGTGCGCAAAGAGCAAGAGCAAAATCAGGCCACACGAGAAAACCTTTACGCTGAGGGCGGGCGAATCAGTCGCGAGCGCGAAAAGCAAAACCAAACGATTCGTCAACTTTCACAAGAAAAGGTGAGCACAAGAACACAGTCCGAAGCTCAAAAAAGGCGCGAGCTTGAAAATTTACGCCGCACCGATCAAATAGCCTATGATAAACTCAATGAAACGAGAAAGGGCCAAATCGACGAGCTTAAAGAGAGCAAGCGAGAGGAAATTAGTCTTGCGCAGAAGAATGCCGATCAACGAATTGTGGCGAGCCAAGAGTTTTTTCAGAGCAAAATGGATAAAGAGAACGAGCGCACGAATAGACTGTTGACGGATCAAAGACAAAAACTTTTGACAGAAAATAACTCGCGTCGCGATGAGCGCAATTTAGAGCTAAATGAACTACGAGACACTTACAGTAACGAACAAAATAAGTTGAATCATATGCACAAGGCCGAGCGACAACGTTTACAAGATCGCTATAGCTTGAGCTTAGAAGAGAATCGTTTTACGGACCAAGCCAAGCGCGATGAGGCCCGTAGTCAATTTGAAAAGCGTATTGAACAAATGGATTTGCGCCATAAAAGAGAGATGGGCGGATTGAAGCGCGATTACGAGGGACAAATCACAAGTTTAAGGGCTCAGCAACAGCAACAAATTTTGGATTTAAAAAACGAATCTGAGCGTTTGCAGTTAGAACGAGAAAAAGCTTACAAGATGGAGTCTGCCCATAAAGATGCAAAATATGAAAACAAGATTCAAAATATGAGTGCTCAGCACAGTGAGCAATTGCGCAACATCGAACTTCAATATCAAAACAATTTGAGCGAATTGATTCGGAATTCCAAAGGGCCAAAGGCACAAGCTTAAGGTGAAGCGGTTTGTTTGACGACAGTCGCTTGTGGAAGAAGATCCAAAGGGTTTAAAACAATATTGTCTTTACGCACCTCAAAATGCAGATGAACTCCAGTCGCTCGTCCTGAGTCTCCCATAAGACCCACGAGTTCCCCTCTTTGAACAACGTCGCCACGTTGAACTTTGTAGCGGTTAAGATGGGCGTAATAACTTTGATGGCCACTGATATGCTCCACAATCACCAATCGGCCGTAGCCGGTAAAGCCGTGACCAGCGTAGATCACTCTTCCATGGGCGATAGAGTAGATGGGTGTGTTTCTTTGTGCAGCTAGGTCAATCCCTTGATGGCGGCGCGGATAACGGCCTTTTTTGGCTCGAAACTTTTGTGAGACAACAGCGCCATGGACCGGCCATTGAAATTCGGGCTCTGCGACAAAGTCATCCTCCCCATAGTCCAGGGTCGCATTACTAAAATGACTGCAAGAAGCTGAGACCAATAAAAAGGCCCCAAGGATCGTGATTAATCTCATAGCCCTTAATTTTTACTACTGTTTTTGGGGCGGGGTAATTGCGCATCGCGCAAAAGCCCTGCTACCCCTATCTGTTTGGAGCTGAGGACTAATCTAGCTGAAAGGATTTTAGGCGGTGAACAAAAAGCCAAAAAAGAGAGGTTTGTTCAACGTCCTCGTAATTAAAAACTGCAAAATCCGTCCCTCCTTCAGAGAGGTGATCACTCAAGAGGCCCATATTGCAGAGATCTTTGACATCATCGATGTTCATCTTGAGGCCCAGGTCTTTTTCACATTTTTCCGTGGCTTCTGATAGATTCACCTTAACAAAACCCTTGGCATCAGGCTCTGTGAATTGGGCGTAGTGAACAAGGATCTTTAAGGTCTTGGATTGATAATCATTAACGGCTCGTTTTTTTGCTTTTTCTGAAAATAACATATTGTTGTAAAATTCAACAAACTGAAACAAAAAATCCTGATCTTTGACCACATATCGAGTTTGGTCTTCTCCGAGGTCTTCGACTGTCATAAGGCCAAACTCTTGCAATACCTCACACATCTTTGTCATTTTATAGGTGGGCAATTGAAAGACTTGAATTGTGTAGTTGCGTAGCCAGCCAGAGGGAACTTCAATGCCGTCTTCAACGGCCTTACCATAACGGTTGGTAACCAGTCCTAATACGGCCATTAAGGAGTTGATGGTGTGGGAAGGGAACATCTCGGTTTCCTCTTCGCGAGTCCGTTCAAGTTGTCGAATGCGTACGTTGGCCTTCACAAGGTGCCCGTTGACGGCTTTGACGATGGACTTCACCCAGCCGGGTAAAGCCTCCCACTGCTGATCTAAAGCTTTAAAGGGGAGTTCAATAACTTCGGTGTCATCCATGGCTGCTTGAGCCCCAGCACTGCGTGGAGATTTTTCAAAAAAAGCCATCTCTCCCAAAAGGTCACCTGGCTTTAACTCCGCCAACATGATTTTGGTTTTGCCTTTTTCTTTTGTAATGGCCAGACGTCCCTTTTTGATAACGTACATGGCTTCAGGAGTCGCGCCCTCGCGAAAGAGTTCCTGTCCTTTTTTTAAATTGATAATCTTTTGACCGCTCATCGTTGAACCTTATCCTGCGCAAATTGAATTCAGTATTTTTAGTATAAGAAGGTGGAGGGAGAAAGTCCCCACTCCACTTAGTTTCAGGACGGATGTCGAGCTTATAGCGAAAGATTCACCTCTTTTAAATTTTTAGAAATAGCAAGAGGGCCTTGAGTGCTCGATTTCACTTGATCCACAGTAACGCCAGGGGCGAGTTCCTGTAAGACAAAGCCCCTATCGTCAAAACCAAAAACTCCCAAATCGGTAACGACAAGGTCAATACACTGAGTTCCCGTCAAGGGAAGGTCGCACTTGTCTAAAAGTTTTGAGTTCCCCTCTTTGTCGGTGTGTTGCATAACCACCACCACACGACGGACACCGGCCACAAGATCCATTGCTCCCCCCATGCCTTTGACCATTTTTCCGGGCACCATCCAGTTGGCAATAGAGCGAGTGGCATCGACTTGCATCGCACCTAAAACGGTGAGATTCACGTGACCACCGCGGATCATGGCAAAGCTTTCAGCCGACGAAAAAAAGGAAGCTCCCGCAACGGCGGTTACAGTTTGTTTGCCGGCATTAATAAGATCGGCATCCACTTGGTCATCGGTGGGGAAGGGGCCAAGGCCCAAGAGTCCATTCTCGCTCTGTAACATAACGTTTTTATCAAGGGGAATAAAATTGGCCACCAGAGTGGGAATTCCGATTCCTAAGTTGACGACAAACCCATCTTTAATTTCATGGGCAATCCTTTGTGCCATTTGGTTGCGATCAAGTCCCATCCTAAACCTGCCTTGTGGTTCGTTGTTCGATTCGTTTTTCGTAGCTAGGACCTTGAATTAGTTTTTGCACGTAAATCCCTGGTGTGTGGACATGGTCAGGGTCGATCTCGCCAAAGTCCACAATCTCTTCGACTTCGGCAATTGTGATACGACCCGCAGCAGCCATCATGGGATTGAAATTGCGCGCTGTTTTTCGAAATACCAAATTGCCAAAGGGGTCAGCCCTCCAAGCCTTTACCAAAGCAAAATCTCCGATGATTCCTTTTTCAAGAACGTAAGGGCGACCATCAAACTCCCGGGTCTCTTTGCCTTCAGCGACCAGAGTCCCGTAGCCTGTTGGTGTGTAAAAAGCGGGGATGCCAGCTCCCCCGGCCCGAAGGCGTTCTGCAAGGGTGCCCTGAGGGGTGAGCTCCACCTCTAGCTCTCCAGACAAATACTGTCTTTCAAATTCTTTGTTCTCGCCTACGTAAGAGGAAATCATTTTTTTAATTTGTTTGGTTTGCAAAAGTAAACCCAAACCAAAATCATCCACACCGGCATTGTTGGAGACACAGGTTAAGTTTTTGGCACCCGTGTCGCGTAAAGCGACAATCAAATTTTCTGGAAGACCGCAAAGACCAAAGCCACCAGTTAATATGGTCATGCCGTCTTTTACCCCTTGTAAGGCCTCTTGGGCCGAGCCCACCACTTTGCTAATCATAAATTCTCCACCAATACAGCTACCGCTTCGCCGCCGCCAATGCAGATCGAGGCCATTCCATATTTTTTATTATGGGTTTTAAGAGCATGGACAAGTGTGGTCAAAATGCGAGCACCGCTGCCGCCAATGGGGTGACCCAATGCCACGGCTCCGCCGTGGACGTTGACCTTCGAACGTGGAATAGACAAATCTTTCATCGCAGCCAGAGTGACGACGGCAAAAGCTTCGTTGATTTCAAAAAGATCGATGTCTTCCATTTTGATCCCCGTTTTTTCGCAGAGCTTTTTCATGGCTGTGGCCGGTGCTGTGGTGAACCACTCGGGTGCTTGGGCAAAGCTAGCGTAATCCACAACGCGAGCAATGGGCTTTAAATTCTTTTTTGTTACATAATCTTGACTAGCTAAAACCAATGCCGCCGCGCCATCGTTGATTTTCGAGGCATTGGCAGCAGTCACCGCTCCATCTTTATCGAATGCTGGTCGCAGGCCTGGAATTTTATCGAACATGACTTTTTGTGGTTCTTCGTCCTGGTCGACAGTGACGCTGCCTTTGCGATTTTTGACTTCCACAGGGGTGATCTCGTTTTTGAAAAAACCTTCTTTTTGTGATTTTAAAGCCAGTTCGTAACTTTCTTTTGCAAACTGATCTTGTTCTTCGCGACTGATTTGATTTTCTTTAACACAGAGTTCTGCGGCCACGCCCATATGAAAGTCGTTATAGGGGTCCCACAAGCCATCTTTGATCATTGAATCTTGCACAGTAGTCGGGCCCATACGGTAACCGGTCCTAGAATTTTCGAGCAAGTGGGGGGCCAAAGTCATATTTTCTTGTCCTCCGGCAATCACCACCTGTGAGTGTCCCAAGCGAATGCTGTCGCTAGCCAGCATCACCGCTTTTAAGCCAGATCCGCAGACTTTGTTAATAGTCATACAAACAGTAGAGTTCGGAAGACCGGCGTAAAGAGCTGCTTGGCGAGCGGGTGCTTGTCCGGCTCCCGCAGTTAAAACTTGGCCAAAAATAACCTCAGTCACATCGGATTTCTCAATGCCCGCCTTTTCCACGGCGCTTTCAATAGCAGCGGCACCCAGCCGGGTGGCAGGGACCGTACTGAATTGCCCCTGAAAAGAGCCAATTGGTGTTCTCTGTGCACTCAAAATATAGACTTCTTTTTCCATTTAAATCTCCCTGGGAATGATTCCCGCACAAGGTCCTCAATTCCCACCACTAAAAAAAAAATCACTAGCAAAGTCAACAGCTCATGGAGGAGGACAAAGAAGGCCGCCTGTGTTATCTTTTATTGAGCATCTCTATATGTAGTGTCATATTACTTAGAGTCATCATCTTGATTGGGAGGAAACCTTGCCTTTTTTAATTCTGACTCTTTTTTCAGCCATGTTCTCACCTAGTTTTGCCCAGGGGCAAAGCTTTCAACCTGTGGTGCGCCCTATTGGCGATGTGGACAAGGTCATTGTCCGTGGCTACAAGGGTAAGCTGCAAATTGTTTCAGCCGAAGGTGATGAAGTGCGAGTCGAAGCCCGTAAGACCGGCGGTGATCGCTTTGATCAGTCCAATTTTCAGTTGCGTGGCCAAGGTCGTCAATTGGAGATCCTTGTGAAAGGGCCTTCAGAAACCGAGGATTGGGAGAAATTGCGCTCTGGAGCCTCCTTTCCAGAATTCGAGATGAAGGTCACACTTCCTGCAAAGAGTCTTGAGATTTTCTGGGACCAGGGTCAGGTGGTGGCCGAGTCTTTCCCGGCTGATTTAAGTGTGCAGATGACCGAGGGGGATGTTCGCGTGGAGTCGGGTAAAGGACACTTGATGTTGCAGCTCATCAAAGGGCGTGGAAAAGTAAAAAATCATGAGGGTCCCATCGATATTCAAAGTTTCAATGGGCAATTTACATTGAGTCAGAGCAAAGGCTCTTTAACTGTTAACAATCACTCAGCCAATTACAGCATCGCAGATCACAAAGGACCCCTCGAGATCCGCAACCACAGTGGTTCTGTCAAAGTTGTCGACATGCAAGGTACGGTCACATTAAAAAATGTCAGCGGTGTCGTCAGCCTGGATAAAATTCAGGGCAGTCTCAGTGGGAACGTCAGTGGAGGAAGGCTCGATGCCAAATTTGATAGCCTGCAAAGTTTTTCTCTTACCAGCGAGAGGGGTGTGGTCCATTTGAATGTTCCCAAGGACTCGGGAGCTTTAGTGAGCTTACGCTCGGAAAAAGGGCAAATGTACGCCCCCATTCACCTCAGAAAGCAGCGCCGCGGCCGTTGGACAGAGCGCAAGGGGCAGTTGAAGGGGCAAGAGCAGGGCAATATCAAAATCGTTTCCAAGTATGGCGATATTGTGCTTAAATAGCCGCTTTCAACAGATAGTTACAAGACCGAGTGTTCAATTGGGGACTTATGGCAAAGAAAAAAAAGGCAGCGAAAAAAGTGGCAAAGAAAAAAACAGTAAAAAAGAAAGTTGCTAAAAAAGTAACAAAGAAAAAAGTCAAAAAAACAAGCAAGAAAAAAATCGCCAAAAAGGCTGCGGCAAAAAAAACAAGCAAAAAAGCGACGACCAAAAAGAAGGCTGCAAAAAAGAAAGTTGCTAAAAAAGTAACAAAGAAAAAAGTCAAAAAGACGACTAAGAAAAAAGTCGCTAAAAAAACTGCAGCCAAAAAGGCAAGTCCCCAAAAATCTGAAAAAAAAGCGTCTCTTGCTAAAGCCTCAAAGAAAGTAGCGCCTGTTGCAGAAGCAAAGAAAGTTAAAGAATCATCTGCCGCTGCAGCAAAAGCTCCGGAACCTAAAGTCGCAAAAAAGAAAGAGCCAACTGTTCCACAAAAAATTACAATTCAAAAAGACATTGTCTTAACCGATGCCGAAGGGCGCATCTTGTGCCGTGTGCGCGACTGCGATCAACCCTCTGTTGTGGAAGGTTATTGTCGTTATCATTACCTTTTGTTCTGGAAAAAAATCCAGGTGCGCAAAAAGATTCTTTCCGAAGGAAAGTTAGAAAAGTACATCGAAGAGCTGACTTCACGGTATCCCAATAAGTATCTGGATTTAATCAAGAAAGACTTAAGTACGGAGTCCGACTTTTTGCACGCGATCCAGGAGCTTGAAATCGACGAGTCCTCTAGCGAAGATGACGCAAGGGACTTCGATGAAGAGAGAAGCTTTATCGAAGAAGTCCGAGGAGTTTCCGACTCCAACGATCGCGACGACAGCGACTACTAAAAAACCTCATGGACAAGTGATTCCTATATGAGGAATTGAGCTCTGGATCCAAGGCCGCCCCCAAACTCGGCCCCGGAGTCCAGCGACCCGAGAACAAGGTCACAATAAGTGTTTAAGATTAGAAACTCTACTTCATGCGTTGACAGATGGACCAAGAATTTGTCAATCCATAGCCAAATTTTGACAAAAACAAGGAGAAGTGTCAGCCTTGAGAGTGTATGTCAGAAAAAGTAAGCAAAGACGACGTCTATTGGAAAGTTCTCAACTGTGCTTTAGAGCTAGAGTTTAAGAAGGGGCACTTGAAGTGGACATTTTCCGATATATCTCGAAAAAGTAAAATCACACGCTCTCTTATTTATTACCATTTTGGTCGTTCTAAGATGGATATTCTTCAGGCGGCCATTGATATTATTGGGAAAGAATTTACCGGTGTTGACAATCCAAGAAGGCAAGCTTTCTGGTACTCTGAGAAGTATGAAGAGTCTTTGCTTGAGGCAAGGCAGATTTATGAAAAGATGCCTCACTTGTGTGCTTTTTATATGACCCATAGAAAACAGCCGAACCAAGTTGGGCAGGCCTTAGATGTCATTGAAAAAAGTTTTAGAAAGCGACTAAAGACTATCGCACCCACTGCCACACAGTCACAGATCAACACTCTTTTTGCTGTTTATTTTGGGATTGCCTACGCCCCAGGTGTAGGTTCCGAGGAAATCAAGATTTTTGCACAAGTCATAAAAAGTGTTCTTGGCAAAGTGAACCCACGGGTTCCAACTCTTTCCTAAAGAATATCAAAAACTAAGATTTTCCTTATCTACCACAGAAGTGAGGAGGGCTTTGGATTGGGCGATAAGAGTGGATTCTAAACTTTGGAGAGATGGCTCTTGTAAGAGAATCCTGGCCTCAAATTGAGATTGAAATAACATACTATCTTCATTTAAATATTCTTGAATGATTCCTTCTTTGTTACTTGTAATAGTAGATTTGAGAAGGTTGAAATAATCATGCTCGAAAATCAACTCTTCGTCTCCTCCATGAACGACGACCCTAAAACAGTATTCGTCAACACAGCTTGTTTTTAAATGAAATTTGACACCCGACTCAAGTTGTCCATCCATTGTCACGGTGTCATAAAACTCGTAATCTAGCTTTTCACGCCTAGCTTTAATGTGGGAAGTTTGAACAGGTCCAAAATTTTCAATCAAATGAAATAAGAGATGATCTCCCATGGTTGAAAAACAACCTAAAGGATTTTGATTGAGGCCAGCCCGCCAGTGAGTTGGGTTTTCAGTATAGCGATAACCAGAGTTTGATGAGTACTCCATAAACACTTTTTTTGGCATTCCAATTCGCTTATCGACTTGAGCTTTAAAATCTTTAAAAGCAGCAAGATGGGACATATTGTAGCCCACAAATAAATGCAGTTTCTTTTGTCGAGCAATACTGAATAGTTCCTTCATTTGCTCGACACTTAAAGCGAGGGGCGGTTCGCAGTGCACCGAGATACCATTCATAAGTATTTGTTGAGTTTGTTGAAAATGTTGGCGGTGAGGGGTAGCAAGAAAGATCAAATCCAAATCTTGACTCATAAGTTCATCAAGGTCAGAGCAGTGTTTGAGCTGTGCTATTTGAATGAGCTCATTATGTTTACTCGGGTTTTTGGTGAGGGCGTGAGTGAAATTAAAATAAGGATTTCCTTTTTCCAGAATCACTTTACCCCAGCGCCCCAATCCAACCAAGCCCGCTTTGTACTTCTTCATGATGATCTCCGAACAATGACCAAAGCTCATTTTTGATTTTGCATCTACAACATCGATTGTGAGGCCTTGCTTTACAATTAAAATATTAGTGATCTTCACAGGTATTGGAAAGAGGAGATCTCGGCAAGAAAAAATCACAGCCCTGACAGGGAGAACTTATCAGGAGTCTCTAGTGGAGAGTCTTTTCTTCAGTTTCAGTTTGAAGGGGCTCGCTTTCTTCCAGTTCACTCTCGCCGTAGACTAATTGTTTCTCGAACTCCTGAAGGAGCAAGTCTGCTTCTTTTTCCAGATCACTGTTCACGGTCGAATAGCGATAATGGTAGTCTTTCTTATCAAAAGGAAGGCTCTGCCAAACAACAGCCAGCTCTGCATCTTCAAAATCGTCCTCAAGCAACTCAGTCCACAGGTGCTCGACCACATCCATGGACTTTTGGATCATTTCCAGTGCTTTTTCCGTTTCGGGGTTGAAGTCAAAAGAGACCTCAAAGTTGGGTTGTTTGAGCTGGTTTTCAACGTTTAGACCAAAGCGACCCACAATTTCATTAGCAAAAATACGGCCTTCGACCACAAATTTGGCTTTATCTAGGTCGTACTCATCAAAGAAGCGCTCAGTAAGGACTTGGGCGCAAAGTTGGCAAAGTTCCTCTGGGAAAGGGGTCCACTGGCTCGAGGTTTTGAGTCTGGGTTGCATATAGTTCTACTCCTAAGGCTTTGGGAAAGCTCTTCGTTGACTCCCAAATTTTTGGTGTTATAACCGATGAAATTAAACGCTGCAAGTCATTGTCCTTTTTCAGCTCATTTCAGACAGTTGTAGGGATAAATTATCGGTTTCTGGAGGTCGAGTGAGTCAATCCAATGGGGGAGTCTTTATAACAACCTATGGTTGCCAGATGAATGTCAACGACAGCGAACGCATGTTCTCACTTCTCGAAATGGTGGACTACCATCCTGTCGACACCCCTGAAGAAGCCAATCTGATCATTATTAACTCATGCAGTGTGCGAGAAAAACCAGTTCACAAGGTTCACTCGGAAGTGGGACGTTACCGCAACCTCAAGGCGCAAAATCCAAAATTGCGAATTGGGGTGGGTGGCTGTGTGGCTCAGCAAGAAAAGACCAAGCTTTTAAAAGATATCCCTCTTTTGGACTTTGTCTTTGGAACAGATGCCATTGACGACTTACCCAAACTCGTTCTCGAGGCGCAGGGTACAAAAGAATCCCTATCGAGCACACGCTTTCAACACAATCAGCCCTATCAAATTGAAACCCTGATTCGCAATCCTGGGGTTTCCACTTTTGTGAACATCACCAAAGGTTGTGATAACTTTTGCACCTTCTGTGTCGTACCTTTTACCCGTGGGCGCGAGCGCAGTCGCAAAATGTCGGAACTCATTTCCGACATCAATACACTCGTGAAACGTGGAGTGAAAGAGGTCACTTTGCTTGGGCAGAATGTGAACTCCTACAAGTCCGATTGCGGAGCCAACTTTGGTCAGCTTTTAAAAACGGTGGCCACTGACACCGACGTTTTAAGGATTCGCTACACAACATCCCATCCAAAAGATTTCAATCAAGAGTTGGTCGACATCTCCCAACAGTATCGTCATAAAATTTGCGATTACATTCACTTGCCGGCTCAGTGTGGCAACAGTGATGTGTTGGAGCGCATGAATCGTGGCTACACCAGAGAAGATTATCTTCATAAAGTCGAGATGATTAAAAAGGCCATTCCGGGAGTGGCACTTTCAACTGACATCATCGTCGGTTTTCCAGGTGAAAGCGAAGAGCAGTTTCAAGACACCCTCACCATGATTGAAGAAGTGGGCTACGATGGCATTTACGCGTTTAAATACTCGCCACGCCCCTTTACAAAAGCGGCCCGTTGGACCGATCACCTCAGTGAAGAAGAGAAGTCCGAACGTTTAGAACGTGTCTTTGCCCTGCAACGTCCTATTGCCCTGCGCCTTTCTCAAGAGTGCATCGGTCAGACCTATGAAGTCTTAGTCGAAGAAGTCAGTGAGGACGGAGTGGCTGTGGGTCGCAACAGTCAAAATAGAAAAGTCTTATTTAAAGATGCAAATGCCAAAGCAGGTGAGCTGGCTTTTGTTAAAATCCAAAAAGCACGTCCGTCTTTGTTGCAAGGCGAGCGTATAGGTTTACAGCTCAGTAGAACTAGCAATGCTAACTTCGAGGTGATGGCGCCGTGATTCGCGATCTCAAAGGCCACAAACCCTCTATTTCTTCCAGCGCATTCATTGCCCCTTCGGCCGATATCATTGGCGAGGTGACCATCGGTGCAAATTCCTCGGTATGGTATCAATGTGTTTTACGAGGAGATGTGGGACCCATCAAAATTGGTGAAAAGACCAATGTCCAAGACGGCACGGTCATTCACTGCACCTACAATCGCTTTTTTACCACTATCGGAAATTCTGTGACCATTGGTCACAAGGCCATGCTACATGGTTGCAGCGTGGGCGATGAGGCTTTTATTGGAATGGGAGCTATCTTGCTTGATGGTTCGGTGATGGAGCCGCGCAGTTTCTTGGCGGCGGGCTCCCTTTTGCCCTCAGGTGCCACAGCTGAATCGGGTTTTCTCTATATGGGCTCGCCAGCTAAAAAAGTGCGGCCTTTGCGTGAAGAAGAACTGCAATTTTTGACTCAGTCTGCTGAGAATTATTTTAATTATAAAAAATGGTACGAGCCCAAGGCTTAAGGAGCGATGTTATGAATTTAGAAAAAGAGGCCCTGACCTACGACGACATTCTCTTGGTCCCTCAATACTCCGAAATCGTTCCCAGTGAAATTTCGACCCGCAGTTTTTTTGCTCGCGAAATTTATCTCAACACACCCCTTATTACTGCTGCCATGGACACCGTGACCGAGAGCCGTATGGCAAGAGTGTTGGCGCAGTTGGGTGGTCTCGGTGTCATTCACAAAAATTTAACCATCGAAGAGCAGGCCTTTGAGGTTGAAAAGGTTAAGAAATATGAAAGTGGCATGATCACCGATCCGATCACACTTGGTCCTCAGGCCTCTGTGCAAGAAGCTCTTGACCTTATGGAAAAGTACAGCATCAGTGGGGTGCCGATCACCCAGAATAAAAAACTTGTGGGCATTCTTACCAATCGTGACATTCGTTTTGAGACTAACTTCACCCAGCCGGTTTCCAATATCATGACCAAAGAAAATTTGATCACCACTCCCGAGGGAACCACTCTTGAGGAAGCCAAAACTCTGTTACAAAAACATCGTATCGAAAAACTTCTTGTGGTGGATAATAACCAACAGCTCAAAGGCTTGATTACAGTTAAAGATATTGAAAAAGCCACCACCTATCCCAATTCCTCAAAAGATGCCAAAGGACGCTTGCTTGTTGGAGCTGCGATTGGAATAGATGCGACATCGCGCGATCGGGCGCAAGCTCTGGTTGATAAACACGTGGATGTGTTGGTGATAGACACCGCCCACGGTCATTCTAAAAATGTATTGTCCATGGTGGAGTGGGCGCGCCAGCAGTTTCCAGATCTTGTCATTGTCGCAGGTAATGTGGTGACCGGTGAAGCCTGTGCAGCCCTTTATGACAAAGGGGCCGATGTCGCTAAAGTGGGTGTGGGTCCTGGAAGCATCTGCACGACTCGTATTGTGGCTGGTGTGGGTATGCCTCAAATTGCCGCTATAAAAGAATGTTCTGATATAGCTCACAAGTACAACAAAACAATTATTGCCGACGGTGGCATTAAATTTTCTGGAGATATGGCCAAGGCTCTCGCCATGGGAGCCAATTCTGTCATGGTCGGCAATCTTTTAGCGGGTGCCGAGGAAAGCCCCGGCGAAACCATTTTATATCAAGGGCGTACCTACAAAATGTATCGCGGTATGGGGAGCCTTGGTGCCATGAGGCAGGGTTCAAAGGATCGCTACTTCCAAGGCGATGTCCAAGATTCCAACAAGCTTGTTCCCGAAGGGATTGAAGGGCGTGTTCCCTATCGGGGATCGGCTAGCGGTATCGTTCACCAGCTTGTGGGAGGACTGAAGTCTGGAATGGGTTACGTCGGCGCCAGTTCCATTGAAGAGTTTCAGAAAAAAGCGCGTTTTGTGCGTATTAGTAACCAGGGCTTGAAAGAGTCCCATGTTCACGACGTCTCTATCACCAAAGAGGCGCCAAACTACAGATTGGAGTAGAAGTTATGCAAGGGGGAGTCCTCATTCTAGATTTCGGGTCGCAAGTGACCCAACTGATAGCCCGACGGCTTCGAGAATTTAATGTCTACTCGGAACTACATCCTTACAACTTTCCCCTCGAGGAGATAAAAAAGCGTGAGCCAGGTGCTATTATTTTAAGTGGCGGTCCGTTGTCGGTGAACGACAGGACCTCGCCTAAACGTGACATCCAAGAACTTCTTGAGATCGCGCCTGTCATGGGAATTTGTTATGGAATGCAAATGATGGCCCAACAGTATGGGGGTATTGTAGAGAAAGCCAAAGTTCGCGAATACGGTAAAAAGAAAGTGCACTGGGAACAAGCCCTAGGTGATGTTCCAATGGATCAAAATGTTTGGATGAGTCACGGTGATGTGGTGCAAGTGCCACCTCCTGGCTTTAAAGTGTTAGCTAAGTCTGATGAAAATCATCCCGCTGTTTTAGACGGCGACAATCTTTTTGCTGTCCAGTTTCATCCCGAAGTGAGCCATACCGAGTTCGGCGGCGACATTCTTAAATATTTTGTTTTTGAAAAAGCCAAACTGCAACCGACTTGGAAAGCGCAAAATATCGTGGAAGATTTAATGAGTCGCATTCGCGATCAGGTGGATATCGACGATCACGTGATTGTCGGTTTAAGTGGGGGAGTGGATTCTACCGTTGCCGCCAGACTTGTGACGAAAGCACTTGGTCAAAAAAGAGTGCATTGTGTGTTCGTCAACAATGGCCTCTTGAGATTGGGAGAATACAAAGAAGTTTTGGAGCGCTACAAAAAGTTGGGTCTTAATGTGGTCGGAGTCGACGCTGAAAATTTATTTCTGGCTGAGCTCAAGGGAATTTCCGATCCCGAACAGAAGCGCAAGAAAATCGGTCACGCTTTTATCGAAGTCTTTGACCACTGTGTGAAAAAGATGAAGCCGCGGCCTACTTGGCTGGTGCAAGGCACACTTTACCCCGATGTCATTGAAAGTGTCACAACCCGTGGCGAGTCTGTGACCATTAAAACCCATCACAATGTGGGGGGGTTGCCCGAGAAAATGAAACTCAAACTTTTAGAGCCCCTGCGTGAACTTTTTAAAGACGAAGTGCGTATGATTGGGGCTCAATTGGATATTCCTCAGGACAGTCTGGGGCGCCATCCATTTCCTGGCCCGGGTTTGGCTATTCGCGTCTTGGGGGCCGTGGACAAAACCTCTTTGGACACTTTGCGTGAAGCTGATCATATCTTTATTAGCGAACTCAAAAAGCACGGGCTCTATGATGAAATTTGGCAGGCCTTCTGCGTTCTGTTGCCGGTGAACACTGTCGGCGTCCAAGGGGACGCACGCACCTACGCAAAAGTGCTTTCTTTGCGGGCAGTGACATCCAGCGACGCCATGACAGCAGACTGGTATCCCTTCGACTTTGAGTTTTTGCAAAAAGTATCCAATCGAATCACCAATGAGGTGGAAGGTATCAACCGAGTGGTTTATGATGTGACAAGCAAACCACCCGGTACCATCGAATGGGAGTAAATCTTGCGAAAACCTTTTGTCCATCTCCACTTGCACAGCCAGTACTCGCTGTTAGAAGCCAGTTGTCGCGCTGAAGCGGTTGTTGAGAGAGCCAAGAGCTTTGACATGCCCGGAGTGGCACTCACCGATAACGGAAATATGTTTGGAGCGGTGGAGTTTTATCTCGCTGCCCAGAAAAAAGGCCTGAAGCCCATTGTGGGATTAGATGCCTATCTAGCCCCTGTGGACCGCTTTACAAAAAATGAAAAACGCGAGGTCAATTACCAACCAAACACTCGCTTGGTTTTATTGGCGCAAAACTACAAGGGTTATCAAAATCTCTGTCGCTTAAGCTCCATTGGCTACCAAGAGGGCTTTTACTACAAACCACGCATCGATTGGCAGGCCTTAGAAGAGTTTGGCGACGATGTGATTGCGCTGACGGGTGGTATTTCTGGTGATGTGGCCTCTCATTTTTTGCGTTATGGTGCTGAAGAGGCGACCGAGCGTCTGCGCAAACTTAAAAACATATTTCAAGATCGACTTTACCTTGAAATCAATCGCACCCGTCTTCCCCAATGGAATAAAGTGGAGCCTTTTTTATTTGATCTGGCTCAAAAAGAATCGGTGCCTTTAGTGGCAACTAACGACATTTACTACCTCAACAAAGAAGACCAGCTGGCCCAAGAGGTTTTGATTTGCATCGGTAGCAATAAAACACTTCACGATGACAGTCGTTGGCGTTTAGGAAGTGAAGAACACTACTTTAAGTCTTCCGAACAAATGTATGATCTTTTCCAGGATTGTCCCGAACTGTGCGAGCGCACCCAAGAAATTTTAGATCGCACCGATTTACATTTTCGCTTGGAAGATGAATCGGGTAAAACCATTTATCATCTGCCTAGTTTTCCAACTAAAAACAATGTGAGCCTCAAAGATGAACTGACTCGACTCACCCAAGAGGGACTGCAGGATCGCTTTGAGGAAGCCAAGAAGCGTGGCGAAGAAGTGCCTGAAAGCAAAATTCCCATTTATCAACAACGCCTCGACTACGAAATCGGCGTTATCGACGATATGGGCTTTATCGGTTACTTTTTGATCGTTCAAGACTTTATCAACTGGGCGAAAGAAAACAATGTGCCTGTTGGACCTGGGCGGGGTTCGGGGGCGGGGTCTCTTGTCGCTTATTGTTTAAAGATTACCGATTTAGATCCGGTTCGCTACAGTTTAATTTTTGAGCGCTTTTTAAATCCCGAACGTGTGTCCATGCCGGATTTTGATATCGATTTCTGTCAGGTGAAAAGACCCCTGGTCATCGATTATGTGACTCGCAAGTATGGTAAGCAATCGGTCTCCCAAATCATCACCTACGGAAAACTACAAGCGCGAGCCGCTTTGCGCGACGTGGGTCGCGTTTTAGGCATGACCTATAGTGAAGTGGATGTGATTGCCAAGCTCATTCCCGAAAAATTGGGTATCACACTCAGTGAAGCTCTTGAGATGGAACCACGGATCAAAGAGCAAATGGAGCTCAATCCGCAAGTTCAAAATATGATCGACATTGCTCTTTCTGTTGAGGGTTTGGTGCGCCATGCGGGGATTCACGCTGCCGGTGTGATCATTGCCGATGGTGAGTTGGTGCAACACGCTCCTCTTTACAGGGGTGTCGAGGGTGAAAATGTCGTTCAATACGACATGAAGCACGCTGAGAAAATTGGCTTGATCAAGTTTGACTTTTTAGGGCTTAAAACCCTAACTCATATTCAGTACGCTTTGGACTTGATCAAAGAAAACCGAAACGTGGATATCAAGCCCCAAGAGATCTCCATCAATGATCCTAAAATTTATGACTTGATGGCCAGTGGGGACTCCGCCGGTGTGTTTCAGTTTGAAGGCGATGGGATCACCGACGCCTTAAAGAGAATACAACCCACCTGTTTTGAAGACATCATGGCCATCAATGCCCTCTATCGTCCGGGTCCAATGGATATGATTCCTGAGTACACCAAGCGCAAGCAAGGCAAGAGCAAGGTTGATTTTATTTTCCCCGAGCTCGAAGAAATTCTGAAAGAGACCTACGGGGTCATTATCTATCAAGAGCAAGTTCAGTTGATTGCCTCGACTATCGCATCCTACTCTCTTGGTGAAGCCGATTTGCTTCGTCGCGCGATGGGTAAAAAAATTGCTGAGGAGATGGACCAACAGCGCAAGCGCTTCTTAGAAGGGGCTCAAAAAAATGGTCACGACAAGGCGCGCTCAGAAAAGCTTTTTGACCTGATGGCCGAATTTGCCAAGTACGGATTCAATAAATCTCACTCAGCGGCTTATTGCGTGATTGCGGCCCAAACTGCATGGCTCAAGGCCTATTATCCTATCGAGTTTTATGCCGCCCTTCTTTCCACGGAAATGAGTGACACCGATAAGATTGTCAAATATGTCAACCTCTGTCGTCGTCGTGGCATCGAAGTTCAACCACCGCATATCAATCATTCGGATTACAAATTCACCGCCAGGGGCGAGGTTTTGTACTACTCACTTGCTGCCATCAAAGGTGTCGGGCAATCGGCTGTGGAAGCGATTTTAGAAGCACGCGAACAATTGCCAGATAAAAAGTTTGAATCCATCAATCACTTCTTTGAAGTGGTCGATTTAAGAAGAGTGAATAAAAAAGTGATAGAATGTCTGATCAAAGCCGGTGCCTTCGATGGCTTTGGCTATCATCGCTCGCAACTGTTTGATGGTTATGAAAAATTTGTCGACTTTGCCGAAACCACTCGGCAAGACAGAGAAGTGGGGCAAGCCTCATTGTTTTCCATGGTCGACGAATCAGAAGAAGAGATTATTACCTTGCCCGACGCTCCTGCATGGGGACGCATGTTGCGATTGAACTTTGAGAAAGACGTCTTGGGCTTCTTTTTAAGCGATCACCCCCTGCGGGGATACGAGCAGGTTTGTAAGGCCTGGGCCAACACGACTATTCAAGATATCGACAATTTAGCAAACAAGCAGAAGACCACTCTTGTGGGTATGGTCACCCAAATGCGCGAGATCATCACCAAGAAGGGCACACGCATGGCCTTTCTTCAATTCGAAGATTTAACTGCCCCCATTGAAATCATTGTTTTCCCCAATACCTATGCTGAGTTTGAAGATGTCATCAAACAGGAAGTGCCGCTCGTCGTTTCTGGAATTTTAGAAAAAAAGGACGACAGCCACAAAATTATTGCCGAAAAGGTCGTCACTCTCACCGACAGTATCAATCAAGCCAAGGCTGTTATTTTCAAGGTGGATAAAAAAATGGAGCCAAGACTTCTTAAATTACGCGAGCGTATCGACCAAAATCCAGGCGAGACAAAAGTAAAAATTGAGCTCAACCTCAACGAGCTGAATAAAAAGGTAATTTATGACATCAGAGACCCAAAGGGGATCACCCTTTCCAATGATTTCTTAGAAGGTTTGCATCAGGATTTTGGTGGCATGGACTTTGTGGAAATCTCGCAGTAAGGTTAGGTATGTTTAAAGTGACTTTTTTATCTATTTTATTATGTTTCACAAGTTTTGCACAGGCTCGTTATCAAGTGATTGTTTCAGAACAAGTGATTGAGGCTGATAACGAAAGAGAAGCGCGGGCCGAGGCCATAGAAAAGGCTTCTCAGGATGTGACTTACGAGGTTGTTAAAAAAGAAATAGGAGAAGCGCGCGCCCTCGAAAACAAAAAGAAAATTGAAGAAGATATTCAAGCACTTAAGAATCGATTTATTCCTTTTATTAAAATTCTAAGCGGAAAAAAAGAAGCGGGTGAAAAGGGTGAGGCCTACCGTTTTAAAGTCGAACTTAAAGTTTCACAAAACGACCTTCGCACTATTTTACAGCAAAAGGGGCTCTACGCTAGTGCTGCAAAGACGGGGATCACGCTTCCATTCATCGAAGTGAACAACCAAATCAGCGGTGAGTCCTATCGTTGGTGGGCACCGGTGTTCACCACCAGCCGAGAACTGGAAACTTTTTCCCATGCTTTTGAGCAAGAGCTCTTCCAAGGTTTTTTAGAAAAGGGTTTGTTTTTATTGCGCCCTCAGGCTTTCAATATGGTCCATATGCTGCCTGATTTTATGCGCAAAACATATTTGACCCAAACCGATATGGTTCAAATTTCAAGCTTTAAAAAAGGTCAGCTTTTCCTTGAAGGGCGAGTGGATGTCATCCCGAGTCCCTTACGAGACAATGCTATACGAATTCGTGTCCAACTCAGTTGCAAGCAATCATCGAACGCTAAGAGTATTGCAGAAGTGGTGCGAACTTTTGATTCTGCCTCTGGCAAGAAGTTTAGCCAAATGGTGCAAGACGTCCGCCAACTAGCTGAAGAAACTGGAGAAGACCTGGCCTCCCAAATTTATGATATGTGGCAAAGAGGAGCTTTTGAGTCCCAAGTTTTGCAATTGGCAATCACAGGACAGTTGGATCACCAACAGTTATCCCGTTTTACCAGTGCCCTGAAAGAAAAACTTGCGACCGATACATTAACAGAAAGACTTTTCGAGCCGGGACGAGTGACCTACGAAATGGATTACTCTGGTGGCGTTCAAGATCTTAGCAAAAAACTAGCTCGTACCCGTATTGAGGGTTTTATGAGTCAAGTGGTCTCGACCCAAGCCGACATGATCACCCTTGATGTGAAGGTGAATCAGTAAGGCTGGACCTTTAGCCCGTAGATTGCTGCCCTTA
Organism: Bdellovibrionales bacterium; assembly: GCA_041739665.1. Taxonomy (GTDB): domain Bacteria; phylum Bdellovibrionota; class Bdellovibrionia; order Bdellovibrionales; family JAGQZY01; genus JAGQZY01. Next base: position 37,820 of record JBGSNK010000102.1, read on the forward strand.
TTTACGCGATAATATATTTGTATGTTTTTACGCCTTTTCACTATTCTTAGTTGCAGTTTGTTGATGATTCAATGTTCCTTGCTTAGCGACGCTAGAAATCGTCGTATGGGCCCTTCTGTTGAAGATAAAGATTTCCGAGCTCGCGCGACCGATGACGAGTCGGGGATGCGCAGGAGAGTTGTTATTCTTCCCTTCCTCAACTTGTCACCCTATGCTTCGGAGAGTGCGAGTCAAATTGCCAAGGAAGAGTTAATTCGTCACCTGACTTTTAGCAATGAAGTGATTTCAATAAGCTCAGATGATCTGGGTGTGGATATCAACGCTTACCAAGTGGGTGATGGTTACGACATTAAAAAGCTTTTACCACAAGTGCGTAAGATTGGAGCTCACGCTATTTTAGTAGGGCGCATTCGCGAGGTGCGCACACGCAAAATCGGCGACAGTGTTGGGGTTATTCGTAAGGTGCGTGCCGAAGTGAAAACTCTAGTCGATGTAGAAATGTATTCCTTGAAGGACGGGGAGTCTATGGCTAAGGAAACACGCAGTGCTGTGGTCGAAGAAGAGGTGACTCGTGTCGCCCAGGCTTCCTATACCGATCGAGAGCTAAGAGACAATCCTGATCTTGTTCGTGCCGTGGTCAAAGAGGCTTTTAAAAAAATGGTGCAGCCAATTTTGATGGTGTTGCGAAAAATGAGTTGGAACGGTCGTGTGGCTTTGGTTCGTGGCGAGCGAGTTTATCTCAATGCAGGTCGCTTATCTGGTTTGCAAGTGGGTGATATTCTAAGGGTGACTGAGTCGAAGGAAGAAGTCTTTGATCCCGAGACAGGAGGTTACCTTGGAAACATCACCGGCCGTATGAAGGGTACAATCGAAGTGGTGAGTTATTTTGGCAAAGATGGAGCGGTGACAGTCGTTCACTCTGGGTCTGGTTTTCAGGAAAATGATATCGTTGAATTTTACTAAGTCAAACCACTGCGGGTAGATTCAAGATCAACCGGCTTTTTAAAAATCTTTCTTAGATTCATACTAAACTGCAACTCAATTCACAATCTGGATGGGTCTTCCTTTAGATAAAAAGGTCATTTCCGCTTGGGTTTGTTTGGTCCCCTCGCGATAAGATATATCCACAATTATGGAGTCAATTGTTTGGCCACTTCCAATATGGTCGCGAACCTGTTTTAAAACTTGCAGACAATTTGGAAAATGAGCCGTGAGCTGAGTACCTAACAAAAACAAGGTCACGTTTTCATGCCATAGGTATTTTTCGCAAATTATGGAGTAGTTCTGTTCTTTGCTGTCTTGAAATGTGAGGGCGTGTTCCCTATTTTTACTTACTTTTGTGTTTTCAATATTCTCGATGGCAATGGACATGTGGGCCCAAAGGGGTTGAGTTGTAAACAGAGTGAAAAAGATTAAAATGCTCTTCATAAAAGCTCCTTAGCTAACCAAAATCTCTTCATTTTCCAGGCCAGTCTAGGCAAGGTGTGGCTACGAGATCAGAAGCGAGGGTCTGTCATTTTTTCAGACCAGGGACAAAAATTGTCTCTCTATGGGCTCTTTCTCTGAGTTTTATCGAGGCTCGAGTGGAACTTCAAATTAAATGGTGCTCTTTTCATTTAAACAATCTGTGGATAAGTTTTTACTAGGCTGGGTCCAGCAAGCAGGATGCGTTTTTGCCCGCAGGGCAAAATGCTGGCGAGGTCAGGATGTCCGCCCAGCTTAGTAAAAACTTATCCACAGATTGGCACCCGAAAAGAGAAAGAACTCATTTGGTGCCTTGCAGAAACGAAAATCAAGTGACAATAACATCCACAGGGTGAATGGTTTTGGAGATGTTTTTTCATAATCTCCCTTTCTCTATTCCCGTGCCCCACTTCAATGTCACCCTGTATTTTATATTGCTATTTTTTGTAAGCCCTCAAGCAGGGGCTACGACAAGTGTCCGCACACTTTTTGACCAGTTGGTCAATGAGTTAAAGCCCATTGAATGGAGTGAGGCTCGTCAAAAAGAAAAAATTGCAGAATTGGAGCAAGGAAGGCTTTGGCGCAACCCCGAAGTTCAGTTGGCTACTGGAACCACTAACTTCACCCAATTTCAAGGTCGTTACGAAGAATTCTCCATCTCACAGGTGATCCCTCTCAACGCTAGACGAAGTGGCTTGGCTGAAAAAATAAGATTGCAAAAAAAGCTTTCGGCCATCGAACAAAAACAACTGGAGTTTGAGGTAGGGCGAGAAGTCCTTCTTCGCCTCTACTTTCATCAAATGAACAAAGAGCTGGCCGGTCATCTTGAGGAGAGATTAAAACGTCTGGCTTTGATCGAACAATTTTTAAAGAAAAAGCAATTTGTATCGCCCAAAGATCAAATTCAAAGAGAACAACTCAAACATCGACTCAAGTTCCTCAAAGTTGAAATTGCCGAGGTTCGCACACGATTGTTGCAAACCACGCAATATTTTACGTCTTATTGTAATCCGTCATGCATGAAGGATTTATCCACTTCGTGGCCGAGCAAAACGAAGCTTGTCTCGCTTTTTGAAGGTTTACAAGAAGAGCAGAAATCCTTTGAAAAGCGTATGCAACTGCAAACCAAGTTGATTGAAAAGGACCAAGAAATCGCTCGATCCCTTTGGCGGCCCGATATCCGTCTCTTCGGGATGCGGACCTATGAGGGGCAGCCCTACCAATCCGCGCAGGTGAATCAGGCTGTAGGTGTTGGGCTGGCACTACCCCTATTTGATCGTGGCCAGCAGCAAGTTCGTATTGCCTCTGCAAAAGCTTACGATCTGGAACGCACTCAAACTGAATTTAGAAGAAAGCGCTATGTGAAAATACTAGCCTTGAAACAAGAATTTGACAAATCTCTAGAAGTCATCAGGCAGTACGATAAAAAAAGCCAAGACGATGGTGAAAAAATCTTACAGATCGCCAACCGCAGTTTTCAAAATGGTTTAATACCTGTAGGTCAATTCCTCGATATTGATGAGCAAGTTCATATAGGAGCTTCGATGATGGTTGTGGCCCAGTTTGACCTTGTACGTTTGAGCCTTGATATGATGGCCGAAAATCAAACCTATCTTGATTTGAAGGAAACATTTCTATGAATCTTTTTTTCACCAAGATCATTGAATATCGATCCTGGATATTGGGCTTTACCTTGGCTATGATGGCCTATGCCCTGTGGAGCCTTCCCAGTCTGCCTATCGACGCGGTACCTGACATCAGTTCCCAACAAGTGATAGTCAATACGAAGACCGGTGCGCTTACGCCTCCGCAAATCGAAAAGGTTGTCACCTACCCCATCGAAATGGAACTCTCCGGTGTTCCGCAGGTCAAAGAGATTCGTTCACTGAGTAAGTTTGGCCTTTCGCAAGTTGTGGTCGTCTTTCACGAGCCCATCGACTTGTATTTTGCCAGACAACAGATCAGTGAACGTTTGATGAATATATACTCCCAATTGCCCGATGGTGTTCGTCCTGAAATTTCGCCTATGACCACAGGTTTGGGAGAGATCTTGATGTGGACTTTAAGTCTCAAAGAGGACTCTTCCTTAAAAGGTGAAGACGAAAAAACACAACTTCAGTACTTGCGATGGATCCAAGACACTCGTGTGCGTCCTTTGATGAAGCAGGTCCCTGGTGTGGCCGAGGTGGATACCAATGGAGGCTTTAACTCGGAGTTGCACATCAACTTTGATCCCAAAACTCTTTTAGATAATGGGCTCAACACCTTTGATGTGATCGCGGCGGTGGAATCCCTTGGGATGACTTTTAGTGGTGGTTACATCAAGCGCGCTGGTGAACAAATATCGGTTGCCGCCGAGACTACAAGTGATGACATTGAATCGGTTCGCAATCACATCATTAAAATTTTTCCAGATGGACGTGCTCTTCGACTTAAAGACGTGTGTCGGGTGGAAATTGACTCAAGTCTGCGCAATGGTGCGGCAACCGCACATGGCCAAGAAACGGTTCTGGGCACTGTCCTCATGCGGACTGGTGAAAACAGTCGTGCGGTTGCCAATGCTGCAAGAGAACAGCTAAAAAAAATCAGCCTGCCCAAAGATGTGCTTCTTGAAGTTGTTTACAACCGACAAAACCTGGTGGTCGCGACAATCCAAACCGTCGCTAAAAACCTAGGTGAGGGGGCAGCCCTTGTGATTATTATCCTTTTTATTCTTTTGGGTCACTTTAGAGCGGCCGCCATTGTGGCTATGGCTATACCCTTATCTATGTTGGTGGCTTTTAAATTGATGGGATCGCTTAAAATTTCAGCCAATCTTATGAGTTTAGGAGCCATTGACTTTGGCCTATTGGTCGACGCTTCGGTGGTCGTTGTTGAAAATTATCTTAGACGACTTTCTCTCGTCAAGGGTCCTATAAATGAGTCTCTCAAAGTTAAAACTCTAGTGGATTCTTGTCGTGAAGTGGCAAAACCGGTGAGCTTTGGCCTGACTATAATCATGTTGGTTTATGTACCCATTTTATGGCTAGAGGGGGTCGAGGGAAAAATGTTTTCGCCCATGGCTCAAACAATTTTGCTGGCTCTTGCCGCCAGTCTTGTGGTGGCTCTCGTGGTTATGCCCGTTTTTTTGTATTTTGGTATTCCCACCTCAGGTGATTTGCATGGACAATCCCGTCTCCTACAATTCTTGTCCCACTATTACGATAAAAGTTTGCGCTGGGTTTTAAAGAAGCCAGTTTTGGTTCTGTCGGTGTCCTTGTTATTACTCGTCCTAAGTTTTTCTTTAGCCTCTCAGCTGGGGCGTGACTTTGTTCCTCAATTGGACGAAGGGGACATGATCATTGGACTGATTCGCGATCCCAAACAAAATATCGAGGAGTCTGTTTCTGTGCAAAAAAGGGTCGAGGAGATTATTCAACAGTATCCCGAAGTCGAGAAAGTCTTCTCTCGGATCGGAACTCCGGAGAGCGCCACTGACCCAATGGGCCCTAACTTTGCCGATACCTTTTTGATTCTTAAAAAAGATTGGAGTGATTGGCCAGATGAGGTTGGACGTGCTCCTTACGTAAAAGAAGAGCTCTTTGAAAAGATCAAAGTACAATTAGAATCCCATCTTCCTGAACAGGATATTTCAATGACCCAGCCGGTGGAGATGCGTTTAAATGAGGTTCTTGAAGGAAGTCGTGCGGATGTCTCGCTAAGAATTATTGGTCCTAGCCTGGACGTATTGATGGATCTGGCCGAGCTGGCGCGGAAAGTGATTGAACCAATACAGGGAGTGCAGTCCATTGAGTTTGACGCCTTAACAGGGCTTAAAAAATCAACTCTTTTAAGCTTGAAGATTGATTCTGAAAAGGCACAAATTTATGGTCTTAACTCAGGTGAGGTTGCAGCCCAACTTGAGGTCGCCCTTGCGGGCAAGACTGTGGGGCAATTTTTTAAAGAAGATCGTCGTATTCCCATTGTCTTTCATCTCGATGAGTCGTTAAGAGATAAAGTCGAAGTTTTAAAAAAGCTGCCGATCTCCCTAACCAATGGAGGTTCGATTTCTTTAGATAGGGTGGCTGATCTGAATGAAAACGAAAGGGTGACAACCATTGCTCGTCGCTACTCTGAGCGCTACTCGGCCCTGTCTATCTACCTCAAGGATCGCGACTTACACTCTTTTGTGCAAGAAGCACAAGCTCAGATAAGAAGTCAGATCCAGATTCCCCAAGGTTACCGCCTGGAGTGGGGTGGACAATTTGAGAACCTTGCGCGTGCTCAAAAAAAATTGGCTCTTTTAATCCCCATTCTCGCAATTGTGATATTTCTACTTATTTTGAAAGTGAGCGGAACTTGGCAGCAAACTCTTTTAATTTTTTTGGCGGTCCCCTTTGGTTTAGCTGGCGGACTGATACTTCTCTATGGACGCGACATTCGTTTAAGTGTCTCTGCTATGGTGGGTTTCATTGCACTGTCTGGGATTGTGATCCTAAATAGTGTGGTTTTAGTGACTTTCATCAACGGCCTATATGACAAAGGTCTTGCAGCTAGGGAAGCTATCGCCCAAGGTATTGCAGCTCGCTTCCGACCGATATTAATGACAGCATCTGTGGCCTCTTTGGGTTTTCTGCCCATGGCTTTTGGATCAGGAGCTGGAGCAGAAGTTCAGCGTCCTCTGGCGACTGTGGTCATTGGGGGACTCATCACCTCGACCATTATGACCCTTTATGTGTTGCCACTTTTGATGACACTCTGGCCACAGAGTCTGCAAAAAAATCAGAATACAAAAAAAGATTAAGAGCTTGTTTCGCGTAACATAACATATGCCTGCGACAACACTCTATCTGTAAAGACATTGCAATGGTCCAGATTTAATTCGATTATTCTGCCTAGGTTGAAAAGTCTCAATAGGCGACCACAGACATCCGATAAAACAATGTGGCCTTTCCATATATAAAAGAAAAAATCAAATCTAGCCTACGCGCAATTTTTTTTGCTGGTTACTCACCGACTGAGTCCGAGACCAGCAATCGTATCACTCTGTTTACCAATGCCATGGTTATCTTTGCATTTTTTATGGGAGTCTTTCAGATCTTTCATCTACCCTCTATGGGAATCCATAATAAACATATGTGGGGAATTCAGCTTATAACATTTGCTCCCTTTTTCTTAATTGGCTTCAACTATTTTGGATACAGATTCCTTGCTCGCTTTTTCACCTTAATTTTAGGAACCTCGGTAGCGTGGAATGCAGTCATAATTTTTGGAAAAAGCTTTAATGGTTACTATATTTTATTCATGTTATTAGTTTATAGCGTACTGGCGTTCTCTAAAAATTCGATGAGAACGCGTTTGATTATGATTGCAATCGCATACATTCAATTACCTTTGGTTGATTGGTATTATCACAGCAATATCCCGACCCTGATTGAAGGTGATGCCAGAGACTTTCCTTTTCAGATTCTTTGGGTCGACACATCTTTACAAACTTTTTGGATGATTCTGATGATCTGGATTGAAAAGGCACAAGCAGATAAATATGAAAAAGGTCTTGGAGAAGCTCTTGAGACAATTTCAAGAGAACAACAAAGAATACAAGTCGTTTTTGATAATGTGAATCAAGCCATTCTTCCACTCTCAAACAAACTAGAAATCGACACCCATTACTCTGCTTTTGCTAAAACCTTACTTAAAGAAGAAGAGTTGGCTGGTAAAAGTGTAGTCGATGTTTTGTTTGCTAAATCAAATCTCAATGAGGATCAAATTTCAAAGATGCTGACAACTATTGAATTTTGTATTGGAGAAGATGAGCTTAATTGGGACTTAAATTCTGGCACATTGCCTAGTCAAATTTCGGTGACAAACGATGACGAAACCATGTTCTTAAACCTAATCTGGTCACCCATTATTGATAATAATATAGTGGCCAGCTTTATATTGAGTGTCGAGGACAGAACATCTTTTATTAAAGAAAAGAACCGAATGAAAGAGCAAAAGAAGATTGAGACCTGGATTCCTCAACTTATCACAAGTTTGTCCCAGGTGGGATTGGCTCAGCTACAGCAGTTTCTTTTAAACTTAAACCAATTTAAGATCTTAATAAGTGAAGCCGGTTCAAAAATGGATAGAAAAGATCTACTTCGAGAGCTGCATAGCTTTAAAGGAGAGGCTCGTCTTTTAGAGTTGGGTGTTTTGGCTACAATAGTACATGAATTAGAATCCTTGGTGATTGAAAATAAAGACATAAATTTATTAGAGTCCGAGCAACTTAACGATTTTTTAACAATTTGCGATGAACTTCAGTTTGCTTCACAAAAGTTATTGGGTTCTTTTTCCTCGCAAGTCAGTGAAACGTCATTATTTGCCTACATAGGGCAGCTCAAGAAGAAGATTCAAAATCAGTTAAATAAAGATAAGGCCCATATCAATATCAGTTCCATTACCTTCAAAGACGAAGTTGACAATTGGCCATCGCAGTTAATTCGCCCCATGCAAACCATCCTTCTCCATACTTTTCAAAATATCGTCGATCATGGCTATATTTTACCTAAGTTGGATCGCGACATTGTCATCGCTGTAAGAGCACAAAAAGAAGGTGAAACCATAGTATTGTCTGTTGAGGATTTTGGAAATGGATTGAATGTATTAAAAATAAATAAAAAATTTGAATCTTTAAAAGAATCACAACGCTCTTTAATTGAAGATCCAATGGATGTTTTGTTTCTCGACGAATTTTCCACAGCAGACACAACCACATTGACGAGTGGAAGGGGAGTCGGTCTTTCCGCGGTGAAAGCTCAAGTTGAAAGTCTGCATGGGCAAGTTAAGATCTCGAATTGTGAAGCTCATTCAGGAACCCTATTAAAGCTCACAATTCCAACGTAGTCGAGACTGTAAGAAATTTTGTGTATGAGTGAGCGATGTTACTTCTTGTCTCCACAGACCTAACCAATTACAGGTCGTGCGACCTGTAAAAACTGTCTATGTAACATAATGACTAATATTAGTTGAAATCTGAATGGAGGACTTTGCCAAAGAGGGTCCTTCTGGCGGGCTCTGAGAAGCCTAATTTGGACAAAAAAGTGCTTTACTTCGCCTATTCACAAGGCTGGTGAAGTTTTGGCTTAATTTAATTTCTCTTTTCATAACGAGAAAAAGGAAAGCTTCCTCTTTGGCGGAAGCCTAGTGATGTATCGCTGAGTTAGAGATATTGACATTGGCAAAAAGACCACTTGCACGAAGGTATCAGGAATTTGATACTCAAACTTAGGATGTAAAGTGAGGCCGACTTAAGGTTTATGAAAAAAGTACCTCGTCTGGTTCTTCTCGCCGTGTCGCTTGATTTGACCAGCATCAAACCATACCTTGAGATCACGGCTGGCTGTAGCTGTTGAAATCTCTGGCATAGCCTTCATATACTCTTTTCTTGAGAACTTCTTTCCCTTGAACATCTCACGAGCTAACTCTAGTCGGCACTCTTGAGTATTAGTGCTAGATGGGGATTTCTCGATGAGCTCAAGTAGACTCTGCTCAATAATATCCAGCATAAACTCAATGAAAACAGTCGAAGCCCCCTCTTTATCAGACTGCCTGAGTCTTTGATAATACTCTTCTTGTCGCTCACGAATAATCGACTCCATGGGGAGGTACTTAAAAACAGGGTCAAGCTCGATCAATATAAGACTTTGCCAAAAACGCCCCATCCTGCCGTTGCCATCCATAAATGGGTGAATAAATTCGATTTCATAGTGGGCAATGCAAGACTTGATAAGGACGTGAGTGTCATTATCCCTTTTGAGCCAATCAAAAAGCTTATTCATTTGCTCTCTTACCATCTTCGCACTGGGAGCAGCATGAATTACTTTTTTGCCTTTAAGGATTCCAACATTTTTTGTTCTTATTTTTCCAGGGCTATCCACAAGCCCCTTCATAAGAACACCATGGGCTTTAAAGAAATGCTTCAGGTTAAATGGACTTAGTTTTTCGACTTGCTCATATAACTTAAGGGCATTTTGAACCTCTAAAATTTCATTCGCCCGTCCACGAACTTTTTTACCTTCAAGAACATCTGTGATTTGATTAAACGAAAGAGTATTTCCTTCTATTGCTAGAGTGGAATGAATTGTTAGAATCTGATTCTCTTTTCTAAGTTTTGGCCCAGGCACACTAAGGCCCTTGGTCTGTACTCGTCCTAGCAGAAGGGCTACCCGAGTCAACCCATTAATGATTTTTGGCGTAAACGAAAATGGTGGTTTATACATTGGTTTAATAGTATCAAATGATAGTATTAAATAGTAGTATAAAAGCACTATTTTTCAGAATCAGACCCAGAATTGCCCTTCCACTTCCAGAAAACTAGTGATTTGCAGTTTTGTTTGAGACTGGCCTAACCAAGGCTGTCTATGTAACATAATGACTAATATCAGTTGAAGTCTGAATGGAGGACTCCGCAAAAGGGAGTCCTTCTGGCAGGCTCTGAGAAAAGCCTAATTTGGGCAATAGAAGTACTTTATTTTAGCTAATCACCACTTTCTTCATACATGCCGCTTCAAGAAATCTAGTAATAAACTCAATCTACTGTCCCTTCAAGTGAATTGAAGTTAATTCAATAAAAACAAAGGCTTTATTGCAGAGAAACAAGTCAGAACAGTTTGGTCTTGGGAACCATATTGTGGGAGAAGCTGACCTTACCCTGACGGCACACTTAACCCACTGAAACCTCACAACTGCCGACCACTCCGCCAATTTCACAGTCGAAATGAGGGTCCTTCAATTTTTTTTCTGGTTTTTTTTGGTATTCCGGTGAGTGCGAAAAATTCATCTAAAAATTTTATGTAATTAGGATAGGTCATAATTTTTCCTTAATTTCTTCGATCGCTGTCCATTGGTCAAATATGTCAGCGTAATCTTTAATGACCTTGTAGTTTGCATTGGGGTTGTTTTGCAAAAGCGATAGGATATCAGCTTTGTCCTGAAAAATTCTTTTGGGGTCATTGACATAAGCCTGGATTTTTAAACCGATCAAATCTTCAAGCATAACTACGGGAACAGGGAACTGGCCAATGTGAACTGCATTTTTTAGCATTTTTTGAGTGGCATCACGATTAGCAAAAAGCAAATCCAACTGTCCAATGCCACCAAGCTGCAAG
>JBGSNK010000050.1:0-33808 GCA_041739665.1 Bdellovibrionales bacterium
GGAAGGTGAAGACCATATTTTTTTTCAATATTCTTTTTAATATGTGGAGCTAAAGCTTTTTCATCATCAAAGGGGCCACCAGGCAAGAGCCGCAACATTAAAAATGTTGCAGTGGCGATAATAACAAGTGTCAAAATAGAACTTGCCATCCTCTTCAAAAAAAACAAGGCTAACCCTTGCCGATACACACCTATGGTCAATGCACCTATAAAACAAATACAAAAAGATAAAATCAAAAAGCTGGGTACATACATTTGCGACAAGTCCCACACAATCATAGACAGACCCAGAAATAAACTACAATAGATTAAGGTTTGAACTAGAACTCTCACTTGCGAATCTCCATGAGATGAAAGTGATACATATCTAAACGATTTGGAGAAAATCCTTGAATTCTTTGGCTCACTAAGACTTGGTTAACTTCTGTGAACAAAGGAAGAACCGGCACTTCTTCTTGTAAAAGAATTGTCTGCGCTTGATTGTAAATTTGTACTCGTTTATTGCTATCCGTTTCTGTCATCCCTTTATCAACCAGTTCATCGTAGCGGGCATTTCGCCATCCAGTTCGATTGTTCGGGGCATGACTCTTCATAATACCCATGAATGTGTGAGGGTCAGGATAATCAGCCACCCACCCCAAGCGAAAAATCGAATAGGCAGAAGATCCCCTGAGGCCACTCAAAAATGTTTTCCACTCTTCACTGAGCAGTTCAACTTTGAGGCCTAGGTTGCGTTTTAATTGGGACTGGATATTTTCTGCTACTCTTTTGTGTTTCTCATCGCTGTTAAATCCAAGAGTCATTTTCACAGGATTTGATTGAAAGTCATAACCTGAAGCCTTGAGTAATATCTTTGCTTTTTTGACATCAAACTTAGGCCCAATATTATCAGAATGACCAATAAGACCATGTGGAATCCAACTATAAAGAGCCTCTTGCCCATTACCTAAAATTTTTACCAGTTCCTGACGGTCAATCGCATAGGCAAGTGCTCTCCGCAACTTTACACTATCGAAGGGTTTTTTATTAATCTTGAAGGCGTAGTAATAAAGTCTAAGGGCAGATGTTCTGTGGTACTCCTTTTTTTTGCTGAGACGAGCAATCTCTGAGCTTGGTAAGTCTTTAATAAAATCAATTTTGCCCCGTTCAAACATGCGCAACTGCGTCGAGTTGCGATCTACGATGTAAAAAATAAGGTATTGGATTTTTGGCCTCAAACCCCAGTAGGACTCATTTCTTCTTAAAACAAGACGCGAGTCATGGTGCCAATAAATCAGACGGTAAGGGCCAAGAGTGACAATATTCTCTGGGTCCATCCAATGCTCACCATACTTTTTCACAATATCTAAGCGTATTGGGAAGGTTGTATGGTGAGCCATGATTAAAGGAAAAAAAGCCACGGGTGCTTTCAAACGGAACTGGATTTTGTAATCCCCCAACCGAGTCACTCCCACATGGTTAAAGTCTTGGATATCGCCACTATTAAATTCAAAGGCATTTTGAATGACAAATAGATTATCTACTGCTTGGGCCGCTGTTTCAGGTTGAAGTATTCTATGGAAAGCATCAAACACATGCTGAGAAGTGAATGGAACACCATCACTCCACACAACGTCAGTGCGTAAATGAAAAGTCCAAGTTAATCCATCAGCACTAGATTCCCAGCTCCGAGCCAAAGCAGGCTTAGGCTTTAAATCATCGGATTTGAGATCAAAGGCAACCAAACCATCCATGAGATGTTCCTCAAGCCAACTTGATGTGGTGTCAGATGAGGTCAACCAATCCAAGGTCGGAGGCTCGGAGCTGATGACTGTGGCTAGAGTTTGGCTGTAGGGCAGCTGCACGCGCTCTCCGTCTGGCAGTTGCACCCAGGAATTCTGCTGGGACTGACAAGCGGTCGCTAAAAGAAAGGCAAAACACAGAGGAATTCTCACTTTTTAAGACTCTCTAAGCTTTGTTTAAAATGCAAGACTTATGAAAAACATGTCGGATTTTAGCTATTTAACCATCTTAATCCGAAACTCACAGTTCATTAATGAAACTTATCAGAATGATTAACAAAGAATAATTTTCAGTAATCTACAAGCACTGCTATTTTCCTTACATTCACTCAGTACTCAATAAGGGGGAACTTATGAAATTCATTTTGTTCACAATCACAATCATCTTCTCTTTCAACAGCTGGGCCACAACACCCGCATTGGATCAACTAGACCTTGAACAAAAAGTTCAACTCCTCCAATTACTTAACCAAATGGATGATGAAGTTTTAGAAAACCTTCTTAGTGAAGAAGCCTTAGAATGGTATATTGCTCAGTTTCAAAGAACTGAAATCGCGCCACAAACTAGCGATGAGCTAGTTCTTTATGAAGTCATCCAAAGTGGTTTCGACAATGGGGTTGGTCATTTTAAAGATCCCTTTGCGCCAAAATACAAATAACCTTTTCTTCGCCAAGGTCATGCACCTTGGCACCTTTCTCCTCTTTACTTCTAAATAATTCATACCAATGCCTTATTAAATTAGTTATAGTTCTAACCTATGAAAGATGTTTACAGCCGAACCAATAATGTTTGTTTGGTATTCCTGACTATTGTCACGGGTACGGCTGCCCTCATTTATATGCGGCCGGTGCTCGTGCCCCTTATTTTTTCGGTCTTTACATACGCAGTATTGACTCCAATCGTCACCTTGTTTGAGAAAAAAATGAAATCGCCTAAAATCTTGGCTATCTTGACCGCTCTCTTATTTTTATTTTTTGCATTCAGTTTGGTTGTCTTGGTCTTAATTGGCTCAGTTGAAAACTTTGTATCTGGCGCTCCAAAATATCGCGAGAGTATGACCGAATTTATCAAACTTGTTGAAGCACAACTTTTTCGCTTCCACATTGAAATGGAGCTAGATCAAATCAGAGATGTTGTTCGCTCATTACCACTCTTTGAATACGCCCAAAACCTAACCGGACAATTGCTCTCTTTTTTAGCTAATTTGCTGCTAGTCTTCATATTTACAATCTTTATGATGAGTGGAGAATCAAGAGTTGAAAGCAAGGGCCCTCTCCTCACTGTAATTCTTGAAAAAGTATCTTCTTACGTCAGCTCAAAACTTTTCTTGTCCCTACTCACTGGCTTTTTTGTGTGGCTCATCCTTCTGGCCTTCGGAATCGAACTCGCTTTTCTCTTTGCTTTCCTCACCATTTTGCTTAATTTTATACCGACAATTGGCTCAATCGTTGCCGTATTTTTGCCACTGCCCATTGTTTTTCTTCAGTATCAATTAAATTGGCAGTTTTTTACGATCTTAGCGCTAACTGGTTTTATTCAATTTACTATTGGAAATATTTTAGAACCTAAAATATTAGGTGACTCTATGGATCTGCACCCTATCACCGTTTTAATATGCTTAATTTTTTGGGGAATGGTTTGGGGCTTGGGCGGGCTCTTCCTTGCCGTGCCCATCACTGCTGTAATTAAAATTATTTTCCATAAGATCGAAGCCACCAGTGACCTAGCTGAAATACTGGCAGGCAGGCTTCCCTTCAAGAATTAAGAGTTTTTGAAGTCATCCAGAAATCTATTGATATCTCCTAGGAGTTTTATGTACACCGCTTCTCCCAAAGTTTGCTCATCAAAACAAAGATGATTGTAAGCCCGAAATGCTGCCTTTGAATTGTTTAAAGCTATCATTGACCAATTGGTGTGGATTCTCAGCCATGAACTGATTGAAGAGTAACTCACCAATTCATCATTTGGATGAGAGAAGACGATCCCATCAATCTCTTTCAAATAGGATTTATCTTTTTTTTGAAGTTGGGAGTAGAGATCAAAAAAACTTTGGTATAATTCTCTTGGCACACCATTGGGGTGATAACGGTATTTTTTTTCCATATTTGAATCTAGCAAGGATACAGACCAGACTTTCTCTACAAATGGTAAAGTTGGACGTAATAAATGGGTATAAATTCGCAGACAGAGCGCTGGCGCCAATAAAATCATTTTGTAAAATTGAATTTGATCAGCATGTAATACACCTAACAGTCCGCCAAAAGAGTAGCCAACAAAGAGAGGGGGGCTTCCATAATGTTCCAAGAGATAGACACTTGACTCAAGCAGGGCGTTTGAAAAATCATCTGGAGCCAAAGTCTCCACGCTTAACGTTGCATCTCGATGGCCAGGTAAATGCAATAAATAGGCTACAAAACCGAATGTTTCAAGGTCACGCAAAAGAGGTTTCAAGGCCGATGGTTGTTGATTCAATCCATGGACACAAAGAAGGGGGCGAGTCCCTTGGCTCTCGGTGACTTTTTCTAAGTATCTCGGTTTATCCAATTTTTTCTCTTTGACCAATCATATCCTAAGAACTTCGGTTTGTAAGGTTGTCTCAATTTGGCACAGTTCCTTGAGTAAATTTTAAAAACTGCCGAAAAAAACATATGGCCACCAAAAGAATCAAACAGACATCCTTGAGCCTTCAAAAACGAGGAAAAACTCCTGTTGGACGTATGGATGTTTACTTTTTTTTGCTCGTATTTGTTTTTGTCTCAACACTAGTGACAACCCATGTCCTTTTAGGCTTCTATGCTATCTAAGTCATCTTTTTGACTTCTGTTGCAACAGGCCCTTTTCGACCTTCTTTTATTATAAAAACGACTCGATCTCCAGCTTGAACTGGTTCAAGTGTCTGATCTTGATGAAAGAAAATATCCTCGCCGTCTATACGTTCAATAAATCCAAAGCCTTTGTCGGATCGAAACCATTTAACTTGGCCCTGGGTTTCATCTTTTTGCATCAAAGTATCTCCCAGGTTTCAGTAGTCGGTGGCGTTCCATCCGGATATACGTCGACGTTTTGGGACAGCCAACCGGTCGAATCAGTATTCTTATTGTAGAGCAAGTTGTAAAGAGTGTAATACCGGGTAACCTTTTTGACATAATTGCGTGTCTCGAGAAACGGAATATGCTCAATAAACTCATCCATCTCCAAATCACCAAACTGGTGTAACCAACTATGCACACGATGAGGCCCACCGTTGTAGGCCGCAGCAGCAAGAGGAATCTTATTTTTAAATTTCTTTAAGTTTCTTTGTAAATAGCGAGTGCCAATTTCAATTCCTACTGCTGGAAGAAATAGATCTTCTCCTTCTATCGTTTTACCCATGAGAGATGCTACTTTTCGTCCAGTGTGGGTCATTACCTGCATCAAACCTTTTGCTCCAACAGGAGAGAGAGCATCTGGTCGAAAATTTGTTTCGGCCTTCATAATGCTCCAAACAAATTCAGCAGGCACATTAAATTTTTGGCTATTAGCTAAGACATCTTTTTCAAAAGCGCGAGGAAACACAAAATGCCATAAGGAAGCCCCAAGATGGAGACCTAAGTGTGTACGTGCACCTGCAAAGTGACGTGTTCCAATATAAGATGCTCGATGATAAACTTGGTTGCGATGGTATTCAAACATTAAAGTTTTAAGATACTCTTGATCTCTTGTCCTACCTTCAACTGTATAGAGTTCCCATTTGGCAAGATCATTTAGCCCAAGTAATCCCATATCTTTTGCTCTTTCAATTCTATTCCTGAACTCAGGAGTTGAGACTTTCGTAAAGATTTGGGTAGGTTGATTCAAATCCAGGTATTCTCGCATATAGGGCAAACCATCCCAATCCGAGAAGTAAGAAGCATTTGTTTTTGCAACTGGAGTTTGTTGTCGATCAATAATATCTTGCGAATCCTCTTCTTGCTTCATATGTGGCAACCAATTGTCGCGCAGGCTTGATGCTTGGTCGTATTTAATACTTGCCAACCCTCTATCGCCTATCAATTCACGCAAGCGTTGAATGGACGCTATTGAGTAATAACCCATATCCTCATCGTGAGAAATCTCTAGAAAAAGCTTCTGGGCCTCTTCGTTTTCTCCCATTCTCTTTTTGTTCATTGCCATCCAATATTTTATTTTAGAACGACTGACTCCATGGGGCATGATGCGAGACTTATTTTTTAATGCGCGGCTCAAAAGCTTATGAGACTTCTTGTGATTGCCTTTAAGATAGTAGATCCAGGAGATATACCAGTTGGACTGTTTTGCTAAGGACGTGGCGGGATATTTTTTAGTCAAAGTTTCGAACTTTCTTACCGCCCCATCATAATCTTTATGTTGATAACTAAGAAAAGCTGCGCGGTATAAAGATGTTCGTTGTTTGTTGCCACGAAAATATTCAAAAGCATCCATATAGATTCCAATGGCTGCTCGAAACTCTCCAGCTCGAGAGGCTGCTTTAGCGAGCAAACTAATAAAGTCATAGTCTTCTCTATTTTTTTTGTCTTTGTAGTAAGGAAGAAGTCGCTCAAAAGCCTCTTTGACCTGCCCTTCGTTTACTAAATATTCGGCCATTGCCATATCCTTAGTAAACTTTTCGACTTTTGATTTTTCAAAAACTTTTAATTCTGCGAATGCCTTCTCACCAGCTCCCATCCATTGCAATCTTTTGATTCGATCTTGCTGATCACTCAAACTGTTTTGACAACTGAGTGCTTTGCTATCAACTTTATTTTCTTGCCAACGCAACCCCCAATCAGCAACAGGCGGATAAGTGGGATACTTTTTATACAGCTCACGAGCCCAGAAACAAGCTTGGTTGCCTTTGTTTTCCTGAAGATCTAGATTCATAAGTGCAAACAAGATCTCTGGATAAGTGTCAGTATTTCTCATCTTTGATCGAATTCGTTGTAGAATCCGACGAGCCGGCTCGACCTGTCCTTGCTGCATATATATCCGACCCATTTGATACTCAGCTTTCCACTCAAGGAAATCTGTGCTCTCCTCTTTTTTTACATTACTAAAGCTTTTCAATGCCTCGGTATTCTGATTGATTTCAACTTGAGAAAGCCCAAGATAATAATAACTCACATCAGACAAACGAGTTCCAAGACTCAATCCCTTCCGAAAGTGATCAATAGCAGCTTTATATTTTTTTTGTTCATAGTAGATAAGGCCACGAAAAGTCTCAACTAGTGCCATACGCTTCGGATCTTGATCACGTTCCGAAATTTGGTTAAGCATCTTATGAGCTGCAACGAAATTTCTATCTTGCAGAAAATCACGAGCTCTTTCTAAATGAGAAGTCGTTGCAAAGCCCGCCTTACATAGAACGATCAAAATCAGTAGGATAAGACTCTGAAAAAGAGAGTTGCGTAGGGAATCCAATAGCCAGTATATTTTTTTTTGTTGCCTCATCCTTTCTATGATACCTAGAGACTCGAAAAAATCTAAGGCCAGATCCTAATTTGTCTGCCAAAGTTGAGATTTCAAAAGTCAGCTCTCGAACTCCCCGACCATAGTCAGAATGGAGAAGCCTCTAAGCCTCATTCTGAGTAATAAATTTGCATAGCCTCGATGGCACGGTGCCACGTCTTCAGCCTCTTTTTTTGTTCTTGCCCTGAAATTTGGGATTTAAACTCACGATCCACCAAATCTAGCTTTTTGATTTCGCCTAAACCACTCCACAGCTGAGCACCAAGACCAGCCATTAAAGCTGCTCCTAAAGAGGTAGTTTCAATTATCTTGGGTCGAATCACTTGCACGCCGAGAAAATCAGCCTGCATTTGCATCAAAAGATTGTTTGCCGCAGCTCCACCATCAACTCTTACCTTTTTTAATGCAACTTTCGAGTCTTTGACCATAGTCTGCATCACATCGACGTTCTGTAGAGCCATGGCCTCCAATGTGGCCCGTGCAATATGCTCACGACGTGTTCCACGGGAAATACCAAAAAGACTGCCACGCACTCTGGGGTCCCAATAAGGAGAACCAAGGCCAGCAAATGCCGGGACAAATTGAACACCTCCAGTATCTGGAACTGTTTTGGCAAGACGCTCAACTTCGGCACTCCCTTTTATAAAACCCAAGTTATCGCGTAACCACTGCACTGCGGCTCCACAAATAAAGGCTCCACCTTCAAGTGCATAATCCACACTTCCACCACGCGAGAGTTGCCAGGCAACTGTGGTGAGAAGACCATGTTGACTGTGAATCATTTGATTTTTAGTGTTCATCAACAAAAAAGAGCCGGTGCCGTATGTGATTTTTGCTTCACCCTTAGAAAAGCATTTTTGACCAAAAAGTGCGCTTTGTTGATCTCCTAATACTCCATTAATAGGAATCCCAGAGCCAAGCTGGGGGGCCTTGTCTGTTTGTCCAAATAAAGAGTCGGAGGGAAGTATCTCAGGTAGCATATTTCTTTTAATTCCAAATAATTTAAGCATCTCAGGACTGTAATCCAAGGTCTTCAAATCCATCAGAAGAGTACGCGAGGCATTCGACACATCAGTGACAAAGCTTTTTCCACCGGTTAGCTTCCAAATCAGAAAACTATCAATCGTTCCAAAACAGAGACGACCTTTGCTGGCAAGTTGCTTGGCGCGAGGAACGTTCTGCAAGATCCAATGCATCTTTGTTCCAGAAAAGTATGGGTCGAGAACAAGCCCAGTGATCTGATTGACTTTTTTTTCATACCCTTGATCCTTCAACTTCTGACAAAAATGAGTGGTGCGGCGGCACTGCCAAACAATTGCGTTACAAATCGGTTCCCCACTCTGCCGGTCCCAAGCCACGACTGTTTCTCGCTGATTGGTAATGCCAATTGAAATAATTTGATCTGATTTGACCTTACTTTTCTCAAATACCTCCTTAAGACTACCTCGAAGTGACGTCCAGATATCTTTTGGGCTATGCTCGACCCAACCGGGCTGTGGAAAAATCTGGCGAAACTCTTTATTGACCTTGAATTTGAACTGGCCCTTTGTGTTTATTAGAGAAACTGTAGTTCCTGTGGTTCCTTGATCCACAGAAATAATATATCTTTGTGTCATAAACATCCTTCTCGGGCGAGGTTATGGGCTGGCGACCTAAATTTGGTAAAAAACTATTGAATCCGAAAAGTACAGACACTCAACAGTTAATGTATCGAGTCATCCCCCGTGCTTTTGCTCAGCTTATGAGTCGTTATTTTCGCATTCAGGTCGAAGGGGTTGAGAATATTCCCAGTCAGGGCGCCGCCTTGATCACTCCTAATCATTCTGGATTTTCTGGATTTGATGCTTTTATTTTGGCGCATCAGATTGAAAGGCATTCTACAAGAAAACCCTGTGTCTTGACCCATAAACTTTGGTTTGCATCTAACACCACAGCCAACCCCATGCACAATCTTGGTTTTGTCGAAGCCAGCAAGAAAAATGGTTTACTGGCTCTTGAAAGAGAGGAGCTTGTGGTTCTTTTTCCTGAAGGAGAACTTGGCAACTTCAAACCCTCGAGCAAAGCCTACCATCTACAAGAATTTAGACGTGGCTTTATTAGAATGGCGCTCGAGAAACAATGCCCCATTGTGCCAACTCTCATTCTAGGAGCCGAGGAAACCCATATCAATCTCGCTCGTCTTAAACTTAAAAAGTATCTGCCAGGAACAATTTTACCTTTACCACTTAATATTATTCCATTGCCAGCAAAGTGGCATATCCTCTTTATGGAACCTATTTATTTACCCTACACAGCTGAGGAAGCGCAAAACCAGGAACTGGTTCGAGAACTCGCCACCGAAATACGCGAAACTATGCAAACTCGACTCAGTCACGAAGTCAGCCTTCGCAAGAATCTTTATTTTTAGTTAGAATAATGGTTTAAACTAGCAACTCGAAAATTGGGAATGTTAAAATCACACGCGCCTCAATCACCAAGGTCTTGACCAACCATCTCTAGAAGCTGGGACCATTTATTGATTATAAGCCCTGTATTTCCTTCACTGCGCCCTACTAAAGACCTGGTCATTAAAACTGCAATCGACACTACGATGAAAATAAGTAGGACGTACTCGACAATCAATTGTCCCTTATTTTGACCAAGAGTGGTCTTTAAAGTAAGATTTTGAGATGAATGCTGATTCAAAAAAAACTCCGACTCTAAGTAAAGTTGAACTTCCCATTTGGATACAAGTCTTTGTTGGCTTGACCCTAATAGGACTTATCTACTGGGCCGCAATGAACGCCCATTTATATGTATCGGCTTGGGAAGAAGAGGACTCAAGCTTTTTTAAAAACTCTATGGATTCTCTTCATTTATTGCAAGTCAATCCCAGTGGCACTACCCTTGTTTTTTTCTGGAGCAAAGACTGCCAGGACTGTGTGAGCAACTTTAATTTAATAGATGAACTTCCCGGTCATATTCGTATCTATGGGGTGCATGTCTCAGATGAAGAGGCTAAAAGATACCAAATAGCTCAAATTTGGAATCGCCAAGCTCCAACCCATGCCGCTTTGCTGATAGACCAAACAGATTTACTTAAAACAAGCTTTCGGGTACGAGAAGTTCCGTCGTCTTTTATTATTTTACCTAAGGAAAAAAAGGTCTTCAGTCATGTTGGACTTATGCGACGAAGCAAACGCCAAATGTTAAGACTTCTCAAGAGGCAGTAGCTTCGAAGCCAATTTTTTTGTCGAGATCAGCAAAAAATGACTCCACCAACTCTGGTGTCATAGGGCCACGAATTCCTAGAATATAGTCTTCACCCATTTCACCTGGGGCAAAAGAAACTTCGGTAGACTCAAAGCGGTCTTGGAATTCATTTTTGTCACGATAGAGCATAATGTAACAATAGTTTTGTTCACCACGTTGACGTAAAAATTGCTCCCACTGATCTTTACGAGACTGAAGCTTAAAATAAAGTTCAAGAGCTTGTGACTCTTGATCGCTAGAAAAGTAAATACGGATAGGATCAGAGAAAATAGCCGTATTAAAATCTGGCGAAAAGTATTTGGACTTAGTTATGTAACGATCCATGTTGTCACTCCGATCCTTAAGTTACCCACAGGCTAGAACTGTGAAAAACTGTGTGGCAAATCATTTTTTACATATTGCCCAATGCATTATATGATTGAATTCAAAAAGGAATAAAGCTTTGTCATCGTACATCTTCCTTATGTATGATTTTACGTCTTAGGTTTTTCATCCCCATAAATTTGCTTTCCTTTCACAAAAATATTTTTCACTTGATGAGAACTCAAGTCATAGAAGAAATCTTTCCAGCTCATTGGGCTCATAAAGAAATCTGCACTCATTCCAGGAAGTAAAGCCCCTCTGTCCTTTTCAAGACCAAGAGCATAAGAGCCACCTAATGTGAGAGCGACAAAAACTTCACTTAAACTCATTTTCATTTCAAGACGAGCTAGTAAACCCAAAAGCCCTAAGCTTTGGGTCGGACTGCTTCCTGGGTTGTAATCTGTAGCTAAAGCCACTCGCCCCCCGCGATCTAGGAAGCCACGAGCATCTGGGTAAGGACACTTCAAATACAAATCTGCATTGGGCAGTAACACTGAAGTAAAATCTTTTGCTTGAGCTAACGTGTCCTTATCAGAATCATTGCAATAAATAAGATGGTCAGCTGACCTGGCACCCACCTCAACTGCCAATAAAGCTCCACCGGTGCGAGACATCTGCTCGGCATGGATCGTAATATCAAATCCTAAAGATTTTGCTTTACTTAAATAAGATCGAGCCGCCTTCAACGAAAAATAACCCTTTTCAACAAAGATATCCACACGCTTACTCAAATCTAATTTCTTTATTGTAAGTAAGTCGTTCTCTAGTCGAGCTAAATAAGAAGCCTCGTTTTTAAAGGTTTTAGGTAGCGCATGTGCTCCTAAGAAAGTTGTCACAATATTTGGACCTTTCAGAGATCGAGCTGCTTGCAACATCTTGATTTCAGTTTTTGAATCTAAACCATAACCACTTTTAATTTCGAGAGTCGTCACACCTTGTTGAATGTGCTGAGAAACTCTTTGCTGTCCTAAATCTATGAGCTGATTTAGAGTAGCTCGACGAGTGGCCTTTACCGTCGATAAAATCCCCCCACCCTGTTTGGCTATATCCTGGTAACTCATTCCTTTGTTACGCAACTCAAACTCGTGACGACGGTCACCCGCAAAAATCATGTGGGTGTGACAATCAATAAAACCTGGAAAGATGTTCAATCTTTGACAATCTATAGTTTTTTTAAATTTAATCTCTTGAGGACATTGAATCTCTGGTCCCGCCCACACAACTCGGCCTTGATCGACCACAAGGGCTGCATTCTTCACAATATGCAAATCCTTATCTTGGATAGAGCGCCCCTGCTTTTTGTAGGCTCCCTTGAGAGTCATCAGCTCGCCAATATTGTAATAGAGATGAGGATTTTTCATCTTTTTTGCCCCTTTGTCCTGCCCCACCAAGCTAACGAGAGTCCCTAAGAAATCCTAGTTTTATACGACAAACGCGCAATGCGTCTTTGTCTTTGGGTTCCATTTTGATTAGAACTGAGTGTGAAGACGAGGTTCGTCCTGTCTTCGCCTTGGGAGGGGAGTTCACTTTGGCTATTTTCCACCTTTTAAAGAAGTTGCCGCTTTTTATTTTAACTCTCTCTTTTTTTACCTCTTGTCACAAAGAGGAGTTAAGCCCACAAAATCCAATGTTTGGACCCCGCCCGACTTACGATGCCACTGCTATAGGAGAATGTTCCACTTCTCCCACAACTGGAGAATCTCCTTCCCAAAAGCCAGTGCTTTGGACCTTTGTAGATTCTGGATTTTTTGGAAAAGAATTTCGCCAACTTTTTTTCCTGCAAGCCCTAAAAGCATCCTCCCTAGATGTTGTGGATTGGCTGTATGAGGAGGGTGTAAATATCTTCAAAATTGAAACCAACTCTAAGTCTGAATGCCGTTACTTCGGCTTTCTAAATACCGCCCCCCAAGAATACATCTCCATATGGGAAACACATGGCGGGCAAAGTAACGGCAAGGACGAGAGGACTCTTCTTGGCCTGTTTCGCACTCAACTCCTACGCCCTAGCGTTGGTGGCCCGGCTCAAATGAGAAATCCAGTGATACTTGTGCGTGATGATACGAATCACTGGACCCTTGTCCACGAGAAAACACACTTTCTTTTTGCACAAGGCCGTCTGCAAAAATCCAATATGGCTTTTATAGAAACTTTACGCGAAGACAATCGCACCCTCTATCGCAAATTAAGGGGTCTAGAATTTGAATACATTCAAGAAAAACAATCAATAGTTGCCAAGCAAATTCTTAAAACTTTTTCTGATTACCTGATTGTGAACCAAGAACTTTTTAATCGCGGTCCACTTGAAGAGTTCAGTATCGAGTCCCTCATATCAACTCAGGTCATTGAAAATAACAGCCCGGGTCTCAATCATATCACGGGCCTTATAAATGCTCTCGCCTATATGAAAAGCAACACAGATCCAGTTTTAACCAGCTATCAGACTTTAGTTCGAAAACTCAAAAACTACCAAGAGGATTTTTTTAAAGACGAGCCCCAGTCTACTCTCGATCAAGCACACGATCTTCAAGTCTCTTTGCAATCCAAGATCGATTTCATCAAAGAAAAAGTTATTTATCTGCAAATTCACCTAGAAGATATTGGAGAACAAAAACTCGACGAACCTCGTCAACTTCTGGATCACTCCCATTATGATTTCGAAATTTTACTGGAGCAGATCGATATGATCGAGTCCTTAAACCTGAGTCATACGAGTGACACCCATAATGCCTTTGATTTTCGATAAATTTTGGATGGCTTTATTTAAGTGAGAGGTATCTTTGACAGCCACATCAAACATGCAAACAGCTTTTCTATCTTTTGTGGTTCGGATCTGAGCATTAAAAATATTAATTCCAAGGGAGGAAAAGGTTTCACTCATCAACTTCAAGAGACCAGGAATATCTTGAGCAACCACTCTGAGTCGAACAATGCGCTCCACACCTTCCGGAGCTGACTTGACAGTCCACTCCACTTCAACGGATCTATCATTGTCGATTGCAAATATTTTTTCACAGTCAGATTTGTGGATGGTAATACCACGTCCTCTCGATATGAATCCCTTAATGGGGTCACCAGGAATAGGGCTGCAGCACTTGGCAAAGCGCACCAAAATGTCATCCATACCATCAACACTAATAATGGAACGCGATTTTTTCTTTCTTTGCACAGCTGATTTGTAGGCTTTACTTAAAAAACTTTCTTCTGTTTTAGACTCTTCGGGTTCATTGGCCTCAGGTGACAAAGCCAAAATTACTTGCTTAGGAAGAACTTTGCCATAACCAACACGCACATAAAGATCTTCCAAATCATTAGCTCCCGATTTGCGCAACTCCTCGTTCTCCATAATCAATTCGTCACTTAATGTTTTTTGCGCACTCATACCATATTTGCGCATTTCCTTTTCAAGAAGATCCGCCCCGATCTCACGAGCTCTTTTTCTCTCTTCCTCTTGGATAAAAGCACGAATTCTAGATTTTGCTTTCGAGGTCACACAGTATTTAAGCCAATCTTTAGATGGTGTTTTGTTTTTTGAGGTCATGACCTCAACAGTGTCACCGCTCTTCATGCGTGTGCGAAGTGGAACCATTTTTCCATTGATCCGAGCCGCAACGCAATTGTTACCCACATCCGTATGAATGGCATAGGCGAAATCAATGGGAGTCGCACCTTCGCGAAATTCGCGCACATCCCCTTTTGGAGTGAAAACATAGATATGAGAATCAAAAAGATCTGTTTTTATGTTTTCTAAAAACTCTCCAGAGGAACCGGATTGTTGGTGCAAGCTGACAAGCTCCTGTAACCACTCCATTTGCTCTTCAAGCTTAATATCAACTTTACCAGAGTTTTTATATTTCCAATGAGCAGCAATACCACTTTCAGCAATAAGGTTCATTTCTTCTGTGCGAATCTGAATCTCTATGCGTTCTGCACCAGGACCAATAACAGTGGTATGAAGACTTTGATAGTTATTAGCCTTTGGTATCGCTATATAGTCTTTGAAGCGACCTGGCACGGGTTTCCAGAGAGTGTGGATATGGCCTAAAACCTCGTAGCATTGAGGTATGGAACTCACCAAAATTCGAAATGCTAAAACGTCATAAACTTGCTCGTAATCTAAATTCGATGCGACCATTTTTTTATGAATAGAGTAAAGATGCTTAGGTCGACCTTGTAGCTTAAAACTATTTTTAAAGCGCTTTCCCATTTCATCGTTGAGTATTTTCATGACTTCTTCAATATACTTTTCTCGCTCTTTCTTTTTCTTAGCCACCTTTTGAACAAGTTCGTAAAAGCGATCGGGCTCGGTGTAACGGAAGCTTAAATCTTCTAGCTCCACTTTTATAGAACTGATTCCTAACCGACTGGCGAGGGGGGCGTAAATATCGAGAGTCTCTTGGCCGATTCGCAACTGCTTTTCGTAAGCCATGTGCCCTAGAGTTCGCATATTGTGCAAGCGATCAGCAAGCTTCACCAAGATGACTCGAACGTCTTTTCCCATGGCCACAATCATCTTGCGCACGTTTTCACTCTGTTTATCGTGAGTGTTTTTGAAACTAAGTTGAGTGATTTTAGTTACACCATCGACCAAATCTTTAACCACGGGCCCGAACTCTCGTTGAATATCCTCAAGAGTCACATTTGTGTCTTCGACAGTGTCGTGTAAAAGACCGGTCATGATAGTCGGCAAATCCAATCTTAAATCAGCAAGAATTTCCGAGACACCCACTGGGTGAGAAATGTACGGCTCTCCACTTCTGCGAAATTGACCTTCATGGGCTTTCTTTGAAAATAAATAAGCCTTTTTTATCAGATCAATATCTGCATTGGTGTAATAAGATAAAATCTTTTCACACAGAGGCTTAATTTCCAAAAGATCCTTTGAAAATTCATGCTTCGGTGCGTTTATGCCATTCGACATAATTGCCAGCTTCTCCATTCCCCCAACGACATTCAACGTTCGAATGTAACTGGACGATTTTTCTGTGCTCCAATAAGTTCCTCCAATAAGTTAGGAGAAACATGTGGATGTAAGGCTTGTCGGCTATCTGTATGTAGAACTTAAATAAATGGCTAGGAAGAGAGGAATGAAAATACTCTGCTTTCTTCCACAAAAAATTAATGAATGTTGTCGCCGTCAAGACCTTCGTCTTGATCCGCAAGGGACTCGGCATTTTCAAACTGAACAAGACCATGGGCCACTTCTCTAAGAGCCGTTACCACATATTTATTGCGAACTTTAGTGATCACAGGTTGTGAACCTTTTAAGAGTTGTTTGGCTCTTTTCGAAACCAAATGCACAAGTGCAAAGCGGTTATCCACTTTTTCTAAACAATCTTCAACTGTGACTCGAGCCATAGGGCACCTCTTAGACGGCTTAAACTATTCAAATCTCAGCAATTCTTCAAGAATTTTCTTGAACTGATGATAGGATTTCTCAAAATCATCGTTCACCACTTGGTAGTCGTACTTGTGAGCTTGCTCCATCTCGAGGGAGGCGTTTTTTAAACGTAACTCCATATTTTCCGGAGCCTTTTTGTCACGGCCCAGGATGCGCCTCTTAAGCTCCTCAATGGAGGGGGGCAGAATAAAAATGCTGATGGCGTCGCTATAAAGCTTCGTAAACTTTTCAACTCCTTGCACATCAATGTCCATAATGGCCACTTTACCCTGGGACCAAACCTCTAGCAGACTTTGACGCGAAGTTCCATAAAGCGAGTCGTGCACCGGAGACCACTCCACAAAAAAGCCAGCTTGGATGCGTTTTTCGAATTCGGCACGAGTTACAAAATGGTAGGGATTACCCTGCTCTTCCCCGTGCCTCATCTCACGAGTGGTGTAAGTGATAATGTCCACCAATTGAGGGAAGTCATGGAGAGCCCTATCCATGAAGCTATTTTTTCCAGCGCCGCTCGGTGCAGCTATAAGGATCATACGCACCTGACTCATTCGAGATTCTGCACCTGTTCACGATATTTCTCAATGCAGCTTTTGGCTTGGATCACTCTTTTGGTGAGTGTGGCGCTGGTGCTCTTGGAACCAATAGTGTTCACCTCTCGCAATAATTCTTGAGCATAAAAATCCAAACGTTTACCGTGCAAGGCTTTCTCGTTGAGGAGAGATGAAATAGCATCTATATGAGTTTCTAAGCGGACAATTTCTTCGCCAATATCACACTTATCAACTTGTATGGCGATTTCAAGAAGCAGTCTTTGTGGATCCACATCGGGTAAGTTCTTAATTTTATGAATACGATCTAAATATCGGGTTTCAAGATCAGGGCGAATTTTTGCACTCATTTTTTTTATCGCTAAAATTTCAGACTTTAAATTTTTTAGATCGCGTAAAATTCCTTTTTTAAGGGCTGCACCTTCGCTATGGCGAGTTTGCTCGAGCTTTGCTAAAGCCTGTTCAATAGTTTGAAAGAGCAGCTTTTTCTCAGACGCACTGATTGTATCAGGTTCTTCCACACGAACGAAATCGGGGATTTGAAGCAGAAGATGAGGATCCTTCAATGTTTCTAAACCTAGTTTTTTTGCCGATTGATTGAAACCATCTAGCCACTTTTTAGCTAAATTTTGATTAAAGGTGACTTGCTCACGACTCACCAAAGGTCGTCGAACTATAGAGAAGTCCAAGGTTCCTCTTGATAACTTTTGACTGACTCTTTTTTTAATCTCTATCTCGAGTGGAGCATAAAAACGTGGCCCGTGGAACCGAATTTCTAGAAAGCGACCGTTGACAGACTTAAGAGTGACTTCGATCGCCACTTCACGGCTTTCTAGATGAGCCTTGCCAAAACCAGTCATGCTTTTCATGTTGATATAATACGCGGATTAACAGATCAGTCAATCAAATCAGGGAATCTTCGACTGGTACCAGGCTAAAGCCTTTTTAGGAATCTCATCCACCCCGTCGCAGTCGAACCATAGGATTTCGGCGTCTCTTTTAAACCATGTCATCTGTTTTTTTGCGAGCTGCATAGTACTGGTCACAATTTGTTCTTGAAGTTCGACAAGATCGCTCTTTTCATCTTTCAAAAACTGAATAACTTCTTTATAACCGACGCTGTTCAATGGAGCCCAATCTTGCAAGCCTTGATTGACCAGAGATTGCACTTCTTCGACAAACCCCAGCTCTATCATTTTCTGTGTTCTTTGCCTCACTCTATTTCTAAGTTTGTCGCGTTCACACTTAATACCAATTTTTAATAAATGATGGGGTGGAATGATTAAAGACTCTGTCTTTTTCTGGTCTAGGTCTTTTTGTAAGTCGGCAAGATTACGATTTTGGCTTTTTAGGATCTCCACACTGCGCCTGATGCGGTAATGATCATTTTCGCTGATTTTTTGAGCGGCCTGGGGGTCGCGCTGCTGCATCCACGCATAAAGATAGGAATAGCCCTTTGTTTGGATCCAGTCTTCTACTTCTTTACGGATCTCATCAGGTGTGTTGGCTTCGGGGTAAAGCCCATTTTCAATGGCCTGCCAGTAAAAACCACTACCACCTACAAATACCCCGTTGTTGATAGTTTTTTTTTCAAAAATGATTTTCAAATCTTTAAGATACTGAGCCACACTCATTTTTTGTGGAAAGGAAACATAATCAAATAAAAAGTGAGGTACTTGAGTACGCTCCTCAACAGTTGGTTTTGACGTTCCAATACTGAGTTCTCTGTATACTTGCAGGCTATCAAAATTAAAAATAGGCCAAGAAAACTGTTGAGCCAAGCGCAAGGACACGTCCGTCTTTCCTGAGGCTGTTGGACCAAGAATAGCAATAAAACAGGACTTAACCTCGGCGGCCAAAATCTTTTTCCAAGCGCGCAAAAGTGAACTCAAGAGAAACAGAGCGACCATGGGGACAGAAGCCAGAAAGAGGAAACTCATCCATATCTTTTAAGAGTTGATTCATTTCTTGCAAACTTAAAGCTTGACCAGCTCGCACCACAGAATGACAGGCCATGGTTGCAAAAATGTCAGTTAAAGTTTTTTCCATGGCAAAACTACCACCCTGCTCAATCACTTCACGGGCAATTTTTTTAAGCGCCTCAACCAAACCTGATTCTTTAATATAACTTGGAAGGCTGGATATTGCGACACTCTCTGGGCCGGCTTGTTCGATTTCAATACCCATCTTTTGCAAGTCAGGGCTCATGCCAAGGAGGGTCTCGACTTCGTCAGAGTCTAAATCTAAAACCAACGGAATCAACAAACTTTGAATGGGAACTTGACCCAAATTCCAATCTCGCATCAAACGCTCAAAGGCCACTCGTTCGTGAGCTGCGTGTTGGTCCACCAAGACGAATCTATCTTTATCCTGTGCGATAATATAAGTCAGGTCGAGT
Organism: Bdellovibrionales bacterium; assembly: GCA_041739665.1. Classification (GTDB taxonomy): domain Bacteria; phylum Bdellovibrionota; class Bdellovibrionia; order Bdellovibrionales; family JAGQZY01; genus JAGQZY01. The sequence goes on from JBGSNK010000050.1 coordinate 19,204, forward strand.
TGCCCAATAACTTGCAACTGGGACCAATAGGATGATGAGGTCGCCGGCTCGGCTTCGGAAAATATAGAAAATCCACGACTCTCAAGAGGTGAAGTCTCAGATTTGAATTGGAATTCTTTATGTGATTGACAGTCTGCCCTTGAGCTCAGACCTTCACGTTCAAGGGCCTCGTTTTTCCAGTCCTGCAAGGTGATTCGCGGCCCATTCACAAAAGGCTTCGTTTCTTGACGTAAAGATTGTGACTTTTGTTTGAAATGAACTTTTTCGAACGCGGAGTCAGAAAAATTTTGGTTTTCTTCAATGGCATTGAATGTGCGCTCTGCCTTAGGAGTCGACTTTTGCCAAGGCGCCTTTTCTATGGCCTCGCGAAGTCCATGATAAACAGCTCTAAAGGCTTTCTTGCTATCTAAAAACTTTACCTGTGACTTTGTCGGATGAATATTCACATCCACCTGATCGGCCGGACACTGTAAAGACACGACGGCAATGGGATACTGACCATGCATCAAAAGACTTCGGTAAGCCTCCATGACAGCAGCTTGCAATCCTTTGTCCTGCACCCACCTATTTTGTACAAAAATCCAAATTTGACGAGAAACTTTAACCACCTGTGAAGGGTCAGAAAAAATAACTGTGGCATGAAAATCTTCGAATTTAAAATCACTCTGAAAAAGACGATCGGTTTCAAGTACAACTTTGGCTCTCTCTAGAAGACTGTCCGTTTTCGGAAAAATAAAGACCAACTTACCTTTACTTTTGAGCTTCCACTCAACATGGGGATGCTGTAATGCCATAGCTTTGACAACATTTTTAATTTGCGTCAGTTCAGCTGAATCAGACTTTAAGAACTTAAGACGAGCTGGAATATTATTAAAAAGCCCAGTCACTTGTACCCGAGTGCCAACAGGCAAAGAAGCCTCCATAATCGGAGTTAACTGACCAAATTCGGATTTGACTCGGAAGGCCTGCTCTTCACCTTCGTGGCGACTGGTAAAGTCCAACTGGCTGACAGCAGAAATACTGGCAACAGCCTCCCCACGAAAACCAAAAGTATCTAACTTCCACAAATCCTCGGCCTCTAAAATTTTACTGGTGGCGTGCCTGGCAAAAACAAGTGGAATTTCGGCTGGCAGAACTCCTCTACCATTGTCTAAAACACATAAAGTTTTACCGCCCTCATCAACATCAATTTCAATGCGATCTGCAGCAGCATCAAGACTGTTCTCTAATAACTCTTTAAGAAGGTGAGAGGGTCGCTCAACAACTTCTCCTGCGGCTATTTTATCTATAACATCTGTCTTGAGTTGTTTAATTTCCATAGATCACACTCGAAAACGAATTTGCCAAACTCGATAAAAGGCCTCGATAACAATGGCGAGACTCATTTTACTGGCTCCTTCACGTCTTTCTTCAAAACGTATTGGAACCTCAAGAGGAGTAAAAGCTTTTTGTAAGGCACGATACTTCATTTCAATTTGAAAACTATACCCCTCAGAGCGAATACTGGATAGATCTAAAGATCTTAGCAGGCTGGTTCTCCAGCCGTTGAAACCTCCGGTCCAGTCATGCACGGGATAACCGAGTATCAGTCGAGAATAGAGACTGCCAAAACGACTGATCAGTTTTCTGTACCAAGACCAGTTGACGGTTCCTCCCCCTGTTATGTAGCGGGAGCCAATCACCATAGGATGGGACTTTAAAGCCTGTACAATTAATTTAAGATCCTGTGGCCTATGAGAGAAATCTGCATCCATTTGGACACAGGAATCAAAACCTTGAACAAGAGCCCAACCAAATCCTTGCAGATAGGCTTTACCTAAGCCACCTTTACCCGAATTTTCTAAGATGTGGACTTTGCTATTTGTTTTCATAAAATCTTGAACCGCAGCCCCTGTACCATCGGGCGAACCATCGTCAACAACAAGTATTTCAGTTTCTGGCACTTGTAGAAAAATCTCGGATATCAAGGGCAGGATATTTTCCTTTTCATTATAAGTCGGAATGATAACAAGATTTTTCATAGCTTGAAGTTCTAGCTGATTCCGGCCAGAGAATAAAGGACTCCCGCCCCGATTCCTAAAAAAAGAAGATTGCCGCAGTCTGGAGCATTGCACTTGAAATTGAAAATAAAATGTCAATATTGTAGCGAGACCTTGCCATCTTGAGTTTTTGTGTTGAACTTCTAGTGCCCCAAATTTGTATAAATAGCTAAAATAGCAAGACTTTTATCTAGTCCACCGTATACTACAAGGAGTGTCATGAACCAAAAACAAAGGAGGATTCATGAAAACTCTGCACTCAAAGAGCTTCCAAATAGGGCTCGCAGGTTATTGCCTCACCGTCTTTGCAGCTTGTTCACCTGGCACCTTTTCAACTCAAAAGGATGATTCTCTCGCCCAAAATAGCGGCCTCAGTTCCACGGGAAATCTACATCCTTTTGACGTCAATCAATATAGTCTTAACAAACTGGTTTGTGACCCCATGGGCTCACCGACCAATCCAGGTATTTATGATGGACTGATCGCCGAACTCTTTTATTTAGATTCTTCTCAACCCCGCTATAATCATGTGGGAGATTATATAGAGCAAGGGCATCGTTCGGATCAAACCTTATTTTTCTCAGAGCTCAATATCCCGACACGACTTTTTGATAAGGGTTTTCCTAAGGAAACTGGCGGAGTTGTTCAAGATGACAATGAACAGGATTTAGTGGAGTACTTTGCTTTACGCTTTAAATCCGTTTTAAAATTGGCAGAACAGGATGAAGAGGGTCTTTATGAGATGGCTCTTTTATCCGATGATGGCTCTATCTTAAGTGTGATTCACGAAGATGGAGAAAGAGTCACAGTCGTGAACAACGACGTGAACCACCCCACTCGCATGGGATGTGGAAAAACTCTTTATTTTGATCGCAACACAAACTACGACGTTGTATTAGATTATTTTCAAGGGCCGCGTCATCATATTGCTCTAATCCCTATGTGGCGTCGAGTGAACGATCAGACCGTAGCAGAGTCCGAATGCGGAAAATTAGGCAATGATCGCTATTTTGACTACAACGGTGATTCTCAGCCCAAACAGCCCTATTTGGATATGTTGGCCCGAGGTTGGCGCCCCATAGCAGCTGACAACTGGGGACTGCCTTATATGGCTCAGTACAACCCTTGTCACCAAGGTCAAACGCCCAAAATCACAAACTTTAGTGCAGTAGACTCTGGCAATGGATCGGCGATTATTACTTGGCAAACAGATATCCCTGCCACCTCACAAGTTTTAATTCGCGATAGTGCTGGTAATGAAACTCTAACCACAAGTGACAATATTCTAAGAACCAATCACCAAGTGATTGTCTCAGAGGGTATCACTCTTGGAGTTCCCTACAGTTATCAAGGTGTCTCGATAGCAGAGGGCCTAGGGAACAGCGTTAGCGTTCCAGTGGATCTGACCTTGAGAATTTTAAGTTTTTAAAGTTCTTGCAGAAGTTGGCGCTCAACAGAATTGGATTGGGGCGCCAATTCTTTATTTTTCTCTTCTCTAACACTTAAGTCTTTGTTCTCTGATTTTCGCAAGGCTAACATTTGGTCCCGCCCTAGATAGATGGGATTAATTTGCGGCTTTGGCTTCAACATAAATTTGGGGTTGTCTTTTCTAATTTCTAAAAATTCATTCACAAGCTGTGCAGCTAATACTGGATCTTTTTTGTAGGCAATTGGGTCAAACCCACAATGGGGACATTTGACACTCTCACGATAACGCATTCGTAAACTGACTTGGGCTGTAAATGCCATCCCCATAAAGAGGAACATAGAGCGCAAATCTGGCCCATCCCAAATCGCAAAAGCCAACAGACCGGTTATAAAGAGCATTAAGAGAGTATCTAGGAATGAAACCTCTCTCTTTGTGTACACTCTATGACTGAGCTTACAAAATCGACAAATAGCTTTGTGAGAATTTTTAAATAACATATAGCTATTGTCAGGCATTTCAGCCTGCTACGAAAGTCCAGATGCTGCTCCTCGTTTCAAACCCTACAAAGGGCTTAAATCAGTAGATGACTCTCTACAAAGCTCCTCTTCTCAATATAAAGACATATAATAAGGCTATGAGATATTTATTCTTCTTAACGACATTCATCGCATTTTCTACGAACGCCTTCGCAGATTTTGAAAGTTACGATCAAATCGTGGATAAACTGTCAAAATACAGCAATGACAACCAAGAGATTAAGAAACAAAGCACAGGGAGTTTACGAAGCTACTCCATGGCTCATATCGGCCTTGGAGCTTCACAAACTTTTTATGACCCTAGTCGATCCCCACTTTCCTCAACAAGTTTTCAAAATCAAGGTGGTCTGATCATCAATATTGGGGTCGATGTGTTCTCTCCAAAATGGGGAATCGAGGGTTCCTTTGCAAACTACGGTCGCCTCAACAATCAGGATACCGATATTCGACTGAGAGAGTTTAGTCTCAAAGGTCTTTATAAGCCCGTTCTGAGCAATAACTGGAATATGCGTCTGGGATTCGGGATGAGTTCGCGCTTTCTGGATTTACAGACACCCCTCGGTTCAGCATCTTACAAAACACCCAGTGGCCTGTTCACAGTCGGAGTTGATAGTTATATTAACTCTTTTATCAGTGTGGGAGCCGACCTTAATTTTAAGACAGCAATGATCAGTGAAAGTATCGATCAAAACTCTGTTGATCTTGCTTTTCGAATCGATACCCACTTCTGATGCAAGATACTCGTAACCAACTGCAAACCCTTTTCCAGTATTTAATCGCATTGGTAAAAAATCCGGTGCAACAAATTCGCACACTGCCAACAATCGAGTGGAAAACACTCATCATATTTCAGTTTTGCCTAAGCCTCACATCCGTGATTTTATCAAATCTTTTGGCACCCTTTGCGATATCTATACTGAATGTTATCGTCTCTTTAGCCGCTGCGGTCGTAGCAACAGCCCTAGTCTCTTTGTTTTTTTATTACTTCTTTCAAGTTCTTTATAATCGCACTCTCAATTTTATACGCGTTTTCACACTCGTTCTGTTTGCACATATCCCTTTTGCTATTTTTCACTTGGCGGCCTATTTCTTTCCGCCATCAGACCTGATTGGTATTGCTCTCTCGGCAATACTTATGATCATTGGTTTAGTAGAAAATTTTGAAATACCAAAGAAAGTGGCCATACGACTGATGATCGGTGTTTACTCTTTATTTTTAATCTATTGGATCACTCAGTTGATACTAAGACCCTATGGGAACCTGATTACAGAACCTCAAGATCTGGATTTGCTTGAAAAAGAAATTCATAAAAGCTTGGAATAGTCAGCACTCACAGACTTCGAGAGTACAAACAGGGCAAGGAACTAAGGGCCTTTACCCCATTTCCCGAGTGCGATGAGCTTTTAATATTAAGATCGATGTAAGCCTTGCTTGGCGTCTGATAAAATCGAAAAGAATAAATCAACTTATGTACAGAGTCCTCACCACAATCTTCAAGTTGAGTGAAATCTAGATTTTTTCTGTAGAATTTGGCCTCACGCACTTCGTGACATTCCTTATCAGTGATTTGAGGACCCTTATTGATGTGGGCAATTCTTTGATGGGCCCCAACAACAAGAAAACCGTCTCCCCCAGTGAACTCACCATCTGGACAACTGCCTGCCTTACCACTTTCAAGAGAGTAATGCCCTGATGCAAAAGTCAAATCTACACTGTTCATGTCCTGATCGCTGGCAGACACTTGCTTTTCATGGGAATTATTCGTCGCAAGCAAATTGATAGAAAAAATTTGAATGATAAAAAAACAAAGGACGTATCTTAGCGACATAAAGGAAACCTTTGTATATTGGCAATGATCGGCCCCGACAAGTCAATTTTAAGTTTCCGCCAGAATCCATGTCCAAAGGGCGCTTGCACTAAAGGTCGACATGTCTCTGCCGGATCATTATAAAAACCGCACAGAACTCCTGCCAGCACCTCTACTCCACAGGTGAGATTGTTATCGATATTAGCCATTAAAAAGGCAGGTGGGTTCGAATCCTTATAACTTGTAGGGGTAACAGGTTCGCCCAGGGCGTTGCAACCTCCCGAGTGTCGCTCTTGCCCCTTTAGGCGAACACCTCGCCAACTTCGATTGTTCCAACTGGCGGGAATTTGTAGCTCCCCAACCGAGACTCCGTTAGGGTCATTGGGATTGTAAGTGTTGAGTCCGCAATCACTCTCTGTTCGGGCAAGGGCGGCCATATACCATATCCAAAAATTCAATTTCTGATCATCGTTGAACAGTTGAAAGCGCGGGCACAGGTGCTCCATCTTTGGAAAGTTATTGCGAAAGAACAGATGGCGCATGGGAGTGGAGCGAGCCCCTAAAGCGTGGGTAAGCTCTCTTTTAAGAATTTGCCCTTTAAGCCCCAACCGACTGTTTCCATCGAAATACTGGTCAGCTCCCACACATAGACGGGCCATAGCTCCTTTTTGAGGGGCATGAAATTGGTAGTCACTTCTCAGGTTAAGGGGTGTCTGAGCTTGAGTATCGGCATCTAAAATCTGGAAGTTGAGAGCCTGTCCAAAACCGAAGTAAGTCGAACTCACAGAGCCAAAAGCTTGGCTTAAACCTAAATTAAGAGAACTCACTTGAGAAGAGTGAGTCCCTATCAAAAGAACAGACGCCATAAAAAAAATGAGGGGCAGCGCTTTCCATTTTGTCGTCATAAAACCTCTGGGTCGAGGCCATTAAATTCAAGCCCGCAAACCCTTCTTTTTAATCTTTAACAGGTTCTTAGCAGACTATTGGGAACGAGCCAACGAATGATGAAAATGTTCATCAATCCGCCCTAAATATTTGAAATTATTGACTTTTGGCCGAGAACAAAGAGACTTCTTTGTTCTTTCTTGAGCTTTTCTTCAATATATCTCAGCAATGAAGTTCGGTTGATTTCCTCTAAATCTCGGATCACATCGTCGACCGCGCGATATTTGCCAAAGACCATTTCGTTGATGGCAATGGAATTCATTCGGCTATCGATATCCTCTGAACCAATAATGATCTGACCCTTTGCCTGAGTTTTAAACAAATCTATATCTTGCTCGCTCAAGCCCTGCTCTGCCACGCGGTCTACCTCTTGATTGATTAAGTCGATCACCTCTAAGACATGGTTTTCTTCGGTCCCTGCATAAATCGTCTCAAGACCGGTGTCAGTAAAGGTGTTGAGCATACTAAAAACAGAATACACTAGGCCCTTATCCTCGCGAATTTTTTGATAGAGGCGCGAGGTCATGCCTCCACCCAGTGCTGTGTTGAGTACAAAGCCGTTAAAGCGATCGGGGTCGGTGTAGCGACAAGCCGGAAAGCTAACTAATATATGATATTGTTCGCAGTCTTTTTGAAAGAAATCTTGGAAGGCTTGGATTTTTGGAGCAGGAGAAGGTGAGAGCACTTGATGAGTGGCCCATTTCTTTCCACTCAAGTGGAGCTCAACACTTTTCACAACCTCATCGTGATCCACACTGCCAACAACAGATACGATTAAATTTTCTGGAACAAAGTGCTGATCATAATAAGCCTGGATATCTTTGAGGTTGAGAGCCTGGACAGAGTCCACAGAACCTAAAATCTGGTACCCCAATGGATGCTTAGGAAAGGCTCTTTCAAAAAAGAGATCGAAGACATATTCTTCAAGATCATCAGAGGCCATAAGGATCTCTTGTAAGATCACTCTTTTTTCCTTGATAAAATCTTCTTCTTTGAATTTTGCGAAAGCAAAAAGTTGTGAGAGCACTTCGATGCTTAAGTCTAAATCTTCCTTGAGAGATGTCGTATGAAAGCAGGTGTGCTCACGTCCAGTGAAAGCATTAATATCGCCACCACGAGCCTCAAGACTCTGGGCAATTTCAAAGGCAGAGAATTTCTCAGTACCCTTGAAAACCATATGTTCCAGCAAATGAGAGATACCCTCTTGTTTCTTTGTTTCAAAACGGGTTCCGGTTTGAATCCAAAAGCCAACGACAGCAACGCGTGATTCAGAGTGGCGTTCAGTTAAAACTCTGACCCCATTGGCCAGAGTGGTTTTACGAAAGGTCATTGATATCCAGACTAGTTCTCAAGCAAAGCCTTGCGAGAAAGCTTGATTCTTCCGGCTCGATCCACTTCGATAACCTTCACATCAATTTCATCGCCCTCTGACAAATGATCGCTCACATTGCGAATGCGCTCATTTGAAACTTCAGAAATATGAAGCAAACCTTGAGTATTAGGAAGAACTTCGACAAATGCACCAAAGTCGACAATTTTAACAACCTTACCTTTATAAGTTTTACCCATTTCGGCTTCGGCACAAATTCCCTCAATAATAGCAACGGCCCTTTTGCTCATCTCAGGATCAGTTGAAGCGATGTGAATGGTGCCGTCGTCTTCGATGTTAATTTTAACACCGGTTTCTTCAACAATACCTTTAATGACTTTTCCACCGGCTCCAATCACTTCTCGAACCTTTTCAGGTTTCACTTTAATAGAGATAATACGAGGTGCAAATTCAGAAATCTCTCCACGCGGTACAGAAATGGTTTTTTCCATTTCATTGAGAATATGGAGACGACCATCTTTAGCTTGGTTTAATGCTTTTTCCATGACTTCAAAAGGAATGGAGTCGATTTTAATATCCATTTGAATGGCGCTAATACCCTCGCGAGTTCCAGCTACTTTGAAATCCATGTCACCGAGATGATCTTCATCACCCAAGATATCGGTTAACACAGCTGTGTCTGTTCCATCAGAGATTAATCCCATGGCCACACCGGCTACATTACCTTTTATTGGAACACCCGCATCGAGCATGGCCATTGTTCCACTACACACTGTCCCCATTGACGAAGAGCCGTTGGATTCAAGAACTTCACCCACCATACGAATAGTGTAGGGAAATTTGTCGTGATCGGGAAGAACAGCCTTAAGCGCGCGCTCGGCCAAATTTCCATGACCAATTTCGCGACGAGACTGTCCGCCCATCCGCCCTGTTTCACCAACACAGAAAGGGGGGAAATTGTAATGCAAAAAGAATTTTTTACGATAAGAACTGTTGAGGCTATCTACAGTTTGCTCATCTTCACCTGTACCTAGCGTTATGGCACCGAGGACCTGAGTTTCACCTCGAGTGAAAAGACCAGAACCATGAGCGCGAGGCAAGAGGCCCACTTCACAAGCGATTGGACGAACAGTCGTGAGGTCGCGCCCATCAATGCGCTCACCTTTCTTAAGGATGTTGTTTCTTGAAATATGAAATTTTAAATCGCCAATCACGATAGCAAGCTCTTTTTTACGCAGGTCTTTTTCAGGACCACTCTCAAGAGATGTTATGAATTCAGCTTCCGCCTCTTTTTTAATGGCATCATAGGCCGCATAACGCTCACCTTTATCGCGAGTTGCAAGGGCAGCAGCCACTCTTGCTTCAGCAAACTGAGTAACCTTTGTGCGAAAATCTTCATCTACTTTGAAGGCAACGAAATCACGTTTAGGAGTGTTTCCTGTGAGTTCACGCAATTTATCTTGGGCCTCAAAAATGGGCTTCATTTGTTCGTGTGCAAAGCGAAGAGCTTCTAAGATCATATCTTCGCCGACGATTGTGGCTTCACCTTCCACCATCAAAAGACCGTTGCGAGTTCCCGCGACGATGATTTCAACTTCTGATTTCTCCAGTTGTGTACGAGTTGGGTTGGCCACAAACTGTCCATCAACTCGCCCCACTAAAACAGCAGCCGTTGGTCCGTTAAAAGGAACATCACTAATATGGGTCGCGCAAGAAGCACCGATACTGGCCAAAATTTCAACTGGATACTCCCCATCGTAACTTAGGATTGTCGCCACAATCTGAGTGTCTTTATTGTAACCTTCAGGAAAGGTGGGGCGCAGAGGTCGATCGATCAAACGGGCGTTGAGAATGGCATCGCCAGAGGGACGTCCTTCGCGCTTGAAAAAACCACCTGGGATTTTTCCAGAAGCATAATACTTTTCAGCATACTCAATAGTCATAGGTAGAAAATCCAAATCGGACTCTCTTTTGGAGGAAACAATTGTCACCAATACAATGTTGTTGCCTGCTTTGACGACGACGGAACCATCGGCTTGTTTGGCCATAACTCCTGTTTCGATTTCTATATTCTGGTTCCCCAGGGTCAAAGTGACCGACTGTTTCATCTCTACCTCTCTCTTATCTATTTATGACTTTTCTCAATTTTGTTTTTAACAACGTAGACTTACTTACGAATACCAAGGTCACCGATCAATGTGGTGTAGCTATTCAAGTTTTTGCGCTTGAGATAATCCAAAAGTTTACGACGTTTGCTCACAAGATGAACCAAACCACGTTGTCCGTGTTTGTCTTTTTTATGGATTTTAAAATGCTCGGTGAGTTCTTTGATACGGTAAGTGAGCAAAGCAATTTGAACTTCTGAACTTCCAGTATCCAATTCCTTGCGTTGAAAGTGTTTAATCACTTCTTGTTTTTGTGCTTGTAAAAGAGCCATTATCGTCCTCCTCTAGGGTTTAAAAAGCCTCATGGGTCCCGTGCTAATGGCGGCTCGCAGACTGAAGCTTAAGGGCGTAACTTATGGGAATGACAATGAATGGTCAATGTTTGATTGGAAAGACTCGACGAATTTTGAAGCTCAAAGGAGGCCTGTGCTCCAGGAGGCAAAGCATTTGCCCAGAACGCCGACTGATCAGTTTCACCCCCTGTAGATCCTTCGTTCCGCAGAACTCAAGCTCAAGGAAGCGCTCAAGCCTCTTCGGAATTTGGCCATTGGTAATCAGCTTTTCGTCCATACCCTCAACTCGAACTGAGGGCCAAAGGGGCAGAGTCTGAGCCAGCGGAACCCAAGATTTGAGATTAAAAATGGATCCCGCTTCATCGCTGCTGCTCTTCTGCAGAACATCCCAAGACAGGGCCGCTTCTAAATCGTAGGGGCTGGAGTGAATGCGCCTTAGACCAGTCATAGTGGCTCCACACCCCAAAATCTCGCCCAAAGCTCGCACCCAGGCCCTGACATAGCTTCCCTTGCTGCAACGAAATTGAACCTCAACACTGTCATTTTCAAAGGACAGGAGACTCACATCCTGAAAGGTCATAGTTCGTATTGGAGGGTCGACAACCTCTCCACTGCGAGCTTTTTCATAGAGCTTACGCCCTTTAACTTTAACGGCCGAGTAAATGGGGACCTTTAATTGCAAAGGACCCGAAAGGGACTGAATCGCCTCTTCCAGACTGGCTTTCGAAAGACTTGGAACCTTATTTTCAGTGAGGATAGCACCCGTGATGTCGTCCGTATCAGTTGTTTTTCCCAGTTGCATACGAGCGATATAAGCCTTATCCCCGTTCAATATATAATCGGAAAGTTTGGTGGCCTGCCCCACCAATAAGACAAGCAGTCCGGTGGCCAAAGGGTCCAAAGTGCCGGCATGGCCTATATCTCTACGAGCTAAGAGTCGGCGGCACTGGGCAACCACATCATGGCTAGTCATTCCCTCGGGTTTATCAACAAGCAGCAGTCCATCTGACATAAGAGACTCAAGAATCCTTTTTTGCAAGCTGATCAATCTTAGCTAACATTTGTACTGAAGGATCGTTCACAAACTGAATCTTGGGACAAAACTTCATTCGAAACCGAGAGTTAAAAAGACTTTGGATCTCTGGAGCATGGGATTGCAGGACTTTCAGAGTGGCTTCGCTGACCTGATCCTGGCCAATAACACAAACAAAGGCTTTCACATTGCGTAAATCGGGGCTGACCAAAACCTGAGTTAAAGCGATGAGCTCTTCAGAGCCCCCCGCTTGTTCTTGCATCAGATAGGTCGAGATCACTTCGCGAATCTCTTTTTCTGCTCTTTGTAAGCGACGGTTTTTCTCAGACATTAAAGCTCACGAGCCACTTCTTCTTCATGATAGGCTTCGATTTCATCTCCCACCTTGAGGTCATTGAAGTTCTCGATACCGATACCACACTCGTAGCCTGAGGCGACTTCTTTAGCATCATCCTTAAATCGCTTCAAGCTGCTGATCTTACCGGTGTAGATGACAGTTCCGTCGCGCACCAAACGGAGAAGAGAGTTGCGGGTAATTTTTCCATCGACCACAAAACTTCCAGCAATAGTTCCGACTTTTGGAACAGTGAAAACATCGCGGACTTCAGCACGCCCAAGAGCTTTTTCCACTATGTCTGGATCCAAAAGACCAGCCATAGCCAAGCGCATCTCGTCCATCAATTTATAGACGACTGAGTAGGTTTTGATTTCAATGTTGCGCTCTTTTGAAGCGGCACGAGCCGAATTGTCAGGTCGCGTGTTGAAACCAACAATGAAACCTCCAGCCGTGTTTGCCAAAAGCACGTCAGATTCACTAATCCCTCCGACTCCATGATGAATCACTTTGATCTTCACTTCATCAGTCGAAATTTTATCAAACATAGAGCGGATGGCTTCACCCGTACCGGCCACATCCGTTTTTAAAACAATTGGCAGCTCCTTTAATTCTCCAGCTTTCACTTTTGAAAAAAGTTCTTCTAAATTCGTTGGCGCCGCTTGTTTAGCCTCACGTTCTTTGCGCCTTTCTTCTGAGCGCTGAAAAGCAATAGTCTCCGCTGTTTTTTCGTCTTTACAGGCGTCGAATGCATCACCGGCGTAAGGGCTTTGCGGTAAACCAATAACCTCGACGGGGTGAGAAGGGCCGGCCGAATCAATTTTCTTGCCGGCTTCATCAAAAAGCTGACGAACTCGGCATGCAATTTCACCAATGACGACATATTGACCAGCGGTCAATGTTCCATCTCGAACAAGTAAAGTAGCCACGTTGCCCTTGCCTTTTTCAACACGACTCTCAACCACCACTCCGGTAGCAGAACGCTTAGGATTGCCGCGTAGCTCTTGAATCTCGGCGAGCAAACTGACTTGTTCAAGTAGTTCGTCAACTCCCTCGCCCTTAAGAGCGGAAACAGGTACAAACTGAGTCGAGCCACCCCAATCTTCTGGGACTAATTCGTATTCAGCGAGTTGCTGTTTAATTCTATCGGGATTTGCATCAGGTCGATCCATTTTATTCATAGCAACTATGATAGGAACGCCCGCAGCTTTGGCGTGACTGATGGCCTCTACCGTTTGGGGCATAACGCCATCGTCTGCTGCCACCACCAAAATTACGATGTCAGTGCAATGAGCACCCCGCTCACGCATAGCTGTAAACGCTTCGTGCCCAGGAGTGTCTATAAATGTGCACTCTCCAATTGAGGTTTTCACACGATAGGCACCCATATGTTGAGTGATGCCACCGGCTTCACCTTCAGCCACTCTTGCTTTTCGAATGTTGTCTAAGAGTGTTGTTTTGCCATGATCCACATGACCCATAACAGTGACAATAGGGGCGCGAAAAACTTTATCCGCGTTCAAATCCCCAAAGGCAGCGGCTTCTACTAACTCACTATCGGATTTGAGCACGTTTTCGGCTTCAAAATTAAACTCCGGCACGATGAGTGAAATGGTCTCAAAGTCTAAGACGGTATTGATATTGCCCATCACACCACTTTTTATCAGCGCTTTGATGAGTTGAGGGGCCTTAATACCCATAGCATCAGCTAAATCGCTGACCTTCATACTTCCGTGAACCTTGACCACTCGCTTGTGAGCTGCTGGCATGGTTATTTGAGTTCGCTTAAAGTCAGCGGTGTTGGTCGCAATTTTCTTTTTCTTAGGTTGGAAAACAACTTCTCGTTTTTTAAATTCAGATGAAACGAAAGAAGGTGGGATCGACTCAGTGTCTTTCTTTGAGGGACCTGGTGCTGGGACTACTTTCTTACGCTTGTCTTTATCTTTACGATTGCCAAAGCGATCTAAGTCCTCTTGAGATGGTGGCATCTCAGGAGCCTCCGCCATCACAAAGCCAGTACGAATATTGCGAGTGCTGGTTTTTTGAGGACGATTGCTCCCAGGTTTTTCAACTTTGCTGAGGTCCATACGTCCAACGATGTTGCGGCGAGGTCTCTCAGACTTCACTCCACTAATCGGACCACCATCGGTCATTCTGACTTCGCGTTTACGAGCCGATACAACCGGAGTCTCGGTTTCGCTTTTCTCCTCCTCAATCTTAGGCACCTCGGAGGCAGCCAATGGCGCTGCTTCCTGAGTTTCTGTGTTTAAAGCATCGAGGGATGAGGCTTCCGCTGAAACTTGAAATGCTGTTTCAGCTTGTGGAGTAGCAACAGCTTCTGCCTCAGCGGCGGCCGCTGCTGCAGCTGCTTCGGCAGCGGCTAACTCTTCAACTTCGGATTTCTTACGACGAATAACCGTTTTTTTAGTTGTTTTCTTTTTAGCAGTGGTCGTTTTTTTTGTAGCACTCTTTACTGGAGCCGCTTTTTTCGCCACTTTCTTTTTCGTTGTTTTCTTGGTTGCAGTTGCTTTTTTAGTAGACGCTTTTTTTGTTACTTTTTTCTTGGTGGTTTTCTTTTTAACACCAGTCTCTTCTTCTAATCTTTGACGAATTTGATCCATCACATCTGGGCTGAGCTCTGCCATATGACTTTTTACCGGCAGATCCCATTTACGAATCTTATCCATGAGGAC
>JBGSNK010000074.1:0-4923 GCA_041739665.1 Bdellovibrionales bacterium
TTCTTTTCCATAGCATACTCAACAATATCGGGTTGGGTTTCAAGTGCCGCATAAAGAAAAGATTCATTGGGCAAGAATAGAACCGTGAAGTCGGCACTGTCATTGAGGCGCTCACCATAAGCCTTAAGACTGAGCTTTTTAATATGCTCTTTCACCTGCTTTCCGTGGCGCACCATGTGTGTGTTTCTTTCAAGGTCAGTCGTTGCCTCTAAGGAACTTAAAAAACCATCCAAAGGAGTTTTAGCATCGACAACCACACTGCGCCCACCGGGCATTCTCACTATCATATCTGGAATTAAAAGCTTGTCGTCTTCGTGATTCACGTCCTGGAAACTGACGTCGGCAAATTCGGACATCCCCGCAAGCTCCACACAGTTCTTGAGCTGCACTTCACCCCAGCGCCCGCGGATATGGGGCTTTTTTAAAGCATCTTTAAGGGCTCTCGTTTCTTTAGAGAGCTCGGCGCTGTTCTCGATCACTTTTTTCATTTCGCTCTCGACAAGAGCGTAAGATCTTTGTCTCTCTTTTTCCATATTCGAAATTTCGCCATAGAACTGATTCAAGGTCTCTTTTAAAGGACCTACTATATGATTTATCTCTGTCTTTTTTTGCTCAAGACTATGACTCGCCTGTTGTTGATGTTTGGACAATGTCAACTCAGCTAGTTTTAAAAACTCTTGGTTGGAGCCGCGCATGGCCTCTTGGGCCGCAACCTCAAAGGTGGACTTAATTTCTGTTTTAAACAAAGACATTTTCTCTTGCTCGTTTTGCAGCTCTTCGTTTTTTTGGTTGAAACGCTCGCGCAATTTCACCAACTCTTGATAATGTTTAAGCCAGCGCCAGCAAATGCCCGTTAAGACAATTGTGAGAACAAGGACTGGCAAGGTAAAAGAAAAGTTCAAAGGGGCCTCCCCACAAATTTTGCGAATACTTTTTCTAAATGACTTTCCCATTGTTTATAAAAAATTTTCAGCGCTTTGTGGGAAATTAACCCCATGCATGATCTCTTTTTCTTGTGTAATCTTTACATGGTTGCGCAAGATGCTGAAATTACTTAGAATTTTACCGCTCTCGGCGCAGGACCCGAGTCCAAGGAGCCTATTCTCTCAATACAATTAAATGCTATAATCACTATAATAATTAATAGCTTTACATTTCACTGGTCCAAGCTGAAAACCTAATCAGCGCCGGTTCCATACTGGCACTAAATTTGGGGAGAACCATTCCGGGGGGGGAAAAATGGGGATCAAGCATGCGGAACTATGTTCCTTTATCGAGCCAGAAGCATCTGGATTTATCTACGAGACATCCCGTTCTTTTTTAAAACGTCATTCCAATCCAGAAACCTTGCTCGTCCAGCTTAAAGGCTTGCTTGCACGTGGCGAATTGTCTAGCTGCAAAGATTTGATTCAACTTATCATTCGAGAGGCCCATTGCCTGTCCGATGATTGCCGTATTTATTTATTGCGAGCACAAGTAGCCTTTGAAGAATGCGAAGAATTTAGCGAGGTCAAAGCTTGGGTTAAGCAGGCTCAAAATTACAACGGCCACCTGCCGGATAGCGACGAGTGGAACCTTCTTTTTTTAGCATTAAATGATCTGCAAGAAGGTGATTACTCCACGGGTCGCAGTCGATTGACAGAACTTCTCGACAAAAACTCTGTCAAGCAGTTGGCCCAGTACTCATTGGCTCATCATTTGTTTTGGAAAAACGAGAACCCTCAATATGCCTTACAGTTAATCGAGGAGCTTTGTTTGGAGCGACCAGGGTTTGTGAAAGCATGGTCTTTGCTTGGCTTTATTTGCAATCGCATGGGCTTTAAAGAACGCGCCCAAGAAGCTTTTGCCAATTGTCTCAAGCACGAAACCAATCCAAAAAAAATCGAATTCTACAGACAACAGTTGGCCTCTTAAATGTGGCCAACTCTTTAGAGAGTGCCATCTTCACAGATCGCGATCTGTTTTAAATGATTCATTGTCTGACGATCAGCTTTTCCAGATCTTGTAGAAATAACTCCGGATACTACCGCTTGAAAAGTCCCGTCCGTAACTGTATTCGGCCCAGCCGCAGGCGCAAGAACGGGGCAGGGCAGGGTGGCATCGAAGGGGCCAAGACTCGTGCCTAATACTCCAACGGGTGACTCTTGCCAGGTCTTAAAGCCCGGGCAAGGCGGTCCACCGCTTGTCGCACAATCACAAAGCGCCTGGGTGCTCACGCAGACATCGTCATTTATAATCATATTCACATTATTGGGATTGTCGCCAACCTGTAAGCGGTAACCCAGAAGCCCCACGGGTTGGAAGCCTGTCTGCACAAAGTTTCCAGGAAATAAACCAAAATCAGTCTTAGCATTATGAGCTGCCATATAGTAAGCGCTCAACAAGGCGAAGCCCTCTTTTTGGAGAGCCCTTGCCTTGAACCCTCTGTATGATGGAACAGCAATAGTAAGAAGAACCGCCAGCATTCCAACAACAATCATCAGCTCTAGCAATGAAAATCCTCGCTGATTTTTCATGGAACCCCCAAGATCTAATTTGTTTATCATATCTATGCGGATGGAGTCTTACAAGGCCGAATCGGCTGGCCTTCTTAGGTATTTAAAATCTAAAAACCGATATCAAGTATTCTGGCTGTTGGTCGACTGTTACAACCACTCCTATTTCAAAAAATCGAAACCCTATGGTCGCCATAACGGCGAGATGAGATATCAATTTATGGACCAGTTATTCAACGTCTTAAGTGGGCGCAGCACACAATTCCTCTTTTTTTCATGAAGGATTATTTGAGGGATAAACAAGAAGACAAATCAATGGGAAAGCCACTTCCGCTGCGGAAGTAAGTTGGGGTTCGGTTCAAAGAGGAAAAAAAGATTTCCGAAGATCCAGTTAAGTGAACAGAGCCAAAAAGTGCCGTACACAGGAATACCGGTGCACGGGTATTCTAGGGTACCGGTATTGTGAATGGCGGAGGAGGGGGGACAGCTTCCCAGCCGTACCCAACTAATTGAAAACTCTAAATATTTAATAATTTTATTAACTTAGCCATGACTCACTATCTGCCTTCTTCCGACAAATAACGACAATGTCGGACATCCTGACTCACAAAATGACAATTTTTCTAAACCTCATCCCAAGATATGCTATTGCACGACTCCACTCTTGGTGGACTCGTTAATTATCGGCACTGCACCCCTTTGGCAGTTTTTGCTTATAGCTTTATCTTCTTGTTTCTTACAGTGCTTTGTCGCAAAGCTCGCCCCGACACGGGCCTGTGCCGTCGACCAATCGGAATCGACAATAAATGTCTCAAGTCTTTTGACAGCATCATCAAATCTTTGTTTTGACCACCCACTAGGAATATCTTTTCGGTTCTTAGTAGAAATTTTCAAATTTGTGTAAAGTGGAATCCCGAGGATGGGAACATTTGAGCCTAGCTCCCATCTCTTGATTAATGAAACGGCATCTAATCTTTCAGTGTCTGATTCGACAAGTCGATTGATTCTAGCTGGGTCAGAGTTACCATGCATTTGGAGCCAAAATTCACGCCTATCATTTCTAACGAAGTCTTCTAGACTTATGTTGCCGGGTAGCTCGCCGTTAGATTTCTTTTGATCATAAGTCGATTGAAAGCCTTCAACCTCAGCGACCCTTTCCTTTAACCTCGTTGCTCGGTAGGCAGATGCGAGGAGAGCATTGATATCCTCGGCATCATTGGCTGCCATCCCTTTACTGATTAACTCACAAGCCATGAAAGCACTATTGTAAACATGATAATACTTTGCAGGGGCGTAAGTAGAACCTTTATTCGAATATTGTACATCTACAATTTTCTTCTTTAGACTTTCAGTAATATCGACGCCTTCTCCAAGAGATTCTGGGGCAAAGTAACCACCAAAAGTCACGGCAGCACAATTTAGCTGTTCACCTGAACTAAAATTAATTGGTTTTGTTAAAACATCGTCATTGCCACATACATTGATCAAGCTCAGAGCTCGCTGGGCATCACCATTTGAAACTTCAAGAGCCTTCTTCCAAATCCACCCAGGCTCAAATTTTTTGAAGTGACCCTTGCCAGCAGATGCCCCCAACGAGGGTCGATTTTTCAAGGGAGTGTTCAACAATCTCGAGATATCACTTATAGCTTCCTCATTTGATTGCATAATCGATTTGTGAAATTTCTTTAGATCATTCTCGAAACATGAGTCATTTTGTAGCATCTTCTGGAAATGATTAATAACTCCCTCGTTCGCCCCTCGAATGAGCCCATAAGAATTATAGCTTGAAACTCCAATGATATCGGCAAAGTGTTTCAATGCTTTCTTTTCGCCAGACTCAGGCGGCAAGCAATTGAGTAGTTCATCCCCGTGATTCATCAAAGAGTTCCTAGATAAACCATCTTTTTTGAGATCGAGCGCCTCTCTAAGCATACAAGCCTTTTTAGCCTTCCAGGCAAAACGGGTAATCACTCCGAAAGAGGTATTTGCAAATAGCGTCGAGCTGCACAGTAGATGAAAGATAAAAATAAGGATTATATTTCTGAAAATATTCACCGATAGCCTTGAGAATTAGGTTTTAATAAATAGTATCATGGTGACTGAGGTGGGCCGACACCAAGCTAGACTTTAGTAAATTAAAGTACTGAAATTGTGATAAATCGTTAGAAAAATATTTTGGAGTCTGATGCTGGCGGTATGAAATATGGCTTGCTTCAACATTTAGAATGTATCTCTGGTTTTTCATTCAGAGTTTCTAATAGTGGCGGAGTCGAAGTCAGGTAGTCCCAGCTATGAGACTACAAGTACTTAATTATGTTATGCTATTTTGGGTCTTCTCGAATAACTGTTGCACACGCTGAGTCAAAAAGATAACGGCCACAAGGCTCTTAGGTAGAATTTTTGTTGCGACAAACTATTCACCAAGGAG
>JBGSNK010000003.1:0-6119 GCA_041739665.1 Bdellovibrionales bacterium
AAAAGCTCATGCTCAAGATCAGGCGGGCTCAGGATCTTGAGTCTCAACGTTGTAAAAAAAACTTGAGTTTAGAACAAACTTTAGAAGAAGTCTTATCCGTTTATCTTGAAAAACGAGATCCCTTAAAAAAGGCTTACAGACTAAAGATGAAAGGAAAGTTGCAAGGAGCGTTGCCAGTCAAACAAGATAAAAAATGCCGCGATGTAGACAAAAATTGTGCACGTGCAAACAAGAAAAAGCGAAAAGTTATTTCGGCACAATTGCGACACCAACTGCAAATTCGCGATAAAGGCCAATGTGCCTATGTCGACTCAAATGGAAAAAGGTGTTCATCTAAAAGATATTTGGAGGCTCATCACATTAGGCCGGTATCAAACGGGGGGGAGAATTCCTTAAACAACTTGATTCTAATCTGCTCCGGCCATCATAAGTTTGTTCATAGTTGTTATTCATAATCGTTATTAAATCTTGTGATTCGGAGCTGTGCTGAGCTTGTCTTTGGTTGGTAAGAATCTAGGTGCGGTTGCAGGGAGTTTGCCTGGATTTTATGAGAGTCAGGGGCGGTGGCGCCGCTTCCTCTGCTGATTGGCATGAATCTGCCCGCGGTCACATCAATTTTTCATTGCCTGAACGCCAGAAGTCTTCGCAGGTAAACGGAACTTTCAGAAGCTGTGGCAACTAAAAATTAAAACCAAGAGTTAAAACCTATTTAGACAGTGCCCGTGGCAAGACAAACCCACGTTATAATGGCAATCAAAAGTTTGGAGACGAAGGTCTGAGTCAAAGTGTCATGAAGGTAACTTTTAAATATAGACTTTGTGTGGGATTTTTCTGTGAAGCCCTGCTAAGGCAGCCTTTGCTGGCGGATTTGCAGAGCTGGACTCGGGTTTCCTAAGAATAAGTTTATAATAATATTTGAAGCGCAAGGATGCGTTTTGCGAAAGGTGAACATGGATGTTCTAAAAAAGCTTTTGCCAGTTTTGTTGCTGGCAAGCAGTATTGTTAGCTGTGATAAACAAGAGGCCTCACCTGCGGGAAGCCAATTTATAAAATCTGGCAACGAAGGCTGTGATCAACAGCAGATTCCTGGAGAATATTTAGTTTATTGGCAAAGCGGCAAGGTGTCTGTTGAGCGAGCCACTGATGAGAATGTTTTTCTCAGCCAATTCATCAATGACCATAAAGACGAGATTTTAAAAGCAGAACCCCATTATCGTATTCAGATTGAAGAAAAAATATTGGAACGCGGCTGGGGCGGAGAAATAAATTGGGGCGCTTATTCATCTGAAGCGGATTGGGCCTGGGGCAAGAGCCAGTTGGGTACAGATATAACCATTGCAGTCATCGACTCGGGCCTAGATAGAAGCCACCCAGAGCTTGAGGGTGTTGTCGCGATCAATGAACAAGAGGAAATCAATGGCGTTGATGATGATCGCAATGGCTATGTTGATGATCGTTTTGGTTATGACTTTGTGGCAGACACCTATGACGTCTCGGATTACACAGGGCACGGGACCCATGTTGCAGGCGTGATTGCTGCACGCCACGATGTGGGCCAAATATTGGGGGTTGCACCAGGGGTTAAAATACTTCCCTTGAACTTTATAAATCGGAATGGTGGGGGACAAATTATCGACGCCCTCAATGCCATTCGCTATGCCGCTTCAAGAAAGGTAAAAGTGATCAATGCCAGCTGGGGTGGTGAAGCTTGTTCCACACTTTTAAGGGATGAGATCGAGGCTCTTATTCCACAAAACATTCTTTTTGTGGTGGCGGCGGGAAATAGCGGAAATGACATCAGTCGACTGCCCGAGTACCCAGCCGCATTTTCATTAGACAATATGATTACAGTGGGCGCTTCGACCTTTGATAATAAGACAGCCCAGTTCTCAAACTACGGGGTTTTGGTCGACCTCGTGGCGCCAGGAGCAAACATTGCGAGCACTTTTCCAGAAGAGTTCGATTCAGATGGTATTCAGGATGGTGTGGTCACCTTGAATGGAACGAGCATGGCTGCCCCTTATGTTTCAGCAGCGGCGGCGGTTCTTTGGTCTCAAAAGCCCGGCGCGTCATACGGGGAAATCAAAGCAGCGCTAATGGGCGGCGTCACCGAGGGCCCATATCCTGTTCAGTCGCGCGGAGCACTGAACATCCCTCGCGCGATGGGTCTTCTCGGGTTTTAAGAATTAAAAGTTTATACGCCGCTTAAAGCGAAGATCCATAGACTTGCTTTCGCGGACCAAGAGTCGGTATGGTGCTCCATCTTGCTTTTATAAGGGGAGTGCTAAACGTGCGCTATTATATAGACGAGCTTCACAAGTTCGTCGGAAAAACAGTTGAACTCAAAGGCTGGGTGTTCAATACCCGCGGCTCAAAAAAGATCAAGTTCTTGATTTTAAGAGATGGTACCGGCTTTTGCCAGTGTACTTTTTTTGATGGCGAATGTGATACGGAGTCTTTCGAGAATTTTACCAATCTTAGCCAAGAAGCGAGCGTTAAAGTCAGCGGCGTGGTCAAAGAAGAGCCCCGCAGCCCAGGCGGCTACGAACTAGCGGCCCAGAGTTTTGAAATCATTTCTGGATCCCAAGATTACCCTATTACCCCCAAAGAGCATGGCGTCGACTTCTTAATGAATCACCGCCACCTTTGGTTAAGATCCAAGCGCCAACATGCAGTTATGCGAGTGCGCTCTGAGCTTGTCGCAGCTATCCGCTCTTTTTTCGATGACCGTGGTTTTACCAATACCGATGCTCCTATATTCACTCCCAACGCCTGCGAGGGTACGTCGACACTTTTTTCAACCCAGTACTTTGATGAGAGAGCGTTTTTGTCCCAAAGTGGACAACTTTATATGGAGGCGACTGCGGCGGCACTTGGAAAGGTTTATTGCTTTGGACCTACCTTTCGCGCCGAGAAGTCCAAAACTCGCCGTCATTTAATTGAGTTTTGGATGGTCGAACCCGAAGTGGCCTTTAACGACCTTTACGACAATATGGATCTGGCCGAACAGTTTGTTGAGTATATTGTTCAGCGTGTTTCTACGAATAGAAAACAGGAGCTCGAAACATTGGGTCGCGACCTGAGCAAACTTGAGGTTATTAAAGCCCCGTTTCCACGCATTCACTACAAAGATGCGGCGGACATGATTAAAAAAGAAAATCCTGAGTTTATCGTGGGCGATGACTTTGGTGGGACCGATGAAACTATCATCAGCAGCCAGTTTGAAAAGCCCGTGTTTGTGCACCATTTTCCGACGGCAATTAAAGCCTTTTATATGAAGGAAGAGCCCGAGGACAAAACCTACAGCCTCAGTTGTGATTTGTTAGCGACAGAGGGTTACGGCGAGATTATTGGTGGCGGTCAACGAGAAGAGAGTTTAGAGATTTTAGAAAAAAAGATTTTAGAACATGATTTAAGCTTAGACGACTTCTCTTGGTACCGTGACTTGCGCCGCTATGGCAGCTTCCCCCATTCGGGTTTTGGTTTAGGTATAGAGAGAACAGTGTCTTGGATTTGTGGCCTTCCCCATGTGCGGGAAACCATTCCCTTCCCGAGACTTTACGGACGTCTGCATCCTTAAGAGGCAAATTTATGGATATCAATCAAGAGAAACTCAACTTACTCGAGCAGCGCAACCAGAAAGCCCAAGAGGGTGGTGGCGTCGAGAGACTTAAGAAACATAAAAATGGGGGTCGCCTTACAGCCCGCGAGCGCCTTCACACACTTCTTGATCCGGGCAGCTTTGTTGAGCTAGATCGTTTTGTTACTCAGCGTTGCCAAAACTTTGATATGGCTAGCAAAAAGATCGATGGCGATGGTGTGATCACTGGCTATGGTCGTATAAATGGCAAGCTAGTTTATGTGTACAGCCAAGACTTCACAGTTTTTGGTGGCAGTATGTCTCGCACTCAGGCCAATAAAATTTTAAAAGTACAACAGATGGCCATGAAAAATGGCGCTCCCATCATTGGTCTCAATGACTCGGGTGGAGCTCGTATCCAAGAGGGAGTTGAGGCGCTGGGTGGCTATGCGGACATCTTTTTAAACAATGTGATGGCATCGGGAGTTGTACCACAAATCAGCGCGATCATGGGTCCATGTGCTGGCGGCGCAGTTTATAGTCCTTCGATTACTGATTTTATCTTTATGGTGAAGGACACCAGTTATATGTTCTTAACTGGCCCAGATGTAATCAAGACTGTAACCCACGAAGAAGTGAGCAAAGAAGAACTCGGGGGTGCAGCAACTCACAATCAAAAGTCTGGTGTGGCTCACTTTGCCGCTGAAGATGATAAACACTGTTTGCTTATGATTCGCGAAATGCTCAACTTCCTGCCAAGTAATAATTTGGATGATCCACCTAAGATCCAGACCAGCGATGATCCCCATCGATCTGTAGAAGAACTCAACACATTTATTCCCGAGAATTCTCGCAAGCCCTATGACATCAAAGAGTTAGTTAAAAAAGTTGTCGATGAAAGCTACTTTTTAGAGGTTCATCAGAGTTATGCAGCGAACATAGTTGTTGGCTTTGCGCGTTTCAATGGTCGCAGTGTAGGAATTGTGGCCAACCAGCCACAAGTTTTGGCCGGTTGCTTGAACATAGATGCCAGTAAAAAGGCGGCCCGATTTATTCGCTTTTGCGATGCCTTCAATATACCTCTCGTTAATTTTGTGGATGTTCCAGGCTTCTTACCGGGAACAGATCAAGAGTGGCAGGGTATCATCACTCACGGCGCCAAACTCCTTTATGCCTATGCCGAGGCCACGGTTCCCAAGGTGACTGTGATTACGCGTAAAGATTATGGTGGCGCCTACTGTGTGATGTCTTCTAAGCATTTGCGTGGTGATGTAAATTTAGCTTACCCATCGGCCGAAATTGCTGTGATGGGGGCCGAGGGTGCAGTGAACATTATCTTTCGCGAAGCCATTAACAAGGCCACGGATACTGAGGCCGAGCGCATGAAGCTCACCAAAGATTACGAGGATAAATTTAACAACCCTTATGTGGCCGCGGAGTTGGGTTACATTGACGAAGTGATTGAACCTTCAATGACACGCAGAAGAATCTGTGAGTCTTTGGATATGTTAGAAAATAAAAGAGACTCTAATCCACACAAGAAACACGGAAACATTCCTCTTTAAGGAGTTTGGTTATGTTTAAAAAGATTTTAATTGCCAACCGTGGGGAGATAGCTGTTCGAGTGATTCGCGCTTGTCGGGACATGGGCATTAAAACTGTGGCTGTGTTTAGTGTGGCCGACCGCTATAGTCAGCATGTTTTGTTGGCCGATGAGGCCTATGAAATTGGGCCCGCACCAAGTAATCAATCCTATTTAGATGACACAAAAATTTTAACAGTTGCCAAGAACTCAGGTGCCGACGCCATTCATCCTGGTTACGGCTTTATGAGTGAGAACGCCGATTTTGCTCGAAAGGTCAAAGAGGCCGGCATTGAATTCATTGGTCCATCTCCAGAAAACATTGTCGATATGGGCGACAAATTGTCAGCTATTGCGTTGATGAAAAAAGCAGGGGTTCCGACTGTCCCCGGAAGCGGCGGACCGGTCGAGACAATAGAAGAGGCTCATCGTGTGGCTGAAAAAATTGGTTACCCAGTTATGATCAAGGCCACAGCTGGTGGTGGTGGCAAAGGCATGCGCGTGGTCTTTGAGCCTAAGGAATTAGAGAGCTCTTATCGGGCGGCTCGCTCAGAGGGTCTCAATTATTTTAAAAACGATATCGTTTATATGGAGCGATTCATTACTAGTCCCAAACATATTGAGATTCAGGTTTTTGGAGACAAGCATGGCAACGTGGTCCACCTTTATGAGCGCGAATGTTCTATTCAGCGTCGTCATCAAAAAATAATAGAAGAAAGTCCAAGCCCCTCTGTCCCTCAAGATGTACGTGAAGAGATGGGGCGTGTTTCAGTTAAAGCTGCCAAAGCCATCGGTTATGTCGGCGCGGGAACATTTGAATTTATTTTTGATAACAAAAGCAAAGAATTTTTCTTTATGGAAATGAACACTCGTCTTCAAGTTGAACATCCGGTTACAGAAGGTGTTACAGGTATTGATCTTGTGAAGGAACAAATTTTAGTGGCTTCGGGCAAACCA
>JBGSNK010000054.1:0-6328 GCA_041739665.1 Bdellovibrionales bacterium
CCCTTTATGGGAATATTTGGTTTTTTAACTTTTATATTTTGATATACTTAATCTACAAAATAGTTTGTAAGGGGCTGAAAATGAGGAAAAAAAGGGATTTTTTTAGAGCACTCCTGAGCCCAACGGGGATGTCTCTCATTGAAATCATGATTGTCATGGTGATCATGGGTCTACTCGGTGTTGGAACGACTAATCTTTTAACCGGAACAATTCAGACTCAAAGAAAAAATGATGTCAAAGCTGCTTTGAGCCAATTCCGCGATAACCTTAAAAATACCCTCAACGACGACAATGCATGGAACAATACCGTCCTTCAGTATCCCCCTGGTGGAGCTGTACCCATTGGATGTTTGCAAGATAATGTGCTTCAAGGTAATGCCTGCGTACATGAAGGCGCGACGCCTGGAACAATCAATTTTAGTGTCCGAGACTCACTCAATAACATCTTTTACGATAGCACCGCCGCCACTTCAGGACTAACTCCACAGGCACAACTCTGTAATGCTTTTAACTTAGCAAGCGGCAATGATGATTGTCCCTATCGCTACAATCTAGAAGTCACCCTTCGCTGCCCCAACCAAACACCCACTTGTATCAAACCTAAAGTCATAATTGATGCAACTTTTGTTGTTCGACCAGTCGATATGTCGGGAATATTAGGGCAAATCAATCCTAATCTTTACACTTTTCAAATTGTTCGTAGCGAACGTCTGCGCTTTGAGCCCTTTCAAATAGTTCATCGTGTTCCCGCCACCAACTCCGCTGTAGAACCGAATGGTGGCGGACTCTGCACGGTGGGCAATACACCTCGTCCCCTAACAAGTATTGAAAATGATGTGGGCAATAATGTGGTGAGCCTCGCCGGCAGCACCTTTAGACTTCAACCCGGGATATATGATTGTACCGTTACTGCTCAGATTTATGGAGTGCCTAGTGGATTCAATATTAACTTAGCAAGTCCCGCTCTTGCCAGCCCCATTCCCATTGGAAATGGTTTTACGGGACCGTTCAGTTCTAGTACTGTAACAGGAAAGGCTCACTTCCAAATCACGGCACAAGCTAATTTCCAAGTTGTACAAAGCTGTCCCAATATCACCAGTTGGGGATTACCAGCGACCGATTACACCAATCCACGCAATATGGGAATACCTAATCCCGACTACTTTTCAAATACGACATACACCGAAGTCAACTGTGTCCGCACTCTCTAAATTTTTTAATGGAATAGAAAACGACATTGAACGGACTCACCCAAATTGTAGGGATGTAGAGATTGCCCATTTTGATGGGCTTCGATAACTCGAGGAAAGTGGCGCACCAATAGATCCTGGTAAGACTCTAGAGCCAATGGTTTTTTGTTTGCGAGTATTTCTTCCCAATCCTTTAGATGATATCCCTGACCATAGCGATTCTCAGAAAGCCAACCATCAAAAACAACATAATAACGCCTTTGCTCATCGATCGGGGCCCATACACCCGGAGAGAGTTGCATTTGCAACTCTTCGCCATTTTCACGAAAATCAAAATTCAGCTGAGGGCTGTGCAGTTCGCCACCACCATTGGCGTAAAAGCGGCGTAATGAAAAATACATCATTTTGATCTCGTAACCTTGGAGCTGATAAATAGTGGCCTCGGTATGAAAAGGGTAAAGCTCACGCAATGTTTTTTCAATTATAGGGCCAGCGGGCAATCCCTCTTCACGCCGATAAGAACTTGAATTCGCCATTGCAACCACAGGAATATGGGGAGGTAGTGAAAAACTCGTCCGAGCCCAACGCACTAAGGACTCTGCCAAGAGATTTCCCAGTTCAGACTGCCCGGACTTCATATGCACTTTGTGTTCGTCGAGGGGACGAGTCAGATATCCTCGCACTCTTTGCAATCTTTTTTCGATCTCTTCAATTTGTTTTTGGATCGAGTGATGATAATTGCGCAACCAAGGCGTCTGTTCAACGTCTTGGTCACTAATGTCATTTAAATACAAGTGTCCTGCCTGAAACAGCTCGGGTCGGACTAGGCGGGCCTGTTCAATATTCATTGGTATATGGCGAATCTGCTCAGGAGGTAAATGCCCCCGGGCTGTGATGTCAATGATGTTAAAAGAACCATAAGATCCCGAATTTGAAAAATGGGTGCCGCTATGACGATAAGAGGCTACAAGATGGTCATGGGCCCCTAACATTAGGGGAACTTCAATTTCTATATTTCTTTTTTGCATGACATCTTTAATGATCGGGATTTGCCGTTTTAATTTCTCATGACCTTGGTGAACACCAAAAATAATCGCCTCGACATTTTTCCTCGCCATCTCTGGAAAAACACGACGAAATGTCTTTCTATAGGGCTCGATCTCGGCAAACAAACTCTTTGCCGTCTCTTCTGTTAAGTTCGACTTCGTCATAAGAATGGGTAAGGTTAAGCCCACAATATGGGTTTTTTTATTAAGGGTTTTGAGTTCGTAAGACGGAGACGTCAATGCCTGGAAGGCCCTTGTTTTTTTACGCAAGTTATTGGCTAAGATTTTAACGCCCCAACTTTCAATTCTTTGCATTTGCTTTAAGAAAAGTTGGGCGCCATCAATTTTTACAGTCCAATCAAAGGCGTCGTGATTTCCCGGAGTAAATAAAACTGTATAACCCCTTTGACGTAAGAGGCGAAGTGCTTCGAAAGAGCTCCATCCCCCCTCTTCGTTATTTATAGGGTTGATCGAGGTAAAATCTCCGATCACATAAATAATCACTTCTCCTTTTGGATGGATACGAAGAAAATCCTTTCCGGCATAATCGATAGCCAAAACTTGTTTGCTTATAGTTTCGATAGACGAATGAGCATCCGTCCACTGAATAATACGAACTTGCGCCCATAAAGGATTACTGAATAAAAAAGCACATAAAAAAGTAAGTAAATTTGAAAGCCCCAAAACGACCAACCCCTTGGTAGAGCTTCAAGTAGCATGGTTTTTGAGAGTAAGTGAATGGTAAAGATTTCAAATGCCAACTTTTAACAGGCTCTTAACTCAAATACGAAGAGTTCAAGCTTTTAGATTTTAACTCAGCAAAGTAAATAGAGTCTAAATTGTCTAAAGCTTGAACAGTCCTGTATTGATTCCAAACGACCTTACAAGAAATGTCACTATGTAATAAACATCTACACGGATCGAATTATACAAAGGGATATGGGAAATGGGATATATACAATTTTATAACAATGGTCAGACTTGGATGAAGTGGTTAATCACGACTTTATTAATTGGTCTTATCTTGAGTGGGTGCGGTAAAAAGAACAGTCCAGCTCCAGCTGCTGTACAAATTCCCTTGGAACCCAACGCCCAGGCTTCAAACGACTGGATACCTCTTGATGTTTCCGATGTGGCATTTCTATGGCCTCGCCTGCAGGGACCTGACTTCAATCAACTCTTACCTATCACCGGCAGCTTCGGAGAAAACAGTCTTCTCCCCCCCACAAACGTTGTTGACACACTTATCGAATTCTCATTGGGCCGCTCCAACGTCGGCCCCACCGGATTTCGCCTGACCAACCCCTTGACTGGTCAACAAGATTTAATATCTACCCCCTCGGATTCATGGGCACGCTTTCGCAGTCAAGATGTTCGAGTCGTCAGTGCACGTATTGGCGATTGTGGAGCTGGCCTTCGCCAAGATGGTGACGTGTCACTCCAAGACACCTGGGTGCGTACAGGTGAGAGAGTTGAATTCCATAGCGATGTTTTTAAAACTTGTGACATATCTATAAGACTGGTCGCCCAACCCATTAGCGGGGATAACGCCATTCATCTCATTTACACATATAGCGATGGCAAGGTTCTAACGGAAATAATGGCTGAACTTCAAAAGATAAAAAAATCAAGTCGGCACGGCACCAATGGAGCTCCACTTGGAGTTCATCCTGATCTCGCCCGTGAAGGTGGGATAGGCCCCTTTAGTGAAATGGTAAAGGATTTTATTGTCAAATTCTCTGATCCCTCTCACCTTGAAGTTGTGGCCTTTCTTGCGACAAATGAGTCAGCCGGCGGCGGGCAGTGGAACTTTTTTGAAGCTAAAGCTAAAAGCGACAGCAACGGTATTGTCCGTTGGCAAGCCAACAACCTGAATGCTCTGCAAGGAAGCCCCATTTCCCAAGGCTTTACAGTCCCCCAAAGTGACCCAACTCGCATCGGACCACCCAGCATTGCTCATCTTGATAATGGCCCTTTAAATATAGAGGCCATAGAAGCTAACTTCGATCCCAGTCGAAGCTTTACCAGTGCGACCGATTGCAAAAGCTGCCATTTGGCCACTCAACTCGTGGCTCGTACAGCTCAGACATCGGCCGCCCAGTTTAATCAGTTTTTTCGCACATCCAACACCGTCTTGGATATTCCTGGTATCACCAGCTTTCCTCGCTCTGAGTTTATACCTACTGAAACCAATAATCTTAGATCCTTTGGTTGGTTTCAACGTCCGACTGTCAGCGCATGGGTGGCAATGAAATCGGGAACTGTGGCCGCTTCTCTCAACAAATTGTTTTTGGGCACAACCATCGGACCTGGTTACCGCTGCTCGGGTAAACAGCATCTTGTTATGCGCTGCCTTTTACGAAGTGCAGGGCGACCATCCAACTGCCTTGAAAGAATTTGTGACCGCCCCTAAACAAGCGGTTCTTGTTCGAAGCTAGTCTGTGCTTGAGAGTCTCCTTTATTCTTTGTATAACGGAGAGGTCTCACACAATTGGCAGAAGGATCTTAAAATGAGCTTAAAAAAGACTTTACTACGAACTCAAGATTTTACATCGGTTTTAATAATTCGCTTTGCTGTTTCTGCAGTTTTTATTACCGAAGGGTTACAAAAATTTATCCGCCCCGAAATAACTGGTGCTGGCCGCTTTGAGCAAATTGGCTTTATTTGGCCAGCCGTTACAGCTCATTTTGTAGGTTCCTTTGAAATTATATTTGGCTTTTTTGTTCTTTTTGGTTTTTGGACTCGATTGGCAGTCTTGCCTCTCATAACTGTGATGATTGTTGCCGTCTACACAACAAAGCTACCAATTCTTACCAACGAGGGTTTTTGGGTGGCCGCTCATGCTGCTCGCACAGATTTTCTACTTTTTTGTTCTTGCCTATTTTTACTCATTTTCGGCGCCGGCCGCCTTTCGTTAGATTGGTCCCTGGCCAATGGATCTAAGTAAGGACCAGTATGGGCTTGCCTCTTATCACCTGCCAGAACAATTATTCTCTAAAGTGTAGGTTTTATTTTTTTAGACGCTCTGTTATTTAACTTAAAAAAAGTGATAGCTCGTAGATAACAAAATGTAGAGATTGATGGCTAAGTAAACAGCGGCCGGTATCATCGAGAGCCAAGGGTCGCGAATTCGAAGACGAACAAAAAGGGCCACTAACATCATCACGCTCAGGAACAAAGCTCCCAAACTGGCAAAAATTTGATTCACAAGGCCCAGCAGTAGCACCAGACTTGCTAGAACCTGAAGCACTCCTGTGAGCACTCTTAGTTTTTTGAGACGATAACGCTCGAATTCACGTTGCATAGCCCGACTGAATAAACAGCTTGCTCCGTAACTGATAAAAGATATGCTAGTGAAAAGGATTGCTATTTGTAGAGAGGTTAACATTCTTTGATATAATCACGGAATGAGCCCTAGAGATAGCCATCTCTAATGAAAGACTTGCACCAGAAGAGGTCAACTAATGAACTTTATACTTATCTCTATTCAAGTTGTTGTGGCTTTAGGATTAGTCAACGTGTGGTTGCTACGCAACAAGCAAGCCACTGCTTATCGCGGTGGTCGTGCAAAAACTTTGAAAGAAGAGTTTTTGGCTTACGGTTTGCCCGAGTGGTTTTACTTTTTAATTGGCGGTCTCAAGATCCTAGCTGCCTTGGCTTTACTTGCCGGAATCATGGAACCCGCACTCGTTCCCCCTGCCGCGGCTTTGCTCACTTTACTCATGCTCGGTGCGCTTTCCATGCACATCAAAGTGAAGGACCCTTTCACTAAATCGGTCCCAGCCCTCTGCATGCTGATCCTCAACTTAGGAATCCTCGCCCTGGCATTGTCTTAAATAAAACGAACTTCAATCTGGGGTTCGAATAGTAGTTCCAGCCTAACGTGAAGGATCCTAATAGGCTGCTGCAATAAATATAAGATGATAACTGATTTGTGTCGCATTTTTCTAAAGTGCTTTTGAGGTTTTGGTGGCTACCAACAGTTAAGTGAGAAGAGCCGAAGAGCCCGATGCGCGGTGCTTCTGCAAAAAGAAGCAGGTACCTAGAAAAGTTGGTCGGCCCGACTGGATTTGAACCAGCGACCTCCACCA
>JBGSNK010000053.1:0-6564 GCA_041739665.1 Bdellovibrionales bacterium
CGTCACGACAGTGGTAACCTACCACAGCAATACCGTCATTCAGGAACTCTATACACTGATAACCGAAGTCATCATCCGTATCTCGGGCAATATTGCGCTATTGTGGTCATTTGTATCAGGCATATACTTTTTATATTCAGCTATTGCAAGGAAAATATCAGCCACAAAGACGCGAAGGTTCACAAAGGAATCCATATTCACCATCTCCTAAAATTTCTGGCACACCACCGGCTTGGGTTCCGAGGACAAGCGTGCCACTTGCCATTGCCTCGACAACGACATAACCAAAAGTTTCACGGTAGGAGGGTAAGACAAAAAGGTCTAAGTTTGCAAAAACTTTATGGGGTTCTTTTTGAAACCCAAAAAATTGCACCTGTTTTTCGAGCTTATGATCTCTCACAAAATCTTTAATTTTAAGAAAGTATTCTTGTTGGCGGCTCTCCCCCATAGTTGGTTCACCGACAACAAGAAGTCGCGTGTTCGGAAAGTCGGTGAGGATACTTTGGAAGGCTTGCAATAGTTCTATTTGTCCTTTTTGTTCATCGATTCTGCCGACTACACCAATTAGAAAGTGCTCGGGCTTGTAACCGAGTTGATAACGATAGTCGTCGCTGCGCAATCCCGGGTGAAAGCGTTGGCAATCCACAAAATTGGGTATGGTTTTGTACTTCGAGGCAGGTATGGGAAGGTAGGGTTTTAAAGCTTGCTGCTGCCAATCGGTCAATGTCAAAGCGTGGTCGAGGCGATTGTAAATCAACTTGTGAAAAGGATCTTTTTTCTTGATTCCAATTAACATTTGCGTAAAGCCAACAAGTTTGACTTTGTTTAATCCCCAGAGTGCGGGAGAAACGATCCAAAGTTCTCGTAAATTTTGAATGATAACCACGTCAATTTTTTCTTTTTGCACGAGGGCGCGAAGTTTATATGTAAAATCGGGCGCGAAATAGCGGGCACTATCCCATTCTATGGTTTTATGACCTGAAGCTTTCAGATCTTCACTCAAAGGGGATTCGGGGGTACAGATATTGAGATTGTGATGTCCGTTCTCTTCTAGGATTTGATTCCAACGGCTGACCGCCATTTCAAGACCACCCCAACTTTCAGAAAGACAAATGTGTAAAAATCTCTTTTTCTCAGTCATAAGATCTCCAATAATTTAATGACCCTTTCCAACTGTAGCGTGAAGAGCGAACAGACGACGGAAATAAGGAATTTTATGGGCCCATGGTAGCGGAACGGAACTCGTCAAAGCAGAAAGTTGGGGGCACTTGGCAAGGGCGACTCTCTCGATATCCTTGATCAGGTCTATCGACTCTTGGAAACTCCATTCGAAAGGAGCTTTGGGCGCCAAAAAGGCAAACTCCCATTGGATCGCTCCCTTTTTTTTATGAAAGACGGCACAGAAACCTATGGGGAGATCCTTGTTAAAAAAAACTTGTTTGAGTGTTTGTGGCGTATTGAGGGCACTCAAATATGTTTCTGTCATGGCCAATAGCTTTATATAGTTCTGAAGAATTTTTTGTGGAACTAAATCCCAATCTCCACCTTTTGTATTTTTGCGAGCGCGGATGAACTGAATAAAGTCCTTTTCTTTTTCAAGAATGGAGAGTCCGGCCCGCTTCCAATTCATGAAACTTGTTGCAATCAAAAGTCTGGCCAAATGTCGTACGTTTTTCAGCGCTTGAGGCAAGGGTGTGGTGTTGGCGTAATATGCTTGAGCCAGATGAAGTTGGGCCGCGACAATCAGCTCAGAGGGGGAGAGGTCAAGCTCCGTTAATTCCTTCTCCGTAAGAGGCCAACAGTCGTATTGAGTGATATCTTTAAAAAATTTTTCGACATTAGGATTTTCCGCAAGCTTATGACGCTTTTCCATCCAGTGGGGGCCTAGAGTGAGGACAGCATATCGAGTCGCGATGTCTACCAGGCGGGTTTGGGCATCGGAGATGTACTTGGATATTTTGAGAGGATAAAGTTGAGTCTCTCGACTTTGGTTGAACAGAGGGGAGTCGGCAAATTGCTTGTTCAGTTCAAAGTAAGTTTTGAGACTTTGCTGTTGTTTTTTTTGGAGAGACTCCAGTTGAGGTATGTATTGAGTCTGGAGGGTTACATCGACGAGGAGACCGATTAGAGTGAACATAAAAGACATAATGAATGTGGTAAAAAAGAGCCAATTTAACATCTCAAAATCCCCAGTTTCTTGAGACTGCCTTATGATCGTAGATTTGTCCTGATATGTTGGGTCTTGATGCGCAGCACAGGGATGCTAAATCTAGGTGTTGGGTTTCCATTCCCTTGTGACTAGGCAGCAGCCATGGTATTGAAATGACATAGAGGAGCGATTCATGAAAAACGCAAAATTATTGTCTGTTGTTGGCCTTATAAGCTGTCTCATTGTATGGGCGCGCTGGATTCCACACGAGAGTAATTTTTCTCCAGTCCTTGCTCTCTTTATTTTATCAGGTTTTGTTGGCCGTGGGCGTTGGTTCTCATTTGTATTGCCTGCATCAGCAATGATGTTAACGGATTTGTTTTTGGGACTTTACTCAAGCCTAACCCTCACATACCTACCCCTTCTTTTGCTTGTGGCCTTGGGGCGCCTGGCGCAGGGAAAATGGTCTCACATTTATGGTTTGGGTTTAATTGGTACGGTGGGTTTCTTTTTGCTTTCTAATTTTGGTGTCTGGTGGCTGGGACAGCCCGCTCTTTACCCTTATACATTGTCTGGATTATTAGATTGCTACACAATGGCTTTGCCCTTTTTTCGCGCAACACTTGTGAGTACATTTGTGAGTTTAGCCTCGGCTCACGCCCTCTTTTGGCTATTTTCTAAATTCTCCCTCTTGCCAACGGACATCGTTGCGAGAAGGTAGCGGGTTCTATGGCCGACAAAAATGACAAATATCCAGACAACCTTCCTGGCCGCTATTATGTGGATAGGACCTGCATTGATTGTGCAGCTTGCAATCTGACAGCACCTGATCATTTTGCTTTAGATGATGATGATGGCCATGCGTATGTGATCAAGCAACCCGAATCTCCGGAAGAAGAGGAATTGGTCATTGAAGCAATGGAAGGCTGCCCGGTTGAAAGTATTGGCAGTGACGGAGTTGAATAGGAATGGATTTTCCGATTCTGATCTATTCTTGAATCGAGAGATTCAATGGTTAGAATTCAACAGGCGTGTACTTTACCAAGCGCTGAATCCCCAAGTCCCTTTGCTCGAGCGCCTTAAATTTCTAGGTATTTTTTCTTCGAATCTCGATGAATTTATTATGAAAAGAGTAGGTGGGTTGAAAAGGCAAGTTCAATTTGGCCTGACCAGAACCTCTCACGATGGCCAGTTGCCGCAAGAGCAACTTGATCTTATTCACGAACATATTAGCGAGGATTACGATAAACTTGCCCAAACATATAAAAAAGTAATTATTGCGGAACTTGCTGAACATAAAATCTATTTAAAAAAATGGAAAAACTTAAACCCTTCCCAACAACAAAAGTTGAGCGAATACTATATTCACAATATTTTTCCTGTCCTTACCCCACTTGTCGTCGACAATGCTTTGCCATTTCCATTTATTTCTAATCTTTCTTTGTCCTTGGCGATCAAGCTTGAACACAAGGTGAATCACGAGATCCTTTTTGGACGAGTGAAGGTCCCCCAAATATTTCCCCCGTGGGTGGAAGTTGAAAATGCGGGCGAGGGTGTGACTTACGTTTCCCTATTGCAAGTGATTGCTCACAATCTGCAAGATCTTTTCCCCGATATGAACATTCTTAAAGTTATGCCTTTTCGCATCACGCGCAATGCGGATTTAGATCGTGATGAGGAAGGTGCCGAAGATCTTTTAGAAATGATCAGCGAGGAGATTCGACAACGGCGCTTTGCAGAGGTCGTGCGCCTTGAAGTGGCAAAGAACGCTGACCCATGGATGGTCGAGTTGTTACAGGCCGAGCTCGAGATTGATGATAGAGACACCTACCACACCTCCGGGCTTCTTGATTACACATCACTAAAAGAAATTACAGACTTGCCTTTGCCCCATCTCAAGTATCCATCTTGGGACCCTCAAGTGCCCCCCCTTTTTCAAGATAATCAAACCTCTATTTTTGATTTGATTAAAAAAAATGATATTCTCGTTCATCACCCCTACGAGAGTTTTACGGCAAGTGTGGAGCGGTTTATTCGCGAAGCTAGTCAGGACGACAAGGTCCTTGCAATTAAAATGACCCTCTATCGAACAAACGAAAAAAGTTCGATTATCTCGGCTCTTATTGGTGCTGCTGAGCAAGGTAAGCAGGTGGTTTGTTTGGTTGAGCTGAAGGCACGTTTTGACGAAGAGAGAAATATTTTTTGGGCGCAACAGATGGAAAAAGCTGGGATCCATGTGGTCTATGGCGTGATTGGTTTCAAAACCCACTGCAAGACAACCCTTGTCCTTAGGCAAGAGCAAAAGGAAATCGTTTCTTACTGTCACATAGGTACTGGGAACTACAACAGTTCTACAGCTCGACTCTACACCGACGTGGGACTACTCACTGCGAATAAAGAGATCACACTAGATGTGATTCAGCTTTTTCATTTTCTCACAGGACGCTCCTTCCAAAGAGAATTCCAGTCCCTATTGGTTGCCCCCATGAATATGAAAGCACGTTTTCTAAACTTAATTGAAAATGAGAGCAGGGAAGCTCAAAAGGGCCGCCCCTCTCGTATTATGGCTAAATTTAATAGTCTTGAAGATCGCGATATTTGCGAAGCTCTTTACAGTGCTTCTCAGGCGGGTGTTCCGGTGGATCTGATTGTGCGAGGATTTTGTTGTCTTC
Source organism: Bdellovibrionales bacterium (assembly GCA_041739665.1). Lineage (GTDB taxonomy): Bacteria > Bdellovibrionota > Bdellovibrionia > Bdellovibrionales > JAGQZY01 > JAGQZY01. Next base: position 4,822 of record JBGSNK010000053.1, read on the forward strand.
GGCCTCAAGTTAAGAACTTAAGTGAAAATATCAAGGTTTTCTCTGTGGTGGGGCGCTTCCTTGAGCACTCGCGCATTTTTTACTTCTTAAATGGTGCCAAAGATCCCACCGATGGGCTTGTCTTGATTGGTTCGGCGGATTGGATGCGTCGAAACCTACACAGTCGCGTAGAAGTAGTCACACCGATTTTGGATCGGTCTTTGCGTCGTCGTATTATTGAGATATTAGAGTTAGCTCGGCGGGATCAAAAAGAGGGCTGGGAACTCGATAGCAATGGTGTTTATAAGTTGATGACTAAAAAGGGCGCGATCTCTTCACAAGACCAACTGATGCAATTGGCTTTGGCCCGTTCTCAAACGATATCTCTAGATAACAATTCATAGAGAACTCCATCCTTAAGTCCCACTTGTGGAAAATAAATCTGTGAGCACTTGGCAAGTTTTAGGATTTCATTAGTTGCGATGGCGGCCGGAATGATTACGTCGGCTCTATCGGGCTTCAAGCAGAACTTTAAGATTCGCTCTTTATAAGGGACTGCCATAAGTTTTTCCTGCAAACTTTGCATCTCTTTGTTGCTAAGGTATTCACCTGGGTGGCTCGAAACAAAGTTTTTGAGTTTGATAAAGCGATCCATACTGCCACCTGTGCCAACAGCATTTTCCATGGTCGGCAAGTCCGACAAGAAAGCTTGAACTTCTTTTTTCACAAAAGGTGGAAGCCAATCTTTAAGGTCCTGTTTCTCTGTCTTAGCCAACTCGAGAACGCGGACCATGCCAATTACAAAGCTCTGTTTTTTTATGATTTCTCCGTCGACGATGGCGACAATCTCGATGCTACCGCCACCTATGTCGATCAGTAAATAGCGCCCTTTACTGAGATCCAACTTCTTAGCAATAGCGATGGCGACAAGTCGCCCTTCTTCTTCGCCCGATATAATCTCAACATGAATCCCAGTGTCGCGAATAAGATCTTGAACCACTTGTTGGCTGTTGCTAGCTTCGCGCATCGCACTTGTTGCCACAGCGCGCATGCAGCGTACTTTGTGATTATCTAACTGGTTTTGAAACTGCTTAAGAGCGTAGCAGAGGTCGTCATAGATCTCGGTATGAATCATTCCGTCACTGAAAACATTGCTGCCCAAGCGAACTGGCTCGCGGCTCCGATAGCTGATTTGAAGTTGACTGCCTTGCACGCGGGCGATTGCTAAGCGGATAGCATTGGAACCTATATCGATTGCAGCTAATCTCATATAGCATGCAATGTACTCAATTAATATTTTTTCTTCCTTACATAATTAAATATTTCTATTTGAGCACGGACAGCATTTTCGTCATTCTTCTTCACGACATACTTATTGGTTTGATGATTATCTAAAATTCTCGCTTTCTGATTTCCAGATAATTGTATTCTTAGGATCTCCTTCAATTCTGATTTAATGCTATCGTTATAAATCGGCACAGTGGTCTCAATTCGATGATCTAAATTACGTACCATCCAATCGGCACTTGAAATGTAATAATCTTCTTTGCCATTATTTTTAAAATAAAAAATACGTGCATGCTCCAAATATTCATCCACAATACTAATTGCTTTTATGGGCGAATTCCATTTAGGATTTTCAGTCACAGAACAACAAATACCTCGGATGATTAAACTTAGTGATACATTGTTTGCTTTGGCATGATACAATTCTTGAATGATTAAATCATCAGATAAACTATTCAGTTTTATAATGATGGAACC
>JBGSNK010000092.1:0-4550 GCA_041739665.1 Bdellovibrionales bacterium
CAAAGACAAACACCTCGGGAATTTGGGCTCCTTCTTTGTGCAATTGTGCTTTTAACACCTTGCCATGGCGGTCTTTGTTTTTTTCGATTATATTGTTGGCTAAATCCAATATGGCACCGCTGGATCGATAATTGCGATTGAGCTGAATGACTTTGGCATCGCCATATATCTTAGGAAATTCTAAAATATTTTGAACTCGAGCCCCTCGCCAGCCATAGATGGCTTGATCATCGTCACCCACAACCACCAGATTGTTTTGCGGGCGCACTAGAATATCGAGTAGCTTCATTTGAGTTTCGTTTGTATCCTGAAACTCATCCACCATATAATATTGAAAAGTTTGTTGCACTTTCTCTAATACATCAGAATGCTTTTCTAAAAGCTCCAGAGGAAGACATAAAAGATCTTCGAAGTCGACAACTCCTAATGCCCGTTTGCGACTTTCGTATTTTGGCAACAAAGTTTGAGCGACAGCTAAATAATCTTCATCACAAAGATCTTCTTTCAGATTATTAATCTTTAAACCTTGTACCATTGCCAAAAGTTTATCGATTTGAAAACTATTTTTGCCAGTGTTGGCTATATTGATGAGTAAATCTTTGATGATACCCTGGCAGTCGGTCGTGTCGGCCACATGGAATTTTGGATTGAGTTGCAAGCGACGGGCGTATTTGCGTAAAAGTTGCAAACCAAAAGAATGAAACGTGCCCGCCCATAGGTTTGGCATTTTACTACCAATTTGATCTTTGGCTCTGATTTTTAGTTCTTTAGCGGCTTTATTTGTAAAAGTCAGTACACAAACACCTGGTGGCTCCTGTCCAGGCTTAAGCTCTGTCGAAAGACGAGCCACCCGCGACACCAACACACGCGTCTTTCCCGAACCAGCGCCGGCTAGGATAAGGAGAGGACCTTGATTGTGAGCCACAGCTTCGCGTTGTTCAGGATTTAAGTTGTCGAGATCAAACATATATCACTATCAAGAGAAAAGATTCAGTTGGAAACACACTCGTATTGTCAAAGCTAGTAAGACAAGGCTCAATAATAGTGACTTCACTCGAAATGGCAAATGGTTTTGCCAAGGGCGCAAGAAGTGGCTGAATAATGAGGCAAATGTAAAAATCCCCAAACTGATATCCCAGCGAATTAAACCGAATTGGTTCCAACTCACCACTTTGCTTCCCCACAAAAAACCAAAAGAGGCAAAAAGTGTCGTGAAAACCATATTGGCATTACTCGTCGGCGTGAGCTGCACAGGCTTAACCACTTTTAAAAAAATCATCACCGGCCCTTGTATGACTCCCGAACCAATTCCGATAAGACCCGAAGTCAGACCCGCCACCCCTCCACCCAGCAATAACAAAATCCGCTTGCTGAGAGAGAGTTTTTGAGGCTCATAGCGAGGTGCAAAAAATGAAAAAACTAAAGTTCTCAGTCCAATGATGCCCAAAATAATCAAAAGCAGTATAAGCAAAATCTCTTCATTGAGGTGGGCGCTGAGGCGAGCCGCCGAAAAAGATGCCAAGGCAGCGGCCGGAGCCATCCAAACCACAACTGGCCAATGAACCCATTTACTTTGTTGGAAACGGTAGGTGTTTTCCATAACGACAAACGTAATTGTAAAAACACTAGTGGCCACAGAGCTATGCAAGTCCAAACCAAAAAGAAGAGGCAGGATTGGAACCAATAGGATTCCCCCGCCTAAACCTAAAAATACAGAGACAACAGAAACGGCAAGCCCCACTAAAGGGACAAAAAGCCAGATCATGAGTGGCGGCGGTGCATGAGGACTTTAACGCCCTCTTCAAAACAAACTTCTATTTTACTAGGAAGAGACTCGGTCACAACACCCAAGCCAAAAGTGGGGTGATCAATAACCGTGTTATTACGGAAGTGACCCGAAATAGAGTAGAGCTCGGGTGGCAGATCAGAAAACTTTTCTTTGAGTTCATTCCAAGAGTCGAGGTGGGCATTTTTTGCACGTGTGGACTTTGGCTTTACCGTCGTTGATTTTGATGCTGCTTTTTTGGCCATTGTATTGGCTCCTATTTTAAGTTTCTTTTTTGAACCACAAACTTCACACTCAATTCGCGCCTCACTATTTGATAAGTGAGCCAGCACTCGGTGGTATCGATCCACTTGACATTTACTACATGGATAAAACGTATTTTTCGCGACGGGAGGGAGCTGTTCCATCTGTTTATTATAACAGGAGCGAGGGGCCTTAGCCCACCTAAAAGGGCAACGCGTCAACACTATTTGACTTCATAAAGACCCAAAGGTTCCTCCATTCCCTTGTTAAGAATCTCTTGTGAGCTTAGGAAGTAAGGACCAGCTCCTTTTTCAAGATCTCTCTGCAAACGGATAAGACTAGACTCATCCTGAGGATCCACACTAAGGCCAGATGCTTTAAACTTTTTACCGAACTGCTCAAGAGGCTTCTTACTAAAAAAGTGGGGCCACATCTCGGGCTGCACCTTCACTCGATAAGTGAGAGTGCGCGAGTAAGAATGCAGTGGTGTATAAGCCGTTAAGATTTGAAAAGGTCCGTAATAAGAATGTAATTTTATGGCGGCGTTCCCCCACTGGGTAAATCCACAGCAAATATTCACATTGGCGTACCACAGACCAAAGGCTTTTGATAGAAAACCCAATCCATAATAGCCTTTCTCTTTTGGCAAAAGAGCGTTGACCGAACACAAGTTGTGGGCCACCCACTCTCCTTCGCGCGACATGGTGGGAATGATGATAAACAGACTCAAAGGAGTCCACTCGTGGGTGTCGTTGAGATTCATCAATTTGCGAACTTCGGGATCTAAAGATTTAGTTCGAATGGCAAAACCCGCCACAAATCCAGGTGTTACAGCACAATCAAAGAAGACCCAACGAGGCATCGCCATATTCGAAGGCCCAAAAGCCTGGGACTCCAATTGGAGAATCTGATTTCCGAAGCTGACTTGATCCATTTCAAGGGGATTGATGTAAACGGGTTTTTTTCGACTCATGAACCAATCTAGGTCATGCAAACTTCCTGGATTTTTGATCCTATTATCGCTACGAACAAAAACATAGGGCTGAATATCATCGTTTTTTAACCAACTCAGGCGGGGGTTATCAAGTAGATTCATCAAGCACCTCAAAAATTTCGTTCACAGTCTCAACCGTCCTAAAAGCATCCATGGTCTTTGGATAAAAAAGACCTGTGTTTTGGTACTCTTTTAACATATCAAAGAAGGGATTCCAAAACCCCTCCCAATTGAAGAACACCAAGGGCTTTTGTATATCGTAAACCGTCTTCCACGTGAGCACCTCAATGGCTTCATCAATAGTACCAATTCCACCTGGGAAAACCACAAAGGCATCCGATAGCTCCATCATTTTGCGTTTGCGATCCAACATGTCGTCGGTATAGACGAGCTCAGTGAGTCCACGATGTTCTAACTCTTGGTCAAAGGTACCGTTGGGGAACACGCCGACGGTCTTCACTCCTCTTTTGATCAGGTGATCGGCAAAAAAGCCCATAAGCCCTTGTGCTCCGCCCCCGTAGACAAAGCTGTCTTGGCGAGCTGCTAATTTTTCGCAAAAGGCTTCGGCCTCTTGGAAAGTGGACGCAGACAGCGAAGCTTTTGAGCTGCAAAAGACGCAAACTCTCATGACTTCAAGGGCCCGATCATATCTTCGGGGCGCACCACTTCATCAAATTTCTCTGAGGTGAGGAGGCCTAAAGCTAAAGTCGACTCTTTCAAGGTGATGTTTTTATCGAAAGCATTTTTAGCGATTTTGGCCGCGTTGTCGTAGCCGACATGTGGGTTGAGGGCGGTGACGAGCATAAGTGAGTTGTTCAAATGATTTTTAATATTTTCAAGATTGGGTTCAATGCCGACGACACAGTGATCCGTAAAACTATCCATAGCATCAGCCAAGAGACGGACCGAATTGAGCACATTGAAAACAATCAAAGGTTTGAAAACATTGAGTTCGAAGTGGCCATTGGAGCCTCCCACAGTCACCGCCACATCGTTGCCAATCACTTGAGCGCAGACCATGGTTAGGGCCTCGCTTTGGGTGGGATTGACTTTACCTGGCATGATCGAGCTTCCAGGCTCGTTGGCCGGCAGGTTTAATTCGCCAATTCCACAACGTGGACCACTGCCCAGCATGCGGATGTCATTGCCAATTTTCATAAGGCTTGTGGCCAAAGTTTTCAAAGACCCACTTAACTGCACCAAGGCGTCGTGGGCGGCCAGAGCCTCAAACTTGTTTTTAGCTGAAATGAAAGGAAGTTTGGTTTCTTTAGCAATAATTTTTGCCGCCGTTTCGGCAAAGTCCGGATGGGTGTTGAGTCCTGTTCCTACAGCGGTTCCTCCTAATGCTAAGGAGTAAACATCCTGCAGGGCAAATTGAATACGCTTAAGACCTTGCTCCAATTGAGTTGTGTAACCCGAAAACTCTTGGCCAAGTGTTAAGGGGGTGGCATCCATAAAGTGGGTGCGTCCAATTTTCACGATCTTATCAAACTCTCGGCGTTTTTTATCCAAAGCCCCGTGAAGCTT
>JBGSNK010000104.1:0-40180 GCA_041739665.1 Bdellovibrionales bacterium
CACCCTTCTTCTCTGCTTCAAGATGAGCTAAAATAACTGATACTGTTTGCGGGTGTTCATTTATAAGAAAGTTCGCTAGTGACTTGGCATCTACCAACTCTAAACTTTCAAGAGTCCGTGTTGAATTTGTTGCGGCATTAAGATGGCCCAAAATACTGCGAGCTCTCTCTTCACCAAGTGCATCAATAATTGTGTCCTTTGAAGATGATTTGTCAGAAAAAATATAATCTTGTGATTCACTAATTAGATCATAAAACTCTTCTAAAACTTTTTTCGTCACTTCAATTGGTACAATTCTTAATTTTTGCATAAATGTTAAAAGCTTACGAATATCTGCATCATCCATTTTTGCTAGTAAACGCTTTGAAGCATCTGGACCTAGATAGTTTACAAGTATAGCTGCCTTTTCAAAGCCTCTTAAACTATCAAAATTGATATCGTCTGCTTTCTTTAGCTTGATAGCAAGATTGTTGGCCATTAGAAATCTCTCCTTACCAGCCAGAGGCTAAATGCACCGGCAGCCTTTTCAACATCGTCTTCCATTAACGCCATAATTCTGTCTCGCAATATTTCACTTTCAGCTTTTTCTGGATCAATCGGTTCCTCTAGAATCGGCATTGCAGAGCTCATTCCAGGTAAGGCATTGTCAATGCCATGCAGCTCTTCTAGCTCCTCAATCGTTCTTGGAAGCATATCTTCGATAGAGTCGTGAAAACTGTCAGTTATCCACCTGATAAATGGTTTTATAATTAAGAAAAACATGAGCAAAAGTCCAAAGCCAGCTAGTGCCCAACTCGCTAAGAAACGCAGTAGCTTCTCGCGATGAAGTGTTTTAACTAGTTTATCCGCCTCAATAAAATCTTCTTTTTTAAACTGGAAAGACTCTACACTAATCGTATCGCCACGAGCTGAATCAAAACCTATTACATTTTTAATCAATGACTCGAATCTTTGTAGCTCCTCTTCGCTGCGTGGTTGCCATTGAACAGCCTTTTGCCCCTCAGCACCTGCATCTTGCCCTTCAGTATAGATACCATCTACCATAACTGCCACAGAGATCTTGCTGACAGTTCCCGCCGACTCAACAATGTTTTTCACGGTTTTTGGAACGGCATAATTAGTTGTCTTCACTTCTCGACTGACGTCTTGATTAAAGTCAACGCGGCCCGCCTCATCGGCACCCGGAAGATTCGCCCGCGCCCCGGGAACACCTGTGGGATTGCTTCTATTACCACGCGAAGACTCTTCCTCTGTCTGAATGCTTCGAATAGCTGTCCTATCTGGATCAACTTCTTCTGTCACCATCGATATTTGCTTTGGATTAAGAGTCGTGTTGACGCGAGCAATGATTTTGCCCTCACCTAGTACCCTAGACAGGATGGATTCAACGCGTTCTTCGTAATGAGCATCCACTTTTTTCTTTATGTCCATCAATTGTGCAGAACCTGCGATGGCTGGGTCATACTTCTTAGATAAGACTTTACCCCTTGAGTCGACCACAGAAACACTTTCTGCTGTCAAATCCTCAACGGCACTAGAAACAAGATATGTTATTCCGCGCACTTGATCTTCCGATAGACTTTGCCCATTGTGAAGTTCGAGCACAACTGATGCCGAAGGTTTAGAGCCATCATCTAAAAATACTTTCTTCTGCGGAATAGCTAGCATTACTTTGGCTCGATTAACTGCTTCTAAGCTATTTATAGCTCGAGCTAATTCACCTTGAATCGCACGTTGATAATTGATTCTCTGAGCATAAGATGTCGTTCCAAAGTCCTGTTTATCAAAAAGTTCAAGTCCTACCACTCCCATTCTCCCTGCACCAACTTCCGACATTATTGTCATTTGTGTGGCATGAAGATAGGTCTTAGGTACTAAAATTGTTCCACTATTGTCATCCATTCGATATGGAACATTTTTAGCTCTTAGAGTATTTAGAATTGTCGGTATCTGCTCCGGTGGAACATTTGACAAGAGCGGAGAGTAATCACTGCCCGAGGACATCAACAAGATAGTTGCAATTGCGGCCAAGGTCACAGCAAAGCTCGCCACAAGGGAGAAACGCTTTACTGGTGTTAGGCTCGAAAAAAAACCCTGTATCTGAGCTATAAAAGTCTTAATAAAACCCTGCAACTTGAGCCCCCTCTATTAGACCTGCATTTTCATTATTTCTTGGTATGCATCTATCATTTTACTACGCACAGACATCATCAACTTTAGGGCAATATCCGCCTTCTCAGCAGCTATCATAACTTCTGATACATTGGTGTTCTCGCCCGTTGCTAGCTTTTGCATTTTTATATCTGCATCTTGTTGTATATCATTCACTTTAGATACAGCTTCAGTCAGAGTGTCACCAAAGCTTTTACCCTGAATACTTTCGTTATCTGGCGTGATACGTCTTTTTGAAATTTCTGAAAAGGTTTTACCCGTTTCGAGCAAATCTTTTGCTGTACTAATCTTTAAGCCATCCATGGCCACCCTCTTTTTTCTTTATTCTACTATAGTTCTGTCAGATATTGTTGCCTTATCGACCAATCTCCAGGGCTTTCAGTGCCATATCTTTAGTCGCGTTTAATGCCGAAACGTTTGCATCATAGGTTCTATTGGCCTGGATCATATCAGCCATTTCAACCATTAAATTAATGTTTGGATATGCCACATACCCGTTTTCATCAGCTTCGGGATGATCAGGCTCATACTTCAATAAAGGAGCGGCACGATCTGAAATGACATCGGTCACCTGGACTCGACTCACCTTTTTTTCTGGATTACTGAGCATCATATCGGCAAAACTTTTGGCATCGGGCATCGCCTCGAGCTGTACCTGTTTGCGGCGATAAGGTCCACCTTCTGGAGTTCTGGTTGTATTGATATTGGCAATGTTGCTCGAGATAGCATTCATTCGCTGACGTTGTGCCGTCATGCCGCTGCTACTGACTCTTAAGCCGGTCATAAAGTCCATTATCGACCTCCATCCGTGGCGGCATATTTTAAGCTGGCTAGCTTCTTGTTAATTAATCGAGTCGCAGCGTCGTATAAAATGGAGTTCTGCAGTTGATTTGCCATTTCTTTTTCAAGATCAACAGTATTGCCATCATTTGAGTAATTGATTTCTGGATTGTCATAAACGTCAGCTTGAAGCCGTCCGATTGCACCCTGCCCCATGGAAAAATGATCTTGATGACCGACATGCATTTTACCTAAGTTTTCGCGATGAAGCGCGCTATTTAGAGCCGACTCAAAGTCGAGTTTTTTTGCTCGATAGTTTGGTGTTTCTGCGTTTGCAATGTTTGCGTTAATTACGTTTTGTCGCAACTGCCTCATTTGTATCGAGGCATTTAACGCTTTCATTGTTTTATCAAAAATCTTACCCATAGCAATATCCTTTATAAATTTAATTCGCCTTCGGTTTTATACTCGTTTAATTTATTGCGAAGTGTTCTAATACTAATCCCAAGAATTTTGGCGGCTCGAGTTCTATTTTCTCCGGTAGACTCTAAAGTCTTTATTATAAGGTGACGTTCAGCCTCTTGAATGGTCATACCGGTTGAAACAATTTTGTCCTCTTTTTGTTTTGACTCCAGAAATGACATGGACTCAATTTGTATATCCTGTGAGCTTAAACAGTCATTACCACTCATTAAACAAGAACGTTCAATGACGTTCTGTAATTCTCTAACATTCCCCGGCCAGCTCCAACTATTCAATTTTGTCATCGCTTCAGAGCTAAGTGATTTCATATCGATTTGATTTTCTTGCGCTACCTTTTTCAAAAAATAATGAACCAATGAGCTCAAATCAATTTTTCTCTCTCGCAACGGAGGTATTTCAAGTGGTATGACGTTAAGTCTATAAAAGAGATCCTGTCGGAAGCTGCCATTGTGAACCATTTCAGCTAAGTTACGGTTGCTTGTACATATAAATCGAACATCAATCTTACGTAGCTGAGTGCTTCCCAATCTTTCGATTTCGCCCTCTTGCAGTACGCGCAAAAGCTTGCCTTGAAGACTTAATGGCATCTCACTAATTTCATCTAACAAAAAGGTTCCCTTATCAGCAATTTCAAATTTTCCTGGTTTAGCTGTTTGAGCTCCAGTGAAAGCACCTTTTTCATATCCAAACAATTCACTTTCTAATAGATTTTCTGGAACCGCGGCACAGTTGACAGCTACAAATGCGTTGGCTCTGCGTTCTGAACTTTCATGAATATGACGAGCTAAGAGCTCTTTGCCCACTCCACTTTCTCCAGAAATAAGTACTGTCGCTTTTCGGGGAGCTACATTTGTAGCTATCTGAACGACCTTCTTCATATGTTCGTCTTTAATGCTTTCAACCCATAATGCACTCATCGAAACCTCATTTCTGCATAGCAGGGATTTTCTCCAAAGACTTTGCTGTCTTTTCGCTCCATCCACCGCTCTCTTCTTTATTCTTAGCCAACTCAGACCACATAGATTTCTTTGGCAAGCTTTTCCAGGTCTCTTTTGCCTTATTTAACTGATCTGTCTGGAAATACAAATCACCAAGATAGTAACGTTCTTTGTCTAGATTTTTCTTGGCTGCATATTTGGCAATTAACTCCTCACCAACTTTGATAGCTTTCTGCTTGCTGGGGAGATTTAGATGAATTGAAAATATCCGTGTTTTTGCATAAAACTCATCTTCTTCGTTTTTAATGTTAGGTAAGTATTTTTCTAAAGTAGCGAGTGCATTATCATAATCTTTATTTTTTTCGTACAAACTTGCTAAATAAAGATTGTATTTTAAAGCTTGCTCGGGATTGCTTATTTGATCTGGCTTGATCAGCAGAACTGTTTTAATGGCATCTTGGTATTTTTTATTATCGTCAGAAAATTGAGAAAGTGTGAAATAGTAATCAAATTTAGCATCATTTTTTAAAGCCTGTATATTCTTAACTCCTTTAAGAGAATCAAGTGATGCCTTTTTATCATCCATCTCATAATAAGTGACAGCTTTTCTTAGCGCCACAAGATCTGTGCTTGGATAATTTTCAAAAACACGGCGCTCAACCTCTTCTCTTGTTCCCGATAGCTCTTTTAAACGACGATCAATGCGGTCATAAGAAGAAAGCGCTTCCTTATAAAGTCCCATATTTTCGTAAATCTGAGCACGAGCCATTTGAATATCTACTCGCTGCGACTTACTGAGCCAACTCTTTTGATGCTTCTCAATCAGATCTAATGCCTGGACATGACGACCTTTGTTAATATCTAGATCGACCTGACTTGCAATAGATCGAGAAATTCTTTTTTCAAACTTTCGAATATTGGCCGGTTGAGGATTTAGCTGGAAATACTCTATCAGTGCCTGAGCTGACTTTAAGTAATCTTTCTTACCAAAGTATCCATCTGATATCATAAAATGTGCAAATTCATCAAGGTTAGGTAAGTTAACCTGCTTTTTCAGGCGAAAGATTTCTTCTTCTGCATACTTGAGTTCTTTTTCCTTCATATCTTTAAAACGCTGACTTAAGCTTCGCATACGAGCTAAGGCTCCACCCATTGTGTCCCGATACTTATAGTAGCTCTCGTTATAGAAGCCTTGCGCCCATTGCTTGTCTCGATAAATAATATCAACCAATTCGCCAGAACGAGTTAGTGCGTAGGCGCTGTAGTCATGATTCGGGAATGTTTCATAAAACTTTTTGAAAGAGTCTAAACTATTTTTATACTCTGCCAAATTAAACTGAGCCTCCGCCATATTGAAGATGGCATTAGGATATTTTTCATAAGCTTCTGGGTATTCAGTTAAAGCCTCCAGATAAGCCTGTTCACTTCTCCGAAAACTTTGTTTCAAGAAAAAGATGTCACCCATACGATATTTTGCTTCGATTTTTGCACCTGTCTCACCTGTTTGATTCACATCATTTAAAATATTATAGGCTCCATCATAATTTTTAAGTTGCGCTAATGAATCTGCCAAATAAAGTTTAACAGTATCTACAAATGGCGATAAACCATAATTCTGAACATATCTTTTCAACATTTTGGTAGCGATAAAGAATTCACCCACATTGTGAGCCAACATTCCTGTATTGATCAGTGTCCTTTCGGCTATTGGTGATTTAGGATATCTTTCAATAAGCATTTTATACAGATTCATCGCTTGATTGAGATACTCTTGCCTTTTGTTTAACTTCCAGAGCTCAATCCAAGTATCGGCCTCAACGTAGCTTAAAATCTCATCGTAGGTCGATTTTGGGAATGTTTTTTTAAAAATTCGCTTTCCCTTTATAAAAGAAGCAAAACTGCGTTGATTAAACAAGGCCAAAAGGGTGCGGGCCTGTTTGTTTTCATCAGAAAAGGATTTTTTAATCTCGTACTGGGGACGATAACTCTCTAATTCTTTTAAGTGCGGGTTTTTTAATTTTAATGCAGGAAAACGCAAATAAATATTGCCCTGAGCTTCAATAACATTAGCTTCAAGTGAGGTGTCCATATTTGAAGCGCCCAATGAAGAAAAATCATATAACTCCTGAATATTTTGTGGAATTTTTCTTTGAGTTGGTTCGTCTTGATTGTAATAGTCGACTTGGCCATCTCCGACAACCATATACTCAGAGGCCGGCGAACGCTCTTTTGATTTTTCTCTAGAAGATTTTTTTGCAATTTTCTTTTTTTTCTCTTCCTTTTTAGCCTCTTCATTTTTTGCAATTAATGTTTTTTCTTTTTTTGTTTTAAGCTCTTGAAGAATTTTGTCATCTTCCACAAAAATGTCGATGACAAGTAGGGATGGCTTTTGGGTGAGATAGTCAAAGCTTTCAACTTTTTCATCCGACAAGGTGATTGAGAGCATTGTCTTGTTCGGCATCTCGTCGCCGACTTCAACCTTTTCTACCAATAAACTGTTGGTTTCTATAAATTTTTGGATTGAAGCATCGTTCATTTTTGGCAAAATCATTTTTAAAGTTCGACCCTCACGCTTGATATCGTAGTCCCATTCATTTTGACCACTAAATTCAAAGTGAGTCATACTTCCAACTCGCTCCACATGCGCCATTACGCCCTGGTCTTGGATTTGCGCTTCACCACAGACTCTCTCTGCAACAAAGACTAGGTTTAGTATTAAAAATAAAACCAGGACCTTCATATACCTCCAACTTTAAGTATAGGGCTCCATAGTTATGTAAAGCACAAGCAGTGCCAACAAGGATCAATCCTATTGGCTTTAAGGGAAAACTAGACGTTGAAAAAATGGCAACCCAGTCAAGGTTCTGACAGAACTTTAAAGAGACCAAGGTCGAGAATTAATTTTACTCGCTGGTAAAGCGAATTTTTTTGACCCACAAATTACCGATATGAGTGTTCACTTTAGTGATAATTTCATCGCGAAAAAACTGCAGTTCAGTCAGTAGGCTCGAATTGTTGACCGCAACGGTGAGAAGGCCCTTATTAAAATCGACAGGTCGTGTGTAACGAGCCATTTGTGGACCCACGACTCGGTCCCACTGTTGTTCCAAACGATACCTCTGAAACCCCTCAGAGAGAGGTGACTTGCTATTTTCAAAAAGTCGCTGTAGGACATCGGCCACGGGCGCTAATTTTTTATCTCTCTCAGACATATGGAGTCTATAGCATGAATTTGGATGAGCTGACAATTTCAGTGGTGGGCGCCGGGCTGGCCGGTTCTGAAGCCGCCTTTCAACTGGCTGAAAAGGGCTTTCAGGTCCTTCTCTTTGAGATGAGACCCAAAAAAATGACTCCAGCCCACAAAACAGCTGATTTTGCAGAACTTGTTTGCTCAAATTCATTTGGAAGCGTGGCTTCTCACTCTATGTCTGGACAGCTCAAATGGGAGGCCGAAAAAATTGGTTCCTTCATTCTAGAGACAGCTGGTCAAAACCAGGTCCCCGCTGGTCAAGCACTTGGTATCGATCGAGAACGCTTTGCCCGTATAATTTCGACTCGACTTCAAGAACACCCTAGAGTCAAAGTCATTTATCAAGAAATCACCTCACTGGATGAAATACCTAAGCCATGTATCATTGCGACTGGCCCACTCACCGCTGACTCTTTAGCTCAGTCTTTACTCCGACATTTTGGCGACGAGTTTCTTTATTTCTTTGATGCAATTGCACCCGTAATTGAAGCTGAATCCATCGATATGGAAACAGCTTGGATAGCCGATCGTTTTGATAAGGGGTCTGGAAGCTACATCAACTGCGCGATGAACAAGGAACAGTACTACTTTTTTATCGAAGAGATTCAAAAAGCCGAGAAGACAGAGCCTAAAGATTTTGAAAAAAACACTCCTTTCTTTGAAGCCTGTATGCCTATAGAAGAAATGGTCCGCCGCGGACCCGAAACCCTACGCTTTGGACCCCTGTCACCAAAAGGTTTGCGCAACCCCAGAAGTGAAGAGCGTCCTTATGCGGTTGTTCAACTGCGCCAGGAAAACAAAGAGGCAACGGCTTTTAATATGGTTGGGTTTCAAACAAAAATGAAATATTTTGAACAAAAGCGTATTTTGCGAATGATACCTGGACTTGAGAAGGCTGAGTTTTTAAAACTCGGTAGCATTCATCGGAATATGTATATCAACCCTACACAAAAGCTAAATCAAGATCTTTCAAGCCAAAATGATCCGAACATATTTTTTGCCGGCCAAATTACCGGAGTAGAGGGTTATTTTGAAAGCACATGCATTGGTTTATTAGTCGCTCACTTTGTGGCAGCAAAAGTACAGGGGAAAATGTTTGATGCCCCGCCAAGAGAGTCAGCACTTGGAGCCCTTCACCACGTTCTTACCGGCGAGAAAAAAGATCATTTTCAACCCACCAATATTAATATGGGTCTTTTCCCCCCCCTTGAACAAAGAATGCGGAAGCGCGACAAACGAGACCATCTTGTTTTAAGAGCCAAAAAATATTTTAACCAATGGAGGCAAGAAAAGGAATTCTTCCACCAGTCTGAGCCCTTTATCGATGAAATGGCCATGACTTTACGTGAACTCTCCTAATCTATGGCGAAGAAACTAAAAGACCATTACAACATCAACTGTGCCCGCTTGATAGCAAGTAAAATTGGTGAGCATAAACCTGACTTCCAAAAGGATGCCTTTGTTCAAGAAATTTCACGCAAGATCCGCGGACAGAGTTTTTTAGCCCGTCAGGACGTCTTTGCCAGTGCTTTAGTTGATTATCTTGATTCGGATTACTTAAAAAGCCTGGATTATATCCACAAGCTACTTGGTCCTAAACTTCAACAAGAAACGGGAATGTTTACCTATGGGTATTGGCTCTGGCCCTTTGGTCGTTGGATCGAACAGCAGGCTCCAAAGCACCCAAAACATCTTAAACAATCTTTGAATTTAATCTATGAGCTCACGCAACGCTTTACTGGTGAGTTTGCAATACGCCCCCTTTTAGATCAACACTCCCTTGCCGTTTTAAAAGTTATGAACATGTGGAGCCTAGATTCGAGCGTTCACGTGCGACGCTTGGCCTCGGAAGGTCTGCGAGTCCGCTTGCCATGGGCTAAAAAACTAGATGTCTTTCATAATCATTTTGAAGAGTGCCAAGATATTCTTTTTAATCTGCGACAGGCTCCTGAGAAATTTGTTCAGAAAAGCGTCGGCAACAATATTAACGACCTTTACAAGGATCGCCCCGATTTGGCCAAAAAATTAGTTCAACGACTTAGTTCAAGTAAGCCAATGCCCAATAGCACACAGTGGATAATTCGCCACGGGCAACGCTCGCTGAGAAAATAAGAACCAGGCTGGACTTTCTTATTCGACGGTCACAGATTTAGCGAGATTCCGAGGTTGATCTACATCGCGCCCCAATTGGTCAGCTAGGTGGTAGGATAATAACTGGACAGGAATGACCGACAACAAGCCATTTAGCATCCAAGGACAATCTGGGATGGAGAGATAGTGCTCACACATACTTGCCAATTGATCGTCTTGACCTGTACCAATCCCAATAATGACCCCACCACGAGCTTTAGCTTCTTCTAAGTTGCTGATCGTCTTTTCATAGTAATTATCTTTAGGGCAGATCACCACAATCACCATTTGCGAATCGATCAACGCGAGTGGGCCATGTTTCATCTCGCCAGCGGCGTAACCCTCGGCGTGTAGGTAGGCGAGTTCTTTTAGTTTAAGGGCTCCCTCCATAGCAATCGGATAACTTTGCCCTCGCCCTAAATACAAAAAACCTTTGTAAGACTTGAGTGTATCGGCCGCTTCACTAAACCAAGCGTCGTACGAGAGAACACTTTCCATTAAGCTCGGCAAGGTCAAAAGGGATTGGACCATTGACGACTCTTGTACGCCATCGAAATGTTTATGCGTCCTGGCCAAAAAGATACTCAACACATTGAGAACAGCAAGTGTGCTTAAAAAAGCTTTAGTACTAGCCACACCAACTTCGACTCCGGAATTCATGTAAAAGTGTAGATTGGCTTCCCGATCAATTGTAGAGCGACGCGTGTTACACAAACTGAGAACGCACAATCCTTCCTGTTTAGCCAGGCGCAAGGCCGCCAGAGTGTCCGCCGTTTCTCCACTCTGAGAAATAAAAAGAGCAACAGCGCCTTTTTCAAGGACCGGTTCTCGGTAGCGAAATTCACTGGCCACATCCACTTCGACGGGTATGCGAGCCATTTGCTCAAAAAGATACTTCGAGTAAAGGCCAGCATAATAGCTGGTCCCACATGCCACAATATAAATACGACTGGCATTTTTAATTTTTTCAAGCGCCTCCTCAGGAGTGGCGCTGGAGTCCAAACCCAAGCGAGAAAAATCCACTCGTTTGTTGGCAAGGTCAAGATAGGGCTCTAAAGCACTGGCCACGGCGCGAGGCTGCTCGAACATTTCTTTGAGCATATAGTGCTTAAATCCTTTTTTATCTGATGTGGCAATGGTCACATCAACACTCTCGATTTCGCGCTGAACGGGGTTACCCTCTTTATCTATTATGGAGAAGTCACTTTTAAATAAAGTGACGATCTCGTCATCGCCCAGATAAATCACTTTGTTGGTGTGTTCGATAAACGCTTGCACATCACTGGCTAAAAAGATTTCTTTTTCATCACAACCCAAAATCAGGGGAGGGCCCGCTTTAAATGCGACGATGGTCTCGGGCTCATTCTCACTCACCACAAGAATTGCATAGGCACCACGAATCTGAGGGATCACCTTTTGTACGGCTTGAGTCAAATTGTCAGACTGATCAAGCGCTTCGGCAACTAAATGAGTGACAACTTCGGTGTCGGTCTCGGACGTGAATACACAGCCTCGTTTTTTTAGTTGCTCTTTGAGCTCGGCGTAATTTTCGATAATTCCATTTTGTACCAAACTCACGCCGCGCACCTTATGAGGATGAGCATTGGATTCCGTAGGACGACCGTGAGTGGCCCAGCGAGTGTGTCCAATTCCTATCGCACCATCAAAACTCAGGTCCGCCACCTTACTTTCAAGTTGAGTGAGTTTACCTGCAGCACGGTGCACGCTGAATTGCCCCTGATTGAGAATCGCCACGCCGGCACTATCATAACCACGGTATTCCAGCTTTTTTAAACCTTGTAGTAATATTTCTTTTGGAGATTTTGGACCAAAGTAACCGACTATTCCACACATTATTTTTTACCTTTAAACTTGCTGGCATAACCTTCTTTATTTTCTTGTCTTGAGCGACCAATCGCGAGGGCATCAGCAGGTACGTTTTTATTAATTGTGGAACCCGAGGCAATAATCGCACCATCGCCGATTTCAATAGGTGCGACTAATTGTGAGTCACTGCCAACAAACACATCACGCCCTATTTTAGTGAAGTACTTTTTACGGTCGGCAGCATAGTTACAGGTGATGACCCCGCAACCTATGTTGCTTTCTTCACCCACTTCGGCATCACCAATATAAGCGAGGTGACTTGCCTTAGCCTTAGCACCAAATTTTACTTTTTTCATTTCGACAAAATTGCCAACCTTTGCCTCCTTGCCGATTTCCGTATCGGGACGAAGCCGAGCATAGGGACCGATTACAGCTTGTTCCATAACTTTCACCTTTTCCAGGTAGGATCCGGCACGAATTTGAACACTCTGACCAATCTGAGAGTCTTGAATAAAAGCATTCGGCTCCACAACACAAAAGGATTCAAGGCTAGTGCTCCCCTTTAGAAAGCAACCTGGATAAAGTATAGAACCTTGCCCGACTCGCACACCCTCTTCAATGTAGGTATTCTCGGGATCGATGATTATGACACCAGCATCCATAAGTTGAGCCGCCTTTTCACGAAACAAAGCCTTGGTGGCCAGAGACAATTCTTTTTGGCTGTTCACACCAAAAGCCAATGTTGGATCCGAAGGATAGGCCTCAACTTTTTCACCCTCTTCAATACAAAGTGAAATGAGGTCAGTGAAATAAAATTCACCTTGTTGATTGTTGGCTTTTACTTTGGGCAAATAATGCTCCAAAAGGTCGCGACGAACAAAATAAATGCCGGTATTGATCTCTTGAATCTTTCGCGCTTCTGCAGAGGCATCTTTAAACTCCACTATGGCTTTAATGGAACCCTGATGTCGAACAATTCGACCAAAAGCAGCAGGATCCTGAAGGACAGCACTGACAACGGCCAAAGAGCAGCCGTCTTCCTTAAACTGATCGTAGAGTTCTTTGAGTTTTTTGGGACTCAGTAGAGGATGATCTCCATTGACGATTAAAATATGGTCGCTCATAGTCCCAGGGTCCGCGGACTTAACTGCATCGGCTGTACCCTTTTGTTCACTTTGCTTACAACAGACCACACCCTGAGGCTCTAGGACTTGCCTTAACAGAGCCTCGCCATAGCCAACGACAACACGCACTTCGCTGGCCCCTACGGCTTTAACGGCTCGCACCACACGGTTGATCATGGGTTCGCCGGCGACCGGGTGCAAGACCTTTGGCAGGGGGGAACTCATACGTGTGCCCTTACCAGCGGCTAGAATTATGGCGGAAAGTTCGGCCATGGGGTCTCCTTTTGTCGATCGTGTGAATCTAATGGTATCTTATTAAAAAAGCAACAGAGCTTAGGGAATGGGGTGTGGCTGTTGTTGAAATAACACACCCTATTTGCAAGGCCTACTACGCACAGAGAGGGGACAATCATGCCAATAGCCAATGCCGCCCTTATCTCAGATCAACAAATTGACTTATCCATCCACGGTATTGACTGTGTGACTTGGGAACAGGCTTCGGATTACCTGACAACCTCCTCTCCCTCGGTGCTTGGGGTTCATATTCCTACGACTGGATTTATTGCCGGTTCTGATCTTTTAGTGCATGAGAAAATGAAGAATCAAAAAAGGCACTTTGTTGTTTTTCATGATGACCTGAGTGCCGAGCAAATTGCTCAGCTACACATGTTAGCCCGTCCGACTCAAATCCATTGCTTCAGCAAAGAGTTGCCCTTACACGATATTTTTGCCCAATGTTTTGATAAGTACTACAACCAAGAGCAATCTGAAAAACTCGTTCAACTTGTAAATGAAAAAAATGAAGAGCTAAAAAAGTTAACCATCGAACTGGAAAACAAGGTCAACCTCAGACAAGAGCAACTTGAAGAGTCGATTCAAAAAAATACAGATGCACAAAAAAAATTAGAATCACTTAAGAAGGCTCTGGTACAAATCTACCAAGCTCAGTCTGTGAGAGAAATGGAGCATGGCCTGACTCATGTCCTCAAAGAAGAATTTCAAATTTCTTGGATCACTATCCGAGGGCAGTCTCAATCCAATTTGTCGGATCAAAATAACGAATACAAACTTTATAAGGTTCCCCTCAAATCAGGGTTAGAAAATTTTGGCCATCTACTATTTTATAAAAATAAAAAATCAAAATTTGATCAAAAGGAAAAGCGTTTTCTAAGTCAAGTGGCCGACGCTGTATCTTTATCTATACAAAGGACCTATCAATACGACAAAAGCCAAGAGCTCAAGCGCCAATGGGAAGCAACTTTTGATGCGATCTCAGATCCAATTTGCCTTACTGATAAGGATTACAATATTCTTCGTATCAACGCTAGTTTTCTTAAAAAAACAGCGACGACTGATTACAAACAACATATTGGTCAAAAATGCTATGCCTCTCTATTTAAGCTATCACAACCCTGCCAAGGCTGTCTGCGCGGTCAGACCTTTCAAATTCGAAACATAGGTCGTAGTCGAAATAGCGAAATCTTTGAAGTTTATAGCAACGACCTCGGTGACAAGGAACAGTCTCTGTACTTTCAAAAATATCGGGATGTAACACAGGATCTAAATTTACAAAGACAAGTTATTGAGTCGGCCAAAATGGCAGAGCTTGGTACTATCAGCAGCAGTATTGCTCATGAATTGAACAACCCTATCGGTGGAATGCTCAACTTTATCCAGCTGATGAAAATGGATTTAACCGGCGACGAAAACTTTTTTGATGATCTCATCGAAATTGAAAAAGGAATTGTGAAATGTAAAAATATTGTCAAAAGTCTACTTGGATTTTCTCGCAAGTCTTTCCACGCCGATGTGCAAGCGGTAAGCCTTAATGAAGTGATCGAACAAGCCATCAAAATAACAGAGCTTAAAACCCGGTCTATTGGGATTCAAATTCATTACGAAGCCGAATCTGAAAATATGGAAATAGCGGGGCGATTTAACCTATTAACTCATGCTATACGCAACATTTTACAAAACTCCCAGGAGTCCCTAATTGAGAGGCGTCGAACAGACAAAAGCTTTCAAGGGATTATTGAAATTAAACTTCAACAGGGTCATGACTTTTTTGAGATTCTCATTTGCGACAACGGACTAGGGATTGCAAAGGATCACGAGGGTAAAATTTTTGACCCTCTGTATACGACTAAAGACCCAGAAACCAACTCTGGTCTGGGTTTGACCCTAGCCTTACAAATAGTCAAAGAGCACTTCGGCACGATTGAGGTAAGTAGCAGAAAAGACAAAAAATTGTGTTTCAAAATCCGCTTTTCCAAGTCCCAAGTGCAGTCCGGTTGATACGAGTACAACCTCAAAAAATTGACACCGTCAAAATGTTCTCTTAACCTTGAATTCAAGAGTTGCGGGCTTTTTCAAGACGATAGAGCCGCTGATCCAAGGAAGGAAAATCTGCATGAACCACCCTAAGATTCTTGTTGTCGATGATGAGCAGACACTACGAGCTGCCATGTTCAGAATTTTTTCTCGCAAAGAGTATAATGTTATAACAACTGGTAATGTTCGAGAGGCCGAGTCAGTTATCACATCGAATTCCGAATTGGATCTTGCTATAGTGGATGTCAAACTCCCCGACGGAAATGGTATCGACCTTTTGGCGACTCTACGACAAAAATACAACAACATACCTGTCATTGTGTTAACTGGTTTTGCCAGTATCGACGTAGCGGTGAAAGCCACTAAGTTAGGCGCCTTCCACTTTATGACAAAACCCTTTAATATCGAAGAATTGATTTCGATCGTCGAAAAGGCGCTCTCCCACAAGATGCTCGTCAGCGAAAACTCCAGCCTCAAAAACAAACTACAAAGCAAGTATCAGTTTGATAACATTATAGGAAAAAGTGGTCCGATCGAAGCCGTCCTGAGCATGATTGAGAAGGTCGCCGACACCGATTCTACTATTTTAGTTACCGGCGAGAGTGGGACTGGTAAAGAATTAATAGCAAAGGCGATTCACTACAACTCTTCACGTAGAGACAAAGCTTTTATCCCAATCAACTGCGGCGCCATCCCAAGTGAGCTTTTAGAAAGTGAACTTTTTGGTCACGTTAAGGGAGCTTTTACTGGTGCCATTTGCAACCGACAAGGTCGCTTTGAATTGGCAAACAAGGGCACCTTATTCTTAGACGAAATTGGCGATCTCAGCCCCAACCTGCAGGTGAAGTTGTTACGAGTTCTTCAAGAGAAACACTTTGAACCAGTGGGCAGTGCGAAAACTATTGAGTCAGATGTCCGAATTATTGCGGCAACTAATGTGGATTTAAGTAAAGCCGTCAAAGACGGACGTTTTCGAGAGGACCTGTTCTATAGACTGAATGTGATTCCTATGACCGTACCTTCTTTACGGACTCGTCGCGAAGACATTCCCCTTTTATTGGAACACTTTATACAAAAATTTAATAAAAATCGTGGCATTCGTATAGAAGGCATACAACCAGCTGCCCTCGACAAACTGATGCAATACGCCTGGCCTGGAAACATTAGAGAACTCGAAAATTTTATTGAACGCGTCAGCATTTTGCGTAAAGAGGGTATTATTGAAATCGCTGATATCCCTTATTATTTTGAGGACAATAAGGAGCAAAGCTTTCTTGGTGAACTCCCTATGGATATTCCTGAGAATGGCATCGACTTCAATACCGCTATAGCAGCCTATGAAAACCAACTGATTCTAAATGCTTTGAAAAAAACAGGCTGGAACAGAAATCAGGCAGCTCTCCTTTTACGTTTGAATCGGACAACCTTGGTTGAAAAAATAAAGAAGAAAGGGCTTCATCAAGAAGCCTCTATTTAAACTCATCACTTTACTTTCAATTTTTTTAAAATCCACTGGTGCAACTGCTCCGTGGATTTAAATTTTTCTTTTGCTGTAATGGTTTGCGGAAGTTGTTCAGGCACTCGCTTCCATTGTGCATGGATTGAAAAACAACCCAATTGATTGGCAGGTTCAATATCGTGGTGATGATCCCCCACCATTACCATCTCAACTGGCTGTGCCATATAAAAGTTTTGAATCTCTATAAGACCATCATGACAGGGTTTGTTGTTTTCCACACAAGTCCCCGTCATAATTTTTTTAAAAAGGGAATCGACCCCCTGCTTCTTCAAAATCGCTTGCGTCGACAGCCCGTCCCGCCCTGTCCATATAGAAAGGCTGGCACCCTGTCTTTGTAAGGAATTTAGAATCTCGACAATCCCAGGAAAAAGTTGGATTTTATCAGAAATACCCTTGCCCACCTCGTCCATTCTCTGGAAGGCAATTTGACTTTGTTCTTGAGTTAAAAAATCTTCAAAAATCCGATGAGGGTGCTTATGACGAATACGCTCAATAAAGTCCTTGCCAATTTTAATCTGAAAAGGGGCTAGAGCGTAACGGAAACTTTCCGAGAAAAAGCCTTCGCTATCAACTAAGGTTCCATCAAAATCAAAAATCCAGTGTTTCATTATGAGCCAATATTGGCCCCCCCTTGATCTCGAAGTCAAGCCCTCTAGACGAGCCCACGTACACCTCGATAAAGCCTTCTCAGCGGGCTGACTGTCTCATTTTGAAACCATTACCCAGGCTGCCAAACATTTGTATACATTGTTATCAAAAAAGGGCCCAGTTGTCTCTCATCTCTAAGTAAAAGGCCTTATTTTGGCTCGCTCCTTGCTTATCAAAAGGGCATGATGTGCTTGGCAAAATGTCTTATTTTATTTGCTCTCCCCCTAGTGGCTCAGTCCGCCCTAGGCAGCCAAGCCCTGCGTGGGAAAAGCTTTGGGCAAAGTCATGTGAAGTACAAGAAAACTCGCCGCGAGCTTGTTATTGACCAAAAGATGGTAAGCAAACCGCAGAAAGATTTGACCCATGAAGATGTCGAGGCTTTTATTCCCACAGAATACAATAATATCAACCACCCCTATATCATTCGCACTCGTATGCTTGAACGAACTGGCAATCCATTTATGACGACCGTAAATGATGGGAACTTTATTCGCGATGGAATCAACGGTAAAGATCAGGGCTCTTTGATGGAGACCACAGACGACGAGGCCTATATCCGTAGCCGAGTGATGGCAAAAGCGGGTATTGCGGTTATGAACTCGCAGGCCGCGCAAAAATGGATACGCTCTCAAAAAGACAATCTGATAGTACAGGCTGCAAAAAATTTAGAAGCTGACTTTGAGTTTAAGGACGAAGAACAACCGACTTCTGACTCTAAGAAAAAAATGGCACCCAAGCACTTTAATGCCTATGACAGAAATACTGAGCATTCTTTGAACTTTGATATGCAAACATTAAAAGGACGAGCCCTTTTGAGCTACCAAGGTGTTGTCAACTCTCAGCTTGAGTATCACGCCGGAGCCGATGTTTTACGTTTTTCTATTACAGAAAAAATCACACACAATTCACAGGTCGCTTTTACCCATCAAAAAGATCGCTTTGAAGAGCGTCAATTTTTGCAATATCAGATGAGCTGGTAAAGCAGTTAGATTTTCAACGCCTTCTTTCCAATATCTTTCCTCTTTTGCAGTCCCACCCATCTGACTTTTTCAGATTGAGAATAGGCTCGTTGTAAAGCTTCATCAAGGTCTGCACCGTAGCCAATGGCATTGAGCACTCGTCCACCACTCACCTGTAATTGCCCTTCTGCAAAGCGTGTCCCTGCGTGGAGAAAGTACTGGCCGTCTTCGGCAGACAACTCTCCCGCAATATCGGCATCCACTACCACGCGCCCTGGATAGCCTTGTGCCGCCAAGACAACACAAGCCACTTTCTTATCGTTTTCCCATTGCAATTTTGGAACACAGCCATTTGCAACAGATAAAAAAACATCGGCCCAATCACCTTTAAGCAGGGGAAGTAAGACTTGTGTCTCTGGATCACCAAAACGAACGTTGTACTCTAAGACTTGTGGACCCTGTTGAGTCATCATCAGACCAATAAAAACCACTCCTCTGTACGAGAAATTTTCACGCGCCAAGCCTTGAATGGTTGGCCCCACGACCTCTTCCAAAATTTGACGGTAAGTTCTTTCAGAAACTTTCATAGGAGCAACAGTGCCCATACCTCCTGTGTTCGGCCCCTTGTCCCCGTCCTGTAATTTCTTATGGTCTTGGGCCATTGGCAGGGCCTCAAAATTATGCCCATCGGTGAGCACAAAAAAACTGAGTTCATAACCCTCTTGAAATTGTTCGATTAATGCATTGGCACCAGCTGAACCTAAAGATTTTTGATTAAAAATTTGATCGGCTGCAGATTTCAGCTCGTCGAGTGTGTCGCAAATAAAAACCCCCTTACCTCCGGCGAGACCATCGGCTTTTAAGACATAGGGAGGCTGAAATGAAGAGGCATAAAAATTGACGTCCTCAAGGGATCTGACGACTTGGGATTTTGCTGTGGGAATTTTATTATTTATCATAAAGTTTTTAGCAAAAATTTTACTGCCTTCGAGTTGAGCCGCCTGTCCTGAAGGGCCAAAAACCTTTAAACCATGTTGACTGAGATCGTCGACAAGCCCTTCCACTAAAGGATCTTCGGGGCCCACTATAACCAACTCAATCTGATGTTGATCACACTGTTGGATGACGTTCTTTGAGTCCATAGAGCCTGGCAGCAGAGTGGCCGATTCGGCCATTCCAGGGTTGCCAGGAAGAGCATAAAGAGCGCTGACCTGAGGACTGTCTTTGAGAGCATGGATTATGGCGTGCTCTCGCCCCCCTTTACCAATTACAAGTACATTCATCTCAATTTCCTTAGGCCATATTGGGCGCAAGAGTGCTTATGGCAAGTAGCTAACGCGAACCTCAGTCAGCGTCAACTCATGGCTCGATTTCTCCGTGACAGCTACGCTCTCTTTTTGTCATTATCAAACGATGATTTTATTTTTAATTGCACAGCTGATAACAGTGGCTTCAGCCTTAAATCTCCCCAGTCAGCTCAATGGCGCCGAGCAATCTCAGGTACTCGAAAGTATTGGTCTTGGAACCTCGACCAAATTTTTATCACAGGCCTATCCCTTTGGAGGATATCAAGGTCTTGAGGTCAGCATCGGTGTGGAAAGTGTATCCACTGAACTCTTAGCCCAACTCGGTACAGGAGCTCAAAATCAGTCGGACTTGCTTTATCCCAACCTGAGTGTCGGCAAGGGCCTTTTCAACAACAGCGAAATCATATTCAATCTAACTCCGCAGACACCTGCTGCCGGTCTCTCTCGATTTGGTTTGAGTTTTCGCTGGAGCTTTTATCAAACACAGTTCATACCACTTAACTTTTCTTTTGTGGCTCATGGCAGTAGTGCCAATTTTCAAGACCGATTGACGACACGTAATGTGGGCGGCGACTTGCTAATTGGCTTGACCTTGAAACAACTCTCCATTTTTACGGGAGCTGGCTGGATCAGCTCAGCTGGTCTGTTTACAGGCGGAGTCAATGGGCTCACTCTGTCGCAAAGTCAAGAGGGAGCCAAGGTGGATAGCGCTCATTTTCTTTTA
Organism: Bdellovibrionales bacterium; assembly: GCA_041739665.1. Lineage (GTDB taxonomy): Bacteria > Bdellovibrionota > Bdellovibrionia > Bdellovibrionales > JAGQZY01 > JAGQZY01. The sequence continues at coordinate 20,193 of JBGSNK010000104.1, forward strand.
GGCCTCACCTATAACTTTGATCCTTTTTTTCTGGGCGTCTCCGTCGATCACTACCAAGAAAGCACCTATAATTTAAAAATAGGTTTATTTCTTTAAGTCCGCGCTTTTTATTTTTTCGACCACATTGGTCGTAGAACGTCCCTCGACAAAGTTTAAAGACTTCACTTGTCCACCTTGACTCAAAACAAATTCGGAGCCGACTATTTGATCGATAGGCCAATCCCCACCCTTGACTAAAACATCTGGTGACAGCGTTTTGATGACATTTAAGGGCGTGGCTTGATCAAATATTAAGGTGTGGTCCACAGCATTTAGGGCATCCAGTATTTCTGCACGATCTTTCTCATTTTGTAGGGGGCGTGAGGGCCCCTTGAGGTCACGAACACTGGCATCAGAATTTAAAGCCACCACCAAAATATCTCCACACTTTTTAGCTTCTTCTAAATAGCGAATGTGCCCGATGTGAAGGATATCAAAACATCCGTTGGTGAAGACCAACTTCTTACCAGAGGCACGTAATGGCTTAAGAGTTTCGAGAAGAGAGTCGATCTGCTGATGAAACATTTTTTAATATTGTCGTGAATAAAGTTTGAGACCCGAAAAATAGTAGCCTAAATCTTTACCAAAAATAAAAGACAAAATCGGCAAGACTACAACTCCTGTAACCAGGATCATGAAAGTTCTAAAAATAACTTGCAGAGGGTAACCCAGATGGCGTCTTTCTTGTTCAGAGCCCAACTGAACGTCAAAAGCCCAATCACCTAGGGTGGAACCAAAAAGCCCACGGGAGAGCATAAAGTAAAAAAGAGTGACTCCAAAATACAAAAGGCTAAGTTCTATAAGAACTCGACTGCTCAGCTCTTGGCTAGTCAGCATACGAATAATGTCAATCTGGGTAATGGCGACCAACGTGACCACGAACAAAGAGGCTAGTCCCAAAACAATCATGGCGTCTATCATGGCCGAAGCAAAACTGGAGGTCACCTCTTTGTACTGTGGAATTGGGGTGACCATTTGATGGTAGAAACGCTTGCTCACCTCTTCTTTAGGAAAGGCTTGGGATAAGCTGTTGTTGAGGGTAATATCAAAATCTTGTGTCGCCTGAGAAGCCTTTATCACGGGCTCAAAAGCTGGCGGGGCAAAGGGCGTGGCCTCGGGGCGCTGTGGACGTGCCACTTTGAGTTCTCTTTGCTTGTCTTCCTGAAAATTGACTGAAGGTGGGAGTGAATCTAACATCTTTTTTAAGGAGCGACTGACGGGAGTGTTATTAGGAAGTTCAAAATCCTGTTCGGGCATGGAGAACTTGGTTTTCTCTCGAATTAAATCCTGGTCTATAGGACGACGCAGACTCGGAGTGACTTCATTCTTATGTGTGGACTTGTCGAAACCCAAGCCCTTAGTCAAAGGTCGAAATTCAAAATTATCAGCGTCCATTCCTTAATCCTTTTATCCAAAGTGCCCTAAGTGATACTTTAAAATGCCCAAGAGCGTGACGCAAGCCGTTTCAACCCGTAACACCTGATCGCCAAGACCAATGGGTAAGATATCGAAATTCTTAAATAAAGCCACATCCTCAGCCGAAAAACCACCCTCGCCACCGACAAAAATCCAAATAGATTGGGCCTTTGCACCTGTCCAAGAGTCTAACTCTCGCCCCAGGGGTCGGGCTCCGTCGCCTTCATAGGCCACCCAGCCATGGGCACGAGGCTCGCTGGAGTACTCCTCTAATAAGACACCCAAAGGCCGAATTGGGGTTAATTCCATCAATTCGCCACGCCCTGTTTGCTGAGTCGCACCTAAAATTATTTTTTGCCACCTCTGCGTTTTCTTTTCTAGGTCTTTTGATTTAGGTTTCATAAAGCTAAAGTCCGAGGCAAACAGATGAAGCTTTGAAACCCCCAACTCCACAGACTTTTCTAATACTTTTTCGAGAGTTGTAAACTTGGGGAGGGAAAGGGCCAAATGAATGGGGGGATGGGGGAGTGGCGGCATGTCTCGTATTTCAAGAATTTCAGCTAAAGCCTTTTTTTTATGGAGCTCCACGATTTCAACTAAATAGGCTTTTTGATTGTGAATCAACTCAAAACGACTTTTGAGACCCTGTCGACAGACCCCGCAAATGTGGTGATAAATATCATCGTTTAATAAAATACGATCACCTTGAATGGCGTTGGCTGGCACCCAATAACGTCTCATTAAAGGGCCTCGAATTCAAAGCCAACCCACTCGCCTTTTTCAAGGCGACGAACTTGTTTAAGGTTCCAACCCTCCAACATCTCTTGCAAAAAGGCAGGCTCCCTTTCCTTTAAAATTCCGGTAAAAATATAAGTTTGGCATTTCACTTTTTGAAAATCTTTTTTTAAATCAACTAGAACTCCGTCGATAATATTGGCCACAGTAATTTGAATCTCTCCAGCTAAGGAGTCGGACCAATTCTCTACCCAGGGCAAGGGAGGGATATTGTTTCTCTCACAGTTTTCAAGGAACACACGCTGAGACTCTGGATCATTATCGTAGGCATAAATAGGATTTGCTTTAAGTAAGTGAGAGAGCAACGCTAAAATACCCGAGCCAGTCCCAACATCCAATAAAGACATCCTTGGATTTTTTGAAAGCAGGTCGAACAAAAGTTGAGCTGCAATTTGTGTGGTCTCATGAGTTCCTGTTCCAAAAGCCATGCCAGGATCAATCCAAAGAGTCAGATGCCCTTCTTTAGGGATAAAGGACTCTTTGTGCCAGGATGGCACCACCCAAACCTTGTCAGTCAACTCAAAAGGTTGCCAGCTTTCTTTCCAATGCCCCATCCAATCTTCGATCATATGGTCGCTCACTTTCCACTGGACACCTTGAAAAGCAGCCAATACCAATTCTATGGCTTCAAGGGAGGGGGGCTCTGCAAAATAAGCCAAAAGAGATATTTTATCTCTTTCTACAATTTTAGGAAGGTAACGTTTATCCACTTGTTCAAACTCAAGATTTTCTTGAACACCGGCGGCGCCTAACTCAAAGAGTTCTAGGGACAGAACTTCCTCTAAGTGAAGAGGTATATTTGACAGTTCTAATTGGTAATATTTTGTTGGCTCCATTTAAGGAGTCATCATGGAGGCCGACGACTTTGTCAATAGAGGTTGATTGATTTTCACATCCCGAGAAGTTTCAACACTCGCTGGCTGGCGCTGCGAAAAATCTGGAGTCGAACCGGCCGTCTCCTTTTGACTAGAACGGCTTCTCAAAGTGTCGAGATCCAACCTGTCTCCAATCATGACCGCATCATAGGTCAACATGGGACGGGCTTCACGGCGATCAATTTCGACTAAACGGCCAATTGATTTTTCGGGGTCGGACTCAATTATTTCAATATCAGCAACTTTTACCTTAAAATCACCAATTGAGGCATTCTTCAGGGGATCGTGCACTGGCACGCGACGGACCACTGAAACGGTAACGCCCTTATCCAGGCCGAGCTTTGTGCCGCCTACTATAAAAAAATCAGGATAAACTCGCTCACTATCGTGAAGTTTGAGCTTTTTTCTGACTTCAATAATAACAGCCTCACCTTTTGCCTGGACCTGAAACCAAGGGACGGCAATGAGGCCGGATATTAAGAGAATTCGCAACATAGTATCTTCCTCTTTGAGAGGACCCATATCTTTATGAGTCGTACAAAGGATCATTCGGATCATTCTGAGATCAGCTCAAGTCTAGAAGCGGAATTTTTTGCCTAGCAAAAACACAAAATAGGCTAATTTTGCCCTATATTTAAGCCTTTATCCCGACTTTCTACCAATTTCAAAATGGGACCTAGGTCTAAAGTAATTTAAGGAAAAACCCGATTAAAAACTATGAATATTCGGAACGTATTTATCTATCTTACTCTACCTTTGCTGGTTGCAAACTGTTCAATCGATGTGTCCATTGATGACCTCACTCAAAACGACTTTTTAAAATCTACGATCCTTGCGACATCACGAGGAGTTGGTGATGGTCAAACCAGTGCGACCGTTGTCGTTTTATTGCGTAACTCAAGTGGTGAAGTGGTCACCAATTACGAACCAACCTTTACCTTTATCGACAACTCTGGATCATCCTACAATGCCGAAGGAATTACTTACTCTTCTTGTGAGAAAACAAATAGTCTAGGTATCGCCACCTGTCGAATTAAAGCCGTTATTGTGGGTATGCGACGATTGATATTCAACAATGTTGTTATCGAATTGAGCGGCGAAGTTTTCTTTGATCCACCAACACGTAGAAGCAGTTTCGGTCAAATCGTCAGCTCTGGTCAAATTGATATGAACGCCAATGGTTATTCGGTGACCTCACACACAGGAACCATCACTAAAGGTCTTAAGCACGAAGTCGATGGCTACACCATTTTTACCCACACCACGGGTGGAATCACTCCTCTCGAGTAAATGACTTTTTTTGATGACATGATGCTGCTAGCCCCGCTGTCGTGAAGTCGTCAGAATAAGGGTCTATGCGCTCTCTGGTTTTTCTTGGATTTATCTTTTTTCTGACCTTTCCCTGCTCTGCAGTGGATCTCAATTTTCGTTTTCAAAATGGCTTTTGCCATAAAGGGGGCAGCCATGGATACAATCCTAAGCACTGGGGCGAGTGTGGCAATCTTGTGAGTTTACAATTGATCCGTGAAACACACTTGGACAGTCAAATTAGGGGCTCCAATCTTGATTCGAGCTATATATACGTTTCTCGCTACCAGGGTGGAGATTGGTCCCATGTTCTTTTACGTCGAGCCATTGTATTTCAATCGACGTGGCGAAATGTAACCGCGGACTATATAAATCTTCACGGAAGTCATATCAAGGGATCCCAGTTCACAAATGTCTCCATGAAAAATTTATTAGCTTTGGGTGCTCGGTTCACTCAAACACAATTTATAAATTGTGATCTACAAAATGCCAACTTCTGGGGAGCCAATTTACAGGAGGTCAATTTTGAAGGGAGCGATCTTCGCGGAGCGGACTTGCGCAATACTTTTCTGCTCTTTACACGATTTACAGGGACTAAGATTAATAGTAAAACTCGCCTTCCCTTTTCTATCAAAGAGGCACTCAAAAAAGGAATGATTCCAGTTGATTAATTTTTTAAAGCGACAGATCCAAGAGATTCAACACGATAAAAGTCTTCAGATTTACGGCTTTTTTCTCAGCCTGACTCATATCTGGAGTTTCTTATACTGGAAGCGTGGAGACTTCTTTATTTATTCGCAATCGGACCTTAACAGCGAACCCCTTTGTTTTCCATTTTTTCCAAATTGTGATGTCTGGCGTGGATTGTTGAGTATAAACCAATGGTCTCTTGTTCTTTGGACCTATGGGCTTATATCCTTAATGGTTGCCCTTTTGTTTCTTTCTCAAAAAAAAAGGAATCTAGCTTATTGGGGTTTTACACTCATCACTTTGATTAAATTGTCTCTTCATCTCAGCAATTACAATTTTATGGGCAACTATCATTATATGATTCATTGTCTTTCGTTCTTATTTCTGTGGGCCCCTCACAAAAAACAAATCATTAAATACTTTCTTGTCGCCTTTTATGTCTCAGCTGGTCTACTCAAAATCAATTTGGATTGGCTTAGCGGTGCTGCCATGATTAGCCCACCTTGGCTGAGTGGCAAGTTATTAAGCTTCTCACTTTTTTATGTGGTACTTTTAGAACTTGTTATTGTTTTTGGACTTCTCAGCTCTAAAAAATGGTTGCGTTGGTTTACCCTTTTTCAACTACTCGCGTTCCATGCCATTTCATGGCATATTGTGGGTTTTTTCTACCCAATGGTGATGTTCTCTCTTTTGAGTCTTTTTTTCATAGACGAATATCGAGAGTTCAATGGAAAAATTCACATTCCCTCTCTTGGACAAAATTTAATGAAAGGACGTGCAGCCAACTCTACTTTTATATTGCTTTTACTATTTTGGTTGTTGCAAGCCTTGCCCTATCTCATAACATCGGATCCTTCGTTATCAGGAGCGGCACGCCTGAGTTCTCTAAATATGTTTGATGCCAAGACCGAGTGCCACCCCCTTTTAGTGGTTCATAAAGAAACGGAATTGATTCATATAGATCGTCCCTTGCGCAGTCTTGGAGTACGCCTCAACTGCGACCCATTGGTTTACCTGAACCAAGCCCACAAACTCTGTCGTCAACAACAAGCATCATCTGAATTTAAGAAACTCTCCTTAAGTTTATTTAGCAAACGGGTGACTGACTTTGAGTACACCAAGGTTTTCGACCTGCAAGATGTTTGTTCCCTGAGCTTTCCCCTCTGGGGCGAGTTTGCAAAGGGAGACGATTTATGACTTTTCGTAAAACTTACCTTTTCTTTGTCGCACTCACAGGACTGATCGCCTTTTTAACCTTCCAAGCTAATCCTCACTTTTATCTTTTTAATGGCGATTACGATCTCATTGTCGACAAAGCCTATAGATCAGATGTCACGCGCTTTAAAACTTTGGATTCAAGTTGCCAAGCCACCGCTCAGTATCGTTATGATGAGGAACGTACGGGTGTGGCCCCTCCATCCGCACAGCCCAAGGCCAAAGTACAAATCCTGAAAAAGCAAAGTCCCTTGAATGTGGATATCCATAACGCTTCCAAGTCTTCACCCACCGTGGACTCAAGTGGCGTCTACGTGGGCAGTGACAGTGGCTGGTTTTGGAAGCGCGACCATGATGGGAATGTGATTTGGAGCTTTTATATACCTGGGTCCGACAATGGTATTCACGGCTCGGCAGCTGTAGACGAGAAAAAGGTTTACATAGGAGCCTATAACGGTTTTCTCTACGCCTTGGATAAAGAGACCGGCGAGATAGTTTGGGCCAACCCCGTGGGCAACTATATTGGTGCCTCGCCCCTTTTAGCCGGCGGAGCTCTTTATATTTCGGCCGAAACTTATCACCCCGATGGTTATTTAGCTAAATTGAACTGCAACACCGGTGAGACCCAATGGGTGTCCAAATGGTTTCGCGGCCATTCTCACTCCTCACCAACCTACGACAAAGAGAATGGACAGCTTTTAGTGGGAGCCAATAGTGGACGCCTTTTTGCCATTGACGAAAACAGTGGTGACACAAATTGGGAACTTCAACTGGGTGGACAAGTCAAAGGCACCCCCCTTGTTTGGGGTGGCAAAGTTTATTTTAGCTCTTGGGACAAACACTACCACGCCTACGACCTCAAAAATGGCGAAGAAGTTTGGAAGCAGTATATGGGGGGCCGCAACCAAACCAGTCTAAGCCTTGTCCCTGGTGCGGCTATTGGAATTGCGAATACGAAGATGGGCGATATTGTTGGGCTCGACCTAAACAGTGGTGAGTTCTTGTGGCGCTTGAATCATGGTGATAGAAATCACCAGTTTAGCATTCTCATCACCGAAGACCCGCAACGTCCCAATCAATATCTAGCCTGGAGCCGCTGTAAAGAGTCTCAGTTGTGTGTTTTAGACGGCAAAACTGGAAAGCTGATACACAACCTTGAATTGCCAGGCACTTTCACCAGCGTACCCTTTGCTTTTAAAGACAAAGTTTATATATCCCTAGATAAAGACGCAGGACTTGTGATCTTGCAATAAAACGGAGTGCCTTCTTGGGCACTTTTTATAAAAGGTTTTTTCCATCCACCCAGAACTAGCTCTTCAATATTTTTTCTAGGCAGTGGATTAAAGGGCGGCGTCAGGTTTACGTGGTTCTTTTAAGCGAACGGCCACACCCCAGTCTGAGACTTGGGTTTTGATGGCTTCAGGAGTTCGAGTCACAACTCTCTGTTGAAGTTTGCTAAAAATAGGCTCTCGAATTTCCAGACGGTTGTCTTGCAGAACAACTTGCCGTGCCACTCTCTTCTCGATATTCACCACAACTGGGGCCTTAAGGTTCGCCGTCATGCGTGATGGGTCTTCCGGAATTGTGATGATGCAAAAAGAACGAAGGTTCGTTTCTGTATCCACCTTAAGGCTAGCTAAGTCTGATTTCGAAAGATTGAGTTCAAACTTGTCTTCAAAAAGCTCAGGCTCTAAAACGGGAAATGCGATACTTGGCTCATCGCAACTTTGCAGCCATGCAAAGATATCGTCACTCGGATCGTCCAAAAGGACAAATCGAGTGAGATCGTTGAAGCCCAGCAACCCCTCTTCAAACTGTAAAATATCATCTGTGGAAACGTCTATAGGTCCAAATCTCGTCGTATTGACTACCATAGTCCCCCCCTTATTCAATTAGACGAATCAGCCCTTCCGATGGGTTAATCAACTAAATAGTATTCTCGACCTTTTGCCCATAGCAAGGTCAATCTCACTAGAATATGAAGTATTGCGTTATTTTTTCTTGAGAAGCTCGGAGATTTCTTTCACCTGTTCGGCTGAAGTCTCCATAGAGGCCTTATTTTGATCCTGGATGGACACGTAAACTTCTTCGCGGTGAATCTTTGTATCGCGGGGGGCTTCAATGCCGAGCCGCACTTGCTTGCCTTTGATCTGAACCACTCGAATTTTGATGTGGTCATCAATGGCAATGCTTTCACCAAGCTTTCTTGTCAGTACAAGCATTCTTACTCCTTCAACATCCTCGTCAAAGTGATATCTGCCTCATAGAGGAAACAAATTAGCTATATTTGCTATCGAAGAAAGTCAAGAAGACTGTTTTGAATCATTTTTCCGGAAGTGGAAAGAGACGCTTCGAGTTGGTTCTGTGTGCGACTCAAATTATTGACCAATTCGAACATATCCACGTCCTCAATATCCGACTCCAAAATTTTAGAGTCCACTTGCAGTTTTTGGATGGTATCAAGGCCGGTGTTTAACACAGAGGCTCGTGAACCTAGCTCGGCCCGTGCCAAATTGATTTGCGACATGCTGTCATCTAAAAAGTCGAGAGAGCTTTGGATCGCCATTTTATCATTGGTCTTGAGACCGATCTCTAGAGCTTCTAAAGTGGAAAAAATGTTCACAGAGTTTGGGCCCCAGTAATCTGTTAGCTGCTCTTGTGAGTTGAAGCCAGCTGGCCCACGCAATGCTTCAGAAGGCTGCAAGAGAGGTGAGTTGTCCTCCATCAAGTTAGGATCGATATCGCGACTAGGACCTATGGGCTCTCCGATTTGTTTACCTAGAAAGACTTTGCTGCCCGGAATATTCATTGCCATTCGAGCACCTTTGTCGATTGGAATTTCCATTTCGGCATCGTCACCATGGTACTTACCACTCATATCAAAGGGAGCTTGCAATGTATTATATCCAGCAAACAGAAAACGATCGCCAAACTTACGATTCCCAATGTTCACCATTTGTTTAAAAATTTGATTGATCTCCTGAGCGACCATGCGCCGTGTCTCTGGCCCGGATGCCCCATCACTGGCCTGTTGAACGGCCAACTCTTTTGCTCGAATTAGTAGCTCGCCCACTTCACCTAAGGATTGTTCTGAAAACTCTATAAAAGCTTTGGTGGACAAAATATTCTTTTCGTATTGGTTGAGTCCCTGGATCTCAGTGCGTGATTCCATAATACGAGCAGCACCCAATGGATCATCAGACGGCTTTGTGATTCGCTTTTGAGTCGCAGCTTGGTTCTGAAACTTAGAAAGCTCCGAACGGTTTTTGTTTAGGTTGTTGATCACTTGAGCGTGATTCATCTTATCTGCGACACGCATATACTAATTAATACCTCTTAATATTGATCACAGTTTCCATGATTTCGTCGGCAGTTCGAATCAATCGAGCTGCGGCATCAAAGTGCTTCTGCATCTCAATCATTTTTGCAGCCTCTTCATCGAGACTGACACCACTAATACTTTCGCGCAAATTATTGAGCTGAGTGACAATATTGTTCTTCACGTCCACTTGGCGATTAATCGCTTGATTCTTGATACCAAGCTCACCAACAAGGCCGTTGTAAAATTCATCGATACTTTGGGAACCACCAAAAACGGGTTTGGCATACTGCAGTTCCGCAATTTGCAACGCCACACGGTTATCACCTGGCTTGTGTGGATCGCGTCCCACGGCCACGCGACCGCTGTCGCTGGCAATGTGGGAACCCACCTTTATATACTCGGCCGCTCCCTGAGGATCGTTGAGTGGATCAAAAAACATCACGCCAGTTTGGTTATAAGCATTGTAACCTTGCCCGTGGGCTTGGTTGACTTCTGTGATGATTGTGTAGGCCAATCTATCCATATCGTTTTTCAAAGTTTGTAGCTCGCCGGAGCGCACACTCAATAAGCCGCCCAATCTTCCACCCGGAATTCGGTCGGACAGGGTAATGGGCTGAGCATAATCATTGTGATAATAAACAATATCAAAATCACCTTCACCTTTGCCTTCGCGCGCCGGACTGGCAACCGCATCGAGATGGCTGGCTGTACTTCCGACCACAAGGAGAGCATCATTGGCTGTCGAGACAGTGACCGTCGAGTCCTCCCCTTCAGTCCACTTAATGTCTATGACTTCACCTAACTTTTTCAACAATAAATCTCGGCGATCTCTTTCATCATTTGCATATCCGCCACCAATCTCTACCTCTTGAATCTGTTTATTAAGAGTCGCGATTTCATTGCTGTATGAGTTCAGTTCATTGACACTAATTGAGAGTTGCGAATTGATGTCCTTACTCACGTCATTGAGTTGGGTGTTCATATTGTGAAAGTCATTTGTTAAAGCCTCAGCCGAAGCCTTTACAGCAGTTCTTCGCGGCATGCTTTCGGGATTGGTTGCAAGCTCACGAAAAGCATTGAAAAATTCACCGAGAGACTTATTAAATCCCTCAACCGTTTGTTCGTTATAAATACCCTCTAATCGACTGAGTCCTTGCTGTCGCCCTTGCGCTGTAGCAAGTTCAGAGCGCTCATGTCCAATTTGCTTTTCTAAATAGGGATTATTCGTACGTTCGACAGTTGCCGCCCGAGCGCCCATACCGATACGAACCTTGCCCTCACCCATTGCTAGGTTGGAGTGGGTCTCAGTGCGCTGGCGCGAATAGCCTTCAGTCTCTTTGTTTGCGATGTTATGCCCCACGGTATGTAAACCCGTTTGGCTATTCATCATCGAGCGTCGTCCAACACTCATCAAACTTGATATCTGGGCCATCCTGTTCCCTTCGCTGAAAACAACCTTGTTTTCAGATTAAACTTCGCGCTGAACCAATCGACCTTGAGCATCTTTATTCTCAGCTTCAAGGTTGCCACTATTTTTATAAGTGGGATTTTCGTTTAATGTTTTTGTAATAGAACCCATAGCTCCAGAAATATGAGAAAGTGCAGAATGAACAAGGGGCTCATTTTTTTTATTGATTTCGACAATACGACTCACCAACATGTTCAAAACCGAATGTAGTTGCTCCAGCTTCGTCGCTTCATCACCCTTAAAGTAAACTGCGAAATCGAGGAGACGGGGGCGATTGATTTTGATCTCGAGTTCTTGTGCCAACTCATCTGCCGACAGCTGCCACTGCTCATCAAGTTCTTTTACCTTCTGAACCAGTTTTTCTTTGGTCAAATTTATATCCGATAAAGCCGACATATCGGCTTTGAGCAGTGCTTCGTTTTCGCGTCGAACGGCTTCAAGAAGATGACGGTAAACCGTTACGAGTTGATCCAAAGATTGCACAAGATTCTGATACGTCTTCATCGCTCACTCCTTTTTAAGAGGGCATCTTCATGTGGCTATCAATCAAACGATCCGCCACCTGCGCAGCATCCACTTGATATTTACCACTGTCGATAAGGCTCTGTAGGCGCGAGATCTTGGCTTCATCTACAGAATCGTCTTTAGCAATTTCTGTGGCTTGCTGAATTTGCTTTGCGGTTTGTGACAGATTCACTTGTGCAGAAGTATTGGGATCACCCTTAACTGCGGCTCGTTTTTCTGTTGTCGCATTTTTTAAATTTTTTGCATCTGCCTGAGCTTGCGCCTGTTTAAGGGAGTGAGAGACTCCACCTGAAACTTTCATGCAACCCTCCTTGGTCTGTATCAGTTTAACACAATCATAAGTTTTCTATAAAGAAAACTCGTATTATCCTTTTAGGGCGGGTCTTTTCGCGAGTTGGCATCCTGTATTTGCCAAGAAAAGGACTCTGCATCAATGCTGAGCTGGGCAAAATTTTCGCCCTCTGCTAAAGTCTGCCCCAATAAGCCAGGCTTTAACTGACCCTTAAATACAAAAGTCGAGCTCAAACCCGAGGGATGACTAACCTGGGCAACCTGCTCTCCACTGTCTAATTGGAAGGCCTTTTCGAATTTTGACTTCCAAGGTAGATTTAAATACGAGGGTTGAGACTCATTGGCTTTCCTCGGTGTGAGAGCCACGCGCAAACTATGCCGCCCCGCTTGTGGCTCTTCTTTAGATTGTACAATTCCAGCAAAACGATCAGTTACATCTACAGGTCGCACATTATGTGCCTGCTTTGGTTTACCCTGTAAATGAGGAAAAAATTTATCCACTAATTCTTGATAAACCATATCTGAAAATCCAGTGCCACCACGCTCAACCCAACTCTCAACATATTCTTCATCCAACTGCTCGCGGTAAATTCCTTCGGCCATACCAGGTTTGGTCATGGCACTGTGAGAAACAGATTTACGCATGGCCTTCACCATTTCACGCAAGAATTGTTTTTCATACATTTCTGCGGCTTGCTTTAGCTTTTGCTTGAGCTGCTGATTTTGGTCTTGAATAGTCGTTTGGTTCTTCTGTACTTTCATAAAAAAACGGGGAAGAAGTGAGACCTGATATATCCTATATCATAAAGAGTTTTAGGTCCTTCAGCGAAAACCGCTTATTAACCTCATTTCCTGCTCACTCTTGAACCGTCCTGGCTACGGCCTCTTACCTTCAACCCCCCGTGGGAACAACATCCGTGTCATTCCCAAATTTAAGTTTAACCTATTCTTAAAAACCTTCCTAATGACAATCACAGGATTTCCAGATCACCCTGTAAAGCACCAGAAGCTTTAATGTTTTGTAAAATTATAACCAGGTCTTTAGGTTTAACACCCATACGATTTAGGTTTTGTACTAGCTCGCCAACACTAACTTGACCTTGGTCACCCTCAAGAATGTGAACACTACTACCTTCTTTATCTCCAGCTGCAGCCGGACCACGCACCGGTGCTGCCCCCCCAGCTGGGGCTCCTACGTTCACAGTGAGATCACCGTGACTGATGGCTAAGCGGCTAATTTGCACTTTTTCACCAATAACAACTGTTCCCGTTTTTTCATTTACAATCACTTTTGCTTTTTGATCGGGAAAGATTTGTAAACTCTCGATGATCGATAAAACTTCGACCCCCTTACCTTCCCATGAAAAGGGGACAATAAAATCGACGGTCCCTGGATCCACAGCTGTTGCAAACTTTCCACCCAAATCCATATTGATGGTCTTGGCCACACGTGCCGCGGTTGTTAAGTCGGGATTATTCAGAGTGAAACGATACATTTTACGATGAGAAAAGTCGGCCTCAATATCACGTTCAATCATCGCTCCGTTTGGAACTTTTGAAACGGTCTGATGCTCGCTCGAGGTCAGCATACTTCCTTGAGCCACCGCGTAGATGTTCTTATCTGAAGCGCGTAAGGGAGTTTGTAAGAGTGTTCCTCCCTTTAGGCTCGAAGCATCGCCGAGGGAGTTGACGGTCACATCAATTTTATTACCAGCTCGGGCAAAAGGAGGCAAATTAGCAGTCACGATAACGGCTGCCACATTTTGACTCGAAACTTCTTCACCGTCGACTTTCATGCCTAATTTATCCAACATGCGTTTGACACTTTTGGAAGTGTACTCAAGCTTAGAGTCTCCCGTTCCATTCAGGCCGACCACAATCCCATAACCAATTAATTGGTTGTCGCGAACCCCACGTAAATTGGCTATATCTTTAAGGCGCACACCTTGCGCTTCGACAAGATTGACAGACACCAGAACTATTAAACTCATGATCCATTTGCCCATCTATCTTCTGCTCCTGTTTGTCACTATATCAAATTTGGGATCTAGCAGAGCTTCCGCACTGATTCCGTGTTCATCAAAGTCTTCTTGACGAACAATTCCTTTTACGACCAACTTGTACTCTCTTTTTCCAATCATGAATGGCTGATCACCCTCTATTAAATAAGAGCCATCTTTTAGAATTTCTGTTATTCGAGAGGGCACTGTCTTGACACTCAGCGAACCTTTGTCTTCTTTTTTATCCCCATCGGCACTAGGTTTAGGAGCTTCAGGCTTTGGCTGATTTGGCTTTTCATCAGCGGCGCCCTCGGAGGCTAATTTTCTAGCTTCATTTTGGGATTGAATCCTATCGATAAGATCATTGATGACGTTCACCTTAGTTTCAATTTGCTTTTTAGGATGACCTTTAATTTCAACATTCACCAAATCACCTATGAGTCGATTGGTGTTTTGAGCGAAGAGGTAAGAGCTCTGTCCCCGCTCCATCCATAGTGAACCACTGTCGGCCCCTAACTGTGACTTTTCCTGTAAGCTACGATGATCAGTTCGGCGATATTTTTTATTTTTATCAACTTTGCCGACCACTCCTGACTTTTGACTGGCACTCTTTTTAGGACTTACATCGCCACCTAAGAACTCTTTTAAAGATTTTCCAAAACTGGCACAACCAACAAGACCAAAACTAAGTACTAAAGCAAAGATCCATTTTTGAAACTGTTTCATTGCACCCTCACTAAACCATGATCAACAATGGTGGCATTCATGTTTTTTCGAGTTTCAGGAAGGAAAATGGGAATATCATCACCAATTGCTCCAGCCCCTTTAGCCTTCGCATCCATAGTGAGTGTCAAATTTCCTTGCACCATCTGTAGCTTTACAGGTTGTCCGAAACGGACAACCAATGGTTTCTTAAGAAAGGACTCATCGATCACATGACCGCGGCGAAACATCTTCTTGCCAACTAAACCCTCAACCTGTTCGAACTTGCGGGCATAGGGTACTTGAATATAAGTGACATCTCTTTCCACTATTTCAACGTCATTTGCACTCACAATATTGCCAATTTTTAAGTTCTCTTTTGCGATAACAACGTCGTCCATCCAGCGAATATCAGCGGTAACAATGCGAGTTTTATCGCCTAACTCTAAAACTAAATTTGTCTGTCCCCTCCAGTGATCGGCAATCACGCGATCGGGAACTAAAATATCATCGAGAATTTTCTTGTTGAGAATACGTACGTCCACTCGACAAGTGCGACATTCGCTTTTAACGGCTTCTTTAACTGCTTTAGCGATGACTTGCTCGGCATCAAGAGGGATGTTAGCAAAGGCCTTTGACATGAACAAAGTCGAAATAAATATAAGCTTCCATCTAATCATCAGGGTTTACCTTAAATTGTTAATGTTCTGTAACATTTGATCGGCGGCTTGCATCACCTTCGAGTTGGTCTCGTAAGTTCTTTGAGCTCCAATCATATTCACCATTTCTTCGACAATGTTTACATTACTACCTTCGAGTTGACCTTGAGCTAAGGCTCCAAAGTGTCCACGTCCTGGCATACCGACCTGGGGTTCACCACTGGCTGGCGAAGGTGCAAAATTGTTTTTTCCTAAAGCTTTAAGTCCGGCTGGATTAACGAACGTCGCCAGCTGAATCTGACCTGCGATTTGTGGCTTTTCATTTATTCCACGCATAAGGGACACTTCACCACGCGGGGTGATCACCACTTCTGTGGCATCGGGAGGCAGTTTCACTTCTGGGAAAAGGGGATTGCCGTTTTTATCGACAAGAACACCCTCGCCACTTCTTTTGAACTCTCCGTTGCGAGTATAAAGAATATCACCTTCTTGATTTTGCACCTGAAAGAACCCTTTGCCTTCGATCGACAAATCAAAAGGATTTTCTGTGACCTTGATATTTCCCATTGTGTGATCTCTAGATACGGCTGCATTTTTGACACCTAAACCAATTTGAACACCTGTTGGCGAAATTGCATTGAGTCCCGTTGCTGCCCCAGGTTCTTTCTGATTTTGGTAAAGCAGATCTTCAAATTCAGCACGTGCTCTTTTAAATCCCGTGGTCGAGGAGTTCGCCATATTGTTCGATATAACTTCCATATTGGATTGTTGAGCTTGCATACCTGTTGCCGCTGTATTTAGTGCTTTAAGCATTTTTTCTCCCTACTAACGTAAACGTGGTACATCATTGGCTAGTTTTTGGTTCATCTGGTCATAAGCTTGTATGGCTTTCTGCGTGCTTTCAAAAATTCGAGTGGCATTAATCATATCCGTCATTTCTTGCACAATGTTGACATTACTTTGTTCAACTGATCCTTGATGGATTCTAAAATTTGTTGAGTCCGTTATTTGGTTGGCAAAATTTTCTCGCAAGCTATAGAGAGAATTCCCCTCTTTTTGAAGGGCATCTTTTTCTGTCATCGTTTTCATAGAGAGTTGCCCCATATTCTGCCCACTCACAAAAACTTCACCCTGCGCCGTCAGAGTCAGTTGATTGGCATCTTCAATACGCATATAGCGCTCTTCGGGAGCTTGTCCCTCTTGGCCTTGCAAAAGCAAGGGGTGCCCCTGCTTACTCACCACAACACCATCGGAGTTGATGGTAAAGTGACCGTTACGCGTGTAGCGAACACCGGCTGGTGTCTGCACCTCTAAAAAGCCATCACCTTCGACACCAATATCTAAGGGGTTGCCCGTGAGCTTCATAGCCCCCTGGCTAAAACTAGTGGAAGTTCCATTGAGATCCACATAACTTTTATCCCCTCCATTCAATGGATAAAAACTTTCGATCGAAGCCGGAACTTTGGGCACTTCAAGTACTGTAGGCTGTTTTTCATAACTGGTGAGATATTCTTTAAAGAGTTGCTGATCCCGCTTAAAACCGGGAGTGTTGGCGTTGGCAATATTGTTGGCAATCGTGTCCAGCTTTGCACTGTGTGCAACCGCCCCGCTCACTGCTGTATAAATTCCTTTAGTACTCATATCAATTGTAAACAAAGCAAGGCCTGTGCCACCGGGTATCAAGACTTGACCAGTGTCGAGTCCCTTTCAGCTGAAAGCCCTGTGTTTTGATTTATGATAAGATTGATAAACCAAGGACTGGTTCATAAATGTGCTAACTTAAATTACAACTTAGACCTTAGTCGAAAGTAAACGTCATAATGATGACGGTGCTGTCAATAGAGCAACAATATTATTTGGTTCATGACGTTCTTCTAAAAAAAAGTAATACTCAAAATATGAATGCAGTCATAGTGAATTTGTTCATTGCTCTTAGTCTTCTTGTGATTCCAATGACTCGCGCTAGTGCAGCAGCTGAGTTTAAAAAAGAAGAACTTCCCTCTCTTTTAAAAAAGAGTCGTCATTTACAACGTGACTTGCGACAACCTATTCAGCCCAAATACTCTCCACCTATTTTTGACTTCCCAGTGACTTACAATGAGTCGGTGAAAACTTGGATTCAATACTTTCAAAACCAGGGTCGGCAATCCTTTAAAACTTGGCTTGAGCGATCTGCTCGCTATGCACCCTATATTCAAGCAGAACTGGAAAAACACAACTTGCCCTTGGATTTACTTTATGTCGCTATGATCGAAAGCGGTTTCACACCCGCGGCCACCAGTCACGCAGGTGCTGTTGGAATTTGGCAATTTATCAAACCAACAGCCAAACGATATGGCCTCAAAGTGAACTGGTGGGTTGACGAGCGTCGCAACTTCACCAAGGCAACAAAGGCCGCTATTGCCTACAAAAAAGAACTTTATCAAATGTTTGGCTCTTGGCATTTGGTTTCGGCCTCATACAACAGTGGTGAAAACCGTATTCAACGCCTCATTAAGAAACATCAAACCAACGATTTTTGGGAACTTGCCGCCATGCGCACTCTTCCCGATGAAACAATCAACTATGTTCCGAAAATTATTGCCGCCACCCTCATTGCCAAGTCGCCGGCACTATATGGTTTTAAGGACCTGAAATACAATATCCCATTTAAATTCGAAGAAATTTATGTACCCGGTGGTACAGACCTTGAGAACCTCGCCCAGTATCTTGGCGTAAACAAACGCTACCTTAAAGAATTAAACCCTGACCTGCTCAAGGGATTTATTCCGCGGGAAGTGCCAAGACACTTGATTAAAGTTCCAGTTGGCTCTAAACAGTTGGTCAAAGCCTATACACAACTGATTACACAAACTACAATTTAAGGAGTTCTTTAGTGCTCAACCTGAGGGTGCAAAAGTACGGAGGCTCAAGCCTCGACAACCTAGACAAAATAAAAAATATCGCCAAGCAAATCCAAAAGGATACTGCTCATGGAGATCGCTTCTTGATCGTTGTCAGTGCCATGGGGAAAACCACCGATGATCTTTTGAAGATGGCCCACTCTATTAGTGAAAGTCCCAATCAACGCGAACTCGATATGCTTCTCACCGCTGGTGAGCGCATCAGCATGGCTTTGATGGGACTTAGTCTCAACGCCCTCAATATTCCTTCAATTAGTTTTACTGGAAGTCAGGCTGGAATTATGACCTGTGGCACCTTTGGTAATGCACGAATCTTAGAAGTGAAACCCTTTCGCGTAAAAGAGGAACTGCAAAAAAACAAAGTTGTTATCCTCGCCGGCTTTCAAGGGGTGGATCCAATTAGCAAAGAGGTGACAACGCTCGGGCGCGGCGGCTCTGATACGACGGCTATTGCCATGGCCTCTTACTTTGAGTGCAATCAGTGTGAATTTAAAAAAGATACCGAAGGCGTGTTTACAGACGACCCCCATCAAAACCCCAGAGCCCAACACCGCCCAACCTTAAGTTGGCAAGAGCTTGTGGAACTCACCGCAAAGGGTGCGCCCTTTATTCACCACAAGGCCGCCCTCATGGCCCAAGAAAAGAAAATGCCTCTCGAGATCTCCCATGCTCATCGGCCCCAAGGTTTAAGTACTCGAATTGAAGGTTAATTGACTGATACGACTCGACACACTCGGCTTCCGATAAGATACAATCTCGATATTTATTGACCATCTACTTTTGTAGGTTGAAACTATGAACGACAGCTCAAGGTGTGTGAATAAACTTTCTCTCAGGTGGCTGACTTTCTTAAATATATTAAAGGGTGATGATGAACGATATTAAAGTCTTGCTTGCTTTCAAAAATCAAAAATCGATGGAAACTATTAAAAGCCACCTCAAAGACCTTAAACGACTCAATTTTTATGAGTCCAAAGATGGAACGGATTGCCAGTTTAAGCTCACCAACGTTGTCCCCAATATTCTGATACTCGAGGACTCCCTTGGAAAGCACTCTGGCAAACAAGTCATAGAATGGGTCATTTCATCAGGTGGCAAATTCAACAATATGGGCATCGTACTCGTATCGGATAGTGAATGTCAGGATGCTCTTGAAGATGCACAGGCCATGGGTCGGATTCATTTAATCTCAAGCCAAATGGATGTAAACGACATCAAGTTAGGCTTTATTAAAGCTTTTAATTACTACACAGGTTCTCTTCACCATGAGTTTCGAACACGCCTTTTACAGGCTGAAGATGTCCTCATTACTCAGGGGGAAAAAGCTGACAACGTCTATTTAGTAAAAAAAGGGCGCTTAGCCGCAAGACAACTTGCTAACAGTAAAATGATTCATCTCGGTGAAATTCTTCCTGGAGAGTTTGTTGGCGAAATGGCTTACATCAACCAAGAAATGAGATCAGCCACTGTCGTCGCCACAGAGGCCTGTGAATTAATTGAAATCCCCATACAGTTTGCCGACCAGGTCCTATTCAGAAAACCCAGTTGGGCCAAAGCTCTTATGAGAACTCTTTCTAAGCGCCTTGTTCGCTCCAACCGCAATGCCTCAGCTTAGTCTGGGTTCTTTCTCTTTTCGGGTGCCAATCTGTGGATAAGTTTTTATTAGTCTGGGCGGACATCCTGACCTCGCCAGCATTTTGTCCTGCGGACAAAAACGCATCCTGCTTGCTGGACCCAGCTTAGTAAAAACTTATCCACAGATTGTTTAAACGAAAAGAGC
>JBGSNK010000107.1:0-16302 GCA_041739665.1 Bdellovibrionales bacterium
TAAAGAAATCAGCTTATGGATACCGAAATATGGATTACTTCAAGCTAAAAATACTGCAAAGATGTGGCTACTTGAACTCCAGATACATCCAGGAAGCCCATACCGAATACATTTGAGCTCAGAAAAATATGAAGAAGAGGCTCCTCAGTGGCAAAAAATTTGACAATCTTGTAAAATGTTTAAGAAATTTCAACTTTTTCGTTTACCTAATGTAGCTATGTTATATTAGGCCAATGAGAACTTTAGATAGTAAATTCCACCCCCTTTGCCTTCTGATTCTTGCTGGTTTAACCAACCTACTTGTTAGCTCTGCCATTGCAGCTTGCAACAGTCCGAAATCTAACACGGATCAATCTTTAGTTTTGACTATCGATGTCTCAAGCTCGGTTGAGCCTAATGAAATGGAGATTCAGCTAGCAGCTTATCATCATGCACTGGCAAGCCAAGATGTTAAAGATAAATTGCTTGGATGCGGGTGCACAGAGGTCGCCGTGGCCTTTTTTGGTAGCGAATCTCGTATTGTTTTGGAATCGAAAAATATAGTAACAGAAGATGATATTCTGAATATAGCTAACTTTTTTTCTGGTTTAAAAAACAAATCAGAACCCTTATATAAGGTCTATAATCTTGGTGGCCAAACCTATATAGATAAAGCCTTAAGAACCAGCATTGATTACCTGAGCACTGATAAAAATACTTCTTTCAGAAAGGCCATTCTGATTTCTGGAGACGGCGTTAATTATTTATATGCTGAAAACGAACTCAATGCTTTGAAAGAAGAGATGTTTTACAACGCTATTGAAGTGAGTGCACTTCCCATAGTCGTTGGCGACCAACAAGACCTTATCTCTTACTACCCAAATGTAGAGGATCATGCTTTTACCCAACACCGCCACAGCGACGGCTCCATTCTCAGCCCTATAGCGGAAGAGGTTCCCGGCAAAGAGTACGAGTCGCTCTCTCAATTTTACGAACAATTCGTAATCAGTGATTCTGGTTCATTGAATTCAGCTAACAGTTTTCAGGACTTAGAGGTCGTTCTCACCGAAAGTATTAAGGAAATTGCTTGTAAACCTATGATGTAATGAGAAATAGATTCTTAAGTGTGAACTTTGAAATTCTATTAACATAATCGATACAACTCTCTTTTTTTAAGCTCATGGGCCGCACTCTGGTCTACAACAACAACCAGATTTGGATGTCCCTGCAACGCCGAAGCTGGCACTTCCTCTGTCCTTGGGCCCTCTATCATTTGAACGACCGCCCTAGCCTTATTTTTCCCATAGGCTGCAAGAATAATTTGCTGAGCTTCCAAAATATTGCCCACTCCAACAGTTAAAACCCTTGTCGGCATCTCCTCAGGATTTGCAAAATGTTTTTGGTTATCTAGACGTGTGCTCTTGGCTAAAAATTCAACACGTGTGCGTGATTCAAAAGAAGAACCGGGTTCGTTGAAACCGATATGAGCATTTCGTCCCAAACCTAATAATTGCAGGTCAATGGGTCCTTTACTTTTTAGTAAATTTTCGTAACGCTCTGACTCGGCCAAAAGGTCAATAGCCATCCCATTCAAGCCGTGTCTTTGCAGTGGTGGTAAATCCACATGTGAAAACAAATGGGCCTCCATAAAAGAACGGTAAGAGGAAGGATGGTCCGATGGCAGCCCCACATACTCATCGAGATTAAACGTAGTAACCTCTGCAAATGAAATTGTCTTTTTTAGATAACTTTGCACAAGTTGTTCATAAACTGGCTTTTGAGTTTCACCGGTAGCCAACCCTAAGATAACCTGGGGACGTCCTACAAGAAGTTGAATCACTTTTTGGGCCACGAACCAAGCCCCCTCGGCAGCATCCTTTACGATGAACACCTCCACTAAACAGATCCTTTTCCTAGGGACTGCAAGGTGCTTAAGGACTTGTTACGAAAAGATGAGATGAGGAATTCAAGATAACTCTCTGGCTTTAGTTGATCGTCGACAATAAGAGGCATCAAGTCCATAGCGGCTACTGTGAAGTCCGCACTGTTCTCGGCATAGGCATTATCAAAGGTGGCATTGGCCTGCATCCGCCCTATTGTTGCCAAGTGATAGGGCTTCACATGCAATTGAGATTTGTGACAGCTGATGAGGTCTGAAATCAAAGTGGCATTGTTGACCGACAACAAATATTTATGGGGATGATCTAGCCAACTGAGGCTGCGCCAAACCTCACAACCATAAAACAACTGAGGTTGGTGAGAAGATTCACGAAGTGCTTGGATCAAGTGCAGTGTGACGGCTAAATGGGTCGAGTGCGGGTCCGTTAAGTCGTGGGTGTAAACAACTTGTGGACTCATTAGGATCAACAAATTTTTAAGTCCCTCAACTAGAGAACGATTGATGGGGCCTTTTAACTCAGAACTCTCTAAACTAAGGCTCACGACCGCAGCATACTCTCCCTTTTCAGCGGCAGCTAGTTGTTCACTGGCTCTTACTTCTGCTAATTGCTTGGCTGAAAGGGCCTCACCAAATTGAGGACTGCCGCTGCCACTTGTGCAGACGACACCCACAAAATGTCGATCCGATTTTTGATAGCACTCACTAATCCCAGGACCTGCCAAAATTTCAAGATCGTCAGGATGAGCACCAACCCCTAAATGAGTCGCTTTTTTTAGAGCGTCTTCGAGACTTGAAAAGGCTGGATTTAAATATGTGGGCTTCCAAAGTAACGACATAGTTGACTTTAACAAGTCCTCTGCTGGGAAGGCCAGAGGAAATAATAAACTTTATACAAAGTGGTGAACAAGATAGGCCGACCAAGCCTCTTCCGAGTGCTGAATGCGCGCCTTCATATCCAATTGTGGTGTCCACTTTAAAGGAACAGGTTTATTTAATAGCGGCATCTGTGCCTCGTTTGGAGTGCGATTTCCTTTCTTGTGATTGCATTTATGACAAGCTGTCACAAGATTTTGCCAACTCTTAGGTCCGCCTCGCGAAACAGGCATCACATGGTCAAGGGTCAGATCCTTATAGGCAAAAGTATCAGAACAGTACTGACATTGATAGGAGTCTCTTAAAAAAATATTTTCTCTTGAAAGCCGAACTCTGCGAAAGCGACGAGGTTTAATATAGTAGCGTAACCTTAAAACCGCTGGGGCCGAAAAGTTACGGCTAGCGGATCGAATATAAACAGTATGGGATTCGAGAATATCAACTTTGTCTTGGAACCAGAGAATCATTGCACGTTGCCAAGTTACGACCTGTAGGGGCTCGTAAGTGGCATTTAACAACAAAACTCGAGGAAAGTTTTGCGGGCTAGGGACCCACCTCCATGTTATCGCATTTCAGCTGGCGTCGCTAGATTCAGGATCTCCCAATTTCGACCTTTTACACAAGTCTAGTTTTTATAGGAAAACCAATACCTAACACTATTTTATACGATGCTTGTCAGAGTCGCAAATAAACGGCAGGTGCCTATCAAAATTATTTAATAAGTGTCTTATTATTAGAAAAATCATCCAGAAATAACTGACTGATATTGAGAAAAAGTGAGAGACCCTACTTTTCCTTCTTAGGCAGCAGCCCTTTTCCTGTGGTGATAAGGGTTCTGATCCAGTAACTAAAAGTGTCTTCCGGTCGGTCCATCAGTCTGTTGACTCTCATCCCTTGGCTGTCTAGCTCTTCAACTATCTTCTTAGCGGCCTTAAGGCTCTCGCGAGTGTGCTCAAACTTGACCCCAAAGCCCAAAGCATCGGCACGATTGTGAATGATCGACTCTCCCACAAAACGCAAAGTAGTTTCGGGATTAAAGGGAATAGAAATCTCAATTTTTTGATTATCTTCAGGGAAATCCGCAACCTGTAAAAAAAGTCCATTTTCAGAAAAGTTGCCGATTACTCCAGACGACTCTTGGGTGGAACCTACGGGCTTCCATTTGCATTTATAAAAACAGCGATAGCGAGCCTGTATTTCCCACCAACGTAAACGGCGATCAAAATAAATATTGCGAACCGCGGGGAGCAAGAAATAAGCCACAACGGCGATATTTATAAAATAAATCAAGAGCACGGCCCAAAGACTAATAGAACCAGCCTTACTCATATATCCCGAATAACTAAAAATAAATAAAGAGGTTAACGAAACCAAATAAACATAAAAACTCCATTTTTGACAGGCATAGATCGCATACCCAGCGATAATTGGAGCCACAATAATGGGCCAATTCAAAGAAAAGTAATGGGGGCTCAGCGCATTGACGAAATAAGTTACAACATCTTTTTTCATGAGCACGGCATTCATCACGATATTACCAAGGGGCGCAATAAAGTGTAAAAGGGCTAAAGTAATAAGAGGCCATGGTCGACGTCGCATATAAGCATAATAAGCCATGCTTTTAAAAAATGACAAGGATTTGTTCCGAAATAGGTCGAGCTTCTCTTGTCATCCGCTGAGAGAATACGCATATTGTGAATTATGCACCAATGGTCGATCCAAGAACACAGTCTGCCCTTAAAATACACTTGGAAAATCACCCAAGGTCAGGCTGATTATAAAACCAATTATACTGTTCGAGTGCAAAGTGAACAAAAATTCGCTCTCGGTGAAGTGGCCGGAGTGACACAGTCCGAAATCGACAAGCTCTATAATATCCAAGACATTTTTAGCACCTTAAAGCTAGATTTACATCGACCTGACTTTTCTTTAGAAAGCTTGCAGATTCCTACGCCTTTGCGTTTTGCTTTATCGTCGGCTTGGATGGCTCTTCAAGCTCGGCAACAAAGTGTTACTGTGAGCTCTCTCTTGGGTCTTTCCGATGTGAACAGTGTTCCCACTTCTTACGCAATTCCTATCCTTCCCTTAAAAGAGATTGGTCCTTTTATCGAGCAGTATAATTTGCAACGTTTTTCGGTCTTAAAAATTAAAGTTGGCTCACCAGATGCTATGGCCTGCTGTTTTGAGGTCTCGCAACACTTTAACGGGCCCCTGTGGATTGATGCCAATGAAGCTTTTCAAGACCATATGCAGGTTCTTGATTTTTTATTCAAAGTTAAAAATTTACCGATTGAACTTGTCGAGCAGCCCTTACCTCGGCTTGCTTTTAGCGAATACAAGAAGCTAAAAAGCAAGTCCCCCTTCCCTATTTTTGCTGACGAATCATTACAAGATCAGGATATTCCTAAAGCTTGGCAGCAATACTTTGATGGAGTGAATATTAAAACCATGAAGTCTGGTAGCTATCAACAGGCCATTTTGCAAATGGAACAGGCTAAGCAGTTGGAAATGAGAGTGATGTTAGGCTGCATGGTGGAAACCAGTCTTGGTATATCAGCTGCTCTCAATATAGCCAGCCTGGCCGACTGCTTTGATCTCGATGGATTTTTGTATTTTGAAAAAGATCCATTTGAGCTACTGATCGAGCAAAACGGAAATGTCTGTCGCAATTCCGTCTCAACACCTTAGAATTTGTCCTTTATTTTGACAAAAAACAGGAACTTGCAAATCCTTGTCAAAAAGTTGTTCTTTTCACGCTAAAGAAAATTTTAAATTCTCATCTTGGCTCTTTAGAAAAGCTAATTAAAACCGTAGGATAGAATAATGAACAAGACTAAAGGCGGTATCCAATGAAAAGTTTTTTACTCATCTTCTTTCTTTTTGCGATTTTTCCACTCAACCTTTCTGCAGAAGAGGCAAGCCCTGAATTCTTTGATCAACTGCCTATTGCAAAAACCGAGGTCTCAAAAGTGACCCAACTGTTTTGGAACGCACAAAGCATTCAAGATAACATCAAACAAAGTCTACCTCAAAATGTACGCAATCGTTTTGCTCCAGGAGCTAACGGATGCGACGTCAAATCGGTAATTAAAACCGAAGGTTCAGCAGATGCTTGCGAACTGACAGATGATCCCGAGCGTATGGCAAAGTTCATATACAATTTTAGCGTGTCTTGCAATTTTGGATCCTACCAAGTGTCGGTTTGTTCACGTGAAGAGAACAAACTGATGAATCAATTGAAAGTTAGCAATCCAGAGCGCATGGTTTCCGACGAAGACGTCTTGGACTGGGACTCAAAAATTTAGTGACTATTTTTGTCGGAGCCCCTTAAACTAGGGGATGCCCTCTCGACACCCCCTCTTTGCTGTGGGCGACATCCATGGATGCGCCTTCGAGCTTAAACAGCTTATTAAAAAGCTTCCCTTAGATAAAAATTCGACCCTTGTTTTCCTTGGGGATTATATAGATCGTGGTCCTGACTCAAAAGGAGTGATCCAAACAATTTTAGAGCTGCGCAAGCAGTATCGAGTCTACACCCTGATGGGCAATCATGAAGCTATGCTGCTTGAGTTCCTCAGCCACCCGAGCTCTGCCTTGGCGGGCTTTTTTGTCTTGAATGGCGGTAGTGCTACGCTCGCCAGCTATGTGACCGAGGGTTCCCATTACGAGATCCCACAAGAGCATCTTGAATTTTATCAAAACCTTGATACCCTCTTTGAGAGCGAGCACCACCTCTTTGTTCATGCTGGAATTCCTGACATTCCCCTTTCTCAAATAGACCCTACAGAGCACTTTGAGTCCTTGTTGTGGATGCGCCAACCCTTTCTGAGTAGTAACTATGATTGGGGCAAAATAGTTGTCCACGGCCACACGCCACGCCAGCAAGTCACTGTATCTGAAAACCGCATCAACTTGGATACAGGGTGTGTTTATGGAGGTTTTTTGAGTGCCATGGAAGTTCACAGCAGAACTCTCTACCAAGTGGCCGCTCGCAAAGAGATTCCAAAAGTCTTCTTAAAAGAAAATCCCCAGTATTCGCGTGTGGCTAAACGCTTCGTGGGTTCTATTCCAGTCCATATTGACATTCAGGGGCAGACCCTAGAATTTGCCACCCTCAATTACAACGAATTTGGTCTTTTGCTTTTGGATCCAAATACAAAAGAAATTCAATTTCAGGTCGGTGAAATAATTAGAGGGGTGATAGCCGCAGCAAAAAATAAGACCATCCAGTTTGAAGGAGAGGTCGTACGCCACCAATCCCATCAAAATCAAATCACTTATGGCGTGCGCATCCTCAGCTCCGAGAGCAAGTGATATGCAAATTATCCAATAAATTTTGTAGATAAATCCAGTGGCCCTGGAAGCTTACCAGTTCTTGGAATTTCATATCCAAGGAAACCTGCAGCAATTGCTTGCCACAAAAGCTCTCGATTAAAACAATCAGTTTATCCTCGTAGAAATAAATAAATTTTTGAAAGTCATGGGTTTTATGTTGGAGGGTTTCATAGCTGACAAGCTCACGTCTCTCATCTTTTCGGATCCACTGGTAACGCTTGAGTTGAGTTGACTCTTGCTCTTCTGCCGGTCGCACAACCAGCGACATTTCAACATCTTCAGCTTTGCCATTTTTAATGAGAGAGCTTCCCTCTTTAGGGTGCAAAACAAAAGCAGAGCGAGTTGCCGTGTCTAGAATCTTTTGCATCTCCCACAATTTTCCATCAAATTCAAAACGACCACTCCAGTTTTTTGATACAAAACGCTGACTGACTCGCCCGGTGGAATCTAACTGCTTGCGAGATTTATCCTTGTTTGTCAAACCTGAAGCCAGCAAAGCGATAACAAAAACGCCCATCATACCAATCAAAGTTTTAGAAACCCTAGTTTCGCGATTGTTGGAAAAATAAAATTGAGTATAGAGCGTGGCGGTTACCAGAGCGATCAAAAAATAGAGTAGATTAAAGAATGTGTGAGGTAAATAGTTGATGTCTGAAGTCACAGGATTTTTAATAACTTGAGTGATGTGATAATCCGGAAAAAAGGGAAAGAAGGCACTACCACTAGAGGTTTTGGCGACGATGTCGCCAAAAATAAAAAAGAACATCAAGATTGGAGCAACAATGCTCATCTCTTGTTCGTTTTTAAAAAACATCCCCACCACACAGCCGACAAAACAAGTGAGTCCAGCGTACAAAGCCAAATTGATGAGCGCAAAGGGGCTAACTAATAAATCCAGGCGGTTGTTGACCAAAATAGCCAATATAGAAATCAACAGGCACAAGGTTAAATTGAAGAGAAATTTGGCGAGCAACAGTTCAAAACTCTTCAAGGGGGTTGTCAGTAATGAGAGCAAGGTTCCTTTGTTTTTTTCTTCAATAATAAGGTAGCTAGTGGAAAAAATCCCAATAAAAGCATTGATGAAAACCATAATAAAAGAAAAAAGCGCGCCTTTACCCGTTTGAGAGAAAAAGATAATAAATAAAATGGGCATGAGCATAATGCCCAGCAATTTAAAGTTACCCAAAACCCAGTAGACGTCTTTTTTATAAACGGTCACGATCCGTCGCAAGGAACTCATGACTCCCCGCCACCGACAAGACGGATGAAGATATCTTCAAGCTTCACTTCGTGGCTGTGTATAGAAAGAATTTTGCCCTGCTCTTCCAATTGATGCAGACGAGGCAAAAAGTCAGGTCCATGCACAAGGGTCTCGGTCCGAGTTTGACTATTCAGTTCATAGCAAACTTCGATTTTGTCATCCGAGTACTTGCGCTTGAGCTCCAGTGGCGAACCCTCTTCAACTTTAACCCCTTTGTTTATGAAAATAATGCGGTCACAAAGACGATCCACATCGTTCATCAAGTGGGTGGTGAGCAAAATGGTGGCTCCGGCTTTTTTAAGATCTTCCAGAATTCGATAAATAGTCTCGGCCGAATTGGGATCCAAACCCGACGTGGGCTCATCCAGAATGACTATTTGCGGCTCGTGAACTAGAGCTCTGGCCAAAAGGACCCTTTGTCTCAAGCCTTTGGAGAGATTTTTGACTTTTTCTTTGCGCTTTTCCTCAAGTTGAACTTGCTGAATGATCTTATCGGTGAGAATGGCTTCTTTGCCATAGAGTTCGCAAAAGATAATAATATTTTGCTCCACTGTAAACTCATCGTAGAGAGCTTGGGTGTCTGGTGTGTAGCCAATAAAGGGATGTACACTTTTAGGATCTTCACTAGGGTCAAAGCCCATGACTTGCACACGGCCCGCATTGGGCTTGAGCTGGCCGATGAGAATGCGGATTGTAGTCGACTTGCCCGCACCATTGCTACCCAGCAGACCTAAGCACTCGCCTCTGGTCATAAAAAAATCCAAGCTGTCGAGGGCTTTAAAGTCCCCGTAGCTTTTGCTGAGGCCTTGAACCTCGACAACCTTATCTAGCATCGCGAGATCTTACAGAAGGGCGATACAGCCATCAAGCCCTTTCCTTGTGCAAATACTAAGCAATGACTGCCGAAAAGGCCCGTCTCATCCATGATTTCCCTTTACAAGCTGCTACTTTAGGAATATCAAAGTCTTTCATTTCCGTTTGCGGGGTTGTAGTAGAGTTGGTTACAACGCTGGCCTGTCACGCCGGAGGTCGCGGGTTCGAGTCCCGTCAACCCCGCCATTTAGGTACCTGCTTCTTTTTGCAGAAGCACCTTGTCAATGTGGCTTTTCAAATGGGTGTTCCTTAATGACCCAAGAATTAAAAACGAAAATTGAGCACGATCTCAAAAAATATCAAGACTACCTTGAATACAGTTTTGCTAAAGTTCAAAAAATAAATTTAGAAGAACTCAGTGAGCAGGACAATGAGACCCTAGAAACTCTAGAAAGCTTTAGCGGTCGTTTTGCACGCTTCTCGGATTTGGCCGCTTCTCGCTACTTGCGCTTTCTCGCGACTTGTTGCTTGCCAAGGCGAACCCGTATACGAAACTATTTACCTATGAACTGGATTGTGGTAATTCTGGCCGCATCAAACACACAAGCGGTATCCACATTCCAATTGAAAAAGCTGCGGTCTTTAAAGCTAAGCCTGATCCTAATAACTTAGGGTTTGGAAAGTATTTTACCGACCATATGTTTGTGGCCAAATACTCGGCTGAGAAACAGTGGCACGATTTGAAAATTACACCTTTCCAGGATCTTAAACTCAGTCCAACAGCTTGCGTCCTTCACTACGGACAAGCTTTGTTTGAAGGATTAAAGGCTTATCGCAGGGCTGACGGCAAAGTTGGGCTTTTTCGCCCCGAGTTCAATTGGAAACGGATGGTTGAAGGAAGTCAAAGACTCTGCATGCAAGCTCCTCCAAAAGAAATATTTCTAGAAGCTGTAAAGCAGTTGGTTCAACTGGATCAAGAATGGGTCCCCGCTGCTGCCCACTCTTCTCTTTATATACGCCCGACACTGATCGCCACAGAAGGCTATTTAGGCATCCGCCCCGCGAATGAGTATTTGTTTTTTATTATCCTCTCTCCGGTCGGCCCTTATTACCAAGAGGGACTGGCCCCCACAAAAATATGGATCGAAAAAGAATTTGTACGCGCAGCACCCGGAGGCCTCGGATCGACAAAGGCCGCCGCCAATTACGCCGGAAGTTTAAAAGCCTCTGAAAATGCGAAAGCTAATGGATTCACCCAAGTGCTTTGGCTGGATATTCACAAAAAGTATATCGAGGAAGTCGGCACGATGAACGTCTTTTTTGTCTTTGATGACGAAATTGTAACTCCCGGATTAGATGGTACAATACTGGGCGGCAAAATACGAGACACTGCTATACAGATCCTACGAGCAAAGGGGTACAATGTTCAGGAAAGAAAGCTCTCACTGGCCGAGCTTATTCAATCAAACGAAGCAGGTCATTTGAAGGAAGTTTTTGGAACTGGTACTGCTGCGGTCATAAGTCCTGTCGGTAGATTGGCTAGTGATGATTTTAACATCACAATCAATGAAGGAAAAACAGGTAAAATTTCTGAATACCTTTATAAAGAATTAACAGACATCCAATATGGACGCACTCACGATAGTAACTCTTGGACTGTCCTCGTCGAATAAGGCCCTAGATATAAACTTATAATTAAAATTATCAAAGAGTTTCAAGCGAAAATGCTAAACTCCCCCACTAGGACGGAAGAGTCATAATTAATGGACGGCCCTTGGTGATCACCATGGTGTGTTCATATTGGGCGGTGAGATATTTTTTACTAGTGGCCAGTGTCCAGCCATCACCTGTATCGAAAACTTCATGGGCTCCAGTTGAGAGAAAGGGCTCGATGGTGATCACAAGGTTTTCACGCAGGACCCGCTTGTCATTGGGGGCATAAAAACCGGGGATGAATTTTGGTTCTTCGTGAAGAGCTCTCCCCACACCATGACTGCCAAGATTCTTAATAACGGTCATGTTGTGTTTGTGGGCATGGGACTCGATGGTGCGACCAATTCCATTTAAGGGACGCCCCGCTCTGGCTTCATTAATTGCAAGTTCCAACGCCCGCTTGGTCTGTAAACAGAGGTTTCGCTTAAGTTCCGACTCTGGGGGAATGATAAAAGATCCACCGGTGTCGGCAAAGTATCCATTCATTTCGGCTGAAACATCGATATTCACTAGGTCAGCAGCCTTTAAAACTTTATTTCCAGGTATCCCGTGGGCAGCTTGTTCGTTGACACTGATACAAGTTGTTCCTGGAAAATTATAAGTCAGCACGGGAGCCGAGGTGGCCCCATGAAGTTCTAAATAAACCCGACCAATCTCATCCAGTTCTCGAGTGGTCATGCCTGGCTCTAAGGCTTTGCCCATAAGCTGAAGGCAGTTGGCCACCACTCGGCCAATTTTTTTAAGTGCAATTAGATCTTGTTCGGACTGAATGGACATGAGCTAATATTAGCATAGGAATGACTTAAGAGTCAGTAGCCAAACATTTCTGGACAGCCCTGTTCACAAGTCTGGTTCACAGGCTCCAATTGTTAGTCCTGCTCAACTCCTATGTTCTAAAGATTCCTGATAACAAAGTGTGGTTACCAATCTATAGGCCGGTAGTCCTTGAGGAACTTTCCACTCCAGTGCTTACCCGTGATTATGCCGTCAAAGAAGGGATCACAAACACGGGCCGCGCCGTCGACAATGTCGAGTGGGGGCTGGAAATCGTGGATGTCCTCTTTGCTCTTGGCCAATTGAACGGGGTCTTCATCGGTGACCCAGCCTGTGTCCACGGCGTTGACAAATATTCCTTGGGTCGCAAGCTCTCCTGAAATCGTATTGGTTAGCATGTTGAGTGCGGCCTTTGCCATATTAGTATGGGGATGGCGAGGTTCTTTTTTAAAACGCTGGAACTTTCCTTCCATTGCGGTGACATTCACAATGTGTTTTTTGCCGGTGAAATCGCGCTTCATCATGGGAGTCAGGCGATTGCAAAGAACAAAGGGAGCGACCGCATTGATCAGCTGAACTTCGAGCATCTCTGAAGTGTTCACCTCACCTATTTTAAGGCGCCAACTGTTAGTGGTGCGAAGGTCCACTTGCTGCAAGTCCACATCTAATTTTCCATCGGGAAACACTTCTTGAATATTGAGGGACTCGTCATAAGAGTAAGGAATTAATGACAAATGGGCAGAGGCGCGCAAACCCACACCCGGGCCATGTCCATGCCAGACAGCGGGTAAAGCACTTTCTTTTTCCATATCCTTGCTGCGACCCAACTGGCTGAGGTGACTGACGCATATTTCATGATCTCTTAAAAGAGTCTGCTCATCTGCTGTGAAGGTCGAGATATCCCGTTCTTCATTTTCAATCAAATGTCTGTAAAAGCCCGGAGGTCGACGCACAGTTTGAGCGGCGTTGTTGATCAAAAGATCAAGCCGATCGTATGTTTGCTCGATGAATCGCGAAAAAATCTCGACACTGGGCGTGTGGCGCAAATCCAAACCATAGATATGCAGACGATGCCCCCACTCTTTAAAGTCGGGTTCCTTAGCATAGCGAATGGCTGAATCCCTTGGGAAGCGGGTGGTGGCGATCACTCGTGCTCCGGCTCGCAACATCATGAGGGTGGCGTGATAACCAATTTTAAGCCTAGATCCTGTTATAAGGGCGACCTGCCCCTCTAAAGAAGCCGACTGAAATCTTTTTTGATAATTGAGTTCCGCACAGCTGCCGCACATGGAGTCGTAAAAGTGATGAAGCTTTGTGAAAGAGGTCAGGCAAACATAACAGGAGCGCGGCGACTTGAGTTCACCAGGCGAGAGATCTTGCTCACCCGTAGTGATCTGCAAAGGAGCCGAGAAAACTTGAGCCTCGCGTGCCGATCGGATTCCAGTTGCCGAACGCAGTTTGCGATCATGAATGGTCAACTC
The DNA here is from genome assembly GCA_041739665.1 of Bdellovibrionales bacterium. Taxonomy (GTDB): domain Bacteria; phylum Bdellovibrionota; class Bdellovibrionia; order Bdellovibrionales; family JAGQZY01; genus JAGQZY01. Next base: position 13,130 of record JBGSNK010000107.1, read on the forward strand.
TTTTTTGCGATTCGTACGGATTTCTTTGCCACGTCTTCGAATCTCATTTTTGTTGGGCCTGGACAGTTGCCCTGCTGCTATAAACAAACGCTTGCGCTCTTCTTGACTCAGCAAACCCAACAGATGAGTGTTCTTCACACAATTTTCAAGGAGCGATAGAGCCGACTCGACAGATTCTGCCGTGAGTTTGCTCTCTTTTAAATTTTTATTTGGCTCTTCTTCAATCATCATTCTTTATTAAATCCTTAAAAAAAATATTGAACTCAGGAATGGTTTTGGATTCTAGTTTGTGACCTGCAAGGACCATCTCCATACAATGCAAATACATGCGATCGTTCTGGTAGATTTGCTTGATCTTCATATTCAGAGCCTGACTGCCGTAACGCGCGTCCCCCACCAGAGGATGATTTATTAGTGCACAGTGTTTTCTGATCTGATGCTGTCGCCCTGTCAAGAGACGAAACTCACAAAGGCTTAAATAAGACGATTCCTGGATCACTTTGTACTCTGTAGCGCAGGGCACACGGTTTCTGGCCAAACCTTGAGGAGACTTACGCCCTTCGGCCTTGTCGGTCAGAGGTTTATCCCACAGGCCCTTTTTGACTTTCAAAACCCCTTTGACCAGCCCCCAATAGGTCTTTTGCACCCTATGGGCCTGGAACTCCCCTGATAAGGTCTGAGCGCTTTCTTTATTGAGAGCAAAAACTTGGACTCCGCTGGTTTCTTTATCCAAACGATGAACTGGAAAAAGCGACTCAAGACTTAACTGGGAAGAAAGAACCTTGACCAAGTTGTCTGGATCTTCGTTGTTGTGAATAGATAAGCCATGGGGCTTGTCCACAACCAGCCAGTCCTTGTAATGGAAGAGAATGGGTATGGGCTGCAAGCTATGACCGGTCACATTTGACGAGGAGTTTTGTCTGAATATTCAAAGTGCCATTGACGCCAGAGGTTTCAGAATTTGTATTCACGATCTTGTAAGTCCCACCACACACCTCACGTGCTTTTTCGTAACACAATTGAACAGAGTCACAGGAGATCAATTGGTTCTCAGTTCCGTCGGGGCCAATAATGGGGGTGGCTGTTGCACAACCAACAAGGCTTCCAAAAACAAAAATAGCTGCAATCCATATCATATTGGCACTCTTTTCTAGCTTCATGCGAATTTTCCTCATTTCTATCATATATGAAATTTCTTATTTATTTGGTGTCACTTCACTCATATGATTTTCGAGCCAATCGGCAATAACCTCAATAGACACTCGTTCACCAATAACTTTATCGATAAGGAAGCTTTCACCATTATCCACATCGACCTTTAAACGATAGTTATTCATTCTTAAAAAAATAGCGGTGACGGCAAACGCAACTCTTTTGTTGCCATCTACAAATGCGTGATTCTGACATAAGCTTTGCATGAGTGCCGCTGCCTCCAGCGAAAGCGATTTGTAATAGCCCGTCTGTGGACGCATCAGAGCGCTCTCTAAAAGACCAAGGTCGCGAACTCCGTGGGAGCCACCAAAACGCTCAATCAAAACATTATGGAGATCTAAGACTTCATTCAAGGTGATATAAAGTGTGACCCTCATTTAGCTAGTCTTTTTAAAAGTTCAGCATGATCGGTAAGGACCTCATCCATTGCGGATCGAAAAGCAGGTCGCACTTTAGCGCGACCAATATATTCTTTGACGGCCTCATTCACGATTTTAGAAATGCTTCTATCTGTTTTCTGAGCAAAATCTTTTAACTCATCTAGGACATCTTCATTAATTTGGGTGGCAAACTTTTTAACTTTCATAACTCCATTTTCTTGATATTTCATGAAATGTCAAGAAAATATAAAGTTGAACCATGCTAGCATCATAAGTATCTGAATTTAATGAATGAATTTTAAATAACCTCATCTCAGAAAAGATGTTGAAGCCCCTGTATTGGGCTTATAAGTCTAAAGGACACTCGCACTTTCTATTGTTAAACAATAAACTCCACTCAGATAATATCCAAGTGGAGTCCTTGCGGACTACACAGTCGTGTATCTTAAATAGGGTTTCACTTCTTCAACACCCTGAGGGAACTTTTTCTTAGCCTCTTCGGTGGTGACACTGGGTGGGATAATGACTCTCTTACCTTTCTGCCAGTCGGCTGGAGTGGCCACACCAAACTTGTCTCCTATTTGAAGAGCATCGATCACTCTAAGAATTTCATCAAAGTTTCGCCCAACCGACATTGGATAAGTCATGGTCAAACGAATCTTCTTTTTAGGGTCGACAATGAAGACGGAACGCACAGATGCTGTGCTGCTTTGTCCGGAATGAATCATATCGTACATCTGAGCAATTTTGTGATTAGGATCCGCAACAATAGGAAATTCAAGATTTGTATATTGAGTTTCGTTCACATCGAGAATCCATTTTTTGTGCTCTTCGACAGTGTCTGTAGAAAGACCTAAAGGTTTGGTATTGCGCGCTTCAAACTCTTTTGCCAATTGAGCTGTTCGTCCCATCTCAGTTGTGCAAACAGGGGTGAAGTCTGCAGGATGGCTAAAAAAGAAACACCACGAGTCCCCTATCCATTCGTGAAAATTGATCTTACCCTTTGTGGTTTCAATATCAAAATTGGGGGCTGTATCTCCAATATGTAGCGACATAAAAAACTCCTTTGTGAGGGCTTTGTCTTACCAGCTCAAATGAGACTCTGACAAAACCGAATTCATTTTCTGAAGTCATGTATAACACAAAGCTGACTTTGGAACTATGGGCCAGAAGCCATTCAGGGAGGAAGTCTAATGCAGTTTTTACAATCTCAAGCAAACTGATCCCTATCGTGAGCCTTTAACTCGTTCCAAGATTTCTTCTTTCCCAAAGGATTGAGGCTCCCCATCTATAAAAACCACTTGTGATGATAAGAGCTTTTCATCGGGTAAAATTTCAAGGCTGGTAATATGTTTGTAAACTTCCCCTGATTTTTTCGTCAATTGATAGGTGAGTTTTGTGGAGGTGACTTCGACCAGCTCAATCTCGATCCACGCAAGACCTTCACTGGAGCTTTGTTTACGGAAAAGTCGGTTCTCACGTATGGAATACTCTTCCATAAATCCTGTAAAAAGGTATTGACCCTTATCATCTTCACTATAGGACTGACCGTGTACGAAAACATGCGAACCCTTTAAAGTG
>JBGSNK010000067.1:0-156279 GCA_041739665.1 Bdellovibrionales bacterium
ATGCTGCCCAAGGTGAAAACCACAGCTTCATGGGGAGGCCAGTTGCCAGAGTTAAAAAGGCACCTGGCGTGCTCCCGCTCGCTCCACTTGTTGAAAGGTTCCCATAGGGAGTGAGGATTCCTTGGGTCACGAAGATGTGGGCCTTATCCAAAATTTGAATCACATCTCCATCGATAAAATGACTATAGCCAAATAAAGCAGTCAGCAAAAAACCAAGAGTAATTAATAAGATATGTAATTTATTTGAAAAAGCTTGTTCCATGATTCCCGTCTCTTTGAGAGTGTGCGGATAACCTTATATCGACTGCCAGTGGATAGACAACGAAGGGACCTTGATATACGCATAGTGTAACCACGGAGCCTTTGTGTCGGATAAGATCATCATTGTCGTACCCTGCTACAACGAAGAGGCACGTCTCTCGACTCAAAGCTTTCTAGGAGCACTCGACCAAGATCCCAATCTTCACTGGCTCTTTGTGGACGACGGCTCTAAAGACAACACCCTTAAAATTATAGAATCCATGGTAGAGGCCCGTCCGAATCGAATTCTTTCTCATCGCTTGATTCGAAACTCAGGCAAGGGTGAAGCTGTCCGCCAAGGACTTCTCAAGGCGCTTGATCAAGAGGCCCAAGTGGTTGGCTACTACGATGCCGATCAAGCCACTCCATTAAGTGAAATTTTTCGACTTCTCGATATTCTCAAAAATCAGAACAAAAAATTCTTGCTCGGATCGCGCGTTTTCCTATTGGGGCGAGATTTAAAAAGGCAGCGTTGGCGCTACCTCTTGGGGAGAGCCTTTGCTTTTGTAGCCTCTCGCATGTTGCGTTTGCGCGTTTATGACACTCAGTGTGGTATGAAACTCTTAAAGGTCTTTCCCCTTCTCAAATCTTGCTTAGACCAGCCTTTTGTTTCCAGCTGGCTGTTTGATGTCGAGCTCATCCAGCGTCTTATGGCTCAAGGGCAACTCAGCAGCCAAGACTTTTTTGAAGAGCCCCTTCTTCAATGGACAGAGGTTGGAGGCTCTAAAGTCAAAGCACAAGCCTTTGCGACTGCACTCGTTGACCTTTTTAAAATTAAATTGAAATCTATGGGTCTATGAAAATCCTAGTAGTCCGTCTATCAGCTATGGGCGATCTCATTTTATTAACCGGCCCTCTTCGGGAGCTCAAAAAGCAGAAGCCCGATTATGAAATTCATTTACTGACCACAGAACTTGGTCACGAGTTGCTTTCTGGCTCCACTGATATCGACCATTTTCATATTTTATCTGATAGAGCCGGCCTATTTCAATACCTTCGACTCTTATTGTCTCTTGAGTCCTATGATTTTATTTTCGATATGCAAGGCAAAGCAAAAACTCAGTTCGCGCGTTTTATCTTGTCGGGATCTTTCAAAACAATTAACAAACAAAACAAAGAGCGTCGCGCCTTTGTTAAGAAAAGGCAGTTCCGTGATGCTCTGACCGACCATGTGGTACAAAAATATTTTGCTCTCTTTGCCCTGTATTTAGATTTAGAAACACCTTGGGTAGAAAAGTTACGACCCCAATTAATTGCGAACCCTTTGGTCTTTAACAAACAAATTTTTGATTTCACAAAAGCTTATGTTATTCATCCCTATGCCAGCCAAAAGAATAAGGAGTGGCCTTGGGCTAAAAATTTGATTCAAGAATTAGATAAAGAGGGACAATCCGTAGTCATCATCGGGCAGAGCAAAGAGCCTTTGAATATTGAGTTGAAAAACGGACTCAACTTAACCAATAAAACTTCGCCACGTGAAATGATTGCGATCATTCAGGCCTGTAAGGGACTTTTGAGTACGGATTCTGGCCCCATGCACATTGGAGTTGCCGTCAACAAGCCAGTTTGGGCTATCTTTGGTCCCACCACTCGAGAGTTTGGTTTTGCACCCCAATTTGACAATTGCACAATTATTGAGAATATCAGTTTAGACTGCCGCCCCTGTCATATCCACGGCGGCAATCACTGCCCATTACGACACCACAGTTGCATGAAAGACATCACGGTGAACCAGGTTCAAGAATCTCTCCGCAAGCTCTAAACCAACAAGCTGAACTAATAAGTGTTGTTCAAGATCATATCGCGATAGGGAACCAGGTCTGCTCGCACTCCTAATTTCTTGAGGAGCATAAAAATGCCACCCAACTTTCGATGCAGGAAAATGAGGGTTTTGGGGGGCGCAGAGTACTTGAGCATCCGACTAAAGCGCATGGCCTCTTGTCGTACTTCAAAACTATACTCATCATCACTGAAATCGAAGGGCTGTAATTTGGGATCAAACGGAACAAGAGAATATGATAGGAATTCGACAAAGGCATTTTGAGTTTCAATACTTTCCCTTGAATCTAACATATCCATAGCAAAGACATTGGCCAATATTTCTTCGCGATTACCTAAAAATACAGATTTTAACAACTTTTGGTAGGCTTGGACAAAAGAGACCTCAAAGGGAACAGTGGCACCAAAATCCAAAAGGACCAACTGCCCCTTGTCTATTAAAAAGTTGGCAGGATTGGGGTCCGTTTGTACCAGGCGGTTTTCAAAGAATTCTTTTATATAAAGACCTAAAAGTTGCTCGGCCACTTTATTTTTTTCACCCATGGGCGGACTGGTTTTCAGCCAGCTTGAAAACTCAAGACCCTCTTCCTTAGAAAGGACAATCACCTTAGCGGTTGTGAATTCGCCGTAAACACTGGGCACACGATAATCGGTATCTGTTAAAAGAGATTTGTAAAGAAGCAAAGATTTTTCTTCGTTGCGATAGTCGGTCTCAAGCTTTAAAATTCGACGAGCTTCCTCCATCAAATCATCTGTCTGAATTTTCTTTTGTGTGACAATAAGAAGGCCTTTGATCAATCTCTTTAAAGTGTCTATATCCGCGTCTACACTTTCTGCCACTCCGGGATATTGAACTTTAATAATCACAGGCTGCCCCTTATAGGTAGCCTCGTAGACCTGACCAATACTAGCGGCCGCAATCGGCTCAACAGATATATCTGTGAGAAGAGCAAATTTCTCATCGCCCAATTGACTTCGTATTTCTTCTTTCAATATATAACTAGGTAACGGAGGGGCTTGAGACTGAAGTCGTTCCAGGACCTCGATCACTTCGGGGGGTAAGAAATCATAACCCTCTACAGAAAGCGTTTGCACCGCCTTCATAGCAGCCCCCTTAAGCCGCCCCACATGGCTGACTAAAATCTCGGCTTGTTGCAAAAGGTTGGTGAACCTAGAGTCGGGATTGCGAGTGAGATATTTTTGACCTTGCTTTACAGCCATTTGAGCTGCCATTTTAAATAGATAAGTTTTACGCGCTTTAGGGATATTACCGTTTTGCATGTCACTCATAGGAACTTTCACCTTTTTCTTCGCCGTAGATCCAACTCAAAACACCTAATTCATGCAAAAAACGCCCCAAGTTGTGCGCCAAACCAATACAAATATGTGCAACTCCCAAGTGCCAAAGTGCTGGCTTTTCTCTGTTGAAAAGAATGTACTCATGGACGCGCATCCAACGTTTGACCAAGTAGACAAAGAAACCATCTAAAAAGCGAAAACGCTTTAATAAACGAATGATTGGGCCAAGGATAAACAGGTAACCACCAAAGGTCATCTTATCGTATAGGGCAGCAACTTGAGTGTGCTCAAAGTGATACTCTTCGTCACTGATTAGCCCCTTGTGGTTTAGAATTTTACAAACAGTTGTGGATTGATCGACGAATTCCAAATCCAAAGGCAACGATTTTCTTGGTAAAATACGTCCCAAAACGGCCATCAGAGCACAAAGCAGCAACCAAGAAATGAGAATGGGTAAGAAAAAAGTCCAAGAAAAAAGAAGTGGCAAATCAAATCTCCCTTTTGAAATAAGGTCTGACAAAACGGGCCAACAAACGAGGGGTGTGCTGCCCCATCTTAACGCCAAAATATGAGGTTCCTTTTGGCCAACACTGAGCCTTGTCCTTTTGTATATGTTGGAAAACCCTTTGGGCCCACTCTTCTGCCGGAATGGAAGACAAGAAGCCCAAGTCTAAATGACCTGCGTATAGATCAAAAATTTTATCGTACATTCGCGTTTTCACGCCAGGTGTGATCATCACCATTGTCGAAACATGGGTGCCTTCCAGTTCATTACGTAAAGACTCTGTAAAAGCGACAACACCCGCCTTGCTAGCCGCATAGGTACTGGCACAGGGTAAATACATAAGACCCGAAACAGAGGCGTTGTTCACTATTTTAGCGGCGTCTAACTTGTGCATCAAAGGCAGTAAGCCATGAGTCAAGTGGATCATACCAGCCAAATTCACTTGTAACATTTGATAGATTTGATCCAAGGGTTGCTCCTCGATCAGCCCTCCGGTTAAGAGTCCTGCATTGTTAATTAAGACATGGGGCTGGCCTCCCTTCTCTTGGAACTTCTGAATAAAACTGTCGATGCTTTTAGGGTCAGACATGTCGACTGACCAAGTTTGAACTGAGGCGGCGCCAAGTTTTTTAAGCTCCTCTAAGGAATCTTTATTTTCAGTGCGAACCAAAAGATGCAGGTGCATTTTATAGCTTGCGGCTTTCTCTGCCAATGCTAAGCCAATGCCGCGATTCGCTCCAGTAATTAAAATGTGACGACCTTCAAGATTCATTTTTTTCCCTTTCTATTACTGAGGAGTCGTGTGTTCGTTTAAAAACGTTTCAGCTCTTTGTCTCAGCTCTTCCCAACGTTTGTTATCCATTCGCTCAAGAACTTTCACCATCATGGACATCCTTGGGTTTTTAGCAAAGACTTTTTTATGATTATGAATAAAACGCCAATACAGCCCGTCTAGGGTCAAGCACCAGTCGTCTTTCTTATAATGACTCATCTTTAAAATGTAATTGGACCCACAAATATAGGGTTTGGTAGAGAATATACCGCCCTCACTCATTTGCCCCATTCCATAGACGTTACCAGCCATCACCCAATCTGCGCTATCTACGTACATTTCCATAAACCATCGGTGAACGGCTGGAGGTTCGATCTCTGAGAGGAGCATAATATTACTTTGGATCATGAGGCGCTCGATATGATGCGCGTAACCATATTTCTGTAACTTCTGAATTGAGTCATCTAAAGGAACCAATCCTGTTTGACCAGAATACCAACTGGCCTTCATTTGGCGTCGGTGTCCCCAAAAATTGGTTTTTTCCATCTGAGTGATATAGTTGTCGTAAATACCCTTCATAAACTCTCGCCATCCAATAATCTGGCGAATAAAACCCTCTATGGAAGCGAGGGGGACTTTATGAGAGCGCGAGGTTTCAACTAACTTATCCACAACCTCCTGCACCGTCAGAATACCACTGTTGATCATGGGCGATAAAGCCGAGTGAAAGCCAAAAACATCGTCAGCTTTCATCGCATCCTCATAGGGTCCAAAGTTTTCAATCTTTTCTGTCACAAATTGATCCAGCCACTGGAGGGCTTGTTTGCGATTTACGGGCAACCAAAAATTCTTTGATGATCCAGGATGATGTGCAAAATTCTCGTCTACGAATTTTTTCACATCACTTAAATGTTCTGTCGACTTATGAGATATTATCGGTGGAATCTGAATGTCTTTAGGATATTTTTTTCTATTCTCAGTATCAAAACTCCATCTGCCCCCCTCCGGTTGACCGTCTTTATCCATAAGTAAATTGAGTCTTCGCCGTTGATCGCTGTAAAAACTCATCATAAAGGGCTTTTTCGATTTATTCAGATAATCTTTGAACTCTTGTTCGCTTGTTAAGAACATAGGAGAAAAATGCTCTATGGTTTTTAACTTGGTTTTTTTTATAAATTGAGCCAATTTTTGTTTAAAAAAATGATCGCTAATCGAGTAATGATGGATCTCTTCGATAGAGGGATGTTCTTTTAAAATATTCTCTAGCTTCTTGAAATAGCTCTCCTTAAACAAGGGGTGAGTGCCGTCATAATAAATAACGGACCATTTCTTTTTTTGAAGTTCCTGAGCATACTCGCGCATTGCCGTTAAGAAAAAGATGATCTTGTTCTTATGATACTGATAATGAGTGCAAAGTTCGTAATCCTCGGCCATAAAGATAAGGTCGTCTTTTTTGAAGGCGGCTTGATTGACTGGAAAAAGTTGATCTCCAAGAACAATAAAAAGTTTTTTACTTTTAGATTTTGACAAAATTCCTCGCAATTTCCAAAAGTAAAACAGATCGAATCGTCCACAAGAAAGTTCTTGGCCAATTGGTTAGCACCAAGTTTTGAATCACATCGGGTTGAGGGCCCAATAATAACTTTGTGTGCAAAGGTACACTGAGAAAAAAGGTCGACAGCCATATTAGAGCAATCAGTCCCAAGCCCAAGTAAAGTTTGCCACTAGCAACTGGAGAAACCACCAAGTACAGACTCGTAATGAGTTCGAAGACCATCATGGGGGCGACGACCCACGAAATTGAATTTTGGTGAAATTGACAGAATTTTTGGAACTCACTACTTTTTATATAATGAAAAGTTGGGTAGTGAACCAACTGCACCAACCAAATCACACCGGTCAAAAAAACAGTGCTCGCAAAATGGAGAAGAAAAACAAATTGGGCCATCGATAAACTCCGTACCCGCATCATAAACCCAAAAAGGAATTTGTTCAATAAATCATGAACAAATGCCGCTTTTTAAGATTCCTTTTCGCAATCGGCCCAAGTAGCTAAAAAGACCTGGCTATTCTTCGAGTAGTGATCTTAACATCCATGCTGTTTTTTCGTGCAGCTGAATTCGCTGAGTGAGAAGGTCGGCCGTGGCCTCGTCGTGGGCCTGGTCGGCTGCGGGAAAAACGCCTCGGGCAGTCCGAATCAGTGTTTCGTGAGAAGTCACCAAATTGGCAATCATTTCCCTTGCACTGGGCAGGTCTGTATCCTCTTGAATCGAAGTCAGCTTAGAAAACTCTATATACGATCCCGGCGCCCTTTCACCCAGAGCGCGAATACGTTCCGCCACATCGTCAACCGCAATTGCCAACTCCGTGTACTGAGTTTCAAACATAGTGTGGAGAGTTTGAAACATCGGCCCCTTCACATTCCAATGGTAGTTGTGAGTTTTTAAATAAAGGGTGTAAGAATCAGCTAATAAGCGCGACAATCCTTCCACAATTTCTTTGCGAGCCGGCTCGGCAATTCCAATATTTAATTTCATAAGAATCTCCTTATTGGGAGGGTTGCTGCCCGAAGTTTAAGACATATGCGATGCGGACTGCGGACTGCGGACTGAACTCCCTCATCAGTTTATAAGCATGATTCTTTTAGCACATCAATACGTGTATTGATACCCCTTCCTAAATGTTATGTTTCAGATCGAGGATCTCAATTATCAATGAGACGCTGAGACCTTGGTGCTGGTAGCAAAAAGAACAAATTCAAGGCCTTAGAAAGAGGGTTTGGAATTCAAAGGAGACAGTCAAAAATCTCTAGGTGAAAAACTAAAATCAGCTTTAATATCGAGAGACAGTATTGGCATTTAGGCCAAACGCGAGATGGAGATTCCGACATGTTAAAAAAATCGATTATAAAATGGCTTGTTGCCCCAGCATTGATCCTTAGTTTTTCGAGTCTTGGACTCGCCGATTCAAAGGGTTCAAAACTAACAAAACCCAATGTTAAAAAACACAATAGTAAAGCTCCAATGGCGTCTTCACAAAAGATGGAAAAAAAGATGGGTGATAAGAAATCCCCACCCAGTCCACGTAAGCTTGCAAAAGCCAAACCTAAAGCCCCTCAGAAATTGAAAAAACATGGCAAGAAGCACCATAAAGCGAAGGCTAAAAAACAAAAGGTTCAACCAAAGACCAAACCCGCAATTAAAGACGTCGAAGATCTTTAAATTGTCCTAAGCGCTCACAAAATGGGCGCACCACGTCTTTTGCAAATCAAAAAGCTGTCGCATTTGATAGCTTTTTTTTATAGTCTTTGACGATGAAAAAGAAACTCCCTCTATTCCTATTTTGCACGTCCTTTTTAGCTTGTTACAGTGAGGCTTCCACCTCTTATATGTCAGGCTCACCGACTCTCATCCAGCAAGCATTGCAGGACGTCTACGGCATCAATGCTGGAGTGGGTCCCAAAAATGGCCAATGCATTTTGTGCCACAACTCTGAGGCCGGTGGACTTGGAAATCTCAATTCTTACTTTGGAATGGACTTTCAAACAGCGGCCATTGCGGAAGGCTATGGCACAGGCGGAAACAATCGGACAAGAACCCAACTGGCCGTTATCTTTGATAACCTTGCTTTTGCCCAAAAAGATTCTGATGGCGACGATACTCTTAACGGCGACGAATTTGAGAACAATTTGGACCCTTCTGAAAACGTTTCCGGTGTGAGCTCAACAGATGGCGGTGGCGGATGTGGACGCACTTCACCCCCTCCTGGCAATGCTCCCTCTGGACACTTTCTATGGGTGCTAGCACTGATGCCCCTTGTACTTATAGCTCGTCTTAAGAAAGGTTTGACGACTCAATAGGCTGTGACAGTCTTCTTGTTTTCTGGCTTGAATAAACCTGTGTCCAACCCACCGGGAGTTGCCGTGTGAGACTTTTTATCCCCACTGTGTTCGTATTATTTTTTATCGTGCCCCTTTTTCTACCCAACCAAATGTTGGTCAGCCAAGAACAAATCCTTCCGGAAAAGCGCAGAAGCGTTTATTCGAAATTAGTCGACCTCGAAAGTTGGCGCACTTGGGGCCTTTGGCTTCTCGGTCAAAATAATCAAGAAGTTCTTTTTGAAGGAACGCCTGGTATAGTGGGAAGCCAACTCCAGGGGTCTGGGCCCGGAAACTTGTCTGGTAAAATTATCTTAATCGAACTGGCTGAACCCGAAAGAATCGTGGCCGAAACTCAAGCTCAATCTTTTTGGCCCACCAAACTTAAATTTCAAATTTTGTTAAAAGAACAGGCCAACTCTTCGACCTCTGTTCAGATGACGGCCGTGGCTCCACTCGCCTACCCCTTGCAGCGCTATATGGGCTTATTTAAGAAAAAGGAGTTCTCTGAGTTGCTCCAAAAAAGCCTGGGACGCCTGGCATGGGACTTTGAACAGGAACGTAAGGACCGGGAACACTTTTAGTACCTTTACACCCTTAATAATTATGGATATACACTTAGGTTTAATGAAATCCAAAGGAGAGTAATCATGGAAAAAGTAAAAAGCACAAAAGAGTACAATATTTTTAAGAAAAAAAGTGGCCGCTATGGTGTCCGCGCCACAAACGGCAAGTGGGTCAATGGTGAAGAAAAAGTGAAAATCCTTCTCGATGAAAAATTCATCAAGTTGAGCCCTAAGAAAGTTGTAGAAGAAGCTCCTGCAGAATCTACAGAATCAAGCGAGGCTTAATAGTGTCATCTATCCGTCGAGTTGCAATTGTGGGTGGAGTGCGAACTCCTTTCGTTAAGTCTTTTGGTAAGTACAAGGCAACCAATCAAGAGATGCAAACAGAAGTCCTGAATCAACTGGCCAAACGCTTTCACATTCAGCGCGTGGATGAAGTTGTTATGGGCACCATCACAAAAGCAGGGACGGATTGGAATCTGGCCAGGGAGGCTGTTTTAGGTTCGACACTTGATAACAGCACTCCCGCTTTTGATTTACAGCGCGCCTGTGGAACTGGCTTGTCTGCTTTAATTATGATTGCCAACAAAATTGCCCTGGGGCAAATCGAATGTGGCATTGCCGGCGGGTCGGATACCAACACTAAGGTATCTCTTGAGTTCTCTCGTCAAGCTTCAGATAAATTTATACAGCTGAGCCGCAGTCGTTCGACGGGTGAAATGCTAAAAAAAATGACAAGCTTTCGTCCCAAGGACTTTAAACCCACCGTTCCTGGCATTACCGAGCCACGCACTGGCAAAAGTATGGGTGAGCATTGCGAACTCATGGCAAAAGAATGGAAGATTTCTAGACAAGAGCAAGACTTGCTCGCCTATCAAAGTCACCAAAATGGAGCAAAGGCCTATGAGGAGGGGTTTTACAGCGACATGGTCCAACCCTTTGCAAATGTGGACAAAGATGACATCCTCCGCCCCGACACAACAATCGAAAAGCTTGCCAAACTCAAGCCCGCCTTTGACAAACAACACGGCACCCTTACTGCTGGCAACTCGAGTGCAATGACAGATGGGGCTTCTGCTATTTACTTAGCTTCTGAAGATTATGCCAAGAAACACAATCTCCCAGTATTAGCTTATTTCAAAGATGGTCAGTCCTCTGCCGTCGATTTTGTAAAAGGCTTTGGACTTCTTATGGCGCCCACTTTAGCTGTTAGCCAACTGCTTGAGCGCAATCAAATGAATCTACAAGATTTTAACTTTTATGAGATCCACGAGGCCTTTGCTGCCCAGGTTCTCTGTACTCTAAAAGCTTGGGAAGACGAAAATTTCTGTAAAAGTATTTTAGGGCGCAGCCAAGCAATGGGCTCCATTGATCGCTCTAAGATGAACACTAAGGGCAGCAGCTTAGCCCTAGGCCACCCCTTTGCTGCGACGGGTGCTCGTATTGCAACAACCCTAGCGCAACTATTGAGTCAATCTGGAGCCTCCAGCAAGGGACTTATCTCTATTTGTACGGGTGGTGGCATGGGCGTGGCCGCTATACTCGAAGCGCCTTAAAACTAATATCTTTTCCCAATTTATTTACTTGGTAACCCAACTGAGAAATTGACCAGTTTTAGACAAAAGCGCAGAGGGTGCTTACCTTAAGACCCTGTTGCGCCAGATTTGGCCAACCATTCACTGTAATCAATAAAGGTCTTGGGCTGTTCAAAGCGAACTTCCTTCCAAACCGCAATCTGATCATCAATGGAGTTGATTAAATTCTTAAGCAGTTCTTCCATATTCGAACCCGTCGTTGCAGCAAAAAAAGAACCTTTAGAAAAGAGAACTTTGATCTCGCCATTATAGAGTTTGTTAGCTGCACCAAAGGCTCCGGTAAAATGAGCGTCACTCGGACAACGTGATCGAATGCTATTTATTTTTTTTATCACCTGATGTTTATCATCACGGCTGACATCACTTGAGAACTGAAAAGATGACAATTTATATTCCACAAACACCTCCAACACAGGCTGCCTGATACATCGGGTTGAGCCAATCAAATAATGAACCCAACAAGAGGCGAGAGGTTTTGTTTCTCTCACTCCATTAGTAGAATTCTAATCGGCTTATTTCACAATACCTTTTAATAATTCTGAGCTTTTCCCAAAATAGGACAGGACTTTTTACCTAATGAACACTTCTCAGATAACAGCCCCTCAAAAAATCAGATTTTTTAAAAAAATTAGTGCATTTCAGGACTACTTGGATCTAGCAATCGTCAAGGGCCGTAAGCGAGAAAAATAAAATGAGAGGCTAGGTCGCGTTGAAAGGTCTCGCGCTTGATTCTTTGAGCGGTGTGGTCCTGCAGACAGGTCATAGTCTGGGTGCTGAAACCACAAGGGTTAATTCCGGTAAAGGCATTCTCATCGCGAAAAACATTGATAGCCATTCCATGGGAGGTCACCCATTTTTTTGCGGCTATACCAATAGAGGCTAACTTTTGGTTGTTGAGCCAGACGCCAGTGGCCTCGCTCTCTTGCTCTTCACCCACCATTTTTTGGCAGGTCTGTCCGCTGGCTTCCACACCATAATTTTTGAGGGTGAGTCTTGCGGCCTCTTCAAGTAAACGCATGTACTGGTGCAAACTCTTCACTTTTTTTTGTAAATAGAGAGGCGTATTCCCACCTAAATCGATAATAGGATAAAAAACCACTTGGCTTGGCCCATGGTAGGTCGCTCTACCACCTCGATTGACCTCAACGGTCTCCCCTTTCCACGAAAAGACATCTTCGGGACGTGTGCCTCGTCCAAGGGTAACAACTGGAGGGTGTTGGCAGAAGACAAGAGTCTCTGGGCGCTCTCCTCGAATCACCTCGTCCACATAAATTTTTTGTTTTTCAAACGCATCCAAATAGGAGATCAGTCCCCAGTCTTCAACGGCGGGAAGTTTAGCCTGAAAGCGCTCTGTGTTTTTGAGCAATGACATAAACAAAACTCCCTAAAGTTTAATGTTTCTTTTGAACAATGTGAATCGCGTGACCCAAAGTCGCTTCAGCAGCTTCCATCATAGTCTCTCCCAATGTTGGATGAGGGTGGATTGTTAAGGCGATGTCTTCGAGAGTAGCCCCCATTTCAATGGCTAAAGCGGCCTCGGAAATAAGGTTACTGGCTTCGGGGCCCACAATATGAACACCCAGCACGACATGGGTTTTGGCGTCGGCAATAATTTTTACAAACCCATCTGTTTCCATCATAGAAACAGCTTTACCGTTGGCTGCAAAAGGAAATTTGGAGATTTTAAGATCTTTGTGACCACGTTCTTTGGCTTCAATCTCTAATAAACCAGCAGATGCAATTTCGGGATCGGTGAAAATAACCGCTGGAACAGATTTGGCATCGTAAACACGATTTTGCCCAGCTATAACTTCCGCGACTAAAACACCTTCATGACTGGCCTTGTGGGCCAACATAGGTTGGCATGCGATATCTCCGATCGCATAAATATGGGGGATAGATGAGCGCCGCCTAGCATCCGTTTTTACAAAACCACGCTCGTCAATGGCAAGACCAATTCCCTTGAGATTCATCTGATCAGAATTGGGTTTACGCCCCACTGTTACTAAAATCTTTTCGGCCGTGAATGTTTTTTTCGCACCGGCCACATCTGCTGAGATTTCTAAAAGTTTTCCAGATTTTTTGTAGGACTGAGCTTTGGCTTTAAGGTGGACGTTGATACCGTCTTTTTTGAGCTTGCGAGCTACAACTTGAACCACATCTTTTTCGGCAACACCGTTTAATAAAGCGTCACCAGCCTCTAAGATATCCACTTGGGTACCAAGTTTTCCTAAATAAGAACCAATTTCTAAACCGATGTATCCGCCGCCAATAACCACCAAACTTTTTGGGATCTTTTCGAGAGCCAGAGCTCCGGTTGAAGACATAACAGTTTCTTCGTCGTATTCAAAACCGGGGATTTCGATAGGTCGAGAGCCAGTGGCCACAATAAAATTTTTAGCCTTAATGGATTTAGTTCCATTTGAGCTTTTCACCTTGAGTTCATCTTTCGAGGCAAACTCGGCATTTCCAGAAATGATCTCTACCTCGTTCCCCTTCAGCAAACCTTCAACCCCACCCGACATGCGATCGCAAACCGATTGCTTCCAGTTTTTAAGTTTCTTCATGTTCACTTTCACATCACCAGAAAATTCAAGCCCCATCTCGGCAGCATCATGCTGCATACGATGAAGCATATGAGCGGCGCCAATCATGGCCTTGGAAGGTATGCAACCAATATTGAGGCAAACACCCCCTAATTTCTCGCGCTCGATCACACAAGTTTTAAGACCCAACTGGGCGGAGCGAATAGCGGCCACATATCCACCGGGACCCGAACCAATCACACAAACATCATACTGAATCACAACTGTTCACCTTTCGCAAAAATCAAAATTAAATCATATCCATCATCAAACGACCGGGGCTTTCAATGCGGGCAATGAAGGCCGATAAGAAACGGGCTGCCTCTGCGCCATCGATCAAACGATGATCACAGGTCACAGTAAAATTCATAAAGTGGGCAACAGCCAACTCGCCATCTTGAATGACAGGTCTCTCTTGGATCTTGTACATACCAAAAATAGCGACTTCGGGGTGATTGATAATAGGAGTGGCGTAGGTTCCGCCCACACTTCCAATGTTGGTAATAGTAAAGGTCGCACCTTTCATCTCTTCAAGAGCCAACTTGCCATCGCGCGCTTTTTGCGCCAATTCCACAATCTCATGGCTCAATTGATAAATCGTTTTTTGGTCGGCATTTTTAATCACAGGAACCAACAAGCCATTGGGTGTGTCGGCTGCAAAACCAATATTAAAGTACTTCTTGAAAACAATTTCTTGAGCGGCATCATCGATCATTCCATTGAATTTTGGAAACTCGCGAATAGTTGCCATCAAAGCCTTCATCACAAAGGGCATGTATGTGACCTTGACTCCCATTTTTTCGGCAACAGGCTTTAACTCTGTTCGCAAGTCTATCAACTGACTGACATTGGCTTCGTCCATTAAAGTAAAATGTGGAATCACACGCTTGGCCATCTGTAGGTTTTCAGCAATTTTTTTGCGAATACCCTTTAAAGGAACACGCTCTTCTCCACCGGTGCTAAACACAGGTTGCGGCGTCCATGCGGGAGCTTGACTGACAGGGCCTGCCGCTGTGGCACCAGCACCATTCTTCATTTGCCCCATAACATCGTCGCGGGTCACGCGGCCGGCAAGACCTGTCCCGGAAATTTGATTGATGTCCACATTGGTTTCACGAGCCAAACGGCGGGTGGATGGGGTAGCTAATACATGAATATCAGCAGGAGGAGGGTTGATCGTGGCCATGCTGCCACCATTCCCATTTGTGCGTTGAGAGGTTTGCACGGAGTGAGTTTGTGCTGAAGGATTCGTGTGTTGTTGAGGAGTCGTTGTTCCTTGATTTGGGGCAGAGCTAGCTTTTGAACCACTCGCTCCCTCCTCGACAGTGATGAGTGTTTGGCCGACCTCAATGGTGTCCCCCTCTGAAAACTTAAGCTCGACAACTTTACCTGCTATGGTAGATGGAACCTCAACCGTCGCTTTATCCGTCATTAGCTCAGCCACAGCTTGGTCCACCTCGATAGTGTCGCCAGGCTTGACTAACCAACCGACCAATTCGCCTTCATTTACGCCTTCACCAATTTCTGGTAGCTCCACATTTTTCGTTGCCATAAATTAAATCTCCCTTTTCTAAATTTCTTTCATATCGGGTTGAGTTTGTTTTTGGCGTTTTTTTTCAATCACGCCTTTCATAAAAAATTCACCTGCTTTATAAGAGCTGCGCACAAGGGGCCCACTGGCGCAGTATAAAAACGCCATGTCCTCAGCGACTTTCTGCCAGTACTGAAACTTTTCAGGTTTAACATACTCCACCACTTTTAGGTGACGGGGACTGGGTTGCAGATATTGTCCAAAGGTAACCACATCGCAGCCCACCTTTTTTAAATCTTGTAGAGCCTGCATGATTTCAGCATCTGTTTCGCCTAAACCCAACATCAAAGAACTTTTCGTGTACATATCAGGGTCGCGCAATTTAACTTGCCTCAAAACTTCAAGGGATTGATCGTAGCCAGCCCGCGGGTCGCGAACCTCGGGCGTCAACCGGCGAACGGTTTCTACATTGTGCGCGAAAACATCGGGCTTAGAGTCGACCACTCTATTGATGAGAGCCACGTCTCCTTGAAAATCGGGAGTGAGAATCTCAACTATAAGTTCGGTATCATTTTTTTTAATTGTTTCTACGGTTCGACCAAAATGATCTGCACCCTGGTCTTCCATGTCGTCGCGATTGACACTTGTAATCACAACATAGGTAAGTCCCATTTGAGCAATGGACCATCCCACCTTCTCGGGCTCAAGTTCGTCGATCTTTCCTTTTGGGTTACCTGTTTTCACATTGCAAAAGCGACAACCTCGTGTGCAGACTTCACCCATCAACATGAATGTGGCTGTTCCACCAGCCCAACACTCTCCCATATTAGGGCAGCGAGCCTCTTGGCAGACTGTGGCCAAGTTGAGTTTTCCCAACATCTCTTTGATATTTTGGTAATTTTCTCCGGCGGGAGCTTTTACCTTGAGCCAAGAAGGCTTTGCGACTTTGTTAAGAGCTGGTTTTGACATGCTTACTTTTAGCCTTAACACCTCGAATTGTCTACATTTTGGCGGTAGAATTCGCCAGAAGTTGAGTCGCGCAGATTGATCCCTTATTCAGAATGGTTTAGGTTGTTTTTATGAGATTTGAGCCCCCACTCATTCAAGGCACCTTCCAGAAGAGATATAAGCGTTTCTTCACTGATATTGAACACAAAGGTGAGGTGATCACCGCCCACTGCCCCAACACGGGGAGCATGATGGGCCTCAAAGATGAAGGGGCTCCCTGCCTTTTTTCGACGACAGATGACCCCAAACGCAAACTCAAACACACCCTGCAAATGATAAAAAGTGCAGAGAGTTGGGTTGGGGTGAATACAGGACTGCCCAACAAGCTCGTGGTAGAACTTTTTCAAGAGTCACCCCTTGATCACTGGCAGGATTATGATGCTTTTCAAAGTGAAGTGAAAATCAACTCAAATTCACGCATTGACTTGGTCTTTTGGTCCACCAAAGATCACAACGTGAAAAAATGGAATCCTAAAAACTTACAGCCGCCCATGCGCTTGATCGAAATTAAAAATGTCACACTTGCTGAAGATGGTGTGGCCATGTTTCCCGATGCTGTCACTACTCGAGGCCAAAAACATCTCGAAGAACTCATGCACTTTAAAGACCTCGGTTTTGATTGTGAAATGATTTTTGTCATTCAACGCACGGACTGCACTAGCTTTGCTCCGGCTCGACACATCGATAGCAACTATGCCGACAAACTTGCTCTTGCCTCTCAAAAAGGGGTGAAAATTACAGCACTCTCCTGCTCTCTGACACCGAGAGAGGTTAAACTTTTGCCAAAACAAATTCCCATCCAACTTTAAGTTTGAAATAAGAATATGTTAAAGACGTTTTACCTAACAACTTTAAAAAGATGAAGCTTTTCGGATACAAATTTATTGGCTGATATAAGTTGCAATCGCGTTCAATTCAGCATCGCTTAAATTTGATAAAGATCCCATGCCGCCCCTATTTCTATTGATAGCATTTCGAATCTGAGCAGCTGAACGACCCCGAACATTTGAATTGGACCCTGGACCATGACAACCCATACAGTAGGTCAAATAAAGTCCGGCGCCATCGAGAGCGGGTGGCTGAGGGGTTGGCGTAGGAGTCGGAGCCGGCACAACAGGATCGGGCACAACTGGATCAGGCAATGGAGGGTCCGGAACAATTGGTTCAGCTAAAACTAAAAGACTTGCAGAAAAACTATCTTGCATACCATTGTCATATTCCACATTCAAAAAGACATCTAAAGCACCGGCCTCAGCACAGGTCACAATCACACTCCACTCTGTCTCGCCAGCTTGCTGAGTGCACATATCCGTTCCATTGAAACCGTGACTCCAAAAAACCTGGCTGACTGAGTCCTCAAAAAAAGCAGGATCGGCAAAAAAAACGAGCGGCTGATTGGCTGCAATTTGATCATTGTTCGATAGGGAAAAGAGAACTCCGTCTTGTCCAATGGCAAAACCCGACGAACTTTGCAAACTTCCTGATTGATCCAAAGATCCTCTTAAGGGCGAGCAATTCATATAGGCGAAAATAGTAACTGCTGTCGCGACCGAGAAAAAAAACTTATTGAGTGTCATAAAGATCCCCCACACCCCGATAGAATAGCACTTAAGTAAAAGAGCTGCATAAACAAAAAAATAAATCCTGACTTGGGACAGTCTCGGGCAAGGAAATGTCTCATTTTGGTCTAGAAATGGACAACCTAATTTAGAATTCTAAAAACTCATCAGGACAAAATTAAAAAAGCCAAACAAGCACTCTTTCTTCTTTTTCTCTTCTCTGAGTGTTATCGAAGCTCGAAAAGATCTTCCAACTAAATGGTGTCAAAATTACCTCAAATCAAGCAGCAAAAAAGGAGGCTTTTTTTTATTTGTTCAATCTGTGGATAAGTTCTTATTAGCCTGGGTCCAGCAAGCAGGATGCGTTTTTGCCCGCAGGGCAAAATGCTGTCGAGGTCAGGATGTCCGCCCAGACTAATAAGAACTTATCCACAGATTGGTCACAATTCCGAGAAAAAAGCCAGGCTAGCAGGCCTGGCTTTACAGAATTTATAGTTTATTTCAGGATCATTATTTTTTGCCAAGATGGCGATCAATAACTTTTTTGAACTCATCATAGGGATAAGCACCCTTTAACGAAACACCGTTAATCAGGTAACCAGGAGTTCCATTGAAGCCAAACTTGCTGGCCTCTTCCATATCGCTATTGATGATTTTTGCAATTTGGTCGCTTTTGTTTTTCAAATCCGATTTCACCTTGGATAGATCGGCACCCGCTTTTTTAGCAAGATCGGCATAAAGCTTTTCGGCATCGCCATAGGTTTCGTTCTGATTTTGAAAAACCAGTTTCTTAAACTCATAGGCTTTTTGAGTATCTTGCATGGCAATGGCTTCAAAGTATTCGGAACCACGGCGAGCGTTGGGGTGCTTTTGCTCTAATGGAAGATGCTTGAACAATAGTTTTACCTTACCATCATAATCATTCAAAACTTTTGTGACCGTATCAGAACCTCTTTGGCAGAATGGGCACTGAAAGTCCGAGTATTCCACAATAGTAACAGGTGCTGCTTCATTACCTAGGATCGCGCGGTTGTTGCCAATCTCAGGTTTTTTAGGATTGTTGAACTCATTTTCACGAGCACTTTGCTCTTCTTGTTGAGCCATTTCCATCTCACGCTTTTGAGCGTCTTGGGCGGCATCGCGAACGACAGCCATAAATCCAGCAGGATCTTTTTTAATCGCTTCAAAAACAATTTCAGGATTATCCTGAATCGTTTTTTTGACCAAATCCGAACAAGCTGTCACCAGACTAAGGGCCGAGAACAGAGCCAGAATACGAAACATTGCTTTCAAAATATCCTCCTTGGATAATACTGTTTTTATATAGCCCGATATCTTACACTCCTCAGCCGTTAAAATAAAACAGTGTTCTTGGCCACAAGCGAAATGACGAGTCGGGTTAAGTTTCTGATAATACTAACATGAGGAGGGGCGCTATGAAACTGTTCCCACTGATTTTAATGCTCTCTTTTAGCTCAATGGCAGGATTAAAGTTCCCATCGGATCGACTGAAGGTCATGGATGTGGAAACTCTGCAACGCATGGTGCTGACCAATCTAACCAAGGCCCAGCAAGCCCTCAATCAAGGTTCTTATTCTGAGGATGATGAGGACATGGATCCAGGCACCCTCACTGATCTGACCCAAGAGGATGGGGCCAAGCTGATTCGCGAATCCCTTGAGCTCGTCTTTGCCATTCCCGAGCAAAGTGGGGCCTCTTCCAATATTTATTCTCAAATTGAGGGTGTCGCTGTCGAATATGGTGGCGTCTTGTCATTCCTACAAGACATAACGGAAGAGGCCTTGAACACATTGTCCCAAAATGGGCGAGACACAACACTCCTGCGCGATCAAAACAGCTACATTTATATTTTGAATAACATGATGGCCGAAATAAAACCACTCGCTCTCACTGCTGAGGGAGAAAAGTACCGACTTTTAATCGAAAAAATTCGCAATAAAAGGATTCGCTTTTCCGACTCTCTGAAATCCTATCGAATGCTCAACAGCATGTCTAATATTGTCAATCCCTCTGATGTTGCCGAGCAAATCGTCGGTAAAAAGAAGTGTGGTTGGTGGGAATTCCTTTGGTGCTAGTGACTTGAGTTTTCCCATCTCGAGGCCGATAGGACGATATGTCCAAATGGTCTCGAGATGAGAAAAAAGCTTTTAACGTTTTAGCTGGATGGAGCACCGGCCTCATCTTACTCATAACTGGCGCAAATGCCTTTTTAATTATGAACAGCTTTCGCAAAATTGAAGGGCCAACAGAGACCCGTAACATCGCGAGCCTACAATCTCAAACTCTACTTATTGGACCCGAAGTCCCTGTTCTGCATTTAGACTGCCAGCAAAACAAGCCGAGCATTCATATAACTACTCAATCTTCGAGTGCTCGCATTCATATTCAAAACTGTCCTAAGGTCAAAGCCCTTAAAAACAAAAGTAATCAGGGGCTGGCCCACCTCTTTCCCCTTGATAACGGGGGTTGGACCTCTGATTTTATCCAATTGAATGAGGGCCCCAACAGCATCCAAGTTGACTGGGAGGATGGCCAACAACTCCTCGAGATCACAAGAAAAAAAGACCCCTCTTTGACCGCAAATAAAGAGCTTTGATTCACCTTGTAAAGGGTGCTAAACACTGTCCCCATCATGGCATCGGTCAAAAAAATAAGGACCCAAAGGGACCTTCATATTCAGCGTAAGATTTTTCACACGATCACTGTCTTAATGATTTTCTGTTGCCTTGTACTTTTTGCTCCCGAAGTGAATTGGCTCCTTTATGCCTCTGTTGGCTTGCCGCTCGTCGCCCTCGATGCTTTGAGGCGGACTTCTGAGAATCTCAATCGATTTTTGATCCGTTGGTCTTCCTGTATACTTAGGAAGACTGAAATTCGTCAACTGACTGGCGGGTCCTATGCGATTATAGGAGTTGGGATTTCATATTTCATTTTTGAACCTCCAGTGAGTCAATTGGCTGTTTTGTTTTTGGCAGTGGGCGACCCCACAGCCAGTCTTTTTGGCCTCCTCTATGGTGAAAAAAAAATCATGGGCCAAAAAAGCTGGGCGGGATCTTTGGCGGCTCTGTTTTTTTGTTCTCTATCGGCTTTTTTGTTCCTCACTTTTTGCCATCCTAACCTTGGCTCGCCTTTACTTTACTCTCTTATCTTTGGACTGACCGGCGCGCTTGCCGAGCTCATACCGCTTGGGCGGCTAAACGACAATTTGACTCAACCCCTTGTCAGCGGTTTCCTCATGTCCTTAGTTGTCTTTCTTAATCCAGGTGATTTCCCATGGTAGAAAACGAGAACAAAAATCAAAACCGTAGAGACACTTCACGGCCAAGAGGAGTCAGCATTTACGTACTACCCAATCTCCTCACCACTACCAATATGTTCTTCGGCTTTATGTCTATTATTTTTGCAATTCGTGGTGAGTATATGTTTGGCTCTTACGCCATTGTGGCTGCGGCCGTTTTTGATCTTCTCGATGGTCGAGTCGCACGTCTAACCGACACCACCAGCGCCTTCGGAGCCCAGTACGATTCTCTTTGTGATTTGATAAGTTTTGGAATGGCACCCGCTTTAATTATGTACCTCTGGGCTTTGCAGCCTTTTGGACGAGTGGGCTGGCTCGCCAGTTTTGTATTTGTCGCCTGTGGCGCTCTTCGCTTGGCTCGATTCAATGTCCAATCTCAAGAAGAGAGCACCCATTTTCAAGGGCTGCCCATACCCATGGCAGCCGGCATTGTCGCCAGTTCTGTTCTTTGTTTTCATGACCTCGAAATTGATGCCAGCCGTAACTGGATGCTTCTCTTTATGACTTTTTTACTCGGCATAACTATGGTGAGTCAGTTTCGTTATAAAAGTTTTAAAGATCTCAATTTAAGAGAACAACAACCCTTTACTTCTCTTGTGGTCGGAGTGATGGTTTTGATTCTCGTCGCCACCCGCCCCGAGGTTATGCTTTTTATACTTTTCTTATCCTATGCTGTTTTAGGAGCCATAATGGGGCTTTTTCATAAAACAAAAATGAAAACAAAAAAAGTGAGGATCAAAAAATGAAACAAAACCTGGCTGTTGGAATTGTCGGCGCGACCGGACTTGTGGGCGAAACATTTTGTAAACTTCTTGAAGGTTCTAAATTTCAAATTGCAGAGTTGCGTCCTTTTGCCAGCGAACGCTCCCTTGGCCAGACGATCACTTTTCGAGGCCAACAATTCCCCATTCAGGTTTTAAAAGTTGACTGCTTTAAGGGTCTCGATGTTGTTTTCTTTTCATCGGGTGACGAAATCAGTCAAGAGTGGGCCCCCCAAGCTGTTGCACAAGGGGCCATCGCCATCGACAACTCTGCCGCTTTTCGCATGAAAGAGGGCGTACCTCTTGTTGTTCCTGAGATTAATTTTGATCATATTGAAAATGCTAAGGAGCCACAAATTATTGCCAACCCCAATTGCTCGACCATCCAACTTGTGATGGTTCTTAACGCCCTAAAAGACTTTGGCCTGCAAGATGTGCGGGTGGCCAGTTATCAATCGGTGAGTGGTGCTGGCAAAGAGGGCATTGAAGATTTACTCGGCCAAACTCAAGATGTTTTAGAAAACAAAGCGCCGCGCGCTGGCAAAAACTTCAACCCACCCATCGCTTTTGAGGTTCAACCCAAAATTGGCTCTATAAACAGTGAAGGCTTTTGTTCGGAAGAAGTCAAAATTATGAATGAGAGCAAAAAGATCCTTGCTCTTCCAAATTTGCGTGTCTCCGCGTTCACTGTTCGCGTTCCAACCCTCAACGGCCACGGTGAAGCTGTCTGGATTACATTCTCAAAACCTACTTCTCTTGAAGTTGTGAAGCAACGCCTCGCCAGCTGCTCTTATATTAGTTTTCTAGACGGCAACAGCGACAAACTTTTTCACAACTACAAAGAAGTCAGTGGTGAATCCAATGCCTTTGTTTCCCGTTTGCGCCAGGACCCCACATTTGAAAACAGCTTTATGTTTTGGGTGGTCGCTGACAACCTATATCGCGGAGCTGCCTCCAACGGAATGTTGATCGCCGAAAAAGTTTTTGAAAAGGTCCTTAACTAGACCTCTCGGATGAGGATAGAGCTATTAACTGGTTGAAATCGTTAGGGAGCCATGCCAGACTTTAGCCATGGTGGCCGTCCGACTTAGCTTTCTATTTTTCATTCCATTTTTTCTTGGCTTAAGCGCTGGGGCTCAACCCACCATTCAGACTTTTGATTCTAGCACGTTCTCTCGCCTGACTGGTCGTCTAGTGGGCGACACCATTGATGTGAACAACACCATTTTTGGCGGAACTTCTGGCGACAATTGTGGTGGCTCATCACCTGAATCCACTTGCAACAGTTGCGCAACCGCCACCCCTGGCGAAGCTTGCAACACACGACGCATTCACGACAACCTTAAGCTGACCTTTGGCTTTACTGCCGACAAGGAAGGCTTTTTAATGGCGACATCAAACGCCAATCAAGATCTAAATCCATCAATACTCACAATAGAGGGGCCATTTCAACCGGGCTCAGGTGGAATACCGGCCCCCCAAGGGACTCGGATCGAAGTGAAAATTCCGTGGAGTGAGATCTGCAACAAGATTTTCAATAGTTCTGGAGGGTGTGACTCTATACCCGATGATCAATTTGGCAGAAAGGCAATTCGCGTAGGCCTTTCTGCTCAAGGAAATTTTCTCAATGAGGGCGATTATATTAGCAATCTCTTTATTGAAATCCACAAAATACAAGACAGCGAAGGTCAGACAGCTCTATGTAATACCAACGACACAAGTGCTCAAGGTCTTTGTAATTTTTCAGTCTTCCCCGGTGATGGTAAAGCTTTTGTAGACAATGTTCGCGGCAGCTGTGGGCTCCCCAATCTTCCCAACTCTAATCGCGCTCGCCAAGCCCGCATTTTTTATAAAGAAGTTCCCGAAGACGAGTTAGCTCGAGATTTCCCTGATATCACGTCTCCTCAATTTGTTGATTACCGAATCTTATCAAACTCTGGAAGCGGCACAAATTGTGTCATTCCTCTAAGCTCGCCAAGTGTGGGCGGACTCAAGAATGGGACCCGCTACACTTTTGCTATCGGTCTTGTCGACCAAGCCAGCAACATCGGTTATGTGACCAATATGACTGCAACCACCGGAGCGTCCCAGCCCACGGTCGCCGATGGCGATACTGGTGGCTGCTATAACCCTTCGGAACCAAGCCAGACAAGAAATTGTCACCTCGTTCGCCCCGATGAAGTGGTGGCCCTTTTTCGGGATGAGTTTGATTGCTTTATTACGACGGCGGCTTACGGTTCGCCGACTCAGTACCAGGTGAAAACCTTTCGGCAGTTTCGCAATCACTTTTTAAGAACGAATTGGCTCGGTCAAAAAATTATTAATTTTTATTATCGAACAAGCCCTCCTGTGGCTAAATGGATTCGTCAAAATCCGCAAAGTCAGTTTTGGGTGCGTATGATGCTTTGGCCTCTTTGGATTTTTGCCCAAGCGGCGCTCACCCACCCTCTCTACTTACTCTTATCATTATTTCTCCTCATCACATTTCCTTTCATAAAAACTTGGAGATTGCGACGGTGATAAGCCTCCTTGCTTTCCTTATTTTTTCATCAGCAGCTTGGGGCGAAGAACCTCCCGAACCCGAATACCCTTATCCTAAAAAAAGACAGTCTTCCCCCTTAAGTGAACAACTTGAGCAACCTGCAATAGTGGATTCTAATGGGACTTACTACTATTCGAACGAGAAGGCGCCGGCAAAAAGAGTTGACCAAGGTGTCAGTGGTGTCGAGGCACCAACCCGCATCGATCCCGATGGAACTTACTATTATGGCGATGGCGATTCTAAGCAAAAAACAGAACCAAATATTTCTGGCACGGAACAACCCATTAAGCGAGATTCCGAAGGTTCCTATTATTATGACCCCAAAAAAACGACACCTGTCGACCGTGAAAAGATTCTGGGAGAAAAACCAACCAGTATTAGTAAAGATGGGGCTTTTTACTACGACGGTGACTTTCAGCCCTCAACGAAATCCTTTGCTTTTCGTCTGGGCATGATGTCTCCACCACAGATTCGGCCGGCCACAACCGGCGGACTGGACTTCGAAGGGATCTACTCAAAGAAGAATCTGTTTAATTTGGCATTGGAATACGATTGGATTTTGACGAACTCACTCTATTTAAAAGTTGGATCAGGTGTTGCGGTGGCTCAGGGCAAAGGCCAATTTGCAAGTGTTGAGAACAGTGACCTGACTCCCAGAGAAACTTTCCAGTTTTATATTTTCCCCAATCTCGCCTCATTGGGATATCGCTTTGTTTTTTCCGAAGAGCCTTTGTTCACTCCATACATCGAAGGGGGAGCTGGCTATTTCGCCTTTATGGAAAGTCGTTCCGATGGCAAAGCTTCTAAATTTGGTGGAGCTCCTGTTTTAGCAGCCAGTGGTGGACTTTTGATTTCTCTCACAAAGTATTCACGCAATCCCGAGCTAAGTAATGCATACGGAATTAAACAAATGTGGGTCGATATTCAGTTTAGACAAATCATTGGTTTGGACGAACGCAAAGACTTTACCTCAAGCAACATCACAGCTGGTTTCGCTATTGGATTCTAAAAAAAAAAGACTGCGCTTACTCCTGGCCTACGACGGCACCGACTTTTGGGGTTGGCAAAAGCAACCCCAAAACCCTCCTACCATTCAAGGCACTTTAGAGGCCTGCTTGCAGAGAATATATCAGCAGGATGTCGCTGTTGTGGGATCTGGTCGCACCGATCGCGGAGTTCACGCTCTCAACCAATGGGCCCATTTTAATTTGCCTGAAAATGCAAATATCGAGAAACTGGCCTACAAACTTCAACGGATGACTCCGCCCTCTATTGCCATCAAAAGTTTAGAGCTATGCCCAGCCGATTTTCACGCCCAAATATCTGCTGAAAAGAAAACCTATATCTATCGCTTGGATCTAAGCCGCCCGGCCAATCCCTTTGGATTGCGCTACTGCTGGAGTTACCCCAAAGCAGTGGATTTCGATTATTTACAAGAGGCGTCGAATCTGTTGCTAGGAGAACATGATTTCAGCAGTTTTCAGTCCCGAGGGACAATAGTCACAAGCCCCGTACGAACCCTGGAAAAATGCCTGTGGCGGCGCAAAAGAAAGGGACTTTGGGTGTTCGAAATTCAGGGGAATGGCTTTTTAAAACAGATGGTTAGGAACATTGTGGGCACCTTAATTCATATGGCAGAAATAAAGGTCCCCGTCCAAGAAATCCTGCATATTTTACATTCAAAAGACCGTCAGATGGCGGCAGCGCCAGCTCCGCCCCAGGGCCTCTTTTTAAGCGCTGTCCACTATCCCCAGCAACTTGACAATAAGTGCCGAAAATTATAAGTCTTTCCATTCTCAATTCTATCAAGGTTGAAACGATGAAAACATGGAATGCAAAAAAAGAAGATTATGAATCGAACCGCAATTGGTACCTCGTCGATGCCCAAGGTCAAAGCGTAGGTCGCCTTTCCTCTAAGATTGCCAAAATCTTGACTGGTAAAAACAAGCCCACCTACACTCCCCACGTGGACACTGGTGATATGGTTGTTGTTATCAACGCCGACAAAGTCACAATGACCGGTAAAAAATGGTTGGATAAAAAGTATTACAGACGCTCGCGCTTCTTTGGATCTCTTAAAGAAACCACTGCTAAAGAGATGCTCACAAAAAACCCAACTTTTATTTTGCAAGACTCCGTTCAAGGCATGTTGCCTAAAACAAAGCTTGGCAATAAAATGTTATCTAAACTGAAACTCTACGCTGGCAGTGAGCATCCTCACCAAGCCCAAAACCCTCAGATCCTTCAGTAGTCTGTTAAAGGAGATTTAAATGGCCGCATCTAAAGTATTTTATGCAACTGGAAGAAGAAAGACGAGCGCTGCTCGAGTCTTCCTTTCCCCTGGAACCGGACAAGTGATCATCAATGGTAAAGAGATGGATGTTTATTTAAAAAGACCTTCCTCTAAAGCCCATATGAATTTTCCTCTAGAGCTCACCGAGCAAAAAGGTAAATTGGACCTTAAGATCACCGTAAAAGGTGGTGGAGAGTCTGGGCAAGCTGGAGCCATTCGTCATGGGATTTCTCGAGCCCTTACTCAGTACGACGAGACTTTAAGAGATATGTTGAAAAAAGCAGGTTTGTTGACTCGTGATTCTCGTATGGTTGAGCGTAAGAAATACGGACTCAAGGGCGCAAGAAAAGCCTCTCAGTTCTCAAAGCGTTAATGATCAAATCATTGCGGCTTACAAAAAGCGTTTTCCAATATGGGAAGCGCTTTTTTTTTGCAAAACTCACCCTAATTTTTCTACTCTCCGCCGTGGCTTTTGCGTTTGCATCTTGCACCCATTTTTCAAAAAATAACTCAAATCGAACGGCCCTAACTCTTGCTCAAAAACTTTCGATACTCGATCTTCAAAAAGGTTTTGATGGTTGGTTGGGGTTTGATATCAATCAGTTTCCCATTCTAATAATGGACAGGGTCTCTTTAATTACCCACCATATACAAAATGGTAAAGTTTCTCTCATTTCAAACGATGAACTGCCAAAAGAGTCGATGCAAACCACTTTGGATTTTGATGTCACATCCTTCCGAGGCCAAGAGGCTTTGATTCTCTTTTATGAATCAAAAAAAGAAAATCTGGACGATTCGTTCGACATCAACCTTCTCTACTTTGCTCTTCACGAGGGCTTTCACATTTTCTATCAAAAAAATAAACAGGTCTTTCAACTGCAGCCCGCTAATCAATCGCGCGGAGATTTTTACCCGATACTTGAGCAGCCACGATATTTTCGTTATGAAATGTTTCGCTCTTTGACTCGATACCTAGAAACAGGGGATGCGAGAGCATTAAACGCCTATAGTTGGTGGTATTTTAAGTGGTTTAAGAACCACAAAGAAGAAGTTCTCAGTTACACGGACAGAATTGAAGGTAGTGCCCAGTACTACAGTAATCAAGCGCTGACGAAAATCTACAATCGAGAGAATCAAACCCAGCTCACCCCTTTCCAACATTTTAAAAAAGTTTTAATGAAGGGCGGGGACAAATACAAATGGTTTGCTTTAGATAAAGAAGCATATCTTTTGGGCCCATTGACGGGACTTATTTTAGACAAGCTACCGAACAAGGATTGGAAAAAACAGGTGAACCTTAAGGACTCACCGCTTTTTGTCCTCGCTCAACGCTATAAACCCCACAAACAACCTGTGGATTTTAAACTCAAAGAAGAATATCTCTTGATGTCGGTAAAAAGAATGCAAGAGATCGATCAAAATGGAGTTTTAGATAAGACGGTATCCAGTTT
This sequence comes from Bdellovibrionales bacterium, assembly GCA_041739665.1. Classification (GTDB taxonomy): domain Bacteria; phylum Bdellovibrionota; class Bdellovibrionia; order Bdellovibrionales; family JAGQZY01; genus JAGQZY01. Next base: position 27,743 of record JBGSNK010000067.1, read on the forward strand.
GGCCACCCCCTCCACGGTCCGACTGGTCCTCGCCAATGGTCCAGAGATTAAAATGAGCAGCTTTACGACCAATGGAATCTATCGCTCTTTTTTTGAATTTAAGGACAGCAAAGGGATTGTGATTATTCCTCTGACCTCTCATGTCCAAATAAATACTCCCAACTTAGAAATCAAACAATCACCTGAATCGGCACTCATACTGAGTCAAAAAAATCCATGCTCCCCGAAAGATGGCGGAACACTTTTCCTGTTTCCGCCAGAAAAAGTGCAGATTAGGGAGCGGCAAGTAAAGACTTTAGTCGCGCCATTTATAAACTATAAAGCTCAAAATATTTTGCAAAGATCTGGAATAACATGGGTTTGTCTGAACTAGATATAACGTTTTTAAACGGAGCTTTGAGCTCCTGATTTATTATCCAGCCTGGATAATAATAACCGTGATGTTGTCATCGCCACCGTTTTGCTTGGCTCGATCCACGCAAATCTGAACAGCATCTTCAATAGAATTGTTGCGACAAATCTCAAAAAGTTCTCGATCTTCGACGAGGCCACTTAAGCCATCGGAACAGAGAAGAAAGTAATCACCGGGAAGAAGTTTTTTCCTAAGAATATCGCAGCGAACCTGCCGCTCGAAGCCCACGCTACGAGTGATAACGTTCTTTGCTTGGAAGTCGCGTGCTTCACTGTCTTTAAGAAGTCCAGCGCGTATGTGCTCATTAACTAAAGAGTGATCTTCAGTCATTTGCCATAAATAAAGATTATTAATGTAGTAGGCGCGGGAATCGCCCACGTTACCAATAAAAATCTCGTTCTCATGGATGTAAGCGGCGACTAAGGTCGTGCCCATGCCCTCAAACATTTTGTTGTTTTCGAGACTCTTATCGTAAATACGGGAGCTCGCTTCGGTATAAGCTTCCTCAAGCATGGCTCGTGGCGATAAAAACGTGTGCTCCTCTCTATGGCTCTTTACAACATCGCGCAGGGATTCAACAGCCAGTTGAGAAGCTAGATCACCGCCCCTGTGACCACCCATACCGTCAGCCACAACAAAGAGTCCCATATCTTGATCCACCAAAATATTGTCTTCGTTCTTTGATCGTTTAAGACCTACGTCGGTAAGTCCAAAAGCTTTCACTTTCATGTCCTCGATTCTACGCAAGAGCCCAGAACAACACAAAGAAATTATCAATTTGTCTTTAAAGTCGCACCACTTTTGCCGATAGAAACTGTAATGAAAGACAATCGAAAACTAAACCTGGCTTTGATCCTATCCCTCCTTTTTCATGGGGTGATTGTCTTAATCCTTATGAGTTCCCAATCATGGCTGCAAAAACCCAATCCAGATCCATTACTCGAAATTGAATGGGTAGAGTTGCAGCCAAAAAAACAAGATTCTCTCAAGAATCGTCAGATCGTCGAACAAGATAAATCGATTAACGACAAAACTCCCGTCAAGGACTACAAGTTAAGTCTTGCCAACCAGGATGTTTTCCAAGAGACCAAAGCACAAAAAAACGGTGACTTCCAAAACAGAAAAAGCCCAACCCCTGGATCCAACTCTAAGCAAACAAAGTCTATGTCTCCCAACCAAAATTCAAGACAAGATCTTTTAGACAAAATCAAACCCACCATGTTCGATGATAGTTTTAGTCCTGATAAAATTGCTGCCGCGGCAGAGCCGGCTCGCTCAGGTGCTGAGATCAGCCAAAATAACGAATACCTTGAAAACATAGCCATAGGGGCTGAAACTCTGCTCAAAACCCGAGAATTTGTTTATTACTCTTACTACAACCGAATTAAGCTGAAGTTGCGTCAGCACTGGGAACCGCGAATTAAAGAAAAAATTGTCAAAATTCTGCGCCAAGGGCGAACCATAGCCAGTGTGAATAGCAATATTACCCGCCTCGTCATCACTTTAGATAAAGACGGAGAGTTGGTACGCATCCAGGTCAGACACGCCTCGGGATATAATGATTTAGATGATGCGGCTATAGAGGCCTTCCGCGCAGCAGCCCCCTTCCCCAACCCCCCAAACGGGATTGTGGATGGGTCAGGACAGGTGGAAATCAACTGGGACTTTGTCCTAGAAACCTGATTTGTTTTAATGTCTTAAACTAACAAAAAAGACTTCAACAAGGGCCAATTTTTGCATAAGATCCGGTCACAAGAGAGGTAATAATGGCAAAATCAACTCTATCAAAAGAGCAACTGGATGATATCTTTTCGCGTGCTCACTATCTCGCAACCCAGATGATCTATCAGGCCAACACTCGTAAGGAAAAAAGTAAGGGTGATCCTAAAATTGGTGGTCATGCCTCGGGTAGCAGTTCTGCTCTCCACATCCTGGGAGCCCTTCATCTTTTTGTGAAAAAGGGATACGACCATATTTCCAACAAGCCCCATGCCTCACCTGCCGACCACGCATTCAACTACTTATTGGACATGTTCTTTAATCCAGATGGCAGTAAACTTACCGTCGAAGAAAAAAACAAGGCTATGATGCGTTTGCGCGCCTTTGCTAACGACGAGTACCCCCACAGTTTTCAAAGCTATCATTCTGTTTTCGACCCCGACCAACACAACTTCTTTCCTTCAGGTACTGTGGGTATTCCTCCGGTTAACGCCGGTTACTTGGCTCTTGCTTATCGATTTGCCAAAAAGCATGGCTATAAAGTTCCCGACGCTCATTTTTGGTGCGTGATGGGCGACGCTGAGTTTCGTGAAGGCTCTTTGTTTGAAGCCACGCCCGATTTCGCCGAACGTGAAATAGGTAATCTCACCTGGATTTTGGATTACAATCGCCAAAGTCTAGATGGCCATCGCATTACCAACAAAGAGATCATGGGTGGGACCGATGCCGAACGAGTTAAGAAAACCATGCTCGCCAACGGCTGGGAAGTTATCGAAGTTAAACACGGGCACCTTCGCCAATCAATGTTCAAAAAAAAGGGCGGCGACAGTTTCCAAAAATTTTTGGATGAAGACGTCAGTGACTACGCTCTTCAGGCTTTGCTTTTGATTAAATCTCCTAGCGAGTTAATGAAGCAAATGAAGAAGAAGTACTCTCAGCTAAAGAGTTTCTTGACACAAGTTTCTGATGATGAGCTTTACTCGGGGTTGCGGGATTTTGGCGGCCACAATGTGGACACCTTAATTAAGGCCTTTGAAGACTCTAAGAAAAACACGCGCAAGCCTTCCTTGATTATCGTTCACACTCTTAAAGGCTGGGGTCTACGCATGGAGGCCGAACAGGGCAACCACTCGACTCTGCCTAGCAAAGAAGAAATGACCGAGCTGCAAGCAAAACAAGGTCTGAGTGGTGATCAGTTGTTTGCCGACTTCCCAGAGAAGAGTGCTGAGGGCAAATTTCTAAAAGCCCGCGGTGAAGAAATTCACAAAGAAATGAAAGAACAATTTCAATTGAAAGAAGAAAACCAAAAGTTTTTCGCAAATCAAATACAAGAAGACGGCGGTGTGCCAGATAGCCTGGATATCAATTTAAAATTGGCCAGCTATCCCCACACCCAGTGGATGCTGGGCCAATGTGCGGCCAAACTGACTCGTATTGCTAACTCTAAAGATGGTACGGACAGCAAACCATTAAGTGACGACGAGAAAAAATGGCGCACAGCCGGCGAGCTTCTCACGACTATGGCGCCGGATGTGGGCACCAGCACCAACTTGAACCCCGCCATGGACGGACATATTTTTGGTTCACCTGTTGAGGCTGGCTACGAGGATGAGTATGGCGTTCGCGACACCAAACTCCCCGACTTGGTTCCTCACGAGGAAAATTCCGATCGCTTTGTGCGCTTCGAAATCACCGAAGCCAACACAATGTCATGCATGGGATCTTACGGGAGAATGCGCGACACCCTCGGCATTCCCATATTACCCTTGATGACCGTTTACGACTTTTTCCTTAAGCGGGCGCTGGATCAACTTTTTTATAACCTTTACTGGAAATCTAGTTTTATTCTGGTGGGAACTCCATCTGGAGTGACTCTTTCTCCAGAAGGCGCCCAACACGGCTGGAAATCTGACATCCAAATTCCCAACCAAATCACTTGGGAGCCAGCCTTTTGCCAAGAGATGGACTGGATCTTATCCGAATCCATTCGTCGCCACCTTCTCAACGACAACCAAGGTCGAACGGGTGTGATCATTCGTGGTGTCACGCGCGGAATTGACCAAAAGCTTTTAATGAAACACTTGCAAAGACAAGCACGTTTTAAAAGCGAGCAAATCACACTTTGTCTTAAAGAATATCCACTAGATGGAGCCACTGAAGAATCCTCAGTTAGCTCTCTGTCTGAAGAGCAAATTTTTTCTCAATTGCGCGAAGATGTTCTCAACGGAGCTTACTACTTAATCGACTATCGCGGTTACGCCAATTACGAGCCGGGTGACAACGTGGTCCACATTTTCTCCCTAGGATCGATGGTGACTGAAGCCGTTGCAGCCTCGGATCGACTTTTAGAAAAAGGAATTTACGCCAACGTGATCGTGGTCACCTGCCCCGACCTTTTAATCGGAAACCTTGCCCATGAGAACGACTACAGCTATTTACGCGAAAGTCTTGGCGTAAACGGCAGTCTGCACCTACAACCCAGTGTCAATGGTGGAGCCACACCTGGAGAGATCACCACTCTTTCTGGCCGTCGCGTTCCCTGTGTCAGTGTTCACGACGGCGAGCCTGGACTTCTTGATAATATTGGCTCCATAGTCGGGGTTCGTCACGAGGCCTTAGCAGTTCGCAAACACTCCAAGTGTGGACGACCTGTTGAGATCTACAAGTATCATGGCATTGATGCCGATGCGGTTTTTGAGGCCTGTGGAAAGGTCTTATCCGAGACAGCTATGGAAACTGTGCGAGTCAGTCAGCGTGTGCTTGAACAAGCTCAGCATAGCTCGGGCAGCAGTGGTCATTGGACACAGCTTTGGGATCAAAAATAATCCATCACTCGGCAGTAAAATTATACTTTCATAAGGCTTCTTTTAAAAAACACGAAGCCAGCGTGGTCTTTGTTCACCATATGTGGGGCAGTCACAAAACCACAAGGCGCCACCAAAACTTGGTCAACGAGCTTGGCTTTGATTGTGTGAGCTTTGATTTACTCTTTGGATCCAAATACAAAAAGTATCCCCTACACCCTTTAATGCGCTATCTGCCCTTTGGTGTTTTTCAGCTTTGGAAAAAGCAACTGCATCAGGTCTTGGATCAGATCGAGGGTCCTAAAATTCTTTACAGCTTCTCGGGCCCAAGCCTCTCAAGCCTTTGGGTCGCCAGTGAACGACGGGATATTGTCAAAGTGATCTGTGATGGCGGACCCTTTGAACAAATCTATTCCAATACAAGGAACTTCTTCCGCCAAGAGGTAGGTCTCAAACAACCCTGGGCTCAGTCGGTGGCTTCGTTTTTAGGAACAGCTGTTTGGGGCCTACAACCCCTAAAAAAACTGCACCAGGTACTGGAACAATGGCCCTCGCAAATTCCCATTTTATCCATTCGCGGGATTCAAGACGATATTGTAGAAATTCAAAGTATTCGCGACCTTTTCGACCAACACCCCAACCTGCCCCTAACTGTGGCTGAGCTTCCAGAGGGGAAACACCTGGACGGCCTAAAGAACTTTCCCAAACTTTACCGCAGCTTTATTCAAGAGTTTCTAGCCAGTTTAGGAAAATGTTTTTAATAAATCGCCATAGGTGAAGACCCGACGTTCTCTTTGCATGGAGTGCTGTAGGGCTCTGAGAATTGCTCCCTCGATTGATCGTATATTTGCAATATGTCGCCCTCCAGCAACCACTACTGAACTAATCGCCAGCTCCTCTCCATAGTACTCGGCATATCTGCGACCCAGTCCCTTCATATCCGAGATAAAAATATTTTTATCAAAGCGAGTCATGGTATGGCGCTGAAAACCCAATCTCTTCATACGGTAGGCTCGAGCACTTAAGGCTGAAAATTTTTGTATACCCTCAATGCGCCCCTTAAGGGCTGGCAGGGCAGGGATAACATAAAGGAACGCCATCATGGATGTCACAAAGTAGGAGCGAAGATACTGATTAAACACCTCTCTACTATAAGAACCGGTATTTAAGTACTGCATTTGTCGAATGATATCTTTTGTGGACTTTCCAAAGTAATAAAGCGAGAGGCTGACTCCGATTGAGGTACATACGGCACCGAGTCCAAGTCGAGCCACTTGCACCACGGGATTAGGTGCTACAGAAAAAGCAAATGTGGCCACATGACAAGTCGCTAGAGATAACGTCTTCCAGTTCGTGATAATGTCTAAGATTCGACCCCACAACTTCGTTTTTTTGTTCAAACCCTCAATGTAGTGAACCACCATGCGACTTTCTTGCTCGTTGAAGCGAGCGACTACCTTCTCAACCGAATCTGTAAAGCCAAGAAGATCAAAACGTTCGTCGTCTTTAAGTTGAGAGACTCTCTCAGCGGCCAGTTCATACTCCTGACCAGTTATTGTCAGTGCTCTAGCCAACTCTTTCCTGGTTAAAGTTTGAGACTTATTATTAATAAAAAATGGATACTCGGCCAAGAACTCAGAAACGGCCGCCGCGTAATGACTATGACGTCCTTGGTGAAGTTGTTGTTCTAGCAAAAAATACTCTCGGTTCTCTCTTGTAAGCCCAGCCATCGTTAGTTTCCGAAGGATTTCTTGTTCGTCGGCTTGGTGGAGTAACTGAATGAGACTCCATTCTTTTTTTCCCTCTTCATTGAGTCTAGTATAGTAGAGACGCAAACCCTGATGAACAATATAACCATGGCCCGAAGAAAAAACTCTTCTATGCAAATCATGATACTGGAGGAGGCCCACATAAACGCGATACTCTTTGAATTTTTCTTCGAAAGCTTGTGGCGAATCACAACTCAAATCATTGGAACACTCCAGAAGACTTAAAACAAGATCTGCCTTAAAATTAAGATCCCTCACAACCTCTGATTGAAGATTGTTTAGAAAACTTTGAATTAAGGTGACATTTGCCAAAGCACTTGTTGGCAATAAAACGAAAACCGTCCCCATAACCATATAGAAACGAGAAAGCCGCACTGCCTTTTTCCACAAGCTCTTCATATTTATCCTCTTTTTTTTAAGCAGCTCAAAATCTAAAACTGACTAGATTTAAAACCGCTGTCGCCAGAGTGATCAGCTAACAAGAGTTGTGCCACAGCCCGGAAGGCTCTTTTCTAGGGTCTAATGCCGCTTCTAAGGTTTAAAGAAGACAAAAAATGTCGTTATTAAACAAAAATTGTCACCGAGACTGTCAGAAAATAGACGCAGATCAAAATGAGACAATTTAGAAACGGGCGGTTGCTGGCATATTTATTGATCTATATGGCGGCGAGGTTGTCTGTATATGTGGAACAAACTATTAAAAGTACGGTACGTTAACTGTTTCAAGAGTCCAACTTTGTTGGCCCTACTTGTCTTATTGCTATCGAACCAAGCAAGCCTTGCCAACGACATCATGGAAACAAATAATAGAAACCAATGCGAAAACATCATAATCAGTGAAGACTTTGACACTCGTTACAAGAAAATCAAAATGGGTCTCGAAGAGGACTTTCTGAATGGCCAGCCTAAAAAAATCAGACAAGAACTGATCGAAGTTCGAGAAAAAATTGATAAGTTGTCTCTTGAGGTTTATGAGCTTGAAAACAAAGACCCCCAAGAGTTCCAGCACTTTGCACTGCTGACCGTGCAAGCTCTTGACTCTCTTATCGAGATTTTGCCACAAGCTTCCGCCCTGGCACCTAAAATGCGCAATCAATATGTGGTGCCTTTCACAAACATCAATTCTTTAAAAGCCGATTATCAAGATTGTTTAATGAGAGAAGCGATCGAACAAGCTCAAAAAGAAATTAACAATGACAAGAATATTGATGTGGCGCTTGCCGATCGCGCCAATACCTATGCAAAGCTAGCAAGCGAACTCAATGATCTCAACAACAATCTGTACAGTCTTGAGACGACAAACGTACAAAAACTCATCGACTATCGAGCCGTACTGATCCTCGAGATCGAGAATTACAACAAGCAAAGTGAGAAATCCAATTTTAAATTTCAGGCCAGTCGACAAATACCTGCCTTTTTAAACTCTGTGCATAGTGAGATTGAGAAGGTCTTACCAGGTCTTCAGCTCTCGAAAAGCTATTACTCTATCCACAAGTAATTCCTCCATTATACCTACTTAGAGAAATTTAAAATAAACTCAACTATAGACCTTTCGGGATTGAGGAGAGCAAACTCTTTGTATAACTCTGTTGCGGGCTCTGATAAATACTCTCTGCCGAGGCCATCTCCACAATTTGCCCCTTATTCATAACAGCAACTTCATCAGCAATGAACTTCACCACAGCTAAATCATGGGAAATAAAAATATAGGTTAAATCTAGCTCGTCTTGCAAATCCAAAAGAAGGTTGAGTATTTGAGCTTGTATCGAAACGTCGAGAGACGATACGGACTCATCGCAGACTATAAACTCGGGCTCAACAGCTAAGGCTCTTGCGATACACACCCGCTGTCGTTGGCCACCTGAAAACTCATGGGGATAACGATTCATTAAAGTGGCACTCAAACCCACCTTATCCATTAGAGCTTTTGTTTTCTGAAGCATCTCTTGTTTATTCGCTGCTAACCTATGGATCAGCATGGGCTCGAGGATTGCGTCACCAATTGTCATCCGTGGATTGAGACTGGCAAAAGGATCTTGAAAGATAATCTGCATTTTGCGTCGCAAAGTGCGCATGGCTTTACGGTCTAAAAGCGTGATATCCTGACCTCGGTAAAAAATCTCTCCTGAAGTGGGCTCTAGCAAGCGCAAAAGAGTACGACCTAATGTGGTCTTTCCACAGCCAGATTCTCCTACAAGGCCAAGCGTTCTTCCCTTAAAAACTTGAAGACTCACATCATCAACGGCACGAACAAAATCTTTTGGATGCCCCCAAAGGGTGCGGCCCACAGGGTAAAACTTTTTTAAGTTCTTAAGCTCAAGCAAAAGCTCTGGTGACTGCGACATGGGTCGCTCTTCTTTGAATCCCAATATTGCATCATCAAACTTCTTCTCATCGCCCTTATCGTCAATAAAGTCTTTAAGAGTTGCCAGGCGTCTATAGTTTTTATCTAAGGATGGGCGACAGGCCATAAGGCCTTTTGTATAAGGGTGTTGGGGTGATTTAAAGAGGGTTTGCTTATCACCCTTTTCAATAACGTCCCCTTTGTACATCACCACCACATCATCCGCAATGTCCCCTATCACACCCAAATCGTGAGTTATAAAAAGAAGACTCATCCCTTCTTCTGACTGAATCTTAGCCAAAAGTTCTAAAATTTGTTTTTGGATGGTGACATCAAGGGCGGTTGTTGGCTCGTCGGCAATAAGAAGAGAGGGTTCACAGGCAATGGCCATAGCAATCATCACTCGCTGTCTTTGACCGCCACTCATTTCATGGGGATAACTTTTAGCCTTCTGCCTTGGATCTGGTATTCCCACTTTATTCAAAAGTTCGACCACTTTTTCCCATGCCTCTTTTTTTGCAAGCTTTTGATGCAACTGAATGGGTTCTAAAATTTGATATCCCACAGTGAAAACAGGATTCAGGCTGGTCATGGGCTCTTGGAAGATCATAGAGATTTTATTACCACGAATTTTGCGCATCTGATTTTCAGGTAAAGTTAAGAGATTTTGTCCTTTGAAAAGGACCTGTCCAGAAGTCAATTCGGCCTGGGGCTTTGGCAACAAACCCATAATAGTGAGACTGGTAACGCTTTTTCCAGAACCCGACTCGCCAACAAGTCCCACTGTTTTTCCATCTGGGATCGAAAATGAAATTTTATTGAGAGCCTGAGTCCTTTCGTCGCCCGAGCGGAAGCAAACCCCTAAATCTTTAACCTCAAGAATATGACCCATGACTGAGGTTAACATAAAAAAGCAGGACCACGCAGCGAGAATGCACCGTCAAAGACAACAAAAATTATGGACTGCGAACAGACAGCAAAAGTCCTTCTTGGGTGGGCAGAATAGATGTATGGAAATTGGGTGCAGCAAAGGCAAGATACAAAGTTTCCTTCATTGCTGCCCACATCTTCGGTGGTAAATTTTCGGGGCATGTATCTTCAAAGACCGAATCAAAAAGATAAATATTGTCGATAAGGATCAATCCACCAGGACGAACCTGCTCGTGGGCCCATTTTAGATAACTTGGATAATCCTTCTTATTGGCATCTATAAAAATGAGGTCAAATGGACCTTTGGATTTAAGTTGAGCCAAAGTCTCAAGGGCGGCCCCGGCTATAAGTTCCACCTTGCTGCCTAATTCTTGGAAGAGAGGATGAGAAAAGGTTATTTTTGCGTTTTTCAAACACTGGGGGTCCTTTTCCAAACAATAGAGCTGGCCTCGCTTTTTGAGTCCCATCGCCATCCATGATGCGGAGCAGCCATACTGGGTCCCTATTTCCACAACTTTTTCCACATGGGGTTGAGAGCAGAGGGACTTGAGTATAAGCCCCTCTTCTAACCCGATATTGATCCCAAGACGGCCATCCGACTCAAGGCGCCTCTCCACATCTTGGATTAGCGTTGGTCTGGTGGCATATTTTTCTAAAAAATCAACTTTAGCGTTCTGTTTATCTCGCACGCCTCTTGATAGCGATCAATTTTAAAAGATGCATCTCTTTTTTCATCACGACAAGCCTTTGCCTCTTTGACTCGGCAACCACTCTCTACTAATTCTCAAGTTCCACCCTTATTAAGGTTTTAAATCTCTATGTATCTGGCAACTCTGCTCTTCATTTTAACTACACTTGTAGCCTGCACTCCTAAAACCCCTTCTGAGGGGGTGCATGTTCACAGCCTTCTCGAAGCGAATATTCCCCACCTCGACCCCATTCACTCGACAAACAAGTATTCATCGACCATTAATTCTGCAATTTTTGAAGGACTTTTTCACTATCACTATCTCAAACGACCCTTGCAAATTGAACCCAGCTTAGCCGCTTCTCTTCCTGAAATCTCAAAAGACAAGAAAATCTATCGAATCAAAATCAAGAAAAATGTCTTCTTTCAAGATGATCCCGCATTTGCAAATGGAAAAGGTCGAGAGCTAGAAGCCTCTGATTTTATCTACTCATGGAAAAGGCTGGCCGACCCGCAAAATAAAGCACTTGGCTGGTGGGTCTTTGACGGCCTTATTGTCGGCCTCAATCAATGGCGCGCCGATCTGAGAAAAGGCAAGGCTGACTATGACACTCCTGTCCTGGGCCTTAAGGCATTGGATAAACACACACTTGAAATCACCCTCAATCATCCCAGTCACCATTTTTTACATCGTTTGGCGATGCCTATTACAATGGTTGTTGCCAAAGAAGTGGTAGATAAATACGGGTCAAAGATCGCCAATCACCCTGTCGGCACGGGCCCTTTTGTCTTGAAAAATTGGATTCGTAACTCCAAAGTTGAACTGATAAAAAATCCTACTTACCGTCCCGCTCTCTACCCTTCTGAGAGCTCTGAAGAAACCCAAGGACTGTTGAAAGATGCCGGTAAAACTTTACCCTTAGCGGACAAGATCACTATCCACATTTTTCGTGAGTATCAACCCATTTGGCTTTCCTTTTTAAATGGAACTTTGGACCACGGCGTTCTACCAAAAGAAAATAGTGATCAGCTTTTAAACAAAGAACATGACATCCGCGAGGAGTTTTCTAAAAAAGGAATTCGCGTCCTGACGCAAGTTCGCCCTGACGTGACCTTTATATCTTTTAATATGGAACACCCTGTATTGGGTAAACACAAGAAATTACGCCAAGCTCTTGCCCATGCTTTAGATAAGAAAACTATTTTAGAAAAATTTTATAACAATAGGGGAGTCGTCGCCCATGGCCCCATTCCCCCCAACATTAATGGATATGTTGCGGAATATTCCAATCCATACAAATTTGATCGAATGAAAGCAAAAAGGCTATTGCGCGATGCCGGCTTCCCAAACGGAAATGGACTTCCCACTTTTGAATACCATATGCCAAACGTTTCGACTTGGTCTAGACAGTTCGCCGATTTTGTAAAAGCACAATGGGCCGAAATTGGCGTCGAACTGCGCTTGGTTTCAAATACCTGGCCCCAATTTGATAAAAAGTTAAAATCTAAGGACGCTGCAATTTTCGATATGGCCTGGATGGCCGACTATCCCGATGGAGAAAACTTTCTTCAGCTTTATTATAGCCAAAATGTTTCACCTGGCCCCAACAGTGCGAATTTTATCAATCGAAGCTATGACTCTCTTTATCAACAAAGCCTTTTGCTCCCTCCTGGGCACAAAAGAAATAAACTTTTTTCAAAAATGGTTGAATTCATAAATGACGCCGTTCCCAGTATTTTTCTCGTACATCGAGTAGTTAAGCTGCCCTACCATGCATGGCTTGAAAATTATAATGAATCTCCGTTAATTTATGATTACCATAAATATCTGACAATTGATCAGGGCAAAAAAAACGAGTTCTTAAAAAAACTCAAATAAAAAGGGGTCCTTATTTCTGGACATTTTATTGTACGTCGAAGTTTACAAATCCTTCCAACACTTCTTGGCGTGAGCCTTATTGTTTTTTTAATTTTTCATGTTGTGGGTGGTGATCCTGCCTACCAATTGGCTGGCAAATACGCATCAGCTGATCAAGTGCAATCCTTGCGTCAAGAGCTGGGGACAGACAAGACTCTGTTCACTCAATATTTTGTTTTTTTAGGTCAGATTGTTAGTTTTAACTTTGGCAACAGCTGGCAAACAAGCCAAAGTGTTCTACAAATGATTGGTTCGGCCATAGGCCCCACATTATCTTTATCATTACCCGCTTTTATTCTTGGTTTTTTGCTCAGCCTTTTTATATCTATCAAAAGCTTAGATTCTAAAAAATCTATCTTAAGAGGCCTAGTGCCAATATTTTGCCTAGCTTTAATGAGCGTCAGTTTTGTTGCCTATATTATATTTTTTCAATACTTTTTGGCTTACAAGATGAATCTTTTTCCAATTAATGGATGGGACCATAGCCTACTTCATCGTTGGTCCTATCTTTTCTTACCTTGGATCATAGCTATTCTTGTATCCTTAGGTCCGAATGTTCTCCTGTTGAGCTCCCTGCTTTCTAAAGAAATGGAACAAGACTATGTTATCACAGCCAGAGCCAAGGGGCTTTCTACTCAAAGAACACTTTGGCATCATATTCTCAGAAATTCTTTGCTACCCATTTCCACAGCGGTTTCCTTGCAAATTCCTTTTCTGATCACTGGCTCTCTTTTGCTTGAGGCCTTCTTTGGAATTCCTGGAATGGGCAGCCTATTAATAGAAGCCATTCAATCGGCTGATTTGCCCGTCATCAAAGCCATCACCGTTTTGAGTACTCTTCTCTATGTCTTTGTGAATTTGATCACAGACATACTCTACACTGTCTTTGATCCAAAGGTAATCATCCAGTGAACTCAAAAAGCTTTTCTTTACTGAATCAGATTCGAACACAGAAAGTTTTAATTTTCAGTTTATCTATTATCGCAATTTATTGCTTGCTTGCTCTTTTGACTTCTCTCGGGGTGGTCGCTTCTGATTACTCTGTGATCAAAACAGATTTATCTTACACTCCACCATCATTAAATTACATCTTTGGCACAGACTTTTTGGGCCGCAGTGTTTTTTCACGAGCCCTTAAGGGAAGTGAGGTTGCTTTAATTATTGGTTTTTTTGCAGCAACCTTATCAACACTTATTGGACTCACCCTAGGACTCGTAGGTGCCTATTTCTCGGGCTGGATAGATGATTTAGTAGTATGGCTTTACACCACTCTTGAATCCATTCCCTACATCTTACTTATTGCCGGTTTAAGTTTTGCTATGGGGCCAGGCTTAAGCAATCTTTATATTGCCCTAGGCTTAACCAGTTGGGTCGGCCTTTGTCGCTTGGTGCGTGCTGAAGTTTACAAGCAAAAGAAACAGGATTACGTCGCTGCTGCAGAATCAGTGGGTGCCTCAGATTTGCGTCGTATCCTTTACCACATAATCCCCAATGTTTATCATATTGCTCTTATTCAATTTACCCTCAATTTTGTCTACGCCATAAAAGTCGAAGTGATTTTGAGTTTTTTAGGACTGGGTGTGGAGCCCGGTGTTCCCTCATGGGGTTTGATGATTAACGGTGCCAAAGACGAACTCACCCGTGGAGTATGGTGGGGGTTGGCTTCAGCCACTTTGATGATGTTTATTTTAGTGCTCGCCATTAATCTCTTTGTTCACAATGTAAGCAAGAGTCAAAAATTCAGCACACACTTCTAGTTTCATTTTGAACTTGGAAACCGGTTTACTTTCCTGTGGAAAATTTCGTGATCAGTATTACAGCCCTAGGCTCTGGCAAGCTGGACGCGTTTTCACCTGTAGGGTGAAATGCCAGAAGGGCATGGAGCCCGGCCTAGAGATGTAATACTGATCACGAAATTTTCCACAGGAAAGTAAATTAGTTTTTAAAATTTAGGTGCCGCTGATTTTAAGAAGGGTATCAATAGATTTTTTCATATCGTCGATATTAAAGGGCTTCTTGATATAATCGTCAGCGCCCACTTCAAAACCACGCTTGACATCGAGCTCACTGGTTTTCGCCGAAATAAAGACCAAAGGGATTTCTTTTAAATCTTTGTGTTCCTTTAAAAGTTTTGCTAACTCAAAGCCATTGATCCAAGGCAAACCAATATCCAGAATAATAAGATCAATGGGATTGTCATCTAAGACACTGGAAAGTTGTGTGCCGTCGGCCGCCACTCGCACAATATGCCCATCGGCCTCAAAGATTCGGGCAAGGGCTCTTCTCATGGTTTCATCATCTTCGATAACCAAAAGGGTTTTAGGATCTTTGGATGTTTTCAAATCTCGATATTGTTTAAGATCGACAACATTTTGTTTTACAATGCGATCTCGAGTTATCTTCTCAATTTTTTTAACGAGATCTTCTGTATTGATCTTCTTAGCCACACGCTCCTCCGAACAAAAAGGACCTTAGTGACTATTCTCCTCTAACCAGCGTTCACAATCAATAGCTGCCATACAACCTGTACCTGCGGCGGTAATGGCCTGTCTGTATTTGTCGTCAGCGACATCGCCAGCGGCAAAGACACCTTCGACCGAAGTCCAGGCGGAGTGAGGTTTTGTCGTTAAGTAGCCAACTTCGTTGGTTTCGAGCTGTCCCTTAAAGAGGTCTGTGTTGGGCTTGTGACCAATGGCTATAAAGATACCTTCTACAGCTATTTCCTGGACTTCGCCGGTGATCAAATTTTTGATTTTGGCAGCCTTAACAAGATTTTCGCCCACAACTTCTTCGAGGGCTGAGTTCCACATCACTTTGATTTTGGGATGATTCAAGGCCTTATCCGCCATAATTTTACTCGCGCGAAACTCTTCGCGACGATGAACAATAATCACCTCTGAGGCAAAACGAGTTAAAAATGTCGCCTCTTCCATTGCTGTGTCACCTCCACCAATCACCATCACTTTTTGATCTCGAAAAAAAGCACCATCGCAAGTGGCACATGCTGAAACGCCTCGACCCAAGAGTCGTCTTTCCGATTCAAGTCCCAAGTATTTGGCACTGGCACCCGTCGATATTATAACGGACTTGGTTTGATAAAGCGTTTCGCCAACCCAAACCTTGAAAGGGCGTTGAGAAAAATCGACTTTGGATACATTTTGGGAAATAAAACGAGTTCCAAATCTCTTGGCCTGTTTTTTAGTTTGCTCCATCAGCTCAGGACCCATGATCCCTTCTGGAAACCCCGGAAAGTTCTCAACATCTGTGGTTGTCATCAATTGGCCACCCACCTCCTCGCCTTCGATCATGAGGGGATTGAGTAGAGCGCGAGACGCGTAGATGGCGGCCGTCAAACCTGCTGGGCCAGAACCAATAATAATCATGTTTTCAGTTTCACTCATCGAGCACTCCTTTTTATAGCGGAAGAGAGAAAATTAGCACAAAGTTACCAAAGAGACTACGTCGCCTCGGGTTGGAGAAATGATGTGTCACAGGTCAAAGATGGCATCGCCCAGAGGGTCCAAGGCCCAATCCACAAAACGGTGAGCCGCTTGCTCAGGTTTTGTCAAAGGATCACCAAATAAGCGCGGTGGAGATTTGGGAGGTAGCAAATCGGTATCCATATAACCAGGGCGGAAAAGACGTATATCCTTATCGCAGCCCTCCTTCAGTATAGAGTCGATCAGACCTTTTAATGCATGTTTGGCAGCAGCGTAACTAGAGGCCCTTGGGTCCCCTTGGTTGTCGGCAATCTGGGAACCAACAAAAATAATTTGTTCAATCCCAGCCAGATCTGGATCAGTCAGACAGGAGTGAAGCAACTGAGCTGGAGTTAAAAATGTGACCTGCAAACCCCAAAAGTGGTCCTGCCATTTTTTAGAGGCAAATTTTCCGTAACAACCTCCGCCAGAAAAATAAAAAACTCGCTTGGGCTGAAAAATTTTAAGTTGGTCGACGAGCGCAACCACATTGTTGGGGTTGGCAAAATCTAAAACTTTAACTTCAGATGGAGCCGATAGTTGTTTAGACAATTTTTGCAAAGCCTCCTGCTGACGGGACATCAATAGAGCCCGCAGCAGAAAATGGCGACGATCCATCTCACCGCAAACGGCGTGGCCTAAGCCTCGACTGCATCCTAAAAAAGCCATTGTCTCCATAGTTAGGGATAGATATCATGAAGATCATTGAAACAAAAGCACCCTCTAAGCTAAGGCTCCCATTATGGCCCAAATTATCTGTCCACAGCTCAAAAAAACGTTTTCTTTAAATCCCTTGCTGAGCCTTATGGGCAATCTTTTACAGAATGGTGTTCCCGTGGCTAGCTCCTGCAAAGGAGATGGCATTTGCGGCAAGTGCCATATGACAGTTTTCTCTGACAAACAGATCTCCCCCCCCTTAGAGCTTGAAAAAAAAACAATGGAACGCAACCAAGTTCCGGTTGGTCAACGTCTAAGTTGTCAACTTTACCTCAACCAAGATGTGGTCGTTCAAACAACTTATTGGTAATTTTTGGCCCTGCTCTTGCTTTATGGCTTCTCTTAAAAGGAGAAATGCCATGAGAACAAAACTAAACCCACTTTATATAATTATATTATTCAGCTTCGGACTGATATCCTGTAATCCGGACGTTGCGGAAATCCCCTCTGAATCCAAAGTTATTCCCATTAGTGTAGAGATTGCCAATCTGGATGGAACTTACCAACGCATCCAGGACACACAAACATTAAATGTGACCAGCTCTATTCCTATTGGAATCAAAAAAGAACAGCAGCCCCACGCTCGTATCCTAGTTGAAACTCGCTGCTTGAGCTCCTTTCACAATGATGAAGCTATTCACACAGTTGAGTTTCAGGGAGAGGATCAAGTTGCAGTCATTGATATTCTGCCGCCTCAAGCCTTCACGCCGACTCAACAAGATAACCCCACCTTGCGTTGCCACATCAATTTGGAGGTTTTTATTAAGGACAATTTAGTCGCCAAAGTCTCACTTGAAAATATCTCTATCGAGGACACTCAAACTTTTACTAACGACAGTTGGATTTTCTTAGACAATGAAGAGGAAAAATACTTTTATGGAAAGGATCTCAAAGAACTTCAATTGACATCTAAAATGACTGACGGTGAAGCTCAACTTCTCTGCGAGAACAATTTTCAAAAAATTCTGTTTAACCAATCCAATATACCATTTGCACAGCTCATAAATGATTCTCTCTTTAATGGCTCTAGCATATCGCTTTGTCGATTGCTGGTTCGCGATCTAAAAAAGCGAAATTCAAGTCTGAGTCGGATTTTCTATTTACAAAACCATGAGCCACAGGTGGGACAACACTTTGATCTTTCTTTAGAAGTTAACACTTCTATCAGCTTAAAAAATAATGCCTTCGCCACCCTCTTAATCACAAACATATCACAGGCTCCTGCTTATATCCGATACACTGGAAATCAAAGCACTCTCACATTACGTCCTTATTATTTTCACTTGTACGACACGCAGTTCATAGAAGGGAGCGGACTCAATATGCCCATTCACTGGCAACTTTCAATAGCCTCAAAATTTGACCGAGTCCTATCCTCAGAAAATTCGGACATTCTCAAAATAGAATCTGGTCGTAGTCTCATCTTTGAGCTAATTGCAAAGCAAGATGTGTCCTGTTTCCAGCCAGCTCAACCAATGGGCGGGGCATTCAACTCACCAGCTGTTTCTCTTTGCGGCCCCCATCAGCTATTTGCGGGTTTGCTTGCGAAAATATCAAATGGACCACAACTTGAGATCAACTCATTCTCGGACATCTCCTCTCCGAGGTGGAAAACAATTGAAACAAATGGGCCAAATGTAAATACAAAGCTAAGTAATGAACCCATTTGGCTTCCCAATGAACACAGTCAAAGATTTTGCGAAAAAATACCCATCATTCAGTATTTTACAGATATGAAGCATATCCATCCAGGGGCGGCCCTCAGCTATCTGAAGTGTCAAGCGATATAAGGCTTTTGCTTTTGCAGGCGACAGTAGTAAATCGGCTGTCGCTTTTTCATAAATAAAGACTCGAACTGGGTGATAAAGTTTTTATCTTTTCGAAATGAGGCGTGCAAATCTTCACTGTAAAAAATAACTTCAAAAGAGCTTGCAAAGAAAAGCCTTACCGCCCAATGAAAATAAGGCAGATCATCGGTCTTAAACTCTAGATAAGAGCCCTGTCGCATAATCGAATAAAGATCAGACAAAAACTCTTTTTGAATCAATCGATTTTTCTGCTGTTTAACTTTGGGCCAAGGGTCGGGAAAATAAATATAGACATCATTTACCTCGGCCGGCGCAAAAAGATCCCCAATAGCCTGCGCTTTGTAGCGAACCATGCGTGCGTTACGGCAGCCCAAGGATCGAGCTCGCCGTATGGACTGCACTGCAGTTTTAAACTTAAGCTCTAACCCAACTAAACAACGATTTGGACACTCTTGAGCACGGTGAGCGAAGTGGGTGCCATTGCCCGTGCCGATTTCAAGATCCAAGGGGGCTTCATTGTCGCAATCAAAGACTTCCTTGCGCCATAAGCCTCTGTAATCAGTTGCATTAGAGTCATAGGCCCAGTCTTTGAACTCTCCATACATGAGCTCAACATAGGGGTTCACCGCGTTAGATTTTCCAAACATGAGGCCGCTAGTTAACAGACACTGTTTGCAAGATCAAGTGTTGCTCCGAAAGGTTCATCAGAATCTAAGACAAGGGTCGTCTCTTTGCTTCTACTCCAGAAAACCCTTTACTTAATTTAGACCAATTGCTACTTCCTTTTTAAGTTTAGGGGAGGGGTTAATGTTTCATTGTATTTTCACTATTTTTATTAGTATTTTCTTTTCATTTTTGGCTCTAGCAAATTCTGACGGGACTTGTCCAAGAGACAAAGCTTTGATCTCTGATGGATGGGTTCAGCACTCCCCAGACGAGCTGGAAACTGTTTGGAACCAAAAATCTCTAGACTCTAATGGTCAAGACTACGCACCAGACATGGAAGCTATTTACCATTCTGCCGAGATCAATGATTTTGTCCATTTTCAAAGTTTTGACAACACAGTCACTCCTCAACTGGAGATGTATGGCGATATCGCGATCTACAAGCACTACAAAACAAATGAACGACTTGAAATCAGATGGTACGCCGATGGCAAAAAACATTTTGTCCATAAAAAGGATCTTTGTACCGTTGATGTGGTTCCAATGGCTGAGAACAGCCTGTTTTAATTGGATTGTTTCTTTGTAACGAGCGTTGAATTCATAGGTTATTCGTGGTTATAAGAAGACTTCTTAATGCCTAGGAGTTTGATATGACCCGCCTGCTTTTTTGGCTCCCTCTTCTTTTCATTCTTCCCTTGCCATCATGGGGCACTCCTCTTAAGGGGCACCATATGATGGTCGCCACCCCCACACCCCTTTCTGCCCAAGTGGCAGAAGAACTGATCGCCAAAAAGGGTAATGTGGTTGATGTGGCTGTTGGAATTGCTTTGACCTTGGCTGTGACAAACCCTCGTCATGCCGCTTTGGGCGGAGGTGGTTTTGCAATGGTCAAAATGGGCAAGGACCCTGTGAAAGCCTTGGATTTCCGCGAAACAGCTCCCGCTAAAATGGGAAAGAACTATTATTTGAATAAAGCAAAGGACGCCTCAAGGAATGGGCCCCATGGAGTTGGCGTCCCTGGCTTGCCTGCCGGGCTTTGGGCCCTTCATAAAAAATACGGTAAGCTCCATTGGTCGGTACTCTTTGACACACCTATTCGTCTTGCACAAAAGGGCCACCCCATTTCTGGGGAAAATGTCGAGCGCTTGTCTCGAGTCAAAAATGATCTCAATTCTTTTGGTAAAAAATATTTTCTTAAAAATGGAAAAGAACTCTTTAAGCCAGGTGAGATCGTCAAACAAAAAGAACTCGCCAAGGCCCTTAAACTTATGCGCAATCGGGGTATTGTTCCCTTTTATGAGGGGCCCATTGGCTATGATATTGTCAAAACTTTACAAGACGCCGGTGGCATACTTTCCCGTGAAGATCTTAAAGCATACAAGGTGCGCTGGCTCGATCCCGTTACCACAAATTACAAAGGCTATAAATTACACCTGATGCCTCCACCATCAAGTGGTGGATTGATGATTGCCTCTTCTTTAAAAATGATCGAGCTTTTGAAACTGCATAAGTTAAGCCCTCTCAGCACCCTTGAACTCCATTACTTAGCCGAAGTGATGAAAATTAATTTCCGCAAACGTGGCTCATTAGGCGACCCTGACTTTGTGAAAAACCCTGTTCAAGATTTTATGGATAAAAAAACTGCCAAAAAATGGGTGCTGAAACTGAAACCCAATGAGGTTCTTAAGTTGGGTGCTCTCGAGCCACCTGGCCCTGAGTCTAATGAAACCACCCATTTTACAGTTCTCGACACCCAAGGCAATGCGGTCGCCATGACCATCACGCTCAATGGTGTCTTTGGTTCCAAAGTCGTCAGTGAGAAGTACGGAGTGGCACTGAATAATGAACTCGACGATTTTACCACTCGCCCCGGTGAAGCCAACTTATTTGGTCTTGTCCAGGGTCAAGCCAACTACATAGAACCAGGAAAGCGCCCCCTGAGTTCTATGGCACCGACTCTGGTAGAAAAGAATAAAAAAATTGTTCTTGGTCTTGGGGCTCCTGGAGGACCGCGTATAATTACCGCCGTCCTACAGACACTTTATCGCCACTTAGCCCAGGATTTTAATATCGAAGAGGCTATTTACGCCCCACGTGTGCACCATCAATTCATACCTGATGTGCTTTATATTGATGAGAAAAAGTTACCACCCGCCTCAATTGAAGCTCTTGAAGCTATTGGACACAAAGTTGAAGTGGGTTGGGCGGCCAGAGTCAATGCTGTCCGCCTTAACGATCAAGGCATCCTGGAAGCGGCCTTTGACTATCGCTCTGAAGGTGGAGCTGGGGGCCGCTAAAGGTGCGCTTGTTTATTTCCAGATTTTTAATAACGACTGCAGGAAGCCCAATCGTCTTTCACGCAAAGCAAAGTGATCGCCGGCAAATTCCAAGTAGTTGTGTTTCACTTTAATTTGCTTGAGAACGTCACGAATTTGTCGCGCTCCAAACTGCAACGAAAAATTGTCGTACGCGCCGACCTCAAGAAAAATAGTTTTTCCCTCTAAAAGCTGAGCCCTCTTTCGTAAAAAACAAACAGGGTCTTGTTGCAACCAGTGGGTCCATATTTTTTTTTCAACAAGCCCGGTTTCAAGATCAATTGGAAATTCTATGGAGTCGTCTTTGAGAGAGCTCGCGGGCGAATAACATAGACCCATGGCGAGACCATGCATCAATGAAAAAAATGATTTTTTACTTTGTAATTCACCTTCTTCTACCGCTTTGCGAACACTTTTAAGACTTGCAGAGAACTTTAAAAAGGAGGGCGCCATCTTGTGTAGCTCGGGCAAGAGACTGGCTTCAAAAAAACTGTCGGGAGCAACGGCAAAGGCAATTTGAAAGGGCGATTTTTTTTGGCTGATCAAGTGAAGTGCTCCGTAACCTCCGCTGGAACCTCCCATCACACAAGCTCGCCCATCGCAATCGTAGTGTGCGATCACTGCCGAATAAATTTCTTTGAGAATATAATCTGTATAATCTCCGCAGCCGGGACTGTTCAAAAATTGAGAACCGCCCCAATAGGTATTGGCTTCGACAAAAACATGTAGAGCTTGTGGGACACGACCTTTCACAATGAGCTGATCTATTTCTTCTACAAAGTTCAGCTCAAGAGTTTTGCTATGAAAATTCTGAAAGCCGGTAGAGAAATAACCCGAGAGGTGAAAAACAACTGGTAGCGGTCCCTTTGGCTTCTTTGGTAACAAGATATAATTGTGTCTGCGAGCAGTATCTCCCAAAGGGTTTTCTTTTAAACAAGAACTCTCAATAACGAGGTCTTGGACCAAGTGACTCTTAAGACGAAGGGGAAGGTCTAAATCCGTGATAAAGCTTTGCATAATAGGCTTATTAGGCTTGAGAATACTAAATTTGTCATTCTCTTTATGGCTAATTATTGCTATAGAATGAGTCTTATCACGAGGTGTTCATGAGTCTCTTTTTTGATCCCATCCGCAGTCAGTTGGCCGCCCAGCTCCGTGACTTGATTGAGTCTACTTTCCAAACCATGACAGATGAGACGCAAAATTTTAACGATCTCACTTCTCCTCCCGATATTAAAATGGGTCATCTTTGTTTTCCTTGCTTTAAGCTCTCTAGTGAGCTCAAAAAAAGCCCAAAAGACATTGCGGATAACTTGGCTAAGAAATGGCCCCACACTGCCTCTGGTATTTCGGCACATGCTACGGGCCCCTACCTCAACTTTCTTTTTTCTGCTCACTACACTGGGCCCCTCCTCTTAGAGAAAATCAAAAATGGAAGCTATTTCAAAAATCCAGATCAAGGTGCCTCTCCCTATTTGATAGAATACTCTCAGCCCAATACACACAAAGAGCTCCATGTCGGTCATATGCGAAATCTTTGTTTTGGCCTGTCTCTGATTGCACTCTTTAAGTACTGTGGCCACAAGGTGGTGTCCTGTACGTTCCCTGGTGACGTCGGCACCCATGTAGCTAAATGCCTCTGGTACCTTAAGTATCACCAAAAAGAGGACGCTCCACAGGTGAATAAAGGAGAGTGGCTAGGGCGCATTTACTCTCTCGCCCACAACAAGCTTGAAGACGAGAAAGGTTCCGAAAAAGAAGACAGCAATCGAAGGGAACTCACTGAAATCCTCAGACAAATCGAGCAAAAGCAGGGAGATTTTTTTGAACTCTGGAAAGAGACTCGCCAGTGGTCTATTGAACTGATGGAAAGTATTTACCAATGGGCTGGGGTGGAATTTGACAGGTGGTACTGGGAGTCTGAGGTCGACTCGGACTCAGTTATGCTTGTTCAAGATTTATATGCTAAAGGCCTTTTAGTGGAGGACCAAGGTGCCATTGGAATTCACCTCGAGGAAGAAAAGTTAGGCTTTTGCTTACTGTTAAAATCCGATGGCAATGGCCTCTACTCCACAAAAGATCTAGAGCTTGCAAGGCGCAAATTTGCAGAGTTTGCACCTAAAGAAAATCTTTATGTCGTCGACATTCGTCAAGAGCTCCACTTCAAACAAGTTTTTGCCGCCCTTGAGCGCCTGGGCTTAGGAGACTCCAGCAAATGTAGACATCTCAAATATAACTTTGTCGAGCTACCAGATGGAGCAATGAGTTCCCGCAAAGGCAATATAGTTCCTTTAAAACAACTGATTGAAAGAATGAAAGAAACAATTAAGACAGACTATTTACAACGCTATCTGGGCCAGTGGAGTGATGAAGATATTGAATCAACAGCTGACATGGTCGCCCAGGGGGCCATCAAATACGGCATGAACCGTATGGACCCCAATAAGAAAATTGTTTTTGATATGAAAGAATGGCTTCGACTGGATGGTGAATCAGGTCCTTACATTCAATACACCCATGCTCGTATTCAATCTTTATTGGAAAAAATGAATTACGAGAGCACCCATTCCATCCAATGGAGTTTGTTGAACCATGATAGAGAGCTTGAATTGATTGCTCACCTCAACCTTTTTAATCACGCTATGACAAAGTCCCTTGAGTCTTATAAAACGTCTGGGATTTGCAGCTATCTCTATGATTTGGCTAAGCTCTTTAACTCATTTTATCACGACTGCCCAATTGGCAAAGCCGAAAACAGCGAACTGAAACAAGCTCGCCTGGCTCTTTCTATGTGCACACAGGCCGCACTTAAACAGGGGCTCGCCCTTTTAGCTATCCCTGCCCCCCAAAAAATGTAGTCCCATTTGCCACCGAATACTCAAAGCATATAATGAATCAATTGTACTAAAACTTTGAATGCTATGCCGTACTCAGGCAAAGCGCACTCAAGTGGACTAGTCCCCTTGATCAAAGTAGGGGATGCCGTTAACCTAGTTGGGATGGTTGCCAATAACTTAACCCAAGACAGTGGGTCCAAGACGACAGTTTTTATCGTTGAAGACCAAAATCTTTATCTAGAAGGACTTAGACAGTTCATTGAGCACTACCCTGAGTTTGAGGTTGTGGGCACTGCAAGAGCCGCCAACCAAGCCCTTGTCCAAATTGCCAAGATCAAGCCAGCCATTGTTATTATTGACATTTTTTTGCCTGATATGAGTGGCCTAGAATTGCTTCGCCAACTCAAAAAGAAATCGGCCAGTACCAAGGCACTTATCTTGTCGGAGGCGCACGAAGAAAATGTCATTAATGAACTTGTTGAAAGTGGGGCCGATAGCTATGTTTTAAAAAGTGAATCCAACATAGAGATTTACAAGTCTTTGTCTTCCTTAGCTTGTGGTAAACCTTATTATAGTCCACGCGCTGGGTTTAAGTTTTTTTCCGCTTTAAAGAATCATTTACAAGAACATGAAAACAACTCTGTCAACACAGTAAGTGCCTCTCTTACAAAACGAGAACAGCAAATTGCCGAGTATCTTAAGGCGGGTTTGACAAATAAAGAGATCGCAAGTGAGTTGGGTTGTTCGGCTTTTACTGTAAAATGTCACAAAGCCAATCTGATGCGCAAGATTCATGTCAATTCGTCTTCAGAAATTGTGCAATGGTTTTCTCGATCCAAAACATAATCAAACTTTCAATTCATTGATGAGGTCATAAAAGAACCTACTCACCTGATGAGAATTAGTGAGGTGATTAAGCCCTTTTCTTCTCTGATAATTCTTGAATATCCATGTCACGATCATTGTGTTCTGAAAATTGAATTTGATTGCGTCCACCCTCTTTGGCTTTGTAAAGATTGTGGTCCGCATGACGAACTAGTGAGCGCCCATCCATAGCAGATTGTCCATCGACAATTATTGAGCAACCCATGCTAGCGGTGAGCCTCATTTCATCTTGGCCGTTTTTAAAATGGTAATTTTCAATGGTTTTGCGCAGGCGCTCACAGAAAAGCTTGGCCCCTTCGGTTGTAGTTTGGGAAAGGCAAATCAAAAATTCATCACCACCAAAGCGTGCTGCAAAGTCATGGGTTCTGATATTGGCTTTGATAACCTGGCCCATTTGGGTCAAAACAAAACTGCCAAACAAGTGATCGTGGTTGTCGTTGACCCCTTTAAAGTGATCCATGTCGAGCATAATCGCGGCGACACCGTGACTGTAACGGCGCGCTCGTTCAATTTCTTTGTCGAGCTTATCGTAGACCGAACGCATATTAAAAAGACCGGTTAGATCGTCGATGTCGACCAAACCCTTAAGTTTCTTATTGGCTTCACGCAATTCATCTTGCAGCCTCTTCACTCTGAGTTGGGCGCGCACTCTTGCCAAAAGTTCCATACCAGAGAAAGGTTTTGAAATATAATCCAAAGCTCCTGCATCCAAGCCTCGTGTTATGTCTTCGGTACTGCTATTGGCGGTCACAAAAACCACCGCCGTAGCATTTTGTTTTTCGCGAAGTCGTTCGATGGTCTCAAGTCCATCCATACCAGGCATGTTGACATCAAGTAATACGAGGTCCGGTTGATAAGTCTCAAGTGCCTGAATCCCCTTGGCGCCCGAATCCACAGCCTCCACATGGTAGCCTTCCCTCTCAAGTAAACGGCTGACTATTTTTAAATTATCGGGATCATCATCGACAAGGAGGATTCTGCTCTGCACTTCCATCCCCATATTTTAAGGGCAGAAGCGGCTTTATTCAGTAAAAACTGGCGTTTAATGACTTGAGTCGAGGTCGTCCTATTGCTAAGATCGCCGCCATGTCTTACTCACATAAAACCATAGATTCCAAATGGCAAAAGGCCTGGGAAGAAAGCCGGGCTTTCGTCGCAGAGGACTTTTCAAAAAAACCAAAATTCTATGCATTGGACATGTTCCCCTATCCTTCGGGAAGTGGTTTGCATGTGGGACATATGGCCTCTTACACTCCGACCGATGTGGTTGCTCGTTATAAACGACAACGGGGTTTCAATGTCCTACACCCCATTGGCTACGATGCATTTGGATTACCGGCCGAACAATATGCAATACAAACTGGGGTTCATCCGGCCATCACCACCCAAAACGCCATTGAAAATTTTCGCCGTCAGCTTAAGAGTTTTGGGTTCAGCTTTGATTGGACCCGAGAAATTGCCACCTGTGAGCCCGAGTTTTACCAGTGGACCCAATTCATTTTTCTAGAACTGTTTCGTCGCGGTCTTGCCTACCAAAAAGAAGTGCCGGTCAATTGGTGCCCCGCTTTAAAAACTGTTCTCGCCAACGAAGAGGTGGTCGACGGCAAGAGTGAGCGGGGTGGACACCCCGTCATTCGCAAGCCCATGAAGCAGTGGATGCTGAAAATCACAAGCTATGCCGAACGCCTCTTAGAAGACCTTAATAAAATTGATTGGCCCCATCGCACCCAAGAGGGCCAGCGCAATTGGATTGGCAAGTCCATTGGTGCTCAAGTTCAATTTCCCGTTCAAGGTCACTCTCACAACATCCAGGTTTTCACCACACGACCTGATACTTTATTTGGAGTGACCTTTATGGTCCTCTCCCCCGAACATCCCTTGGTTTCTCTAATCACCACCGATGAATACAAAGAGGTTGTGAAAGAATATGTGGAGCAAGCCGCTAGCAAGTCAGAGATTGACCGCAAAGCCGACACCAATAAGACCGGCGTTTTCTGCGGCGCCCACGTCATTCACCCGATCACCCAAAAGGCCATTCCAATTTGGGTGGCCGATTACGTTTTGATGGATTATGGCACTGGCGCTATCATGGCTGTTCCCGGTCATGACGAGCGTGACTTTGAGTTTGCCACTCAGTTTAAACTTCCTATCGTGCGCGTTCTAGAGAGCAACAGTGATTTGCCCTTTACTGGTGAAGGTGTGCTTTGCCATTCTGAGTTCTTAAATGGTCTCTCTAAAAAAGAGGCCATCGACAAAATCATCGTCTATCTTGAACACAAGAAAATCGGACAAGCTGAGACACAATTCAAATTGCGAGATTGGCTATTCAGCCGTCAACGCTACTGGGGCGAGCCCTTTCCTATCGTGCATGGTGAAGATGATATAGCTCTTGAAGTGCCTCTAAGTGAACTTCCCGTTCTACTTCCAGAGGTGGCGAATTACGAACCCAGCGAAGACGGACAACCGCCATTAGCTCAAAATAAAAACTGGCTCAAGCACAAGCTCGGTCAAAGAGAGACCGATACCATGCCGGGTTCTGCTGGATCTTCGTGGTATTTTTTGCGCTATATTGACCCTCATAATAAAGAAAGCCTTTGTGACTTAGAGAAACAAAAATACTGGATGCCAGTCGACTTATATGTGGGAGGTCCCGAGCACACCGTCGGTCACCTTCTCTACGCACGCTTTTGGCAAAAAGTTTTGTTTGATGCCGGCCTAGCCTCGACAGACGAACCGTTCCAGAAACTGGCTCACCAAGGCATGCTGCTCGGAACCGATGGCGAAAAAATGTCTAAATCCCGCGGTAATGTGGTCAACCCCGATGAGGTCCGTGAGGAGTATGGGGCCGATGCCCTTCGTTGTTTTATCTTATTTTTGGGCCCCATGGACAGGGACAAACCCTGGAACCCCAATGGGATTACGGGTGTACGCAAATTTTTAGAGCGCATTTGGCGCTTGTGCCTCGATGAAAATGGCGATTGTGTTCTTGATGACTCGGCCCCGACTCAAGAAATCAAAAAACTTCTACATAAAACCACTCAAAAAGTGGCCGATGATATCGAGCAAATGAGCTTCAATACCGCTATTAGTGCACTGATGATTCTCAGCAATGAACTGCGAAAAGAAAACGTGCGCAGTCGCCAAGCTTTACAGACTCTTTTGCTTCTTCTGGCCCCTTTTGCACCCCATATAAGTGAAGAGCTCTGGCATGCGACTGGCGCCAAAGGCTTGGTTTCCCTTGCTCCATGGCCTGAAGTTGACCCCTCCTTACTCAAGGAGGACTTGGTTTCCTTGGCTGTTCAGGTGAATGGCAAGAAACGAGGCCTCCTCTCTGTAGCGGCTGACTTGCCTGAAAGTGAAGCTCTGACACTCGCCCAGGAGATTGATACTGTAAAAAATGCTATTGGGGATGCCACTCTACGCAAAGTGATTTATGTCCAAGGAAAGATCTTAAATATCATTGCCAAATAATTCGCCTATAGGATGCTCAAAGTTGATGGATAATTGGAATATTGAAGACGCAAAACAACTTTATGGAATCCCCACCTGGGGCAGTGGCTATTTTGACGTCAACGAGGCTGGCAACCTGATCGTCTGTCCCGAGGGCAAAGGAAAGCCCAGCGTGGATCTTTTAGAGCTCACTGAAGAACTTCAAGAGCGCGGCATTCGCTGTCCCATGCTGTTGCGTTTTCCCGACATCACCCACCAACGCATTAAACTTCTCAACCAGTGCTTTGGAAATGCTATCGAAAAATACGAATACAAAGGTCATTATCAAGGTGTTTATCCCATTAAGGTCAATCAACAGCGACACTTGATCGAAGAAATTGTCGATATTGGCGAAGAATACAACCTAGGTCTTGAGTGTGGAAGCAAACCCGAACTGCTCGTTGTTTTAGCTATGATGAGCAACCCTCAGGGCTTGATCCTTTGCAATGGGTTTAAAGATGAAGAGTATATTGAAACGGCTATCCTCTCGCAAAAACTAGGTCGCAACACCATTATTGTCGTTGAACGACTCGAAGAGCTAACTCTTATCTCCAAGGCCGCTAAAAAGTTTAACATCCCACCTAAGATCGGCTTGCGCGCCAAACTTCAATCCAAAGCTTCGGGTCGCTGGGTTGATTCTGCGGGGGCTCGTTCTAAATTTGGCCTGACCACTTCAGAAATTTTTAGCGCCTTCGAGACCCTCAAGAAAGAGAACATGCTCGACTCCCTTGAGCTCATTCACTTCCATATTGGTTCGCAAGTGCCTTCTATTAAAACTATTAAAAACTCCCTTAAAGAAGGGGCGCAAATTTATTCGGAACTCTGTCGCTTAGGTGCCACGCCACGTTTTTTAGATGTGGGTGGTGGACTTGGCGTCGATTATGATGGTTCTGCTGCTACCGACAGCTCGGTGAACTACACCGTGCAAGAATACGCCAATGATGTGGTCTCTATTATTCAAGAAGTTTGCGATGAGAAAGCGGTCAAGACACCTGACATTGTGACCGAGGCTGGACGTGCCCTTGTCGCTCACCACTCGGCACTGATCTTTGATGTGATTGGTCTCAACCGAGTCGAAATGGAAGAGGCCCCTCCGGCTGTGAACAACCAAGAGCACAAGGTGCTACGTGAACTTAAAGATATTTACGAAACACTCGATATAAGCAATGCCAACGAGTACTACCATGATCTTATGGATATCCATGAAAACTCTCTGCAACTTTTTACCTTTGGCATCTTATCCTTGGCCGAGAAAGCAAAGATTGATCAGTATTTTTGGTCTATCTCCACACGCATGTGTCAAATTGTAGCAAAAAGTGAAGATCATGAAGACCTTTATATCGGGCTCAAACGACTCCTTTCAGACACTTATTTTTGTAACTTCTCAGTCTTCCAATCCTTGCCCGACTCTTGGGCCGTAGGACAGATGTTTCCTGTGGTTCCCATTCATAAGCTCAATCAAAAGCCAGACCGCGAAGTCACATTAGTCGATTTGACTTGTGATTCAGATGGCAAGATCGCAAGCTTTATCGACATGGAAACGGGCGAGCCGCGCAACACCCTTTCCTTACATTCTTACAATCCCAATAAACCTTATTTTTTAGGTGTCTTCTTGGTGGGAGCTTATCAAGAAATTCTAGGGGACTTGCACAATCTTTTTGGCGACACCGACGCTGTTCATATCACCATCACTGAAAATGGATACAGTGTCAGTGATGTGGTCGAAGGCGACACAGTGGGTGAAGTCCTTTCCTACGTTCAGTACAATCTTGAAAAGCTGACCGGAAAAATTCGCAAGGCCGCAGAACACAGTATCATCGAAGGACGCATGTCAAAAATTGAAGCCCGCACTTTGATGCGCTACTATCAAGACGGCCTTTCCGGTTATACCTATTTGGAAGAGCCCGAAAGCTAATTCTGCTATTGCAGCGCATTTCTGATCACAACTAAAAGGACTGTGATAAAATTATCCGATGGAATTAGCAATTATCGGACTATCGCTCTTATTTTTTGGAGGCCATGCCCTCCAGTGGGTTTTTGAAAAAACCAAGGTCCCCGACCTCCTTATTCTCATCATAATTGGCCATATCCTTGGCCCAGTAACTGGAATAATCAGCCAAGAGAGCTTAGGGCAGGTGGGTCAGTTAGTCGCAACTCTCGCATTGATTGTTATTCTTTACGAAGCCGGACTGCAGCTTTCCACAAAAGATTTAAAAGAAGCGTGGGGCGCTTCGCTTATCATGTCGCTCTTTGCATTTTTGAGTATTGCCGCGCTGGTTGTAATCATCACAACCCCAGTTGTGGGCATTCCCTTTTCTTTGTTGATCGCCTTTGCGGCTGGTTCGACTTCGTCAGCTGTGGTGATACCGATGGTAAAGTTCCTCTCTATAGAACAAAGAAGTAAAACCATCCTTTCTTTAGAGTCTGCTTTTACTGATATCTTTGCCATCGTTCTCTTCTTGGTGACCATTGAAGGAATTCAAGCCGGGCGAATGGATGCTCTTAGTATCTTTTTTAATATCGGTCCCAAAACCCTAATATCCGTTTTATTTGGAATTGTCGGAGCCTTTTCATGGGCCTTTGCTCGCAAAAAAGCATCCTTTCTGACACAAATGAGTTTTGCTGGGGAAGCTTGGGCTTTATTTTGTTACGGACTGGCCGAGGTATTAACTCTCAATGGTGCACTGGTTGTTCTGTCCTTAGGGTTTTCTCTGGCCAATCTCAACCTTCTCCCCGCCTGGATGACAAAAGGATTTTCTAGAACCCCAATCACCCGTCGCGATCTGACCTTACTGAGTCAAATCACTTTAATTTTGAAAACTTTCTTCTTCCTTTATCTTGGAATGCTCGCCTCTTTTGCAAGCCTAGAGTACGTCACAGTTGGCCTGCTTATTACAGTTTGTATTTTCGTCACCCGCTGGGTCAGTGTTAAAATATTGTTTCCCGTAAAAAAAGGGCAAAGCTTGTTGGATGTCCTCACACTCACTGCAATGGGACCCCGAGGACTTGCATGTGCCGTGTTGGCCACCATCCCATTACGGCTCGAGTTTGAATCTGGCTTTGCTATTCAACAAATACTTTTTGCTACCATACCGTTTACAATTTTGTTCACCGCTATCTTTGTTTTCCTTGCCGAAAATGAACTCTTCAGAAAAAAGCTGGCCTTCCTATTTGCCGGCCATCCCAATCAGGTCGCGCCTGATATTAGCAATGAAATTAAGAAAGATGGGTTAAACGATGCTTAAAATTCTCGTGGCCTTTATTCGCAGACTTTACGATTGGACGCTTGAGTGGGCAAAACACCCCCACAGCACAAAGGCCCTCGCTATTCTCTCTTTTCTAGAGGCTTCGATCTTTCCCTTGCCTGTCGACCCACTCCTATTAGCCATGGGATTTGCTAGGCCCAAAAAAAGTCTTTATTACGCGCTTGTCACAACAACTTTTTCGGTCGCAGGTGCTTTAGCTGGCTATTTTATCGGCGTTTATACATGGCAGTTTCTGTCGCCTTGGTTCTTTGATTTTATTTTTTCCCAAGAAAATTTTGAAAAAGTAGTTATTCACTTGCAAGGCGCTACTTTTCTTTCAATTTTCGTGGCGGGCTTTAGCCCTGTTCCCTTTAAGATTTTCACTATAGCCGGAGGAGTCGTTGCGGCCCCTCTCATTCCTTTTTTCGCCGCATCGGTCCTATCAAGAGGACTGCGCTACTTCATTCTAGGTGCCATCATTTACAAAATGGGACCTCAAGCCCAAATTTGGATTGAAAAACACTTTGAGAAAATCACATATGTTGTTTCTATTTTATTAATCTTGACGGTGATACTACTCAAACTTGTACTTTAACTGATATTAGCCCTATGGAGATTTTTGCTCTATGCTCTCTTATCCAGACTTTAATAAAACTCAACGTCTGGCTCTTTTTAGTCTTTTCTTAAGTTTTATTTTGTCTGTTCACACCATCTTGTTTGGGCATATGAACAACTGGCTTATATTTAAGAATTCTTTTTTTCACTTGCTGAATGGAACCAACCTTTACAAACTCTACCCCAATGAAGCTACGGATATCTTTGTTTACAGCCCTAGCTTTGCTCTTGTTATGGCCCCATTGAGTATTTTACCCGATTCTATTGGAGCTATCTTATGGA
The DNA here is from genome assembly GCA_041739665.1 of Bdellovibrionales bacterium. Classification (GTDB taxonomy): domain Bacteria; phylum Bdellovibrionota; class Bdellovibrionia; order Bdellovibrionales; family JAGQZY01; genus JAGQZY01. The sequence goes on from JBGSNK010000067.1 coordinate 60,665, forward strand.
ATTTGATTGGAGCTATTTTATTACTGTCGGCAATTCTGAAATTGCCTCTCGAAGACACTCAAAAGCGAGCCATCATTTGGATTAGTTTGCCTGAGTTTATTGGTTCCACACAAAATTTTCAGTCAAATATTCATATAACAGCTCTCATATTGTGGTTTTGGATCAACATTGAAAACCAGCGCCCGTTTTTCAGTAGCCTTTGCATTTTGGGTGGTTTATTTATCAAGATCTTTGGTGTTGTCCTCGCGACCAGCTATTTAAATCTTCATTACTCAGTTAAAAACCCCAAGTTCCTTTTCAAAAGCCTCTTTTTCTTAACCCTTGGTTTTGTCATTATTGCCCTTGCTCCACTTTTAGTGACGTCTTGGGACACTCTTTCCATGCAATACACCGAGTGGTTTAATATACTCCAATGGCGCTCGGCCAGGACGTATGGCTTCTCTCTTATGGGAATTATCCACGGATTGACTGGCTGGAAGCCTAATAACCTTATTTTTCAGATCGTAGGTGGACTTTCACTGCTTGCATCCCTTGCCTATCATTACCGAGACAACAGACAGGGGCGCCTTCTCTCTCTAGTCTCTATTATGTATTTTATGATTCTTTTTAATCACGGCTCAGAATCTCCCACATATATTATTGTCATGGTGGCATTTGGCATACACCAGTCTATGATTGCCAATAAAAAATTAAGATGGTTTTTAATCGTTTTCACTCTCGGCTGCGTCTCTTTACTTTACTCAGACCCCTTAAGAGCTTGGAGCCCCATCTTTAATCAATATGCTGCTAAAGCTTGGCCCCTCGTTTTGCTCTATCCAATGGCCCTATTAAGAGTTGGAGTCCCCAAAGAAACAACAACTTAGATTCTTAAAAAAATCTTGGTCCTAAAAGATAAGCCAATAGTCGGTTTTTCTAAGGCAAATTCTGTTCTGGTAAGGGTGTGAATTCTACTTCACCAGGGACTTGACCCATTTGTTGAGCGCTCCAATCTTGAGCCGCCTGGTGGATGTACTCTTTTTTTGAAGCTACAAAGTTCCACCAGATATGACGTGGTTCAGGCATCGGCTCTCCCCCTAAAATAATAAAACGAGTCTCGTCACCACAGCCTAATTTTATCTCGCTCGGATCGTTTATCACAATGAGGTCATCTGGTTGAAGACTGTGACCATTTACAGACAGCTCGCCAGAGACCAAAAAGAAGGCCAATTCTTTTTCTTTGACTGACAACACTGTTTGCAGCGCTTTGCCCACCCTGACATCGACAAACAAGGTGCGAGAATAAGAATCAACAGGTGAAGTCCACTCACCCCACTGTCCAATTAAAAGTCGTCCGACATGTCCTGAAGCTAGCTCAAAAGGGGGTAAAACTTCTTTGGGATAATGTTTAAAGTGAGGCTCCACCCTTTCAAACTCAACGGGCAGCGCCACCCAGATTTGAATTCCATGGAGAGGTTCCCCTCCAACCTCAAGTTCTTCATCGGGAGTTCTTTCAGAATGGACAATGCCTCGACCCGAGGTCATCCAATTTAGAGATCCAGGATTGATCCTTTGCGAGCTGCCTAGACTGTCGCGATGAAACCCGCTTCCTGAAAACAAATAAGTCACTGTCGACAAACCAATATGGGGATGGGGAGGCACATTGAGCTTGTGATCAGGATCGATTTGAAATGGACCCATTCTGTCTAAAAATACAAATGGGCCCACGTGACGTCGATTGCGACTCGGTAAAACCCTCGCAATGGGCATGCCTCCCAAATCTCTAGATCGACCTGTAATAATGATGTCGTTTGTCTCCACAGGAGCTCCTCTTGTTTTTTCCTTATATATACAAATTATTTTTAGATTGCACTGATGTTGCGCCATTGACATCACCAACAAAGTTGATACAAAACGAGCCTAAACGCATCTCGCCCATATGAATTGGCTTGAATCTATGAAGGGACCCATGACTTTTGATCCCAATGCCACTGGCAATAGCAAAAACGGTCTTTTCTCCCTCCCCTACAGTGAAGAGGAATCTGATCTTGTCTTGCTACCTATTCCCTGGGAAGTGACCACTTCCTATGGAGACGGTTGCTCTCTTGGGCCCGATGCCATTTTTGCCGCCAGCAAACAATTGGACCTCTGCGATGCCCTTTATGGTAGTTTTTATAGCCGTGGAATCTTTCAGAAGGCCACCTCGGATGAGATTCTAGCCCAAAACAAGGATCTTAAAACAAAGGCTCAACTGTTAAGGGAACAACTGGAAAGCGGAAACCCTCTCACTTTAGCCCAACTAAATATCCAAAAAGAAATCAACCAAGCTTGTGAACAGCTTCAAGATTGGCTCTACTCCCAAGCCCAAAAAGTTTTGCAGCAGGACAAATACTGTGGCGTTATCGGGGGTGATCATTCTGCACCTTTGGGTCTTATCCGCGCACTCAGTGAAAAGTACTCTGACTTGAGTATTCTACATATCGATGCGCATATGGATCTGCGCGAAGCCTATCAGGGCTACAAATACTCCCATGCCTCAATTATGTATAACGTCTTGCAAGAAACTTCAGTCAAGTCCTTGGTGCAACTTGGAATTCGCGATTTTTGCCCTCAAGAAGAAGAAATCAGCCAAAGTGACCCCCGTGTCTACACCTTTTACGATTCTCATACATCCTTGGCCCTAGCACGCGGCGAATCGTGGGACAGCCTGGGCTTACAAGCCATCAATAAACTCACGGATCATGTTTACATCTCGCTAGATATTGACGGGCTCTGTCCAGCGCTTTGCCCCAACACGGGGACGCCCGTGCCCGGAGGACTGAGCTTCCCGCAACTCGAAGCTTTGTTGTACCAATTGTCCTCTAGCAAAAAGCAAATTGTAGGCTTTGACCTTTGTGAGGTCTCGCCGGGGCCCAATACTCAGGAAAGTTGGGATGCCAACGTGGGCGCTAGGGTCTTGTTTAAGCTTGCTGGAGCCTTGCTCAACAATAACTAATTGCGAAAGACCGTGACCTGACATGGCTCAGAACCTATATTTTCTTTTTTAAAAAACCGCTTTGCCTCGAGGTCCATGTGTTTAAGACTATCTTAGGGATTTATTTTTTATTCAGCTCTCTTGCTTATGCCGCAGATCAAGAGCCCCAACTGGGTCTCAAAAACGAAACGGCCATTGGCTATGTCGTAACTGGAGGGAACTCTCAATCCGAAACCACAAGCCTAAGGGAAGATTTAAACTACTTCTGGACCCGAGATATTCTTAAGCTTAGGGCTCATTATATTCAAACCAGTGGTCAAGATCCCCAAACTGAGAGAAACAATGTGACGGCTGAGAACTGGTCGGCCACTCTACGCTTCGAAAAAGTCTTCAACCCCCGCCGCTTCAATGGATTTATTTCTTATGGTTGGTATGGAGATCGCTTCCAGGGAGTTCGCGAAGGCCAATCCACAGATATCGGTGGTAAATACTACTTTTACAAACTCAAGTACTTCCAGTTGCATTCGGAACTGGGTTATCGCTACACTCGAGAACTTTTGGTTTCAGTGCCCACCCAAAGAATTGGTGTTGGACACGCTATTATGCCCGAATACCATTACCTTCGAACATATATCCAAGCTGATTACAGTTTTAGCAAAACCTTTTCCGTTGGAGCCTGGGTTGAATTTTTGCCCAGTATAAATAATTTCACACAAGATCAACGTATTAACTACAGCCCTTATCTCAGCTCGATTCTGACAGATATTTTCTCTCTAAAGGTGGCCTATGAAGCTCGTTATCGTTTTCCTGTTGCGGTTGCTGGCAATCAGTTAACTGACTTTACCTTTACAACATCCCTACTGGCCACTTTCTGATGGCAAAAGACTCCAAGCCAAATACAGAATGGTGGCACCAAGAACTTCGCTTTGAGTGCCAGGGCTCTGGCAAATGTTGTGTCTCTAGGGATTCTTATGGTTACGTCTATCTAACAAAAGAAGATCGCCTTCGCATGGCAAAAGCCTTGAAAATTTCCACTCGAAGTTTCACTCATCAGTATTGCAAAAAAGAGGATGGTATTTATCACTTGATAGAGGGTCAAGATGGCAAATGCCTCTTCCTCAACAATAAAAGATGCCAAGTTTATGAAGGACGCCCAACCCAGTGTCGGACCTGGCCGTTTTGGCCTGAGGTTATGGATGCAAAAATTTGGCAAAAAGAGGTGGCCTCTTTTTGCCCTGGCGTTGGCCAGGGCCATCCATGGCCTAAACATAAAATTGAAGACATGTTAAAAGAGCAACAAAGCTCCGAAGAGAACTACGGATCTTAGATCCGAAGCCTCGTTGTTGATTAGCGAGCGTATTTCCGTCGCAGGCTTTCGCGAATCTCAGCACCCTCTATACTCAAGCGAGTCCATGGAATAGCTAAAAGTCTTTCGGCCTCTATATGTTCATCGGTTTCTTCACAGATACCGTAGGTTCCACCTTCGATACGGGCTAGGGCCTGCTCAATTTCAAAAAGTTGTTTACGAATACGATCGTGTTGCCCCAGAACTTCACTTTCATTGAGAACGCGCACTGTTTGATCAGCTTCATCCCCACCCTTCTCATCAGTGTACAGATTTTTACGGATATCGTGGACGCGGTTTAAGAGCTCTTCCTTGGACTCCAGTAACTTTGCCTTGCACTCATCCACTAAACCCTTACTAATTGTAGACATCTCCCCCCCTATTTGTTGAATGCCAATTATTAGTAATTCTTATTCAGCCCCATCTTTGGAACTGATCTATTTAGACACATCACAAATAAAAAAGGCAAGTTCAAATTCGGTCAGTCTTAGAAAACACTAGAAATTCCAGTCCTTTGGCAGGTCCAGCTTTCCACAGCGGGCGATTGATAGATTTAGTCGAATGACCGGAAACCCTTGCTAGCAAAGGCTTTTATGGATTCTAAAATCACTTGTCATATTCTGACAGGAATCGTTAGCGCAAGACTCTAAGAATTCTAGCAGATGCTTAATAGCTGAGCCTTGTATAGTTCAATGGTTCCCAAATGTTATTCTCAACGACCCAATGTTTGTAACCGTAGTCGTCTTGAATGTGCAACCAAGCCCCATCGCGACCAATTTTTTTGAATGGCATAAATTTATGGGCAAAGCTCAGCGGTGTCTGGGGGAACTTGGCTCCAGGACCCTTTCTTAGATTGGCTTTGCTCACTCTAACCACGGCGCAGTCAATTTCTGTGGAAACCAAGTTCGCAAAAATCCACATTTTCTTGCCCTCTAAGTCTCGCACTTGCACCCAAGCGCCCTTTTGCTCTATGGCCAAAAGAGGCATATACTTCCCCACGGTCCAAAGTAGTTTGGAGTTGGCCGAGGGTGCCGACCGCAAGTTCGCTTGCTCGGCCGTCACGCAGAGGGCCTCAGCCCAACTCGAAATCAATGTGCAGACTGCCACTATGACAAGGATGTATCGATACATTCCTTATATGCTAACACAAGTGTGTGCCTTCGCCAGTCCTCTCTGGATGACTCCCATACAAATGTCAGATAGCCTTTACTCGTGTTTTTATTTCTAAATGTGGCCCTTCTGTTATCAGGCTTTACCCTCATCATCTACTCAGGCAATCGCCTTGTGACCTCATCCATCACTCTCGCTCTACGTTGGGGTATTCCAGCAAGTTTGATCGCTGCCACCATAATTGCCGGCGGGACCTCGGCCCCTGAAATTATCACCAGCCTTCTTGCTGGGGCCAAAGGTCAATTTGATATCTCCATTGGGAACCTGTTAGGTTCCAATACTTTCAATCTCCTTGCAGTGGGTGGTCTATCATTGATTTTACAGCCCCTCGGTGGTCTAGCCGGAGTTTTCATGCCCTGGTCTGTGCTCATGGCGGCAACTGGTCTTCTCTATATATTCTTCTTTGATCTTCGAGTGACTGAACTCGAAGCCGCCATTCTATTGGTGAGCCTTGTACTTTTTCTTGGCTTTAGCCTTTACGGCTCTAAAAAAGAAGTGGATCTATCTACAAAAGTGGAATCAAACTCCGGTGCGCCTTGGACCTTGCTCACTTTTATCCTCAGTTTGTGCGGAGTTTTGATTGGCGCAGAACTGGCCTTAGCGGGCGGAGTAGCCCTGGGCCAAGCCATGGGACTCAGCTCACGAGTTATCGCGATCACACTGATTGCAGCGGGTACGGGCCTGCCAGAACTGACAACTTCTATGGTCGCCGCATATAAAGGACACAGTGATATCGCTATCGCCAACCTAGTGGGCTCCAACATTATCAATACCTTAGCTATCACTGGCTTTGCTGGCAGCCTCTATAGCCTCGAAATCAGCAGTCTGCTTATAGACATTGATTTCTTGGTCATGGCTGCCGCATCAACAACCCTTGGACTTCTCTTTTTACTGAATTCCATGCTGGGGCGGAGGCTCTTGGGCGCCCTCCTCTTTGCAAGCTACTGCACTTATATTGTTCTAATTTTATAGGAGAAATAAGAATTTAAGATCTTGGAGAGTTGGCCACACAAGCAAACGGCATACGGTAGACTTCTGCCGCAAAATGGAAGCTTGTAATTTTTGAACTCGGCAAAGATTGTAGGTCATCGTAGTTGAGAATAATATTCATAGAACCCTGATAAAAAGAGCCATCCAACTCTCGAGCGGGGCGATGATAAAGGCTCATAGCCAACAGCACCGTCCGACTATGGTGTCCAGAAAAAGCACTCAATTTGATATTTAAGATGTTGCGGTTAAAATCAAATTGCAAGAGTTGAGATCGCTCCGAATCGAAGCGAAACATGTTGGCTAACCCATCTACAAATTGGACCTGACTCTGGTCACTATCGGCTTCTTGAGTCAGCTCGAACCAGGGAGCAAAACGCTGATCTTCATTTATTCTTAAACCACACTCTTCTTCGCGAGGGTTCTCATCCTGGCAATAATCTTGAATGAACTGTCGATCTAAGAGGTGGCCGCAGGTTATGATCTGACTTTGTCCAATAGCTGGAAACGTGAAACCAACCATTAAAATCAACAGACCAAAAACTTTCATTCAATTCTCCTCATTCAGCACGACAACATTAACAGAATTAAGAGAGATATTAAAGCCCTACACACTGTTCAGTAATATTTATCATTTCATTGTTTAGAGAAAAGACGAATTACTCTTCTTGGTTGTTACGAGTGGTCTTTGAACTGATAACTTCCACATCTATGACCTCGGAGTCAAAGCGAGGCGATGATTTACCAGAGGCCCCAGAGTCAGACCAAGGATCTTGCTTGTGCGGTCTGCCCTGAGACGTGAACACTTGCACGCTTCCTCGCGCTAAACCACTCTGCCAGACACGATGGAAGTAAGCTTTCCATAAAATTTGGGTGGGCGGAAAAACAAGACTCAAACCCAGTACATCCGTCAACACTCCCGGAGTGAGTAGCAACAGGCCTCCAATGAAGGTAAAAAACCCCTTTATCAGGGCTTCAGATGGAAGGTGACCCTGCCCACTCCCCTTTTGGATCTCCATAAGTATCGAAGTTCCCTGCCGCCTTAATAGTTGGGCCCCCAAAATTCCAGTGATGATGACAAATAACAACGTCCCATCCCAACCAATTTCATCACTTAGTTTTATGAGAATATAGATCTCAGCGACGGGAACAGCGGTCAGCAAAAATAAAAGGCGAAAAAACATCAGATATCCAACTCTAAAACAACAGGGCAGTGGTCAGAGCCCTCTTGTTGGTCCCATATGTCCGCGGACAGAAGTTGAGACCTTAGATTTTCAGAAACACAGATATAATCAATTCTCCAACCACGATTCGCCGAACGGGCCAGTTCGCGGTAGGACCACCAACTAAAACGCTCTTTGGCTTCGGGGTGGAAAAAGCGGAAGGTGTCGATGAACCCCGCATCTAAGAACTGAGAAAACCACTCGCGCTCTTCGGGCAAAAATCCACTCACCTTGGACAGGCGAACAGGATCGTGAACATCGATCTCACGATGGGCCACATTGTAATCTCCCAAAACAATGACTTTCTCGCCAGCTGCCAAACGCTTCATCAAGTGGCGCAGGAACTTTCTTAGAAACTCCTGTTTAAAGTGATGACGCTCCTCCCGGGCTGATCCATTCGGGAAATAAACGTTATAAATCGTGATATCTGCAATTTGAGTGACAACAAAACGTCCCTCCTCATCAAACTTTTTAAACCCAACCCCGTAATCGACAGATTGAACGGGAAGATTGGTGTAGGTGGCAACTCCAGAATAACCACGACGGGTGGAGGCGGAGGACCAAAAGCTGTCATAGGACATGGGGTTGATTAAAGACTCATCCAACTGTTCTGTATGAGCTTTAGTTTCTTGCAGGCATAGGACATCTGGCTTTTCGCGTTCAAAAAAGTCGAGAAAACCCTTTTTTTGACAAGCCCGAATGCCGTTGACATTCCAAGACACAATTTTCATGACACACCCCTGAAGAAGGCCTTAACAAACTCTATTTTAGTTCGCAGAACTAGCTTTGCTCTAATGGACTTCTAGACGAATGGTTTCCATAATTCAATTCTCTTTTGACTCAGACGGACTAAGGTTCTAAAAGTACCGTTTAACTTAAAAAAGGAGATTCAAAATGCCCATGATTGGCCAGCCTGCCCCTCATTTCACAGCTCCTGCTGTTGTAGATGGTGGTGAATTCAAAGACATCAATCTCAACGATTACAAGGGAAAGTGGACGGTTTTGTTTTTTTATCCATTGGACTTCACTTTTGTTTGCCCAACCGAAATCACTCAGTTTCGTGACGCCCTTCCCAAGTTCAAAGAGTTGGGTGCCGAAGTTATCGGTTGCAGCATCGACTCTGTTCACTCCCACAAGCGTTGGATTGCCGATGATTTAAAAGATCTGGGTTACCCACTTATTGGCGATGTCACAAAACGTGTCAGCCGTGATTTTGGCGTTCTTCTTGAAGATGCTGGTATTGCCACTCGTGGAACTTTTATAATCGATCCAGAAGGGACCATTCAGTATATGGGCATCCATAACTTGAGTGTGGGCCGTGATGCCGGTGAGATACTTCGCGTCCTTCAAGGCTTGCAGTCTGGCGAACTTTGCGGCGCAGGCTGGACACCCGGCGATAAACACGTCAGTGCTTAATCCAAATTTATATTCTTTTTTTCAAGCGATCTCTTGCAAATGGAGATCGCTTTTTTTATGACTCATCCAGAAATTCACCAAGACTTTATACAGACCCTGCAAAAATATTTTCCCAATTGTGGCCAAACCATTGCCAACAACTCTTTAATAAAAAAAGAATTGATTTCGCCTTTTTGCCTCAGCCTCCCTATGGCCGTTTTAGAGAAAGTAAAAGAATTTGTTTCTCATATAGAAACCTTGGTGAACGGCCAAGACTACCGCGACCAGCTCCCTAGTGATCAGGCATGGCTGACTTGGCCTCGAACCCCGAGCCTTCTGACCTGTTTTGATTTTCACTACAATCCCGAGCAGGGACTGAAGCTGATCGAGGTCAACACCAACGCCTCTCTCTATATGACAAGTCACTACCTTTATCTGGCACAGGGTTTGATCCCACCAGATCCTGATCTAGTAGAGTTACAAAAAAGTTTTGTTGAGACATTTTCTCTGAGTCAGCCAAGTCGTCTTGTTATTGCGGACAGGGAACCACAAAAAGAAGGGCTCTATTTTGAGTTCTTGCTTTACAAGGAATGGCTCGAGAAGCTGGGACACCAAGTCTCGATTGAAGCCAGCTCTAAAATTGGTCTGAGCAAGATAGATGGGATTTACAATCGCAGTACTGATTTTTACTTGGAACAACCCGACTCGACTTATCTGAAAACCGCTTACCTACAAAACTCTTTTCCGATCTCGCCCAATCCACTTGGTTACTTTTTGCTGGCTGACAAAAAAAGGCTCAAGCTTTTGCGCGACAATTTGACCCCTGATTTACAGAACATCATTCCCCACTCTCAGCTTTTTAAAGAGTTTGAAAGCAAAGAGGCACTCTGGAGTCAGCGCAAAAAGTTTTTCTTTAAACCCTCACAATCCTATGGCAGCAAAGCCGTGTTTAATGGCAAAGGTATTTCACGCAAAGCCTTTGAGGGGATATACTCTCCCGACTTCTTGGCTCAGGAGCTTTGTCCCGCGGGACAACAGATTTTTGAAATGGATGGCGTTGAGCACAAAATGAAGTTCGACCTTCGCTTCTATAGTTTTGCGGGACGAGTGCAAAGCTATACGGCCCGTCTCTACCAGGGACAGGCCACAAATATGAGAACTCGCTTTGGCGGAATCGCTCCACTTCGCTTTGAGTAGCCCTACACCGCGCCGCGAGAGGCATGTGTTTTTGCGCGCACTTTAATCCTTGTCTCCGATCCGGCCCTCCTCTAGAAATAGAAGTCACAGATTTTTAAAGGATTTTATTATGATTGTTGTAACTGGTGCCACTGGTTTTATAGGAAGTGCCCTGGTTTGGGAACTTAACCAAAAAGGGCTCACAGATATTTTATGTGTCGACACTGTTCCACCAGGAGCTCGCCCCGGCATTTTAGAAAAGCGTCAGTATTCTCAATTCATGGACCATAAAGAGTTCTTAGATCACCTGAAACAAAACCCCACTCAAAAATTTGATTGGGTGATTCACATGGGCGCCTGCTCGTCGACCACTGAAATGAATGTGGACTTTCTTTACCAAAACAACACTCTTTACACCCAAATACTTTTTGAACACTGTCGCGACACAGAGACACCTTTTGTCTACGCAAGCAGCGGCGCTTGTTATGGTGATGGCGCCCAAGGCTTTGACGATCAAACTGATCCCAATTTCTTGAAACCATTGAATCCCTACGGAGATTCTAAAGTGAACTTTGATCGCTGGGTTTTAACCCAAGACAAATTTCCGCCCCTTTGGATGGGCTTGCGTTTTTTTAATGTTTACGGACCCAACGAATATTTTAAAAAAGACATGAGCAGTGTTGTCTTTAAAGCCTATCGCCAAATCAAGGTCAATGGACGTTTAAAGCTTTTCAAATCCCACCACCCTGATTACAAAGATGGCGAACAGCTCCGCGACTTTGTCTATGTTAAGGATATCACCTCTTGGATCATGGAAATAATGGATGGCAAAGGCTATTCTGGTATCTACAATATGGGATTTGGTAAAGCCCGAACTTGGCTCAGTCTCGCCGAACAAGTTTTTAAAAATCTAAACTGTGAAGTGCAAATCGACTGGGTTGATGTTCCCGAGGATATCCGTCCTCGTTACCAATATTTTACCGAGGCAAAAATGCAACGCTTTCTCAGCCAAGGTTTTCACAAGCCCCAATGGGGGCTTGAGGATGGAGTCGCCGACTACATCAAATACTTGGATAAAGATGACCCCTTTTTATAAGGACATGAGCCTTGAGCACAGTTAAAGACGTTATTAAAAATATTCCCGATCACTTAAAAGAGTTTGTGATCGAGCAAGATGAATCCCAGTATCAGCCAATGGATCAGACCGTATGGCGCTATATCCTGCGCCAACTAAAAAACTACCTCACCCAAAATGCTCATCAATCTTATCTTGAGGGGTTAGAGAAAACGGGTATCACAGTTGAATCTATTCCTAGCATCGACAACATCTGCGCCAAATTAAAAGAGTTTGGCTGGTCGGCGGTGCCCGTCAGTGGATTTATCCCACCTGCTGCTTTTATGGAGCTACAAAGCCTAGGCATCTTACCAATTGCCACCGATATGCGCTCTATTGATCATCTGCTTTACACTCCGGCGCCAGACATTGTTCACGAAGCCGCGGGACATGCTCCGCTCTTGATTCAACCCGAATTTGCGAAATACCTCAAGCGGTACGCAAGCGTGGCCAAAAACGCCATTGTCTCCAGTCAGGATTTAGCACTCTACGAGGCTATTCGCGAACTTTCGGACATTAAAGAGCACCCCAGTTCCACAGAAGAACAGATTCTTGAGGCCACTCAAAAATTAGAGACTGTGGCACGCAATATGACCGTGACTTCTGAGGCCACACTTCTTGGCCGGATGAATTGGTGGACGGCTGAGTACGGATTGATAGGTGATCTTAAAGATCCTAAAATTTATGGTGCCGGTTTACTCTCTTCATATGGCGAGGCAAAGAGCTGCCTTAAAGACGATGTTAAAAAAATTCCGCTCACTGTGGACTGCATTGATTACAATTATGACATCACCGAGCCCCAACCTCAGCTCTTTGTCACTCCTTCATTTGCCCACCTCACCCAAGTGCTTCACGAACTCTCTTTAAAACTGTCTTACAAAAAAGGGGGAATATTTGGCTTGAATAAGGCTATCGAAGCCAAAACTGTGAACACTATCCAACTGAATTCGGGCTTGCAAATTTCCGGAGTCGTGGCCGATTTTATTGAGAACGACGGCGAGTGTATTTACTATCGCCTAGAAGGCCCCACTCAACTTTGTGTAGGTGGACTCGAGCTCAAGGGACACAATAAAACTTATCACTCCCATGGTTTTAGTTCACCCCTGGGCTTTATCGAGGGCTTGGAGGACTGCCTGTCTTGGTCTTCTAGTGAGGATCTGGAAGCTATTGGTTTAGTCGTTGGCAAAAAAGTCCATTTGCGATTTGAATCCGGTGTGGAAGTGCTAGGCGTATTGAAGGACATCCAAAGAACTCAACGTCGTGAACTTTGTCTCTTAAGTTTTAACGAGTGCCGAGTTCATTTAGGAGAACGCACACTCTTTGATCCCTCATGGGGAACTTTTGATATGGCGGTGGGATCCAAGATCGAATCCGTTTTTGCCGGCCCTGCCGATCGAAAAAGTTATGGTCTAACCGATAGCTTTGCAAAGAAACGTGTTGCCCCTCGCCCCCCCAGCCCCGAGGATCAGGAATACAACCAAATATTGGATCGAATCCGAAAACTTAGGGCCGGCACAGTCTGCCTCCAGGCTATTCAAGACATCTGGTCTGTGTTGCAAAAAGGATTTTCCAATGACTGGTTGGCTCGCCTAGAGTTGGTCGAACTGTGCTACCAAATCCCCGATGGTGATTCTCTCCGCAAGGAAATCGAGACCTCTCTTCACAAAACCAAAGAAATATACCCCAAGAAGAGTGTTGTGATTGACGATGGTTTGCTCATCGCCCATAAGACTTTATGAATTTTTTAAAAATTGTTTTGGTTTCCCCTAAATACCCTCGCAATGTGGGTTTAGTGGCTCGAGCCATGGAAAATTTTGCCGTGCAAAGATTGATTTTGGTTGCACCCCAGTGCGAGATCAATCTTGAGGCCCATCAAGGTGCGGCCCAGGGGCAAGGCCCTCTCGAAAAGCACACGCTTTACAGATCGTGGGATGAGTTTTTTTCAAGGGAACCAGAGGGGCTACGGCTGGGATTTAGCCGCAGACAAGGGCGACGACGCCCCAATCAAGCACTCAACACCTTATTAAAAGAGGGTTTTCTTGATGTCAGCCGCCCCACCTATTTGATGTTTGGTGCCGAAGACCACGGACTCTCCCAAGAAGACTGTGATTTGCTTCACCAACTGGTGCATTTAGAGCTACCTGGCTCATTACAGAGCATGAACCTATCCCACGCCGTAGTGGCCGCTTTGCAGACAATTCACTCTGCAGTCGACATTAAAGGGCCACTGCCAAGCTCAGAAAGCACAGAACCCATTCAAGACCCCGAACCCTTTTTGCGTGAGTGGCTTGAGGCTTTAAACTTTGATCTTGAAACCCACACCCGCTGGAACGCCCTCGTCATGCTCAAGCAGCTTGTTCTGAGAGGCGCCCCCACGGCCGACGAGCTGCGAAAGCTCAAAATGATCGTCCAGCAAACCACACACAGGCTCAATCAACATAAAAGAAATTGAATGGTGGTCAATATTCAGTATGATGACGGACTCAAAAAAAGGAGAAAGCCTTGCAAGACATCCGACAGGCCCTAAAAAGTCGTATTCTTTACTTTGATGGTGGAATTGGAACCAGCTTTCAAAAGATGAAGCTTGTTGAAGAGGACTTCCGTGGCGAGAGATTTAAAAGTCACCCCTGTTCTCTTCAAGGCAATAACGACTTTTTGAGTTTGTCTTCTCCTGATCTTGTCAAAAAAATGCACCGAGCCTTCTTACAGGCCGGCTCAGATATCATAAGCACCAATACTTTCAGTGGGACCCGAGTTTCTCAAGCGGATTTCCAATGCGAACAATACACCTATGAGATCAATGAAGTTTCGGCCCAATTGGCGCGCGAAGTAGCAAGCGAGTTTGATCGCACCATTTGGGTGGCTGGCTCTATGGGCCCTACCACAAAAATCACATCTCTCTCTCCAGATGTTAGCGACCCCGGTCATCGCGATATTAGCTTTGACCAACTCGTCGAAAACTTTGAAGAACAAATCACGGCCCTTATGAAGGGAGGAGTGGATTTAATTCTAGCTGAGACCTTTATCGACACTCTCAATCTTAAATCTTGTATCAAGGCGGCTGACAATGTTTTCCGTCGTCAAGGGCGCAAACTTCCCATGATCTTATCGGCAACTATTACCGATAAATCGGGACGCACCCTTTCTGGACAAACTATCGAAGCTTTTTGGAACTCGGTCCGCCACGCCAAGCCTTTGGCCGTTGGCTTAAACTGCGCCTTTGGTGCCAACGAGCTCAAGCCCTATATTCGCGAATTGAGTGCTATTGCCGATTGTTTTATCAGTTGTTATCCCAATGCGGGCCTGCCCAACCCCCTTTCAGAAACTGGTTATGACGAAACTCCCGAGCATACAGGCGAGGCCCTTCTCGACATGGTGCAAAGTAATTACGTCAACTTGATTGGTGGTTGTTGCGGAACCACTCCTGAACACATCCAAGCGATTATTGAAAAAACACAAAGCAATCCACCGCGCCCTTTAATTTCTATTGCTAAAAAGATGCGCCTCTCGGGTCTTGAACCATACAATATTGATTGTATAGAAAACTCTGGGACCTTTGTGATGGTCGGCGAACGCACAAACGTCATGGGCTCGCCTCGTTTTAAAAAGTTGATTACTGAAGAGCGTTTTGAAGAGGCCCTCGATATTGCCCGCCAACAAGTGGACAGTGGCGCCAATATCATCGACATCAATTTTGATGAGGGGATGATCGACGGCGAAGAGGCAATGGAGCGCTTTTTGCGCCTTGTTGGCTCCGAGCCTGATATCTCACGAGTTCCTATTATGGTCGATAGTTCCAAGTGGTCCGTGCTTGAAAAGGGGCTTAAAAATATTCAGGGTAAAGCCATTGTCAATTCCATCAGCCTTAAAGAGGGCGAAGAGGTTTTCAAAGAACAGGCGAGAACTTTGATGACCTATGGTGCCGCTGTCGTGGTCATGGCCTTTGACGAAAAGGGACAAGCCGCCACTTGTGAAGATAAAGTGAGAATTTGCACCCGCGCTTACAAAATTTTGACTGAAGATGTCGGCTTTCCAGCCGAAGATATTATTTTTGATCCCAACGTTCTCACTGTGGCGACGGGGATTGAGGAGCACGACAACTACGCCCTCGATTTTATCGAAGCTGTTCGTGAAATTAAAAAACTATGCCCCCTGGCCAAAACCAGTGGTGGTATCAGCAATGTCTCTTTTTCTTTTCGCGGTAACAATGTGGTTCGCGAAGCCATGCACAGTGTATTCTTGTACCATGCCACTCGCGCGGGGTTGGACATGGGGATCGTCAACGCCGGTATGCTGGCGGTTTACCAAGATATTCCACCCGAACTCCTTGTACGCGTTGAAGATGTGATCCTCAACCGTCGCAGCGATGCCACCGAACGCCTGACCGATTACGCCGATCGCTTTAAGGGTGAAAAAAGTCTTGAACGCAAACAGGATCTCACTTGGCGCAACCAAACCTATGCCGAGCGCATTCGCCACGCCCTTATCCACGGTATTACCGAGTACGTGGATCAAGACACCGAAGAAGCCCGTGCCGATTTGCAAAGACCCCTACTTGTCATTGAAGGTCCTCTTATGGATGGGATGAAAAAGGTGGGTGATCTTTTTGGCGCTGGGCAAATGTTCTTACCGCAAGTTGTGAAAAGTGCGCGGGTGATGAAAAAAGCAGTTGCTTATCTTCAGCCCTATATGGAGAAAGAAAAAAAGATAGGTGATAGTCAAAAAACTTTTGTCATTGCAACGGTCAAAGGTGATGTTCACGATATTGGGAAAAACATTGTCGGCGTTGTCCTTGCCTGCAACGGTTACGAGGTCATTGACCTGGGCGTGATGGTCAGTTGCGATAATATTATTCAGGCGGCCAAAGAGCATAATGCCGATATTATTGGAATGAGCGGTTTGATCACGCCCTCTTTGGATGAAATGATCAGCAATGCTC
Organism: Bdellovibrionales bacterium; assembly: GCA_041739665.1. Lineage (GTDB taxonomy): Bacteria > Bdellovibrionota > Bdellovibrionia > Bdellovibrionales > JAGQZY01 > JAGQZY01. Next base: position 76,964 of record JBGSNK010000067.1, read on the forward strand.
GCGAAATGCAAAAGCAAGGAATCACCACACCGCTTTTAGTTGGCGGAGCGACCACCAGTCGTATCCACACTGCGGTTAAAATAGATACCGAATACAACCATCTTGTCGCCCACGTTAGCGACGCCTCCCTTGTCGTCGATGTTTGCAACCGCATTTTGGGCGAGAACACCAAGGAAGAGACTCAAAAAAATTATAAAGAATCTTACGGTAAATTGCGTGAGAACTATCTTGCTAAGAAAGATGCTGGAAGCAATCTTGTCCCTTACGATTATGCCAACACCAACAACTGGATGCGAAAAAACCCCAACCCCACACCCCTTCCTAAAAATTTTGGAGTTTTTACAGAAGAAATTTTGGTCGACAAACTGGTGCCCTACATTGACTGGTCTCCCTTCTTTTGGGCTTGGCAGATGAAAGGCATGTATCCTGCGATCTTGAAGAACGACAAATACGGCGAGCAGGCTCGAAAGCTTTTTGATGACGCTCAGAATATGCTGCAAACCATACGAGAATCAGGCCGCATTCGTCCCAAAGGGATCTTTGGCCTGTGGCCAGCTTATCGCGACAACAACGACGTTGTGATCCTCGATCCAAAAAATAGACGCAACGAACTTGCTCGCCTTCACTTCTTGCGCCAACAGGCCATTAAGAAAAAAGACAATCCTCATTTCTGTTTGGCTGACTTCATTGCCGGCGAGAGCAGCGGGGTGAAGGACTCCATTGGAGCTTTTGCCGTAACAGCGGGTCATACCGTTGAAGAAATGGCCAAGGAGTTTGAAAAGGACAACGACGACTACTCTTCAATTATGATTAAGGCTGTTGGTGACCGTCTGGCAGAAGCCTTTGCCGAGTACTTGCATGAAAAGGTTCGCAAAGATTTTTATGGCATTCATGAAGATCACACCATACAGGAGCTTATCGAGGAGAAATATCAGGGCATTCGTCCAGCAATCGGCTACCCCTCTTGTCCCGACCACACGGAAAAGCAAACTATTTGGAATCTGCTCGGTGCCGAAGAAAAAATTGGCGTGGCCTTGACAGAGACATTTGCCATGAATCCACCTAGTTCTGTTTCGGGTTATTACTTTATGCATCCCGAAGCTCGTTATTTCCATGTGGGTCAACTGGACAAAGTGCAGGTCACGGACTATGCCGAGCGCAAAAAGGTCACTGCGTCCCACATTGAAAAATGGCTGTCGCCTCACTTGGCTTATTAAGTACCAAAAAATGGTTCTCTCTCCTGTGCAAAATTTCCCGAGCACCATTGTAGTTTTAGGCCGGGCTCCATGCCCTTACTGGCATTTCACCCTACGGGTGAAAACGCGTCCAGCTTGCCAGAGCCTAAAACTACAATGGTGCTCGGGAAATTTTGCACAGGAAAGTGAATCCGTTTTTTAAGCCTTAATGCTGAGGATTGGTTTTTTGCGTTTTGGATAAAGAGTTGTGCAGATTTCACACTCTAAGCCAAAGCAGCGCCTTGCCTGGCAGTGCTCACGTCCGTAGTAAATAATTTGTAAATGCAGGTCGTTCCAGATCTCTTCAGGAAAAAGACTTTTTAAGTCTTTTTCAGTCTGTACAACGTTTTTCCCACTCGTTAGACCCCAGCGTTGAGCTAAGCGGTGAATATGGGTGTCCACAGCAAAGGCGGGAAAACCAAATGATTGGCTCATGACGACACTGGCTGTTTTATGGCCCACACCCGGTAGCCTCTCGAGCTCTTCAAAACTCTGAGGAACTTGACCATCATGCTCGTTAATTAAAATATTAGAGAGTTCAAAAATCGCTTTGGACTTTTTAGGACTCAAGCCACAGGGTTTGATAATTTGGCGAATCTCTTCAACTGAGAGCTTAATCATTTTATTGGGTCGGTCTGCCTTTTTAAATAAGAAAGGAGTGACCTGATTGACTCTCTCATCCGTACATTGAGCAGAAAGCAATACGGCAATCAATAGAGTGTATGGGTCCTTGTGATGAAGAGGTATGGGTGGATTTGGATAAAGCAGTTGCAGCTTTTCTTGTACCACAGCTGCCCGTTCTTTTTTTGTCATCAAAGACTACTTTTAAAGAATTTCAACGCCATCGGCAACAAATTCAAAAGTCCATTTGCCAGTTTTGATTTTTTTGATCTCAGCAAGTTTGGCCCCTTCGTCTTTAAGGTAATGGCGAAGGGTCGGGGCAGACACTTTTTTGCGAAGCATCCTTCCCGTCACTCGAACTTTTTGATCCAAGATCTCTTTGGGAACGAAAAATCCATAATCTTTAAATAGAGTGCGCACTTGTGTGTTTCCATCGTCGAGGGTCATCCAGCAACCTTTGCTTTTGCAGACTTTTTTGACAGTGGCATCAAAAGTCACGGTCCTTCCTTGGTATTTATCAAAATTTTGGGTGATACCTGATAGCGACTCCGTCGCTTTGTCCAGAACGGGAGCACCAAACTTCTTTGTCCCCATCTCGACCTGGACCGAAGGACCTTCATTATTTCCCTTATCTGAGTGAGCCTGGGCCCCCAATACGAATAGAGCTATCATCAGAACGAAGAAAATTTGTTTCATTTTAAACCACCTTTTTAAAAATAGGTCACGAGACTGGACCACATAAACACAGATTTAAAACAAATTAGCCCTGTTTTCAAACAAGGTCGATCTTTTTCTCTAACCCCTATTTTCTTGGACTTCTCGACCTTCGGTCAGTCAACGTTTTCAAAGCTTAAACCGATAAAATACTTAGAAAACCTTAACAAATGGGGCACAAAGTGGATATAGCGACGCTGATAGGTTTAGTAGGAGCCTTGACAGTCATTCTAGCAGCCATCCTGCTGGGTAACAAACCATCAATGTTTATCAACATCCCCTCGATTCTTATCGTTGTTGTTGGATCTTTCTTTGTCGTGGCTGTCAAATTTAGTATCAAACACATCCCTAATGCAATCAAAGTGGCGATCAAAGCCTTCTCTTCAAAAGTGGATAAACCCGAAGACTTAGTCGAGCAGGTGTACGAACTGGCACAAGCTGCCAAGAAAAGTGGGATTTTAGCTCTCGAAGGAATACCGGTCAAAAATGAATTCTTGAATCGTGGTGTTATGATGCTTGTCGACGGTTATGACCCACAGGTGATTCGCGACATCTTAACTAAAGAGCGTGAGTTAACTATCACCCGTCATGAACAGGGACGTAAAATTTTTGAAGCCCTGACTGATGTTGCCCCTGCCATGGGTATGATCGGGACTCTTATCGGTCTTGTGGACATGTTGGCGAATATGAAAGATCCAAAGTCTATTGGTCCTGCCATGGCTGTTGCACTCTTAACAACACTATACGGTGCCGTTATTGCCAACGTTTTTTCTCAGCCTATTGCCGACAAATTGTCACTTCGCAGTGAAGAAGAAGAGAAGAACTACAATCTTTGTATCGATGCCATTATGGGAATTTCATCTGGTCTGAATGCTAAGATCATCAAAGACTCTCTCAGAGAATATTTACCCCATCATTTAAAGCGCCAAGCAGATGAAGCTGGAAAGGCAGCTTAATAATGGGTAAGAAGCAGCCAAAAAAGGGGGCTCCCGGTTGGATGACAACATTTGCCGACTTGATGTCGCTGTTGTTGACCTTCTTTGTGCTGCTACTTTCCATGTCTGAGATCGATGCCACACGTTTTCGTAAGGTATCTGGTTCCCTTAAGATGGCTTTTGGTGTGCAAAGGGTAAGTGTTTTTGACGAACCCCCGAAGGGCTCTAGCTTTATCCAACAAGAATTTCGTCCGGGCGGATCGCGCTCGCCGATGAGTGTCGGAGAGGGAACAGCTAATATTCTAGACCCTCAACTCCAAGGCATTAAAAATCTCATGGAAAAAAATGATAAATTGGCCGTGCTTGAAAAACAGAAAAAGTTGGATGAAAATTTCAAAAAGATTTTTCAACGCTTTGAAGAGGAAATCAAGGCCGGGAAAATGGAAATTGATAAAAAAGACAATGATCTGATCCTTCGCTTTGCAGAAAGTTCGGCATTCCCAGAAAATTACACGCGCCTCAATAAAAGTTTTGATTCCATGATCAGTAAGTTTTCTGATCTTGCACAGGATGTCGACGGGGACATTCTCGTATCTGGTCACTCGGATGACAAAAATATCAAGACCTCTAAATTTAAATCCAATTGGGAATTTTCTGCCGCCCGTGCCAATACCTTAGCCCAAGCCCTAATAGAAAAGGGTGGCATCGCCCCCGAACGCATTACCATACAATCACATGGCCCCACAAAGCCGCTCGTTCGAAACAATTCGGAAATCAATCGACGTCGAAATCGTCGTCTTGAAATCATTATACGCCACTAATTTTTATTAATTTTATACGACAATCGCCAACAATCTTGTTAAGACTCATATATGGAAATTCGAGTCGGTCTGTTAGCTATTGGAAATGAAGTGGTCGAGGGCCAAATTACAAATAGCAATGGAGTCTGGCTCGCTCAACAATTGGAAAAATTAGGCTTTGAAAACCTTTATCATCTATCGGCGCGCGACAACCTTCAAGAAATTGATCAGGCTCTCGACTTTCTAAAAAAATCCTGTCAGCTCATTCTTATTTCAGGAGGTCTTGGCCCCACACGCGACGATCTTACTCGTCAAGCCGTCGCCCTATGGACCGGCTCCGAACTCCAGTTGAATAAAGAGCTGCTCCTCCTAATTGAGGGAAAATTAAAAGCCAGAGGTGTCACATTGCGCGAGGGTCATCGGCAACAGGCTTTGCTTCCGAGTGGCGCTCTTCCTCTACAAAATGCCAACGGTGTGGCGCCCGGATTCTATTTAAAAAAGAATGGGTTCCCGACGTTAGCTTGCCTGCCCGGCCCCCCTTCAGAGCTGAAAAAAATGTTTAACGACTATTTATTGCCTTTGCTAAATAGTGATTTCACTCCAAAACGCAACTTTGTTTTGAGAACATGGGTTTGCTTAGGGGCTCCAGAGTCTGAGATCTCACATATCACGGAAAGCCTTGTTGGCGATCAATTTCAACTCGGCTTTCGCCTCCACAAACCCTATGTCGAAATTAAGATATGGGTTCCAATGAATCCAACTCACGATCAATTGAAAATCCTCGACCGCATCTCTGATAAACTAGGGCCTTGGCTTGTCGGCGAATCCATTCCTAAAATTCGTGAAAGTTTCCATCAGTATCTAAAAAAGTATGACTTTGTTTTTATTATTGATCATCTCAGCAACGGACTCTTCTTAGATAAATTGCGAGAAGAGCAGCACTCTGAGCACATTCGGTATCAGTGTTTTGAACATAAATCTTATCGCCTATTCAGCAGGGACGAGGTCGCTTCTATTTTAACGGTTATGGTCACTCCAGATAAGGCGAACAGTCTTTTTATTGCATTGTTCCCAAGATCCGAGAGCAGTGCTTGGCTCGCTTTTAATAAAAATATTGAGGCCATTGAGATACCACGCAATATCTCTATCCAATCCCAATTAGGTCGTCTTTACGTGATTGAAAAATGCTTTCTTACAGCTTAGGCTAAGAAAAACACTTCAAGGAAGAAGGTCTTATGCCCATACTCTGTATCATCACGCTTTTATTTTCTTTCCCCTCTGCTTTTGCTAAAGTTGATATCAGCCCAGACATTTTTACAAAACTTGAAAAGCAACAAGAGATCGACGTTCTTTTTTACTTTAATGCCCAAGAAAAACATTGGGATGCTAAACATATCTTAGATCGTGATCAACGCATACAGTACGTGGTGCAAGAACTCATTGGACAGGCCGAAAAAAGCCAAAAAGAATTTCTCAACCACCTCTCGGCAAAGTCTTATAACTTTCAGTCCTTTTTTGTGGAAAATGCTGTTCGAGTTTCAAATGCTGATAAAAAGTTACTTAATGAGATTCTTTTATTTCCCCAAGTTGAGCGTGTTCGAAACAACAGCAAAATTACCATGAAGCTTCCCGTTCTAGACGAAATTGAAAAACACAACGTCGAGCCCCATTTACAACTGATAAAAGCCGACCTAGCTTGGACAAATTTTAACACATATGGAGCGGGCATTGTCATTGCCGGAGCCGACACAGGCTTTTACTGGCAACACAACTCTATCAAAAAACAATATCGTGGTTATCAGTCTGAATCTGATATCGACCACAACTACAATTGGCACGACGCCATTCATGGAACCAGCTCTGGGCCATGTACCACAGACTCACCAGAACCTTGTGACGACCGAGATCATGGAACTCATACAATGGGAACTATGGTCGGTGATGACGGAGCTGGCAATCGCATCGGTGTTGCCCCAAAGGCTCAATGGATGGGTTGCCGCAATATGCGCAACGGTGAAGGTAGCGTTGCCACTTACCTAGAATGTTTTGAATTTTTTCTCTCCCCCTATCCTCTGGGTGGTCATGCAAAAACTGAGGGACGTCCCGAACTAGCCCCCCACATTGTCAATAACTCTTGGTCCTGTCCTGGTAGCGAAGGTTGCCGCGGCGACGAGTTTCATCAGACAGTAAAGGCTTACAAAGAGGCGGGCATTTTACTTGTAGCGGCTGCGGGCAACAACGGTCCTCATTGCGGTTCAATTGCCGACACTCCGGCAAGACATGCTGGCGACATTCTGGTAGTTGGTGCCTATAATACTTTTCTCAATGAAGTGGCTTTCTTTTCGGGGCGTGGTCCCTCGAACCTTGAGCAAAGAGTTGCACCCAATATTGTCGCACCCGGAGCATTTGTTCGCTCGGCTGTAACAACCGGACCCAACGATTACGATGACAAGCCGGGAACTTCGATGGCTTCTCCCCAGGCCGCTGGTGTGGCGGCACTGTTATGGTCTTATCGTCCAGAACTTATTGGGCAGGTGGACGCAACCATTGAAATCATAGAAAACAGCGCTGACGGGTCTTCTGCAAAAACCAGTTGCCCGGGACTGCCCGCCAATCAAACTCCCAATTCAGAGTTTGGATATGGCATGCTCAATGCGTTCAAGGCACTGAGTACTCCTTAATTGCCTTCCATTTTGCTGGGCAGGTGCGGCTTACTTTTTGGAGCGGGTCGAAGCTCGACAACACAATTTTGTATACCAATCTGAGGCAGCTCAGATCGTCAAAAATTAGCTAGTGAAAACTAGAACTTAGACTAGGTACAGACCGAGCGGCGACCACGGATTTGACAAAATCTCTAACTGCATAAAATTACTAAGCTAACTCCACACATTCTGGACAGCTGAAAATGATCCACACAAAAAAACAAAACTTCAAATAAATTTTCTCATATTAAAACGCTTTGAATTGACACAATAACGAACACTACAAAAAAAATCATTTGGAGAGGATTGCTCAAGCCAAAGTTTTAAAAATTACTGCATGGAAAAATCTCAATTTCACTCTCGCGAGGCTGTCTCTTCTTAAGATTTTGTCACGTCTCTTAAAAACAAAAGAGAAGTGACTAATATCCTATTTATATTTTTTGATTGGATAATCCGCTGCAAAGTTTAGGTAAAATGTTGAACTAGTTTTCAAAATTGAACTGTTCTCAATCAGAGACTTTAACCTAGCACGGCATTTGCACAAGTGTACCTTAAAGATGTGTTTTGAATTTAGAACACATATAAAGGAGACCGGTCATGAAATCATACAGCTCAATTTTGCTGACATTGATTGCGGCACCATTACTCGTAAGTTGTTTAGGATCCGACATGGCTTCGAACAGCCCCTCTGACGAAAACAACTCTTCTGCTGGAACAGATGGTTCGGGTGGCAACACAGATAGTGGTGGTGCAAGCTCTGGCGGTGGTGGAAATGGTTCTGGTGGCGGCTCCGGCGGCTTTGTTTTTCCAACTCCAGGTCCGCAATTTGAAACTCGCACTCAAACGATTAATGTGTTTGCCGCCGGTGTAGTCGATATTCTATTTGTCATTGATAACTCTGGTTCGATGAGCCAAGAGCAAAATGAATTGGCCAATCGAATCTCTGGCTTTATGGAGATTACCAAAGATTTAGACTGGCAAATTGCTATGACAACTACGGATCCGCGCAATGGAACCTCCGTAAATGATCCGCAAGGTGTCCCTCGTGCATGGGGCGACGGTCAATTTCGATCCTTTGGAAGCAACAATGGAAACCATTTTATCCTTCGCGCTGGCGAACAAAGCCAAGCCGTCGCCCAAGATTTACTTGCAGACGCTATTTATGTGGGCATAAATGGGAGTGGTACCGAGCGTGGTATCCATACCACTTTTAGAGCCCTTGAGCGAAGCGCCTCCAGTGCGGTTCACGGAGAATTTTTTCGACCCAACGCCGCCCTTGCGGTCATCCTAATATCTGATGAAGACGAGTGTAGCAATGGTGGTTGCTTAAACAACCAGCCAACAAGTGTTCCAGAAAACTTGGTCAGTTATGTGGACTCGGCTTTTGCAGGTCAAAAAAGTTTTGAGTTTCACTCTATAATTTGGATACCTGGAGACACCACCTGTAATACTGGTGCAAACCAGGGGAATGTTTATAATCAACTTTCACAGCTAACAGGTGGGATTGTCGGCTCTGTTTGTGCCAATAATTATTCAAACTTACTCCAAGACATAGGCGACAAAGTTTTAGAGCAGGTCAAGTTCACACAACTTTCTTGTGAACCGGTTGATATTACTTACGATGGCATTCCCGACATTTTCGTGACTCTTGCTACTGGTGAGATTCTTATGATTCAAGACGTGACTGTGCAGGGTAGCCGTGTCAACTTCAACGAGCCCCTCCCCGAGGGAACCCATGAGGTCACCTACTACTGCCCACGCGACGGCTTCGGACAACTCTAGGTACCTGCTTCTTTTTGCAGAAGCACCGCGTTTTTTGATGGCAAAATCAAATCAGCGGTGCTCTTTTCTTTTGGATGTTTTTGGTAATATTTTGATTAAGAATTCTCGTAGTGAAATCTACGTTTTGAACTTGAGTTACTTACTATAATCAATGGCTTCAGGATTTGGATAGCACAATCCAAAGACCGCCCCAATTTCATGAAGCTTTTCATCGGATATTAATCCTTTAGCAACGAGCTGATCATCGAGATCACCAAATACAGACTTAAAAAGATTATGGCGCGATTTCACAGTCTCCAAGTCGGGGCTTGAACTCAATAAGAGAGAAAATTGTGATGCCATAACGCCTAAACAAACAGCTATAACGAAATTCTTCATACCTTATTACTATTGCAAGTGTGCCAAAACAGAGAACTAGTCTTTACGACTGTTAACTTCCCAGCAAAAGACCTGAGGCTGGACACATAAACGCCTAAAATCAATTAAGTTTCTTTGGGTAGAACACTATTGAGTAAATAATCCTTTCGAATTAGGTCAAAAAAAAAGGCCTATTTATGACGCTTGAGAGCCGCAAAACGTCACCGCGTACTGAGAATTACTTGAATTAACGTATCAAATTTCCTAATCTCTATGAAAAATGAGGGTTTATGGAATTTATCTGCAAAAAATGGCTTTCCCTGTTTCTGTCAGTTTCACTGGTCTTTTCAATTCCCCGCCCCTTGCACGCCATTGATGTGAATTCATTCAGCTCACTAGATCCTCTCACTGGACCTAGTGAATTTATTATTCAGGATAACCAAGGCCAAAAACTGATTACAGTACATCTTTTGTCTGGCGTGAAAAAACCTGGCGATCACCGGGCGCACAGTATTGAATTTCAGGTGAAAGTAGTCGCTCCCTGGGCGAGGTGATCTTTTGATTGACGCGTATCTCCCCTTGGTCCTCAAGGAGGAGTCCCTTTATCAACTTAAGAAGTGTCGTCTTTCCTGACCCATTGGGCCCCACTAGACCAAAGACCTGCCCAGGAATCAGGTCTATAGAAAAACCCGATAGAACTTGAGATCTGTCATAGCTCTTATTAATGTCAGTCATTTGCAGTCGAATAAGGTCCTCATTTTTAGTTTAAGAGTGTTCAACTTTACCCTAGGATACAGATATGCAACAAGAATTTGAATACGTTGATTTGCAAAAAATAATTTCGGGACAATTTGTGCCCCACAGCCAGTTCATTAAAGTGCGATCCAGTTCTCTTTCAGAAAATGGGCTTTTAGGTTATGTGTTTTCTCGATCGAATTTAAAATTTAGCGACCTGGACCCTAAGAGCCAAACATCTTTGGTGGGCTGTATCGGTAATACGGATCGTTTAATCGTTTTAGCAAAAGAATTGGATTTTATTTTTACAAAACATGGAATCTCTCACGCCCGCATCAAAGGGGCTTGCCTCGTGGAAGAAATTTTTAAATCCTCTGTTGAAAGATCTTTTACAGATGTGGATTACCTTATTGAACCTAGCCATTTTAGCAAAGCCAAAGCCCTGTTAGAAGAAAAAGGTTTTGTAGCAAAAAACCAAATACTATGGACCGGTAATCGTCATAGAGTGAATTTTGAAGGAGAACCATCGCCTGATTGGCAAGCCTCTGTGGATGTCCACACTCATCTGTTCTGGGAACGCATGGGCCGCCAAGGTTTTTTCAAAAGCCCTCTTAATTCCACAGAAGCATCTTTATTTGCGAATTCAGAATTGTCCATCCAAGAACATTTTTTGTACTTGATTTATAATTACAGCTATCAGGACAACTTTGTTGGTCTTTATAAACTCCTTGATATTTATCTTTTCTGGCAAAAGCATGGAGAAAATATGGATTTTTGTGAAATCGAGAAGCGCGCTGTTAAGTTAGGAATGAAGCGCTGCTTGCACATTGTATGGACCCTCATTAGCGATATAGGAGCTTTACCCATCCCTTATAAGCCTGAGGTTGATCCAATATCCAAATTCATTTTACACCGACTGCAGAACTCGAACTTTCTTTCCAATCCCCAGAAAAATAAAAAAGATTATTTGATAATCAAGATGATTCTTAAGGACCATTGGACCGATAACTTGATTTACAACTGGGAGTGGTTAAAAGCCTATGGGTGGCTTGGTGTACGAGAAAGAGTATTTGGCGCCTAAACTTCATATCCATTAATCAGTTCATAAATATCTAGAAATCTTAAGAAGAGATACTGCTACAAGTATTGGATAGTACACAACCCACCAAATCGGTTTGATATTGATGAGTTTAGTTGCGTTTACATCAGTAAAGTTTGATGACATCCTGCTTCTGCAAAAAGAAGCAGGTACTTATTGGCGGAGAGAGAGAGATTCGAACTCTCGTGACGCTATTAACGCCAACACGCGTTCCAGGCGTGCGCATTCAACCACTCTGCCACCTCTCCGCGACGGCTGAAATTCAATGAATTTAGGGGTTTAGCATTCTGTTTCGCGTCTGTAAAGGCAAAATATATGATCCTTTAGAAGCTGAATTATTCTATGGCTTTGCGTGTGACCAAAAAGGTCGTAAGGCCTGTGGACGCAAAGATCTCGCGGGAGCACGGCCTAGGGATCCAATTGTCATCCGAAAACTAATCAACAGGAAAGCCGGCCAGCTCTAAAAGATCTTACCAGGGTTCATGATACCCTGAGGATCAAAAACCTTTTTGATTTGCTTCATGAGCTGAATCTCCTCTTCCGAGCGACTCATACTCAAGAAATCCTTCTTTAATAACCCCACACCATGTTCGGCGCTAATGGATCCTTGGTACTTTTTCACGATCGAGAACAAGGTTTTGTCGGCCTGTTTGCAAGTCTTGATGAACTCCACTTTGTCCATACTACTTGGTTTCAAGATGTCGATGTGAAGGTTTCCGTCTCCAATATGACCAAACCAAGCCACTTCAAAATCAGGATACTCGCGCTGGTAGGCTTGTTCAATCTCCACCACAAATTCGGGGATGCGAGAGGTGCGCACGGACACATCATTGCGATAGGGACTCAAAGGACTTAAAGACTCGCTTATAAACTCACGTAAATTCCACAGGGACTTGGCCTGCAGGGGCGACTGCGAAATCACACCATCATTGATCCAACCCTTTTCAAAACAAGTTTCAAAGAGTTCAGAGAGGACACTTTCGTCCTCATTCTTGTCGTGCTCGGTTTCAAGCAAAAGATAAAAAGGAGCGCGAGTTTCAAAGGGACGCTGTAAGCCGTGCATTTCTATGACTTTTTGAATGGCAAATTCCGAGAAAACTTCGCAAGCAGCAAGACGTGTCGCCTGTCGAAAATGACAGTATACGGAAACAACATGGCGCAACTCTTCGAGTCCCAAAACCAAAACCCTTGTTTCTTCCGGAGGACGAGTCACATTGAGTTCAATTTGGGTTATGAAACCAAGGGTTCCCTCACTGCCTATAAACAGATTGCGAAAGTCGTAGCCGGTGGCATTTTTAACTAAACTTTTATTCAAATATAAAACTTCACCAGCACCTGTGACCACCCTTAGGCCCGAAACCCAGTCGCGCATCATTCCATAACGAAGGACTCGAAGACCACCGGCATTGGTGGCAACGTTACCACCAATATGGCAAGAGCCCTTGGCCGCAAGGTCAATGGGAAAAAAATAACCTTTTTCAGACACAAAGTTATGAAGGTCTTCTGTGATCACCCCAGGATCGACAGTGACTACCTGATCGGTGTCGTTAAAATCTAAAATTCGATTCATTTTTTCAAAGGAAACTACAACCTCTTTCTGGGTAGCCGTGGCTGCTGAGCTTAAGCCGGTGCGTCCGCCCGAAGGTACAAGTGGAGTTCGATTTTGATTGGCCCATTTGACGGTGGCTTGAACCTCATTTTCATTTTTTGGAAAAACAATTGCCGACGGATCCGCTTCAAAGTTCATAGACCAATCTTTTCCATATTTTAAGAGGTCTTGTTTGTCGGTTGTCAGTTCTACAATGTCTTTGAGTTGCTCAAGGCTCATTTCAAATCCTTTTTTTATATCTAACAAAATGGTCACAGACCATGCCCACAAGGCCGCGCTCTTTAAAGGGGCGTCCTCCTTGTGCTTGCTTCAAATCAAAAATTTTATTCACAATATCTAAGTAGTTCACATCAATACCGCGTTCACGGAGAAGTTTTTGGCTGTAACGAGCAGCTCGATCCACAAGTTTGGCATTGCTCGGTCGAACCCAGGTCATGATATTGGATTCGTAGCGCCCCAGAAGTCCCATCAACAATGTGGAGTGGATATTGAGCAGCATTTTTAAAAGCGTGTTACGCACTAGCAAACTGGCGTCGTCCCATTGCAATCCCACTTCTATCCCATCCAAAGAGAAATGCAACCTGGCCTGTTGCTCAGTGATCTCAAAAAGATATTGGCGTTGTCCACGCAAACGTTCTTCACGATGCTTTAGGGCATGCCTACTAAAATCAAAGCTTTCCAAATAAGCCTCTGTTGTGTGATAACCAATTTCCTTCCAGTTTAATGGGCGAGGCTGTCTACCAAGCAATTCGTGCCAGGCCTGCAGAACATCATGGGCCTCTGGCAAAAGAACGTATGACAAGGAGTTGGTTTCCTCTGACAAAGAGGATTCAAAGGGTGGAAGACTAAATGTGGGTGAACGTTCGGTGGTGTCAGTAAAAACTGTCAAAGCCATAGAGTGAGGCACATACATGACAAACTCTTTTTGCCGATAAATCTCCATTTCTTTTTGAATCAAAGGTTCAATGGAGCGCATGGAAATGTCCCGGTAACTTTTTATAAAGTTCTCAACAAATTTTTGTGGCGATTCACCTAGCTCTACAAACAAAGCAAAACCCACAGCCAGCTGTAAAACGGTGCTCGCTTGCATACGAGTGCTGCCAGAAAGAGCCATAGGTCCGACTGTTAAATCCATTTTTGTAATGCGCTTGTCTTCAATGACTTTTTTAGAGCGCTCCACTTTTCTCTTTAACATGTCCTGTGGATTACAGAACAAAAAGTAGGTTGGGTTTTCTGAAATCCCAGCGGCAGCCTCTGTGGCTCCAATAACGTAGGGAGTTTCTCCCCCCTCCGTCACTCCTATAAAAAGATCTTGAGCACGAAACCCCAGTTCTCTCAAGTGTCGGGCGCCATGTTGAGGAAAGTCTTCAAAGCCTTCAAGAGAATGTACCAGGGCGACATCGCCACCGGCCATAAAGGCGACCACGTTGTCACCACCTGCTGTCTTACGCCAAATAGACTCAAGTAAAAGGGCCAATCGGCCCGTGGCCCCGCAACCACCAATAAAAATCCGCCCCCCTTTTGCTAAACAATCCTGAACAGATTGGCGCAAGGGAGTGAGTTTATCGGCGTGGCCTAAAAAAATTTCCAGCGCACGAATATCGGCATTTTTTAAAACGTCCAAGGCTTGGGGTAAATCCGTTTGGGCCAGCTCCGCGAGTCCAATAGTATCGGGATGGGTGGACTCTGTGATGAGCTCACCCAACTGAAACTGTTCATAGGTTTTTAGAAAGTTTTTGCGATCCATGGAGCCTCTTTCAGTACTTAGCTCATAATAACTGAGCCCCAAGCTCTCGTCGAGCCCAGAGAATAAGTGTTTTTAGAAACAAATATGGACTCGACTTTAACTAATAAGCTGAACGGACTAAGCTTGGACAACCGTTTGTTCGATGGTACCAAAAAGGTTTTCACCCTTTTTGTTGCTCATGGTGATTTTGACCTTATCCCCGACTTTCATAAATGGAGTTTTGAAAACGCCGTCGTTGATTTTCTCAATCATGCGACGCTCGAGCAAGCAGCTCGACCCCACCTCAGTGCTGTCGTTAGAAACGGTGCCACTACCAATTATCGTACCCGGCATCAGGTTGCGGGTTCTTGCCGCATGGGCCATCAACTGCCCAAAGTGAAAATGCATTTCTTTTCCGCTGGCCTTACCAAAAAACTCACTATTGAACTCCACATCAAGGGGCAATTCGATACGCCCTTGATTCCAAGCTTCACCTAACTCATCTAAAGTCAGGGCAAAAGGAGCAAAACTCGAGGAGGGTTTGCCATGAAAAAAACCAAAGCCTGCTTTTAGCTCTTCAGGAATCAACCCACGCAAAGACACGTCATTGATTATGACACAAAAAAGAATCTTCTTTAGGGCTTCTTCAGCCGAGCAGCCCATGGGAACGAAATCTGTGATCACACCCACTTCGCCCTCAAAATCGGTTCCATGAGCAAAATCAATTTGGGGTATGTTGTCTTTAGGTCCTAAGAAGTTATCACCACTGCCTTGATACATACGAGGTGTTTCGTAATGGCTGTCTGGCATCTCTGCGTTTCGAGACATCCGACCCAATTTCACATGGTGTAAGAACGCGGAGCCATCTGCCCACTGAAATGTTCTTGGCAATGGCGAATGGAAAAGAGTCTCATCCATAGCAGTACCTTTGATCTCACCGCTATTTAAACTTTCGTAAACATGCTGTAATTTTTCTTTGCAATCGGTCCAATTTTCAATGGCCCTACGAAAATGAGGAGCGATATCAGGGACTTTGACGTATTGGGTGTTGTCTTGACTGACAACAACAAGTTCGCCATCCAGGCTTTTAGATTTCAAAGTACCGAGCTTCATGGGTTTCTCCAGACAGATGCAACACACTCGTCTATAAGGCGTGTTGCAATCCAAGTTTTCTCCAGCACCGGTTTTAACGGAAATTGAGGTTGCAAGCAACCCTTTAGCCGGTATATAAATATCTAATATGATTGCACTTTATAGTTATTACCGCTCTTCGAGCTCTTATCGTGTCCGCTTGGCTTTAAATTTAAAAGGTCTTGATTATAAGATCAAGCCAGTTCACCTCTTAAAAGGTGGAGGCGAACAACATAAAGAAGAGTACAGAAAAATGAATGCGGCCGGAAGAATTCCACTACTCGAACACGTCGGCCATTTTGTAGCGCAGTCAATGGCCATTGTGGAATACCTCGAGGAAAACTTTTCAGACAAACCCCTTTTCCCCAAAAACATTGTCGACCGCGCTTATATTCGTCAACTTTGTGAAATTGTGAACAGCGATATTCAACCTTTACAGAACCTTAGCGTTCTTCAAAAACTCACCAAGGATCACGGCTTTTCAGAAGATGATAAACAGGCTTGGTGTCGCCATTGGATTGGTCTTGGACTTGAGTCTTTTGAAGCACTTGTAAAAACAAAGCATGGACGCTTTTGCTTGGGCGATACGCCCAGCGCCGCCGACTGTTTTCTCATACCACAAGTTTACAACGCCAATCGATTCAATGTGGATATTGCTCAATATCCAATTATCAGCCGGATTAACGAGAGCTTCTTAGAAATCGAAGAAGTCCAGATGGCCCATCCCGATGTTCAACCTGATACACCAAGCTAAAGTACAAGCGCACCAAACTGAGTAAAATCATCAACGCTAAAAAAAGATGGAAGACGCTTAAGAATGCGGGCATCAAGTATTTCAAATTCATCACACCGACAAATATTTGAATCACAACCAACATAAATATTTGAGCCACGAGTACTTTGTGTTTCTTCTCAAGCCCCATAGAAGAGCCCCTCAGCATGGCCAACAAATAAAGAGCCACAATTAAAAAAGACAACCAGTAAGCACCAAAGCGATGGATCATCTGGATGCCAATAGGTCCCTTGAGCTGGGGGAAGTACTGACCATTGCAAGTTGGAAAATCAATGCACACCAATCCAGAGTAGGTACTTGCCACTAAACCGCCCAAGATAATTTGTATGAAAACAAAAACAATCCCAAGATTCAGGTTCCATTTAAACCAAGTGGACCATTTGTTGCTTGATAGAATTTTGTTCTTTTTAGGTTCTGCAGATAAAACCTTTTTCATCACAAAGAGAACCAGCAAAAAGACTGTGGCTAGGGTCAGGTGGAGTGTGACGATATACGCCTCCAAAAGCTTTAAGACAGTCAATCCACCCATGATAATTTGAGCCACCAAGAAGAACAGTCCCACCCAAGAAAGCCAACGCAGGCGCCTGAGGCCTGGGCGACTCAACACTTGAACAAAGAAGACCATGTACAAAAGCCCCACCACACCTGCAATCGCCCGATGGATAAACTCGAGATAGACACCAAAGTGATAGTTTGGGATCGCTTTGCCAAAACACAGGGGCCAGTCGGGGCAAGTTAAGCCTGCATCCATAGTGCGCACAGCGGCACCAAGCAGCATCAAATCAAAAGTTAGAAAAATAAGGAGATTGAGCAATAAATTGTTTTTTACTTTTAGATCCACGGCACCCACCTATCGATGGCCGGAACAATTATAAAAACCAGAACACTAAACGTTGTCCAAAGAAAAAATCCAATCCAGGGTTTGCCTTGGGGATCTTTTAAGAAGGCAAACAGTTCCCATAAAACTTTAAAGGCAAAGGGCAAAGCAATCAGCAGGTAAGCCCAGCCCACCGGCACCACAAATGGTGCCGACAAAGCCAACGCCAAGTAAGCAAAGGTGTAAATGCCCACATAGTACTCTGTCGCACGCAGGCCTTTTGCCGCTGGCAATACAGGGATGCCGCCAAGTTTATAGTCCTCTTGATAACGCAAAGCCAGGGCCCAGAAGTGGGGCATCTGCCAAAAGAACATAACCAGAAAAAAGTAGATATTTATTAAATCAAAAACCACACCACTGGCCGCTGTATATCCCATTACGAAGGGCATGGCTCCAGGAATAGCTCCAGGAACTGCCGCAAAGGGTGATGAGCGCTTCCATAATAGGGTATAAAAATAGTTGTAAAATAAAACAGTAAAGAGGCCCTGAAGAGTCAGCTCCCAAGACACTGCTAAACAAAAAACAACCCCAAGAAACAAAAAGCTCAGAGAAAAAATCAGCGCTTGCCGAGGCGTCACTCGACCACTGGGAAGGGGCCGCTTCTGTGTGCGTGGCATTTTCTTGTCGATTTCACGCTCTTGGTATTGATTTAAAGCAAAGCTCCCGGAACTTAAAAAATAAAGTCCAAGGAGGGTCAAGCTCAGTTTAAATATTGAGAAATCTTGATCAAAGGGGTGACCAATTAAATAACCACCCGTTGCTGTGAAGATAACAAAGACGACGATGCCAAATTTCGTTAACTCAAAATACTTTTTCATTCCACCTTTTAGAGGGTGCTCTCAACAGGAATCCTCGTATAAATATCGATCACACAAAATACAAAAAGCAGCAGAACAAAAGCAAAGCTGCCAAAAATAATAATTGAGTTGGATTTAGCGTCGTACCAAAGGTGCATAAAGATGGCCATAACCAGACCCGCTTTGGTCGCGGCAATTGTAAAAGCGATTGCTCCGTTAATAGGTGATAAGTCCATCCCTTTCGCCGTAATAACGGTCAAAAAAGTGAGGCCAATCAGCGCGGCAAAAACCTTAAAATAAGTGCTCAGTGGTATAATGTGGTGATCTGAAGCCATTGCTCTCTCCTCTTTTCTCTAAACCAAGTACAATAATGGAAATAGAAAAATCCAAATTAAATCGATCAAATGCCAAAAGAGTCCAACGCCCTCAACAGGGGTGTAGTATTTGGGTCCAAATTCGCCGCGGTTGGCGCGAATCATCACCCAGCCAACTAAACACATTCCTGCGATCACGTGAATTCCATGAAGTCCTGTCATCATAAAGTAAAACGAAAAGTACAGTGGAAGGTTTTCAATCCCATGGGTGTCGCCGGAGAACCACATGCCTGGCATTTTACCAAGATGGATTTTGTGACTGTACTCAAAGTACTTCACGATCATAAAGACAGCCCCGCAAAGTATGGTGATACCAAGATTAAGAACGGCCTTTTTGCGATCGTTCATTTGACAATAGTAAATCCCCAAAGCCATAGTCAGCGAACTGAAGAGAAGAACGATGGTGTTTAAAAATCCCAAACGCCAGTCGGCAGACTTAGAGCCCTCAACAAAAACTTCGGGATACATGCCAGAGTAAATAAAGTAAGCCACAAAAAGCCCACCAAACATGAGAATCTCGGAAGTTAAGAATATCCACACCCCTTCTTTGGAGCTGGTGTACTCGTGTTCCGCACTATTAAAGTGATGGGCGTACTCGCCGTCTTTCTTTTTTAGCTTACCTGTACTCATAAGGACCTGCCGTTACTGTTGGTATTTCTTCAAAGTTTTCATGGGGCGGAGGAGAGGGAATGGTCCACTCTAGGGTTTTAGAGCCCCATGGGTTGTTGCCCGCTTTCTTTCCACGTTTGGCGCCGTGAACAAATACAATCAAGGCTATGATAAAGCCAAAACCAATAGTGTAGGAACCTAATGTGGAAATTTTATTGAGAGACTCAAAAGCTGGGAGGTAATCGGCATAGCGACGTGGCATCCCCATAGACCCTAAAACAAACTGAGGAAAAAAGGTTACGTTAAAACCAATAAAGATAAACACCCATGATAAACGAGCCAAAGGTTCGTTGAACATGCGACCGGTGATTTTAGGAAACCAGTAAAGAGCGCCGCCCATGATGGCCATTAAGGTTCCACCCACCATCACATAATGAAAATGGGCCACTACAAAGTAGGTGTCGTGAAAGTGAATGTCCGTGGCAATGGTTGATAAAAAGATCCCTGTCACTCCTCCGATGGTGAAGATAAACATAAAGCCAAGAGCATAAAGCATGGGGGATTGCATCTGGATAGAGCCCTTGTAAAGAGTCGCCAGCCAGTTGAACAACTTGATCGCAGTCGGAACACCCACAAGCATTGTGAGCACAGAGAAAATAATCGCCGCAACTTCTGACTGAGAGCTAGTAAACATATGATGTCCCCAGACCAAGAAACTTACGGCGGCAATGGCCAAAGAAGAATAGGCAATGGCTGTGTATCCAAAGATTGTTTTCTTCGAAAAGGTTGTAATCAACTCGCTGATCACACCCATAGCTGGCAGAATCATAATATACACGGCGGGGTGTGAATAGAACCAAAAGAAGTGTTGAAACAAAACCGGGTCACCACCTAGCTCTGGGTCAAAAATCCCAATTCCAAATATGTTTTCCATAACCAATAATAAAACGGTAATCGCAATCACCGGAGTGGCCAAAACTTGTAAAATGGCAGTGGCGTACAAGCTCCAAGTGAACAACGTGATGCGATTCATGGTCATACCAGGACAGCGCAGCTTATGAACAGTGGCCACAAAGTTGACTCCCGTGAGCACCGATGAAAATCCGGCCACGAAGGCTGCAAGAGCCGCCGTGATATTCGCCCCTGTAAAGTTAATGGAATAAGGTGTGTAGAAGGTCCAACCGGTATCGGCCCCGCCTAAAAAGATACTTAGGAAAGCAAGGAGTCCACCGCCCACATAACAATACCAACTCATTAAGTTCACCGTCGGAAAGGCGACATCCCTGGCTCCTAAATGGAGAGGCAAGATAATATTCCCCAGAATGGCCGGGATTCCTGGCACAATCACAAAGAACACCATAATGACACCATGATAAGTCATAAAGCGGTTGTAAAGATCTGGGGAGAAATAAAGTCCCGAGGCAAAAAGCTCGGTTCGGATGAGCATCGCCAATACTCCACCTAATAAAAAGAAAAAAGAAATGGAGTAAAAGTAAAGCAGGCCAATGCGTTTATGGTCACGAGATGTGAGCCAAGACATAATCCCCGCTTCATGATTGATATAATTTGTTCCTGCACCTGACATGGATTCTCCCTACTTCAACGTTTTGATGAATTCGATCACCGCGGTGATATCATCATCTGTCAACTGACCCTGATAAGATGGCATTTGATTCGCGACATAACCTTTCAAAACTTTCTTATTGGGCTCCATTATGGATTCACGAATATGGTTATCATCAACCTTCACACTTGTCCCATCGTCGTAGGCTCGCTCGGATCCGTAAAGGCCCTTCCAAGTGGGGCCGGTCATTTTAGAGCCATCCAAACTATGGCAGCCGATACATGCGCGGGTGACGTAAATGTTTTTTCCTTTATCGGCCAATGACATCTCTTTCGGAGCACTGGAATCACCAATAATCCAGTCATTGAACTCGGACTCATCGACCACTTCAATTTGACCCAACATTGTCGAGTGCCCAGATCCACAATATTCGGTACAAAAAACCCAGAACTTTCCCTTTTTAGTGGGGTTGAAAGTGAGCTGAGTGTACTTGCCTGGCACGATATCTTGTTTCACTCGAAAGGCGGGAACAAAAAAGCTATGGAGAACAGCTCGATCTCTTTTATCGTCGGGATTCACTTTTGTTGAAGTCATAATCAAACGCACAGGCTTATTGAGGGGAACCTTCATCGTGGCTGGGATTCTCTTCCCTTCATTGTCTACATCGGATGTGACTTTAAGACCATTTTTATAGATAAACTCCCAGTCCCACTTTTTAGCCACCACATGCACTTCCATACCTTCGGTGTCATAGTCGCGCATATCCAGATAAATTTTAGCGCCCCATGCAAAACAGATCATGAAAATAACAAAGGGTACAAACGACCAGACAAACTCAAGAGTGTGATCGTGAGTGATATAAGCCGTTTGGTCGTTGTCACCGCGACGTCTGTATTTATTAACAAAATAAATCAAACCACCCATCAAGATGACAAAAGAAATAAGGCTTGAAATAAGTAAAAACCCGTAGAGAGAGTCTACACTCTCTGCAATCTCAGTTGCTGCTGGAGGCATGAATGATTGCGCACCCGCTGTCGGAACCCACCACATGGAACAGTCTCCTTTCCGTCGACTTTGCGAAGCTCAGTAAAGCTCCGCACAAAAATCTGAACCTAAGCCCTTTTAGAGCGTATCCAAAACGGCACAAGCCAAACCAACAAGAGCAACAACACAAAGGCCGCAACTCCCCTTAGAATATTCATTATATAGAATGAATATTTATTCGTTTTTGGATCATAACGAAAGCAAAAAAGAGCAAAATTATCAGCTAAATTTCCAATCAATCCTTTTGAGGCTTCCACAATTGAAAGTCGAAAGGTCTGTGGGTCAAAGTAGACCCCGTGAAGGTAGCGCGAGATCACACCCTGAGGTGTGGCAATGATTGCCGCTGACGCGTGTGCCCATTCACCAATCTCGGCATTCCATTTGTATTTGAATCCCACAGTTTGGGCGAGCTTGGTGATATTCTCCTCACTGCCGGTCAGGAAATGAATGCCCTTATCGGGGTCCTCCATCTCGCTGAGGTACTCGCTAACATAAGTGTCTTTTTTAGCCGAGGCTAAATCAAAGTCTTCTTTCGAGTCTATGGTGACAGCCAAGAACTCAAAATCCACTCCGGGCCGCAAGCCAAGTTCCTTAAATACGTCAAAAACTCCCTTTAAATGCAGATTGCACAGGCTCGGGCAAGAGTAATAAACAAGACTTAAAAGGATCGGTTTTTTTTCATTAAAGAAATCACGGATATATGTTTCTTCGCCCTTTTCATTGAGAAACAAGAGGTCGCCTGGAATTTGGGTTTTTAAGTTTTCATCAATACCCACACCTTCGATGGCATTAGGTAATTCGTTTTGTTTCCCCGTACCTGAATCCGGTAAGTAGGCTTGAAGAAACGGGATAGTGAGGAAAAATAACATCAGCTTTATAAACAATTCACAACAACCTTTGCCGCTCCCGCCTCATCTTTATATTAAAGAAACAAAACGAGAAAGAGTGAAACTACTCGGAATCTTCAGCAACGTCCTGCTCGGGCGCTGCCTGTTCTTGCTTTGTGGAATCCGTATCTGGAATCTCTTTTAAATCAACACCAGAGTGAATGAAGGCCACGTAGACAAAAAAGGCCATCGTGATCACCATGGAAAAAGAAAAAGCCAGCATTCCTCCGCGATTGTAATCGCCATACTGATAGTCTTGGGACATGAGTGCCTCCTAAATTTCGAACCTCTATTGATTCTCATTTTGGAGCGTTATAATCAAGGGGTTTTGACTAGACAGGTCTCCTTTTCTGGCGATTTCTGGCCTTTTGAGAGATAATGATTTCATGAGAATTTTACTTATCTCCACATTCTTACTTCTTATGTCTTGCCAGCTATGGACAAGTCGCCAAGACGAGTTCAACGATGTCCAATTGGGCATGACCAAACCCCAAGTTATTGAGGTACTGGGCTCACCCTCTTGGTCCGATCGCAAAAACGGCGAAGATCGCTGGATTTACTTTTTGGATCCCCAGAATCGCAGCAGCGAAAGACTTGTTTATTTTAAAAAGGGAGTCGTGAGCCGCAAAGGTCTGCGCGACAAACCGATGCTGACAGCTGAAGAGATGGATGCCCTCAAGAAAGAACGTCCCCAATCATTTACTCACAAACCCAGTGTCAGCGAAAAAGAACTCAGAAAAATCATTAAGAAAGAAATCGAAAAAAAAGAAGGTTCTCAAAAAGAGAACTTCGAAAAACTTTAAGCAAGCAAAGTGAAACAAAGTTTCTAGATTTCCTCGTACTGCTTCTGAAGCTGAAGTTGAAGGAATCTTTTTTTAATTTGAAATTGTTTTGTTTTAAAAGACATTTCAAATAAATCTAAAGGGCTTCTGAGGCAAAAAATAGATTTATTTGGAGAGTTTGATGTCGGAGCGTTCGCGCAGGTAGGATTCGGCGTCACGACTGCGTTTTACTTTTTTCTTTTCTTTAATCATCTTGTCGACTTCGACCAACTCTTTCTTAGCTTCCTTGTCTGGATCGAGGAAGCTGGAGTACTTTAATTTGACTTTCAAAAGCAGGTCGTTGAGACGTGGGGACAACTCGCTCTTAAAATAATCCTCTGCCCCCTCGTCAGGCTTCATCAAGCGCGCATCAAAATGTTTGAGAACATGAGCCTTGTCGGGATGCTCGGCCTGTAAATGCTCTCTTTGATCATCCATCTTTTGTCGCAAATGAATCAATTCGGAATGAATGGTGATAATTCGCTCTAGGGTTTCTTGCAAACGAACTTGGTCAAAACTGTTTTTCTTGCGTTGAACTAAGACATCTAATTCTCGTTCAAACTTGTGCAACTCTTTTTCAATAAACTCAATTTGCTTTTGATGGTCGGGCCAAGGGGCCGACCAGGCCAGGCTCGCCATCAGGAGTGTCTTAAAGATCATGGCTGACCTCCTCTGGATTTTCTTTAACTTGAGACTCTACTGTCACTCTTGATTGGCGCCATTTAATTTTGAGATCAAAATACTGAAGTTGCTCCACAATACGCTTGGCCTTAACCGGATTGAGTCCCTCTATCTTCACTTGCCCCTGAGATATCTTTTTCATGATCCCATTATAGTTGAGCTTTAATTTCTCATCCATCAGGACAGCCTTTAAAACATCGCGCAGGTCTTTAGAGTCCAAGCCAGAAATCCTTAGTTCGTATAAGAACTCACCGCCTTCAAGGCTGGAGGCCTCGGAGTTTGCAAAGTCGGTCACATCCAAAGGTTTTTTGTCAGGAGCTGAAGCGATCCCAAGGTCTTCTTCTTCAGAAACGTCTTGCTGCTCTCCGCTTCCACCAAAAACTTCACTGTCTTCAAAAAAAGCATTGTTACCCAAAGAGTTTTCCTGCTCGGGATCTGCGTCTTGCAAAAGCTCATTGTTTCCGAGAGAAGATTGAGAATCGAAATCTTCTTGGGGATCCTCTAAAGACTTGTCTTCAAACTCGTCGAGCTCTACTTCATTATCAGAAATGCTCGATTCTTGGTCCCAACCCATATTGGCTTGCTCCGACGATGCCTGAAAAGGATTGCCATCACTTTCGTTCGCCAAAACATCATCCGTAATGGACAAAATGTCGCTCTCAACCGGAGAATCAAAAAAGGCCGATTCACTTGGGAAATCCGTGTTTTCACCATCATCTTGGTTATCGGATTCGGTGGGCGCCTCTCCACCCATGACCACTTGCCCGTTGATGTTGATCATCAGCACAGCCCCACAGTCACCGCAGGTGACCATGCCAAAATCCTGATCCAATGGAGATCCACAACTGGGACATTGAGGCATAAGAAAAACTCCTCCTAATAGGTTAACCTATTAAAAGAGCTTTTTCTTTTTCTTTTTCTCGTGCTTACGCCTTTGGGCTCGACTGGCCTGTTGATGGGGGTCGGATGCTTGCATACGTCGGGTCTCAGAAGATGACTCTGACTCCATCTGCCCCATCATGGAGCCTCGCCCCTCTTGAAACTTTTGATTGTTCTCCTGGGGTCTAAAGGCCTCTAAGACTTCTTGTCTTTGCTCCTCGGCTAAAGACTGGTCCGAAGAAGGTTCTTTACGAACTTGCACCTTCATCAGCTTTTCGATGGTGTCTTGATTGATCAGTTGATTCATTTCTTCAAAAGCTTGGAAGGTTTCTTTTTTGTACTCCAAAAGAGGATCTTTTTGCGCGTAGGCCTTTAAGTTAACCCAATCGCGAATGCGATCCACGCGCTGCAAATGCTCTTTCCAATAATGGTCGATAGCACTTAATAAAATGCTTTTTTGAACATCTTCAAATATGGGCTCCATCATAGCTTTTTGGGCCTCAAAACGCTCTTTCACTTTTTCGACAACCAGACTGTTCAAGCGATCTCCAGTAATGTTCTCTGGGATGTCGACCACAATTCCAAATTGTTTTTCGATGGACACTCGCAAACCATTCAGGTCCCAAAGCTCACGCTTCACATTTTCGTTGGCGTACTGATCGAGAATGTCAGAGGTCACATCGGACAGCATATCCACAACTGTTTCGCCAATGCGGTTGTCACCCGAGTCGTTCTCCACCAGAAGAGCGCGGCGCTTAGTGTAAATCGTTTTTCTTTGTTGGTTCATCACATCGTCGTATTCAAGAAGATGCTTTCGAATTTCAAAGTTATGGCCTTCGACCTTGCGCTGGGCCCCCTCGATAGAGCGTGAAACCATACGAGCCGTGATGGGCTCGTCGTCGGGCACGTTCAGGGTTGTCATGATTTTCTTGATTCGCTCACCATTAAATTTGCGCATCAAATCGTCTTCTAGAGATAAGAAAAATCGCGATTCTCCAGGGTCACCTTGACGGCCAGATCGTCCCCTCAGCTGGTTGTCGATTCGACGGCTTTCATGGCGCTCGGTTCCGATGATATAAAGACCACCGGCCGCGAGGACTTCTTGTTTTTCGGCCTCGCACTGCTTTTCATATTTTGCCAAAACATTTTTGAAGTCGGGATGGTCAAGGTCTCCTAACTCTTTCAGGGTCAAGGCTTCGGCATTTCCACCTAAGACAATATCGGTTCCGCGGCCAGCCATGTTGGTGGCAATGGTAATCGCACCTTTTCGTCCCGCTTGAGAAACGATCTCAGCTTCTCTTTCGTGGTGTTTGGCGTTGAGTACATTATGCGGGATACCTGCTTTTGCCAATGCACGGCCAATGGCCTCGGAGCGTTCGATGCTGACCGTTCCGACCAAAACGGGCTGACCATTTTTTTGGCGCTCTTTAATATCTTCAATGATTGCGTTGAACTTAGCTTGCTCTGATTTATAAACAACATCGTCTTGATCCTTACGAACCATGGGCTTGTTGGTTGGGATCACATGAACATCAAGGCTGTAGATCTTTTTAAATTCAGCCGCTTCGGTGTCAGCGGTTCCGGTCATGCCAGCAAGTTTTTCATACATACGGAAGTAGTTTTGAAAAGTAATTGAAGCCAGTGTTTGGTTTTCGTTTTTAACACGAACGCCTTCTTTGGCCTCAACGGCTTGGTGCAGACCATCACTCCATCTGCGACCTTCCATTAGTCGACCCGTAAACTCATCGACGATAACAATTTCGTCACCTTGAACCATATAATCCACATCCAATTTAAAAAGATGAATGGCCTTCAACGACTGATAAATATGATGAAGCTTGTCGATATGTTGAGGATCGTAAATGTTTTCAATTCCCATGATCTGTTCAAGGGCGGCATTCCCCTCTTCGGTCAAGGCAACCGAGCGGTTTTTTTCTTCCATAGTGAAATGGGTTTCGGGCTTAAGTTGCTTAGCTACCAAATGCATGGCCATATAAATCGCCGTGTTGTCTTCGGCAGGTCCCGAAATAATAAGTGGAGTTCGCGCCTCATCAATTAAAATCGAGTCACACTCATCCACAATGGCATAATGCAAAGGACGCTGAACGTAATCCGACAAATTGTACTTCATATTGTCGCGCAAATAATCAAAGCCCAATTCGTTATTCGTACAATAGGTGATGTCGGCCCCATAAGCTTGTTTGCGTCTGGCATCACTTAAGTTGTGAGTGATCGTGTCGGTGGTTAGGTTTAAAAAGCGATAGACTTGCCCCATCCACTCGGCGTCGCGCTTGGCCAAATAGTCATTCACGGTGACAACATGCACGCCCTTACCTGTTAGGGCGTTCAAATAAACAGGAAGAGTCGCCACAAGCGTTTTACCCTCACCGGTCCGCATTTCCGCACAAGCGCCAGAGTGCAAAACATAACCACCAACAAGCTGCACATCATAGTGACGCATTTTTAAAACACGCAACGCGGCTTCGCGACAAACGGCAAAGGCCTCGGCCATAATGCTATCGGTACTCTCGCCTTTAGCAATGCGCTCTTTAAAAAGGGCCGTTTGGTTTCTCAACTCGTCGTCACTGAGTTTTTTCATTGCCGATTCGAGCTGATTCACGCGAGTGACGGTGGGCTGAATGGTCTTCATAGCCCGCTCGTGGGCGGTTCCGAATATCTTTTTAAGTACGTTCATAATCACTCTAAGATAAACGATTCAAGCAAATTAGCAATCATTCTCTTGCCAGTTTTAAGAGCGGAAAGGGCCTTGTTTTGCGGCTCTTAGCTGACGAACGCCTTCAAAGGCAACAATGGAAACCGAGTTAGCTAAATTTAAACTGCGAGTGGGGCCAATCATGGGAATTTTAAAGGATTGTGCAGCGCGAGGCCTCCAAATCTCCTCGGGCAAACCACGGGTTTCGGGGCCGAACATCAACCAATCCCCTTGCTGAAAGGACTTATCAAAAAGGATTTGCTCGGTCTTCGTGGTCAGAAAAGACATTCGATCCATCGCCGTTGGATGGGCTTGCAGAAAAGCTTCAAAGTTTTCGTAATAGCTGTGCTGCAGATGCACCCAATAATCCAGGCCGGCGCGCTTGACCTGTTTTTCATCTATGGAAAATCCCATAGGGCCGATCAAATGCAAGTGACATCCAGATGCCACACAGAGCCGGCCGATATTTCCGGTGTTGGTGGGAATTTCGGGCTGATAAAGGACGATATGAAAAGTGGGCTCTAGACTCATTGTAAAAACAGACTGATCTCTTGTCCCAGACTGGTCAAGGCGGGCCGCCGTCCTTTGTCTTTAATAAGCTCCATAGACATCAGAGCCCGATACACATCCAATTTGTAAGGCACAAGCTCTCGCCCCTTGGCGTTGGAAAGTTTTTTTATATAATCCAGGTGGCGCTCTTCTAGCTGTTGAGTCAGAGGGGGCGCTTGAAACATATCCTCTTGCCAGCGTCCGCCCTTGATGGGGCGAAAAACTTGGTTCATTTTCTGAGGATTGAGTCCATAAAAGGTGGCGATGGTTTGCGACAGGTGATCACAACGGATCAGCGTTGTGTCACGCACCCACAGCCCTGGCTGAACAGGGTCGACGCCAATCATTTCGTCCATGATCGACCAAAAACTTTCTGGAGTTTTCAGTTCGTAGAGAACACCTTCGATCAAATCGCCGCCGTCATGTGGCAGAACAATGGGATAGCCACAACGCAAACGATAGGCCTGACCGCGCATGAAGCCAGGCTTGCTGTCAGTAATCAATCCAGAGAACTTAGAGTGATGAACTTGCTTTTCTGCAAAGGAACCGTAGGCAAAAAAACTTTGATGCATGTCTCTCCCAAATCAAAGGACCCAAAAATCGAAAAGGCTTCATATCAAAAACCTTGGAGGGCGGCAAGGACAGGCCTCTACGCACCCGTGTTTGACAGGTGCTTCTTGTACAAAGTTTACCAAGACTGCCCCGTCTTTCAGCTTTTCCTTTGACAGAATATGGCAACGGCGAATAGTTAATAGACCTTGATGAAAAAAATAGAAGCCATCATCAAACCTTTCAAATTAGACGATGTGATTGATTCTCTCACCGAAATTGGCATCGAAGGCATTACTATCTCTGAAGTGCGCGGTTTTGGTCGCCAAAAAGGACGAACCGAGATCTATAAAGGTGCCGAGTACATTGTCGATTTTTTACCCAAAATAAAACTGGAAATTATTATTCCCGACGCCATCGAGGAGTCGGTCATCGAAGCCATTCGCCAGTCGGCTCGCACTGGAAAAGTGGGCGATGGGAAAATTTTTGTTTACAACATCGAGAAGGCCTTGCGTATTCGAACTGGTGACGCTGACGAGGCCGCTTTATGATGATGAACTTTGCAATTCAAAATCCAAACCCTATCAAGGAGTTTTTATGAATCCCCAAGAAGCCATCGATTTTGCTCACAAGTACGGAGCCAAAATGGTCGACCTTAAGTTCACCGACCTGCTTGGAACCTGGCAACATTTGACCATTCCAGTGTCACAACTTAAAGCTTCTGTTTTTGAAGAGGGTTTGGGCTTTGATGGCAGCTCCATCCGCGGCTGGCGCAACATCAACGAGTCCGATATGATTTTGCTTCCCGACCCTAAAACAGCCAAGATGGATCCCTTCACCGAAATTCCGACTGTGAGCCTGATCTGTGATATCGTGATGCCCGAAAGCAATATGCCCTACGATCGCGATCCGCGCCAGTTGGCCAAGCGAGCTTTGGCTTACCTGGCCTCGACTGGCATTGCCGACGAAGCTTATTTTGGCCCCGAAGCGGAGTTCTTTATTTTTGACGACATTCGCTATCAACAAGAATCGAACATGGGCTTTTACTCCATCGACTCTGCAGAAGGTGAATGGAACACCGGCCGCGACGAAGGTGCCAACCTTGGCTACAAACCTCGCCACAAAGAAGGTTACTTCCCCGCCATGCCAACGGACACTCTGCATGACATCCGCACCGAGATTTGCTTACGACTTGAAGAGTCCGGCATCGAAGTGGAGCGCCATCACCACGAGGTCGCCACAGCTGGACAAGGTGAGATCAACTACAAATTTGATTCTCTCATCAACTCTGCCGACGACATGATGTGGTTCAAGTACATCGTCAAAAACACCGCTCGTCGCCACGGTAAAACCGCTACTTTTATGCCAAAACCCATTTTTGCAGATAACGGCTCGGGCATGCACGTGCATATGTCTTTATGGAAAGATGGCAAACCTTTGTTTGCAGGCAGCGAGTATGCCGGTCTTTCTGAAACGGCTTTGCATTTTATTGGCGGGATTTTAAAGCACGCACCAAGTTTATGTGCCTTCACCAATCCCACTACAAATTCCTACAAGCGATTGGTCCCAGGCTTTGAAGCGCCCGTGAAGTTAGCATACAGTTTCAAAAACCGATCGGCCGCAATCCGCATCCCGAACAGTGGCGACAATCCAAAAGCCAAACGCATTGAGTTCCGCACCCCAGACGCCACAGCGAACCCCTATCTCGCGTTTGCCGCTTTGTTAATGGCGGGAATTGACGGCGTTCAAAACCGCATCCACCCCGGAGAGCCTTTAGACAAAAATATTTACGGCTTACCGCCAGAAGAGGCCGCCAAGGTTCCCTCGGTTCCGTCGAGTCTTAACCAAAGCTTGGATTCTTTAGAGAAAAATCACGACTTTTTGCTGCGCGGAGAAGTCTTTAACGAAGACTTTATCCAAAACTGGAGTCAGTACAAACTCGAAAAAGAAATTTTGCCCATGCAACAAAGGCCCGTCCCCTACGAGTTCTTTTTGTACTACGATATGTGATAATATTTAATTGTCAGGGGCCGCAATGCAGGCCCCTTTATTTTAAATTCCCAAAGGATCGACAAGCCTGTTCATAGTTGCAATTTTTTTGCTGCCACCTTGAAAATAATCGGCCACATTGCCCAGGCTGATTTGGGCTATGTTATTCAAAGCCTCATGAGTAAAGAACGCCTGATGAGAAGTGATCACCACATTGGGAAATGTCAGAAGGCGTGCTAAAGTGTCGTCATCTATTCCCTCGGCAGAAAAATCATGGAAAAAAACACCTTCCTCGTGTTCATAAACATCTAAGGCAACACCACCAAGGCGTTTTTGCTTGATAGCCGCAATGAGGTCTTGGGTTTGGATCAATCCTCCCCGACCGGTGTTGATGAGCAACACATGTTCCATCATAAGCCTAAGCTCTTTGTCGCTAATGATGTATTGGGTCTCCTTATTCAGGGGACAGTGCAAGGAGATGATGTCACTTTTCTTGCAGAGGGTATCAAGGTCTGTCAGCTCGACATTGTTGAGTTCTTTGAGTTTTTTAGCATCTAGATATGGATCACTGATCAGCACCTTACAACCAAAACCACTCATGATGCGCACAAAGGCCATGCCGATGTGACCGGCGCCAATCACGCCCACGGTTTTACCAAAGACAGTAAAACCTTCAAGACCGTCTAACTTAAAATTCAGTTCTCTCACGCGGCGGGAGGCCTGAATGAGTTTGCGATTCAAACACAGCATTAAGGCCACAGCGTGCTCTGCGATAGCCTCTGGACTGTATGCGGGAACACGGGCTACGCTGAAACCCAATCTCTCGGCCGCTTTTACGTCTAGATGAGAAAATCCAGCAGAACGTAGAGAAATCATCTCCACACCTTGTTTCTTTAATATTTGAAGAACGGGTTCACTCAGTTGATCACTGGCAAAGGTCATGATCGCGCGAGACTCATAGACAAGTTCAGCGGTGACTTCGTCGAGGCGATGGCTGAGCAAAAGAAGCTCCAGCCCCAAAGAGCTCCCCACATCCAGCAGTCTTTGCCTTTCAAAATCATGGACACTGAAACACGTGACTTTTTGCAAGGATCATACTCCTTATTAATAAATTCCATTTAATGTCTCGCCGCCCCTTGAATCAAGGACGGGAGCACTCCAGCATTCAATGTATAGAAAATGAATAGGGAATGGGCAAACACCACGATCTACAAACACTTATGTTATAGTAATTTAAAAATAAATTATTCTCTACGCAAAAAGAACACTTGTTCTTAAGACTCTCTCTCCAAAAGTTTTGGTTTTGTTAGCCCCACTACAACTAGACCTCAAGTTTTACTCCTACCATGCTAACCTTATAACTCAAATAACATTAACTTATAAAGAGGGTCTATAGATATGAAACGGATAAAATTCATAGGATTCTTGGCAGGTATAGCTTTCTTAGCAAACTGTTCAAGTAGCAACAATACCACTACACCAACCACTGATATTACAACCGTATCTGGCGCATTAACAAATATTGATTCTAAGATCGAAGCCATAGTCCCTAACACAGGTGACATTGCCGCAACTTCTTTTAATCTAAGAGTAAGTATGGCCACAGAGTGGGTTACAACTGGAAGCACTTACAGTATTGGCGGTGACTTTGGAGCATCACCAAGAGATTATGTTCGAAATCAAGGTGATGAAACCGTTCAAGGAAGCCTGATGTTTCGATTAAAGCAAAGTATGGAAAGCCTATGTCTTTTCTCTACTGCTCTTCCCAGCACAAACGGTGTACCGGATCTTTCGTCAGCTGCCGTTGTCAAACTCACGAGCACTATTAAAGCAACCATGGTTTCAACTTGTGGCGTGGCTCTTGATGATCTTCCACCTGATGGTACAGACGTTGGTTACCAAGTCGAGGATGTGTCTGCGGTTTCTGGTTCTCAGTATGATCGCAAGATCTCTTTTGATATGGCCGGGGGTTCAGCTTTCCATGACGAATTCTACTTCACTTTAACTTCTACTTTAACACGTATGCTTTATATGGAAGACTCGACAAATGATTCCTCAGCATTTTTTGAGTACATACCAGCTGATGGTTTATTTAAGTTCGAATACACAGAGAACGCGGCAGCCCCCTTTCGCGTGCACTATCGTGGAATTTTAAGTGAAAACTCTAATCTAGGACGCTTTGTGGCCTGGGGAAACATGAACAGTGACTTCTCAACAGCTGTTGTTTCAGTACAGGAAGGAACTGGCGACTTAATGCACGTCTCGTATTCATTTGATGATGATGCAAACACCAACGACTTTGCTGATGGCAGTGCTTGTATTGATACAACAGATTTCAGTACCGATACAGATGCAACTGAAACTTGTGGTGGTATCACTGGAGCTTTAGCATCAGCCTTTACTGTCGACTTGAATATCGAAGTAGATGGTACCTATGTACTGGGTCATGATCACACTTCTATTATTCAATTCAACAGCCTCGCCAATATTTTAACGTCTGGTCTTGCCAATTAATATTGGATCATAAACATACAATAAAAAGGGCTCTATAGAGAGCCCTTTATTATCAATAATAGTTCTTATGAGTTTAACGGAGCATAATACCAAAATCCGCGCTAATTGGCGACGTTTTTGCAAAAGAATTGCTGACCCAATTCGAAGAGGGCTTGTAGCAGTTAAGCCTTCCATCCCATCGATTATGGCTTGCGTCTCGCAGACAGTTGTAAATTCTTCTCCATCTCACTCAACTGCTGTTCCAGTTGTAAAATTAGTCAAACAGTTTTGCTCTGCCAAACAGACGACGGGCTCTGGCTTGATCAATATAACTTCTTTTTCTGGAATTTACTTTATTATTAAACTCTGTGATGATTTTTTTAGCTCTAAAAGCCCGAAGGTAAAGCGATGCTGACTTTAAACACCAAGGTATAGCTTAGAAAGTCCAAACGGGGATCGCTGGGTAAGGGTGCATCTGCCTTGATATGATTAATGTCCAACCCAAGGTTCGCCCATATATAATCCGATAGTGGATAAGTAAGACCTGCGCCCAACTCCAAGCCCTCTTGGTTGGCTTGAAAAGTTGCAATAGCGTTACCGGTGACTTTTTCTTCGAGACTTGGCTTAACAAAACCTGCTCGCAAGTAAACACGTTGAGTGACGAGCATCAAACCATAGGTCAGCAAGGATCCCTCTATGGAGGACGAGGAGGTTGCGCTGTTGGCCGTATTATCCAATCCCACCACTCTGTATGACAAAAACGGCGCTAGGGTGAAAATCGGAGTACCGATAAGGTAGGCAATTTCAGCTCCATATGTGGCCCCAGTGTAGGTGGGAACTTGACCTGAACCATAAATATTGGCCTGACTGTATCCAAAATGGGGATTGATTTGAAAGTAGTACTCCCAACTAACGGCTTGATCTCCTGGAGCTGCACTTGAAAGTGAACAGAAGGAAACTGTTATGATAAAAAAAGCTAGGATTTTGAGCGCTCGCACTTTCATGGCACGATCAACACCGAGGTGGGTTGACGCATTAGAGATCCATCGCCAATAAAGGCGCGATCCCCCACGCGAGTGGCGACAATGCCATTAATAGTTAAGCGTTCACAAACATTGATTGATGTGGAGCATACTAAAATATCACCATTTGGAAAAACAGCCATCGAGCCCGGCCTTGGCATAAGTGTTGAGTTTTTATAAAGCTGACCCAAGTGAGCAAAGTTCGCATCAAAAATCTCGATACTGTCCAGTGAAGCAATATTATAGCTAATGGCAAAGCGCCCATCGGGCAATTCCACAATGCTATTGGGGTCGCAATTATTACCACAGGCGAGCCCCCCTATTGTTGTTACAAGTGTTCCGTCGTTGTTATAGACCCTTGGTGTATCGGTGCCACCTGTGAATAAGACCACAAAGCGATCACCGGAGATGGCCTGTATGCTGTTGATCGTTGCCGAAACTGTAATTGGATAATTTGTGGTCACACGAACTTTATCGACATCATATTTTTCTATGGAGGTTGTGGACTCTGCAACAACCACGGCTCCATCACTCAACGCGGCAACAGCTCGCAGGGTGTTCCCGGTTAAACTGGCGTCAATAATATGGGTTGTCGTAATACCCGTGTCCATATCGATACGCTCGAGGCGATCCACATTGTCGATTGTGTAGTAAAGACTAGATGAAGGGATATCAATGGCCGCGGCATAAAATCGTGATCCAGCACTTACAGTTGTCGCCACCGTCGCAATGTACTCACCTGTGGGTGACCAGTGAGTGATATTGTGCAGCGGATATGGAGTCGCTGTGCTGTCGACGGTCCCGCCAGATACGATCAGGATCTCGCCAGAAGAAAAGTAGGTCGGCTCTTCAACAACAGGGTCGTCGCCTTCAGATGACACTTCAATGATTGCCTCTTCCCCACAAGATCCCAGCATGAGAAGGGTTAAAACAAACCACGCTATTCGTTTCACCATGCATATTAGTGTAACTTGTGACAGAATATGTAGAGACTATAAAACGCAACAAACAAAAACTTTTAGACCTTAGAGCAGACTGGATTCCCAAAGATTTGTTAGCAGGAAGAACCTACACTTCCTTGAAAGCAAGACTAGCCAAACAGACTAGTCCCATAGACAAAGAGCTAATCGTTATCACCCGAGGATTTTTTTTGTTCGCTAAGGATGTCGACGGATTTTAACTCGCGCCCATCGTGATGCAGTATTTTTGGTTTTTCGTCAATAACGGTCACCAAGTTCACAGGCCTTTTCCACAATTGAAAAAGATTTTTGAGGGTCTCTTGAGCGTAGTTGTACTGAATTTCCACACCTTCAAAAAGATGGGTCAACAGCAGTTCTCCACGATTGTTGTAATTGGCGTTTTCCACATTGATGATCGGTTGGCCAAAATTGGTGAGCTGAAACAACAATTGTGCCTTAACTGCTGGAAATTGACGGGTGTCCATCTCGTAACGGCCGCTGCGCTGGTTGTACTTATAAACAAACATTTTATTGCGCACACAAAAGTCTTCTGTCAAAAACTCGTCGATAAAAGTCACGTCATTGTAGTCTCTGCGCACTTCAAAAATCTTTTCGCGCCCAAGGCCTGCGTGAGTGTCCCAAGCTTTTTTAACTGCAATGTCATTACAATCCGTCCATTCCTTACCGAAACGGCCGCGGTTCCAACGGTCTTCGATATCGCGAAAAAGTTCAATGCCCACTTTATAGGGATTGAATCCGGTGGGTGACATGGCGAGAGTTCCCGCACAGGCGTCGGCGTAATCAATGACTTCGGCATCATTCATAATGGACTCGGTCATGAGTTTTGAGTGCCAGTAAGAGGCCCACCCTTCGTTCATGATCTTCGTCATCCCTTGAGGTGCAAAGTAATACGATTCACTGCGAATAATCGACAGCACATCTTGCTGCCAATGCTTCAGTGGCGCGTGATTCATAAGGAACAACAACACGTCGCGCTCGGGCTTTTCTGGCACCTTGGCCATGGGGTCGTCTTCGACCTTTTCTTCAAACACATGTTTGTGGCTGGGATTGACATATTCGTCCATATACTCGCGATCAAACTTCATCAGAGCGGTACGTGTTTGGTCCTGCTCCAACTGCTGTTTGTTTTTGGCCTGCGGTCGATAGGGAGCGTGGCGATCGATTAAGTTCTCAATACTCAAGCAGATATCAATAAAGTTTTCCACATCATCCACGCCATAGCGATCCATATAACGACGGATACGGGTGGCATGATTGGCCATGGTGTCCATCATCTTGCGATCTGTGGGCTCAAACCATTTGTTGTTTTTAAAGAAATCACAGTGACCATAGACATGGGCCATCACTAGTTTTTGATCAACGATGCGGTTGCCTTCCATCAAGTAGGCGTAGCAAGGGTTGTTGTTGATCACCATTTCATAAATTTTAGACAGGCCATACTCGTAGCTCTTAGAGAGCTTGTCGTACTCCATACCAAACTTCCAATGGGGGTAGCGCACAGGAAAACCACCGTAGGCGGCAAACTGGTTCATTTGATCGTAAGTGACCATCTCAAAAACTGTCTCGTAACAGTCTAAGCCAACGGCACAAGCTAGATCCCAGATTCTTTTACGTTCCTCTTCGAGGATTGGTGGTAAATTTCCCATTTAACGACCTTTGCCTAAAAACTCTTTGATAGAAGGTAATATGGCGTCTTTATTTTTCACTTTGCTCAAAACCACTTTGTCTTCACTCGGAAATTCTTTTTCTAAATCCTTAATAAACTGACCACTGCCGTATTTGCTTTCGACCTGGCCATAACCAAAGAAGTTAACCGCAGGCAAAATACTTTCTCTGAGAATGCTCATACAAACTCGGGTGTCATCGCCCGACCAGTTGTCTCCATCGCTAAAGTGGAAGGGATAGATGTTCCACTCTTGGGGCGGATACTCACGCATGATGATG
This sequence comes from Bdellovibrionales bacterium, assembly GCA_041739665.1. Classification (GTDB taxonomy): domain Bacteria; phylum Bdellovibrionota; class Bdellovibrionia; order Bdellovibrionales; family JAGQZY01; genus JAGQZY01. The sequence continues at coordinate 113,975 of JBGSNK010000067.1, forward strand.
TCGCGACACAGTTTGTAGGCCGAGCTGATCAAGGTTCCACCGGATTCACTGGTTCGAAAAAAAGTATCTTCGTCCACTTCGCGGGCCGTGGCATCGTGGATAATAAAGCGAGTCTCTAAACCTTTATAATGTTTTTTAAGCCAAGCATTGATCCAAAAACTTTCCAAACGGACTATTTCTTTTTGCTCATTGCCCATCGAGCCCGACACATCCATGATATAAATCACCACCGCATTGGCCTGGGGCTTTTGTGTCACCTTGGTTGATCGATAACGATAGTCCCCGCGAATGGGTATGATTACTGGATCCTCAGGGTCGTAGAGACCACTCGATATGTAACGTTTCAGAGCTTGCTTGTAGGAGGATTTAAAGTGGCGCAAACCCTCGGGCCCGACCGGCGCCATGCTCGAGTATCGGTTTTTTTCACTCTGAATTTTTGAGCCTTTGGGCTCAATGCGAGGAAGCTCAAGCTCTTCTCCTAAAATGTCGGCCAACTCTTCGAAGGTGATGTCCACTTCGATTTCGTGTTCGCCACCTTCGTTACCGGCCTTTCCCTGTCCGGGCTTCTGTTGATCACCGGGTTTGCCACCGACTTGATCGCCAGGCTTTCCTTCACCTTGTCCGACGCCCCCTTTTTGTTTGGGGCCATATTTGAAACGCGGAATATCGATATAGGGAACTGGGATTTTGACGTAATCGTTTTCACGCTTACCAATCATCTCGCCATGGGTGACGTAGTCCTTGAAGTTCTCCTTGATCTTACCGCGCACAATATCGCGGAAACGGCTTTGGTCTTCGCGAATCGACATCCTGACTTAACCGCTTTCCTTGACATCTCCACGGGCAAAAATACTTGCCACATACTGTAGGACATCAGTCGCTGAAATTTCATCGTAGCCAAAGTCTTTAATTAAGCGAGCTTTCACAATGTCAATTTTCTCTTGTGTGGCTTTATCGGCCTCAGAAGTGACAAGGGAGGTGAGCTTAATAGAGTCCTTTTGGTCTTCAAAAAGTTTGAGCTCAAGGGCTTTGTGCAAACGCTCGTTCATGCGATAGTCAAAAGACTTGCCTTCAAGAGACATTGCTCCGATGTAGTTCATGATCTCGCGCCTAAAGTCATCCTTGCGCGACTCCGGAATGTCGATCTTGGATTCGATCGAGCGCATCAAGCGTTCGTTGGCATCTTCATCTTGACCGGTGAAGGGGTTGCGCACTTTTTCTTTTTGCGTGTAAGCCTTCACGTTGTCGATGTAGTTCGAGCAAAGTCTGGACAAAGAACTCTCATCGGCACTGATGGCTCTTTGTACCTCGGACTTGATAATTTCTTCGTATTCTTTGCGAACCACATCGATCAACTCTTTGTACTCGGCCTTCTTGTCATCATTAGACAACAAAGAGTGATGCTTAAGACCCGACTCAAGCTCGTTTAGCACCATAAATGGATTCACCGATCCACGGTTTTGCTGAGCCTGAATCAATGCATTCGATATTTTATCTTGAATATAACGAGGCGAAACTCCATCCAGTCCCTCGCGAACAGTTTCCTTGCGAAGTTCTTTAATGTTGTCCTCTGTATAATTGGGCAAAGTTTTCCCATTGTAGAGCTTCATTTTTTGCAAGCGCGTGAGGTTGGCCTTTTTAGGCTTCTCAAGCCGAGTCAGAATGGACCACATCGCGGCCACTTCAGTGGTGTGCGGGGCAATACTGACACCACGGATTTTCTTTTTATTAAAATCCTTGTTGTAGATTTTGATCTCTTCATCGAGCTTGGTGATGTAGGGAATATCAATTTTAACAGTCCTGTCACGCAAAGCTTCCATAAACTCGTTGTTTTGCAAGCGACGGTACTCCGGCTCATTGGTATGCCCAATAATCACTTCGTCGATATAAGTTTGTGCAAACTTCTTAGGCTTGACCAAATGTTCTTGCGAGGCACCAAGTAAGTCATACAAGAAGGCCACGTCGAGCTTTAAGACCTCGACAAACTCAATAACACCTCGGTTGGCGATGTTGAATTCACCATCAAAATTAAAAGCGCGCGGATCGGACTCAGAACCATACTCGGCAATTTTACGATAATTGATGTCGCCTGTGAGCTCGGTGCTATCTTGGTTCTTTTCATCTTTTGGTTGAAAGGTGCCAATTCCAATACGGTCGGCCTCACTTAAAATAAGTCGTTTCACACGAACATGGGACAACACTTTGTTTAAGTCGCCTGAGTACCGTTCCATCAGAGTTTTAAAGATAAATCGCGATGGTGGCGAGAGGTCACCCTCGATCTTCACGCGAAACTCATCTTTAGATCCCTTATTAAAAGAATCCTCAAACTGGGAACGTAACTCCTTAGGTAAAAGAAGCAAAGGTTCTTCGTGCATGGGGCTTGGGTAAACTTTAACATCTTTTCCTAAAAGACCATCGAGGACCCCATCCGTATCCACCCATTCAAACGTGTAGAGTGCACCATCTGGACGCTTGGAGTAAGCTTCGATTCCTTTTTTTATGCGTCGACAAATTGTGGACTTGGCACTCCCCACTGGGCCATGAAGAAGAATCACACGTTTTTCTGTTCCGTAACCGAGAGCCGCCGAGCGCAGAACATTAACCAGTTTCATCAGTGATATATCGAGACCAAAAACACCGTCTTGTCCGCCATTTTCTGCATCGTCAAAAAACTTATAGCGCGTGATTTTCTTTTTACAATCGACGTACTCCGAAGTTTCGTAATCCATAATCATGTCGTACATGCGCTGGAAGGCGTTGCGCGTGACACGAGGATTTTCTTTTACCAACTTAAGATAATCATCAAACGAGCCACTCCAGCTCAATTCTTTGAAGGCGGATTCTTGCCCCCACTCTTTAAGTATGTCTTTCAACGAAAGGTTTGATTGATTTTCCATTCGGCACTCCTTTGGGCTCAAGCTCCTTCTTTAATTATGCCGAATTCTCGGCTTACAAACAAGGCTGACACTGCATTTATCAAATCATTTAAGGAACTTGAAAGTTCAGCTCCCAAATAAGACACCGCGAGAAGCAAAAAGGAAAATCAGATTCGTATTGTTTTGAATTGAGACGTCGAGAGAGTCTTAAAAATGGACTGATCAAGCTCGACCTTAGACCGGGAAATGCGGATCTGCAGAGTCTTTTCGCCCCTTACAATTTTAATTTTTCGTTCATCGATCTTCTGATTTTCAACACTCAACCTTGTGGACTGCTGAGTGGATTCACACTGGTGCCGACCGCCATTTTGTGTACATCTCCACGATGGACCCAAAACTTGAGCGACCTGCATGGGGCCTAGCAACTGAAAAAACACTTTTGGATCCACAGGCAATTTTGTGAGGTGCTGAAAAAGTTTGCGACCGTCTTGGGACATATAGTGTTTTTTTTCTGTAAAAAGCCAAAGGTGGTGGCTGTCGCCATCTTTCAAAAACGTGGCAATGGGGATATCAAAAAGTGCGTACACATCCACTCGCATGCGTTGACGGCTAGAGTCGCTGACCCAGCTGACATTGGCGACTTGGCGGTAATTAGTGCTCGGGTTGATTGACATCACCTTGCCCTGCCAAACACCTATATCGCTGAGATCGGTGCGCGCACGTCCTCTATCCGTTGCACAGTTGGCAAGTAAAAGAGGCAAAATGAGTGATAACAGAAGCAAAACTAATTTTTTTGGGGGCTGAATCATTTATTCAGCTAAACATCTTTAAACCAGACAGGCAAAAAATTATTTTAAGGACGCTGGCGTGCGTGTCTTACCTTCGCGCTCCGCCTGGAGTTTTTGTTCGATCGAGTAAATCTTGCTTTGGATCTTGGCGCGGCTTGAAGAATCTTTCTCAAGTTCCGCTGCTTTTTTATACATCTCTTTAGCTTTACGGGGCAGTTGGTGGCGAAAATAAGCGTCGCCTAAATGCTCGGCGATAATACTTTCTTTAGCCTCTTTTTTATGCGCGCGCTCTAGCACTTGGATGGCTTCCGGTACGCGATCTTGCTTAAATAAAACCCAACCCAAGGTGTCCATAATAAACCCGTCGTTTGGCTGAAGGGCTAAAGCGCGACGCACCAGCTTTTCGGCCACACTTAAGTTCTGAGCTCCTTCGGCATATATATAGGCTAGATAGTTGAGGGCCTGAACATGGTTCTCGTCCAAACCAATGACTGTTTTCATATGTTCGATGGTTTTGCTTTTCTGCCCAAGTCGGTCGTAAACCGAACCCAATTGAAAGTGGATCTGAATATCCTCCGGAAAAAGCTCTTGAGCTGAAGCCAAAGCTTGCTGGGCTTCAGTTAAACGCTTTTCTTCTTCTAGAAGAGAGGCATAGAGCAGCCAAAATTTAGTGCTATCCTTTTTCTGATCCAAGCCTGCTTTGATTTTGGCTAGGGCCGCACTCGGTTCCCCCATCAATTTATGAAGATAAGAGGCGTGCATAACGCTGTCTTCATAATAAGCACTACCAAACTCGATCGTTTCAAATTGTTGGATGGCCGCTTGGTAGTTTTTGATCTCTTCATATAGTGCACCTAAGTAAAATCGAACCTTCTCAGAGTCGGGAGAGACCTCTAATATCTTTTCAAGCTTCACGATGGCTTCACTGTAACGCTTTTGCTCAATCATGATCAGGGCAATTTTTAGACTGACATTCAAATTGCGGCTGTCATAGGACTCCACAATTTTAAGTTGATAAAGGGCTCGCTCAAAGTTGTCTTCGTCCATATAGGACTGGGCCAGGCGCTCTGCTAAAATATGGTGGGTGCCATGCTCTTCCTGAAAACTCGAGTAAAGTTTTTGTAAATCTTTATGTCGATTTTGCTCTTCGTAAAGCTGACCCAAAGCCAGTACTGTGTCGACGGAGTCTGGCTCCATTTTAAGACTGGTGATAAAGGCCATTTCTGCGTTGACTGGGTCAGGCTTTGCTTTTGAGGCGTAGACTCGACCCATATAGTACCAAACCTGGGACTTTTCTTTGATGTTCTTGTCTTTTGCTAACTTTTTAAAGTGTGTGAGCGACTTCTCAAAGTCCCCTTTTTCTGCATAGAGGGCCCCTATAAACAGTGAGGTCTCTAAATCATGGGGATAATGTTCAAGGTTGGTTTGGTAAACTTTAAGTGCATCATCAAACAAATGCATGGCCGAATAAAGGCCTCCGAGCAACAAGCTGCTGTCTTTGTGCTTAGGATCGATTTTCAAGGCTTCCTGACAAAGATTGATGGATTCTGTGACTAAGCCGAGCTTCACATACTCTAGAGAAAGCCTGTAGCGGATCTGGGCCGAGGAATTGTCATAAACGAGGGCTAATTTGTAGTTTTCCACAGCTTTTGAAGATTCTCCCTCTAAACTGTAAGATTCGGCCATGGTGAAGTGATAATCGGCCTTTGTTTGCATATAAGTGTCATCCACTCGATTTTCATCGGGCTCGGGGATTGTCACCGACAAAGGATTCCGGTTGCTAACTCTTGAGGCATCGCTTCGATAGCCTTCGGAATCGTTCATCAAACCTAAATGAGAGCACCCCACCATCAACGTAAGAACGCAAAATAATTGAAGTTTCTTGGCTTCTTTCATGGACACTCCGTTGCTTGTCTCACCTATAGTTGTGTTATCGGCAACTCGTCCTAATCCCTTGAAACCCGCCCCCACAAACTGGCCTAGACCTTCGGACATCTTCCAAAGCTAAACAAAATGTCACTAGAGGCCCGCAAACAAGAGCTGTTATCAATAAGCATAAAATATTAGAATTACTTGGTTATATCGAAACTGAGTGGGGGCGCGTTATTTATATTGATTATTGAGTAATCACGCCCCCCCCTCCTTGACAACCTGTGGCGGTCAGAATAAGTTTCGCGTGAAACAAGCAACATAAGGGTGGGTTTCAGACTCACAACTGTCATGGGAGGAAGACCTTGATTAGCTCAAACCAAGAGAACAGCAAAAAAGTTAAGATAATTAAAAGATATCAAAACAGGAAGCTCTACGACACTCAGCAAAGCTGCTATGTCACACTGGACGACATTGCAAAAATGATTCGTGCTAATGAGGAAGTGATGGTTATTGATAACAAAACTAAAAATGACATCACTGCTGCCACTTTGACTCAGATCATCTTTGAGTCTGAAAAGAAGGCCTCTCAGTACGCCCCTCTTTTCACACTGCGTGAAATTATCCAGCATGCTAACGGCAGCATATCGAGCTACCTAGCAAAATTGGGCGCTTTCCCTAAAGAGTATATTGTGAAGTCGGCTCAGCCTTCTACTTCCAGCAGCAAATCCAGCTCGGATTCAGTTGTGGATAAGGCGGCAGAAAGTTATGACAATGTGAAGCAGTCTTTGGAAAACCGTGTGGCCCAAGCCGCAACCAGTCGTACAGACCAAGAGTACACTGGCAAGCTTCCTCAACAACAAGAAGAAACGCCAAGTCTTCCTAACCCCAACAAAAACTTCCTCAACCCACAGCAGTAATCTTCCTCGGGTTTTGAAGAGTTCATAAAGCCTCAGATAATGTCTGGGGCTTTTTTTATTTGTAGTCTTAGTGAAAGGTGCGCTTGGTCAGAAAAGTCTTCTGGCCTTTTTTAATTTTGATTTTGCCCTCAAAGATTTTGCTCTCGCCGGCAGGACCCTTAGCAAAAATGGTCACATCATGTTCGCCGGGTGGCAGTGATATCTTTGAAATCTGAAATGTATTGGGAAGTGTTGACCACTGTCGCAAGTCTGCTTGATCGGCCATGTGCATAACAAGAGCGGCAATGTCACCCAGGGCCTCGTTTTTCTGACGGATCTGATCGGCGGCCACTTCTTTCGCGATCACCCCTAAGATTTTCTTTGCCACAAGGTAGGCGTAATCGTTGTCGAGAGTGCGAATCGCCTCGGCCCCCACATCATAGAGAAGTTCGGTGGCTGGATAGCGCTTGTCCTTGATCTGGACGAGTGCTTGGGTGAAGCCCGAGGACACCGGAACCAAGTAGGGAAAGCGAAAATTCTCAGGACGAGGGTGTTTTCTAGGAATCCAACCTTGCTGGTAAATAAAAACCAACTCGCCCTCTTCGTTTGTCTCTTTTTTAATTTTTTCAAGGTTGTACTGTGGAAACTGTTTTTGCCACTTTTTCAGGGCATCATAGCGACGAGCCCGCCAGGCACTACGAATAAGATCTTTGCCTAAATAGGGGCGAGAGCTTTCGATATTGTATGCATTTTGATAATCGATGTAGGCTGAGTCCCAGTTTTTTTCGGCCTCCCATATCATGGCCGATAAATAACGAGCGTAAAAACTTTTACGAAGATCTTCATTTTCTAGCTTCATTTTTCGCATTTTTTCATCGATGCGTCGGCACTCCACCAAGGCGCTCTCAAAGTTGTTCTGCAATGTAAAGTTTAAAGCCAAATAACTGTTTATTAGGATGTTTTCAAAACGCTCACTTTTATAGGGAATCAAGGATTCGTTTACAAACAGGGAGCCGGCCTGACGGCTGATACTAATATAGTCCTTAAAGTCTGCTAAACGATCCACCTCTATCAAAGTTTGATTACTCTGTTTAAAGTCAGATAACTGATGCAAAGCTAAACCATAATCTAGCATATAAAGAATTTGGTCTTTGCCTTCCTGACTGGCCATGTCCTTTAAAAGGGTAGCGGCTTTTTCGGCGTTGTCGCTGGCAAGACTGTTGCGAGCCTCTAAAACCTTGGACTGGTAAGAGGCGCAACCAAGAATAAAGAAAAGGGATAAGCCTAAAAGGCTCGTTTGCAGCATTTAAAAAATGGCCTACATCCCAACTCTCTTCTTTTCAAAGAGCTTGCGAATTTGCTTGTGACCCGTCCAAGCAATAATATTGGTTTTAAGATTAGTCATATTGAGTGTGACTTTATAATAAACAGTTTTCTCGTTTCGAATTGTTTTAGTGATGGAATCCAAGCGACCATTGATTATGAAGTCAGCTCCAATTTGACCACCAGCACTCTTTTGAGTTTCCTTTGAAACCATTCCAGAGCCTTGATAATCATACTCTTCTGCCACATCTTCACGCGCTGATTTATCAACAAATTGAACTCCACCTTGATTGGTCAGTTCCACGCGCACCATATCCATAATGCTTTGGGTGTCGATATGCTCGCTGGTTTTATTTTGCAAACGAGTGACCATAACGATAGGTGGTCTATCGGCATTTTTAATATAGCGCGACTGCAGCATTTGCTGAACCAGGGTTTGCACAACACGCTGCATGTCCGATTCCGACCACTGATCATCTAAAAGATTGTCGCTCTGGACATCTTGATCGTATTCACCTTTTATAAAACCTTTTGGTCCACAGGCTGCTACAAAAAACAAAGCAACTATTAATAATGGGATCGATTTCCACACGGCTGACTCCTTGGTAAGACTTCAATATGTTATTCATATTTTGAAAGGAGTTCAATCACTTGAGTTCACAGATTTCTTGACGCCAGAGGACGCAAATCAAACTCATTTGTTTTGTATTTTAGTAATACTTTCGATTTGCATGTCTTTGCTTATTTTAACTTTGAATCCCATCTTGCGTGCCTCAATAAGAAATTGTTCCACGTAGGCTTCTTTCTGAGCACTTTCGAGCATTTCATATTGTTCTTTGGTCGCTAAAAAGGCATCCATCCGTTGGTCCAAGGTCAGGTTATTAGTTTGACTGGGGCTGTTCAAAACTGCAGATCTTGGATCCTGCATGTCCGGAATGGGAGTTTCATGGAATTTCCCCTCCTCTCTCGCACCAGGATTCAACTGATTACGCTGTAGACTTTTTTCAAGCTCTGCTCTCTGTCGGTCTAAGTTCATTTTGAGCGCTGTCTCTTGTTTCAGCTGCTGCAGCTCTGCAAAACTGATTTGCCCAGCCCTGCGACTAGGTGAAAAAGAAAAGTCCTCAGGCGACTGCAAATACAAATAGCCAAAGTAAAGAGTTCCTAAAAGTAAAAGAAAGGGCGGTAAATAACGTTTCATCTCACTTGTGGAATCGGTATCCGCCCAAAAAGTCTTGAGTTTCCTAGACGGTCCAGTCGCAACTTGAGATAATCTAAAAATCGTCTGACCACTTGTAGCCTCAAGCTAACCAAAATAGATAGCTATCATTAATATTTGCCCCTCCGGACTAACTTTTTCGGAGTATACTCCGAAAATACCTTGACTTTTTCGGATAGCATTGCAAAATAGAAACAGTAATCAAAGGGCCCACAGACATGAAGCGCTACTACACACCCTTCTTTAAAAAGTATTTGTCTAAAAAGATAATTCTTATCTCCGGCCCTAGGCAGGCCGGTAAAACGACCGTTGCTAAAATGATGGATTCAAATTTTGACTACCTAAATTATGATAGTTCTGACGATAGGACAATTTTAAGAGAAAAATCTTGGGACAGAAAAAAAAATCTCATCATTTTTGATGAGCTCCATAAGATGAGCAAGTGGAAACAGTGGCTTAAAGGGGTCACAGACACCGAGAGTATCCCGCCCTCTTTTGTAGTGACTGGAAGTGCTAGATTAGATTCTTACCGAAAAGTGGGAGACTCCTTGGCCGGGCGCTTTTTTCATTACCGCTTACACCCCCTTGATGTACGCGAGGTTTGTCAACTCAACCCCCGCCTCAATTCGCGGACCGTTGTGGATAAAATTCTTAATTTTGGTGGCTTCCCCGAACCCTATCTTGAAAGTACGCCTGAATTTTATAGTTTATGGAAGAAGTCTCATGTTGATATCATCCTGAGGCAAGATCTAATTGATTTAGAATCAGTCAAAAATATCAAACAAATCGAGACACTTATTGATCTGCTCAAGACGCGGGTGGGCTCGCCCATATCTTACAGCTCACTAGCTCGGGATTTACAAGCTTCGGATAAAACGATTAAAGTTTGGCTTGGCTGGTTAGAGAGCCTTTATGTTGTTTTCAAGGTCTCCCCCTATTCCAAAAATATTGCGCGCTCCATTTTAAAACAGCCTAAATATTATTTTTATGACGTCGCACAGGTAGCTGACCCTGCTGCACGCTTAGAAAATCTTGTCGCTGCTTCGTTATTAAAAGAGGTTCACTTCCGTCAAGACTGCCTTGGTCTAAATTGGCAACTCAACTATTTGGCGCAAAAAGGAGGGCGAGAAATTGATTTTATTCTTCATGAGAAAGACAAAAACCCTATACTTTTAGAGGTAAAAACCAGCGACCCTTCTCCAACAACCAGTTTTAAGAACTTTGCTGCCCAGTTTAAAAATCCCCAACTTATTCAACTGGTGCTCAATTTAAAAAGAGAAAAAACATTTCCTGACGGCACCGAGGTGAGAAGACTCGACAAATGGTTGGTGCATGGCTATTGAGGCTATTATTCGCGGTAGACCGGTAAATCGATGATGAAAGTGGTGCCCTCACCGACCTGGCTTGAAACCTCGATTGAACCACCATGGCTTTTGACAATACCATACGAAATGCTTAGGCCAAGTCCCGTGCCCTGTCCCACTGACTTTGTGGTGTAAAAGGGGTCAAAGATTTTTTCGATGTTTTCTTTTTCGATGCCACTTCCAGTATCGCTGATCTCAATACGCACACGCTTGGCTTCTGATTTGTAATGGGTTTTGATCTTGATCTCACCCTCATCACTCATGGCTTGGGCGGCGTTACTCAGGATGTTCATAAAGACTTGCTTCATCTGATTGACGTTGCAATTGACCATGGGGAGTTCGTGGTAGTCCTTCACAAGCTTAATTTTGTTTTTAATCTCACCGGCCAACAACTTTAAAGTGCTGTCGATTCCTTTGTTCACATCAAAGGCTTGAGTTTTTTCCTCGTCAGCACGTGAGAAGTTTCGCAAACCTATCACAATTTCTTTGGCGCGATGAGATCCCTCTTCGCAACTTTGAATCAGTTTAGGAAAGTCCTTTTTGATATACTCGTAGTCTTGTTCGACCACCAGGATGTCTAACTCGTTTTTGTTCACCCGCGACTTGTCGATAATCGAAAACAAGGCCTGAGAGTACTCGCGCAAGTGGCTGATGTTCGAATAAATAAAACCGATGGGATTGTTAAGCTCGTGCGCAATACCGGCTACCAACTCACCAAGGCTGGCGAGCTTTGCCGATTGGACCAATTGACTCTGGGTGCTTTTAATTTTGGTATTAGCTTGCTCTAAAAGATCGAGTTGACCCTTCATCTTTTGATCGGACTCGACGATCTGAGCACTCATCTCATTAAAAGCATCCACAAGTTCGGCGATTTCAGTCTTACTGTGATTGGGTATGAAGGGAGCTTCTCGAGCATCCTTGAGTTCGCGCGAAGCCTTGATCAAAGACTCGATGGGTGAAATCACTTCTTTGACAAAGTAAACGCTCATCAAAACAAGGAAGACCAAGAAGCTTAAGAAAGTAAAGATAATCACATAATTGACTTTACGGATACTACCCTCGGCACGCTCCTTAGAGGAACCCATGCCAATTAAGAAAGCGCGCTCGCCCCAAGAGATTCCAGTGGACATAAAGGCATAGGGCACACCACTGATACTAAACTCAAAGAACGAGTCTTGACCCTCTAATAATTTAGAACCCAAATCCATCTGACTTACTGATGACGGAAGAGAGCCCAATAAAATATTTCCCTTTCCATCAAAAAAAACGAGTTCCGCCCCCATGGCCTTAGTCAGCTCTTCAATATATTTACCATCTATGGAAAGGGTTGTTTCTAGATAACCGACAGTTCTATCCTGCACGCCCACAATTTTTTTTATGATCGATAGGCTTAGGGCATTTTGGTTTTCTTCGGTGGGCTTAAAAAGAACTTGGTGAATAGAGGCTTCGTCCTCAAGCCGCTGACGAACATCTAACTCAAGAGGAGACTGCCCATGAACACTTTGAAATTCTTTGTCAAAATAAACAAAGACCTCGCCACCCATAGTGTAAACGCGCACCTGAGTTTGATTGTAGCGCTGGATCTTATCGCTGAGTGTGGCTTTGAGAGCAGAGGGTTCAAGGGTGCTCATATAATAAATCAAAGAGTTGTCACGCAAGGATTTTTGCAGAAATTCATCCATGCTGTTGCGCTCTTTCGTAAAAAGGCTTTCGAGCTCGCGCACGTGGATAGTCAGGCGATCTTTAATTTGTTGGTTAATACTTTTCTGGTACTGGTTTTGGACCACAAAAGCCAAAATAAAAAGAGGGATCAGGGTAAAGAAAAAAAACCAGGTGAAAACCAACCGACGTAAGGACTTTCTTTTCGCACCGGTGGCCATGGTTCTCCTGATCTTTGTTTTTAGTCTGTGGAGACCTGCTTGAGGAGATCCAGATCTTCAAGAGCTTTTCCTGAGCCCATCACAACACAAGTCAAAGGGTTCTCAGCAATAGTCACAGGCAAACCTGTGCGTTCGCGAATCAACACATCTAGATTGTGCAAGTGAGCACCACCACCAGTTAAAACGATTCCGTTGTCGACGATATCCGAGGCCAGCTCTGGTGGCGTTTTTTCAAGCGTCGTGCGAACTGCATCGACGATCTCACTTAGAGGATCTTTTAAAGCTTCGTTGATTTGCTCACTGGTGATTTCAATGGTCTTTGGAGCGCCGGCCACAAGGTCACGACCTTTGATCACCATAGATCTTGATTTTTCAAATGGATAAGCGTTACCGATGGCGATCTTAATTTGCTCTGCCGTGCGCTCTCCAATTAAAAGATTAAATTGGCGACGTACGTAATTGATGATGGCTTCATCGAGTTTATCACCGGCGACTTTGATGGATTTGCAAAAAACAATCCCACCTAAGGAAATCACGGCAACACCGGTAGTTCCACCGCCCATGTCGACCACCATACTTCCGATGGGTTCGGCAATGGGGAGTCCTGCTCCGATGGCTGCGGCCATGGGTTCTTCGATAAGATAAACTTCACGAGCACCTGCGGACATCGCCGATTCTTTTACTGCCTTTTTTTCAACCTGAGTGATTCCGTAAGGAACACAAATGTTAATGCGAGGTCGGATAAAACTTTTTTGTTGTCCGGTTGATTTGGAAATAAAATACTTAAGCATTGATTGAGTGACTTCGAAGTCGGCAATAACACCATCTTTAATGGGTCGAATGGCTACGATTGTTCCAGGCGTTCGCCCCAGCATATCTTTGGCTTCTTTACCCACTGCTAAAACTCGCGATTGCATACCGCGATAGTTTTTTTGCACCGCAACCACAGAAGGCTCATCTAAAATGATGTCCCGGGTACTTTTTGAGTAGACTAAAGTATTGGCTGTACCCAAATCGATAGCGATGTCGTTAGAGAAATAATCAGAGAACTTGTTAAAAAAACTCATAGGAGAGGACCTTTCTAGAACTCAAGATTAAGGTTGAACAAAAAAAGAGTCAATACGGGAGGTTATCACCCAATAGGCTCACGTCTCAACCACATAATTTCTTGAGCTTATCTGGTTGAGAGGTCGGACTATCAAAAGCTTACACAGCGTAGACATAGGGACAGCGCATTATTGTCTTCTCCCCTAAAAAGGTTTTATCTGCGCGAATGGAAAAAAAGAAGATTCTTCTCGAAAAACTCATCACTTTTCTAAAAACGGAACCGGCCTGCCAAGCTGCTTTTCGCGTCCTAAGCCCCAAAGCTGAGATCGAAATTATTGTGGGCGGCGCCAACCACTTGCGAGTCAAACCCAATCAAGACCAAGTCCAAGTTGATGAGCAAAAGGCACTGGCTCCTGACTTTATATTTTCAGCAACTCCTGATGCAATAGAGGTCCTGGTGGCCGAGAGCAATCTCAGTCCATCTCAACTCGCTCTTAAACTCATTAAGCAAATGCTCAATCAAGAGGTGACCTTATCGATGCCAGTGAGTCCTTTTGTCATTCCCCGAAAAGGTTATTTTAATCTGATCAAACTGGGTGGAGTTGAACTCTTAAATGAATTGGGAAAATACAACCTTCACAGTGTGCCCAAAATTTTGGCCGCTCTAAAAAAAATTGCCAAAGGTTAAGGAAGAAAGTCTTCTGTTTTAGCTCTCCAGGACAACTCCAGTTGCATGTTCTCTAGCAAAAGTCGTTCTTCCTCTTGAACCTTGGCTTCATGCCAACCCAACTGCTCTTTGAAGACGACAAGAATAGGCTTCAAATACCGCAACCCATGCTTCTTAGCCGCTAAGAACAAAGGCGAGCGGCGCCAGTAGAAATCTTTTAAACTCATGCACATGGTGTTCTCGATAGCAAAATGAGCTTCGGCCATCCAGTGGGCTTCGTTGATGTTGTAGTGAGAGTAATCGTTTTGGATCAACCGGAAGAGCTGCTCGGCCTCTTCACCGTGGCGCTGAACAAGGCTCTCCACAAGTTTAGGGTTGAGACCTGTTGATTGACTCATCTTAGAAATCTGTGAAATTGCCATATCATAACGGGCCGGTGAGACGGCTTGGTTGAGAGGCTTGTTGGTATTTGAAGGTCCAAAGGTCATACGTTGCTCAAAATCCATTTTGTTCAAAATGAAGTCCACAGCCTGCTCCGCAATCAGTCGATAGGTGGTGTACTTGCCTCCCACCACAAAAGAAAGGTTGGGACCGTGCGAAAAGATAGAGTGCTCTCGACTTGTTTTTCCTTCACTTTCTGATCCATCGTGAACCAAAGGGCGAACGCCAGCGTAGGACGAAATAATATCACTGTGGGTAATTTCTAAAGATGGAAAATAAGTTCTTAGGGCGCCAAGGATGTAGTCAACGTCGTCAATTGCCGTGCTCACTTTAGCTGGATCCTCATGGAAGTCCGTGTCTGTTGTCCCGACAATCACCATTTCTTGTCTCGGTATAACAAAAATAATTCGCTTTTCCACAGCCATAACCACAGCTTTTTTAATGGGAATACGTTTTTTTGAAAAAACCAAGTGTACACCCTTGGTCGGACGCATCAGACACTTCCAATCTTCATCCATTTTTTTGCCGAAAATGTCGGTCCATGGACCTACACCTGAGACAAACTGCTTGGCCCTAATTTGGAAAGTTTCGCCACTCAACTGGTCTTGAACAACCAACTCGCGTAAAGCGTCACCATCTTTATTGGCCTTGATCACTTTAGTGTAATTGGCGGTAACGGCGCCGAGACGATGGGCATCGCGTAAAGTTTCGATAACCAGTCGATCATCGTCGGTGTAGGCGTCTGAATATTCAACGCCTCCGACAAGACCACGCATCTCAATTCCTGGAACACGATCATACACTTCTTTGGCATCTAAACTTTCATGCATTTGTGGTGTTTCAAAAAGAGCGAGCAAATCGTAAAGCCACATACCCAAGCGCATCTTCCACAAACCCACTCGCGAGTTCTTGTAAACGGGAATTAAAAAACGCAAGGGATGGACCAAATGAGGGGCCATCTTAAACAGGAGAGCGCGTTCGGCCAAGGCCTCGAAGACCAAGCCAAACTCAAAGTTCTCTAAATAACGAACCCCACCGTGAATCAGCTTCGAAGACCTAGAGCTTGTGCCGCTCGCAAAATCATTGGCTTCGACAAGGGCCACTCGAAGTCCCCGTGATGCGGCATCGCGAGCAATTCCCGCTCCGTTGATACCGCCACCAATAATGGCCAGGTCAAACTCTTCTGTGGACATGCGCTGTATATTTTGGCTGCGCTCTTGGTGAGAGTAACTCAAAGGACGTCCTCTTGCATTTTAGTGGTCGAGAGATGTAAAAACTGTCCCACTTTCATTGCCGGTGTCGTTTCTAAAACAAAAGAGCTTTGCGGACTTGCCGAGTTCATGAGGACTTTTTGCAGATGCTTGGTGCGCGCCCAACGAATAAGGGTGTCGACTAAAAGAGCGCCACCCTTCGGGTCTGTAAAGTTGAGGTGCTCGATCCACAAACTTTGTGTCCATTTATTGAAAAATAAAAAAGGTTGGGCCAAGAGATAACCTGTTAGTTCGTCCTTATCTAGCAAAACAAAGCTCCAACCCAACTGACTATAGTGGTTTAAAGACTCTTCTCGCCAAGAGCTTTCCCAAGAGGCCATTTCTTTTTGAATTTCGCTGAGATCAGAAGACAAGTTTTGTCTTTCGAAGCTTAAAATTTGAGACACATATTCAGGTAAAAATAATTTTACTTCCATGAATGCACCATAAACCAGCAGCCATTAAAGGTCTATATTTGTCTTCTATTCCCAAACTGTTAAGATGGTCTTGCCCCATTGCCGAAGACCTCCATTTAAGTTAAGTTCAATTCATGGAAAAAGTCCCGTTTTCAAATACGTTACTAGAGGCCTTAAAAGAGCAAATTCTGGCCGCAAAGCTTGCCAACCCTGGCCCACATTATGCCGCATTTGATGCCGACGGCACCCTCTGGGACAGCGACTTGGGCGAGCAGTTTTTTCAGCACCAGATTGATCACTGCAACCTTCCAAAACTCCAGAACTTGGACCCATGGGATTATTACCTCACTACAAAAGAGACGGACCCTGTGAAAGCTTATTTGTGGTTGGCCCAGATCAGTGAAGGCATTCCACTTTCCCAAGTTCGAAAATGGGCAAAAGACTGCATCGACAAAAACGGCGCTCGTGTTTTTCAATCCCAAAAACAATGGATTCAGTGGTTGCAGTCCCAAGACATTGATGTCTTTATCGTCACCGCCTCTATTCAATGGGCGGTAGAACCGGCTGGTGAACTGGTCGGGATTCCCTTTGAAAATGTCATCGGTATCCAAACCTATGACGATGAAAAAGGGCTTGTGACTTCCGACCTAAAGGGAGTTGTGACTTGGCGTGACGGTAAAGCTAAGGCCATACTTGAACGCACTCGGGGTGTGCGCCCTCTTTTCTGCAGTGGCAACACTTACGGCGATATCGCACTCCTTGAAACCTCTGTAGGTGCTAGACTTTGCATCCAAACCCAGAGCGAAGCGAACTCCCTTTATGATGAGGAAAACAAGCTGTTGGTGCATGCTAAAAAAATGAACTGGCCAGTTCACCATTTCTTTCAAGATGTGGAGTTTTGACCCACTATAGATTCCAACTCTGTTATTTCTTTTGGAGCCAGGCGACTGAGCACTATTGATCCCTGCTTTTGAATCAAAATATCATCTTCAATGCGCACCCCTAAGCCGCGCAATTCTTTAGGTGCGGAAATATCGTCATCAGGTACGTAAAGTCCCGGCTCCACAGTGATCACCATAGACTCTTCAAAAGGACGAGGTTTGTCGTTGATTTTACTTCGCCCCACATCGTGGACGTCCATACCAAGAAAGTGACCAACACCGTGAGGGTAATATTTTGAATACGCACTTTTCTCAACCAACTCAGAAAGCTTGCCTGTTAACAAACCCAGGTCCACCATTTTTTCGGTCAACATCTGACACGAGATCTGATGCAACTCGGGTAAAGAGAAGCCAACCTTAACTTTCTTTATGAGATCTTTTTGAACATAGAGAACTGCTTGGTAAAGATCTTTTTGAGCAGATGAGAACGGGGCACCAACCGGATAAGTTCGCGTGATGTCTGCTGTGTAATAATTTTTTTCGGCCCCAGCGTCGATTAAAAGAAAATCACCTTTTTGAATTTCACGATTGTTAGCGCGATAGTGCAAGGTGGTGGCGTTTGGACCAGAGGCCACGATGGAAGAGTAACCCTCTTGCATGGCCCCCTGAGAATATATAGAGTTCAAGAAGCAACCCATAAGAGCGCGCTCGTTGATTCCTGGGCGTGCAGCTCGCATAACAGCTTGATGAGCACGGGCTGAAAGATCACAGGACTCTTGCATCCACTGAATCTCTTGTTGATCTTTAATCACTCGCAAGGCCCCCAACAAAGCTTTGGGGTCAAGAAGGCCCGCAAGTTCACGCCCAGACCTACGATCCAGCACTTGGGCTTGTTGACGAGCCTCCAAAACAAGGCGATCCTCATTCGCATCTTTTAAAGAATAATAAAGACTATCTGCACCCCTTAATAGGTTTGGTAGCAAAGACCTAAGCTGAGAGTAGGGAAAGCACGAGTCGGGAACGAATTCCTTTTTTGCAAGTTCGTGACCGTAGCGCTCCCCATCCCAAATTTCAATTGCAGGATCTTTATCTGGCACAAACAAAGTGTAACTGGGCTCCGCACCAAAACGCAGGACCGCACAACTGTTGGGCTCTTCAAAACCTGTTAAATAAACAAAAGAGCTTTCGGCGCGAAAGCGACTGATGTAACCACCCTCCTGTCCCGAAAACAAGATTAAGGCGGCTTCGCCATTGACTAACTTGCGAAGTTGTTCTCTTCGCTTAATAAAAACTTCATTATCAGGGTAGGTTCTAGTAAGCATATTTTTGACTCAGTTCGCGCACAAGGTTTTTGCTTTTCAGTTGACCCATTCGGATCAAGGAGCGTCCAGACGAAAACCCATTTATGTTTTGATTTGGTAAGACTATGCGAATGGTCTCATCAATGTGTTGAAAGCTTTGATTTTTATTTTGCAACCAAAGTAGCTGGGTCACCTTGTCTTCACTCGCCTTGACACTGTTTTCTGAAATCACATCTACGTAAATCACCCGCTCAGCCCCCTGGGCTCGCAAGGATTGGGCCACCAAGTCCACAGCGGTGGGTTGAGCCGCCACCTTGCGCACTTGAAAATGGGGCGGATAAGGCCAGCACTGTTTGATTCGCTCTTCAAAACGAGATAGGGACGATAAGCGCGTGCGTAAGTTCGGCAAGTCAGCATAGGCACAAGCAAAAGGAACTGAGCCCTGGGTCACGGAATATCCATTAAACGTGGCTTTTAAAAAGGGCTCTACATCCGAGAGCTCTGCCATTTTGCGACCGCTCGAGAAGAATCCCTTTTTTTCAAAGGTCTCTGTGGGAAACTTTAAAAGCTTCCACTCAACACCGTGGGCTTTCCCCTCACGTGAATAGGAGGCCGCGACCAATGAGCCCCAGCCAAGACCGCCAATACTGTGTACAGGTATCTTCTGAATCTCTAACTCTTGCAAAAAACCGATATGAGCATAAGTCAAGGCTCCGCCGGCACTCAGAACAAAGCCTAAGCGCGGCGGTCGCTTCTTTAAGAAAGCTGGGCGTTCGGCAGGAGCTGGAGTCACCCCTTCCTCTCCATCCGGTTCAACATCTTGCGGCTCATGTGTGACACCAGGAGCTGATTCACGGGGACGGATACGTAGAGACTCACATCCGATTGTTACCAGAATCAGAGTTAGGGGGACGAGCCAATAAAAGATATTCTTGATTGCCATGTTCTCCTTCGATGGGTGATGGGCAGTGTCCTATTATATCTAAATTTTGATCCTTGAAAACCTCAATTATCTTATTTAAAGCCGCAAGATTATTGCGAGGATCTTTGACAACACCTTTTTTGTTGAGATCCAACTTTTGCAGCTCAAACTGTGGTTTGACCAGACAAATAATTAGGCCGCTTGGACTTAGGTAAGTTTTGAGGTTGGGAACAATGAGGCACAGAGAGATAAAAGAAACATCGACCACGATCAAATCAAAATGCTTGTGAGTCATTCCAGAAAAAAAACGATCCAAGATATTTTGAGGCAAGGGATTGCGCGCATTGATCTTATCCACGGCCACAAGTTTTGGATGGGATCGCAAAGAGTGGTGCAGCTGTCCTTGCCCCACATCGATACCTAAAATTTTTAGCGCCCCCTCTTGGAGCAAGAGATCTGAAAAACCACCCGTCGACAGCCCTACGTCCAAACATACTTTTTGGGCGACAGAGATATCAAACTTTTTTAAGGCCCCCTTGAGCTTCAAAGCACCTCGGGAAACATAGTTCAACTCATCACTCCCTTGAATCATGAAATGATCGACACTCAAAAGCTCGGCGTCCAATTTGAGTCCTGGCTTTTGAACCAACGCCCAGTCCCCCTCACCCAGCCGGTACTGAACATTTTGGCTAGCGATTAAACTTTGCACCTTAGTGCGCGTGAACTCGGGAAAAAGTTCACATATGATTTGATCCACTCTCTTGAGACTCATAGTTTGCGGTTGAGGTTGTACTCAATCAGTTCTCGCAGGAAAGGAGTGTTAATGTTGGCCTCGGTCACAGCCCTCTGGATTTTTTCTGTTAAAGATTGCAGATAATTTTTAGCGCCCTCAATTCCCAAAAAAGCCACAAAGCTTAGATTATCTTCTTCATGGGCATCCAAGACATCGTCTTTGACCTGAAAAGCTAAGCCCAAAAGAAAACCGAGCTCGGCCAATTCTTTATGGGGCTTTTGTAAAATGAGTGCCGGACCAACAAAACATGCGGCAATCAGCTGGCCAGTTTTTTGTTCGTGTAGATTTATCAGAGACTCGAGTGAGTCGACCGAGTCGCCGTGGCCAAGATCTAAAACTTGACCGCGGATCATGCCCGAGGCCCCAGCTGCGTGACAAAGACTTTCAATCAAAGCACCCGACCGTTCGCCATAAGCGCGGGCCAAGATCAAGGGCGCCTCAGTGAGAAGAGCGTCACCGGCCAAAAGAGCAATGTCCTCTGAAAATCTTTTGTGATTGGTCGGTTGACCACGCCTCACATCGTCGTTGTCCATGCAGGGAAGGTCATCGTGAATCAAAGAGTAGGTGTGGATGCACTCAACGGCCATGGCATAAGGAGTCATAACGTCAGGGCCGACACCTAACGCTTCGCCAACGGCGTAGCAAAGCAAGGGACGAAAGCGCTTACCACCATTGAATAGAGAGTAGTTCATGGAATGGAAAAGACTATCCACCCCCGAAGACTCGGCCCGGCGATGTGCAATGTACTCTTGCAGGGAAGTATCAAACTTTTCAATATGAGCTAGCACCATTAGACTTGTCATTGACTAAAGTCTTCGGTCAGCGGCTCGCCATCAGAATCAACACCAACTAAAAGCTTTACTTTTTGCTCGGCCTCACTAAGCTCTTTATTGCATTCGCGAGAAAGCTTAACGCCCTCTTCAAATAACTTCAGAGACTCGTCGAGAGCCAACTCGCCACCTTCCATTTTTTGTATAATCTCTTCGAGACGATTGAGTTTCTTTTCAAAGCTCATGTTCTCTCCTTTTTCTTTTTAGTGTGAACGGTAGCAGACAAAAAGCCGTCGCGCAGTTCCACTTCGATTTCGTTGTCTTTTAATTGATCGATGTCTGCCACCAATTTAGACTTTGAGCGCACGATTGCAAAGCCGCGATCCACAACTCGCAGTGGACTTAAGCTGTCTAACATGGCCAGTATGGACTTGAGCCGAAGCTTCTGGTCGTCGATGGCTTCAAGGGTTAGTCGCTTGAATGTTTTATCCAAACTTTGGTAGCGAAGCTTGGTTTTCTCTAATGTATGACGAGGATCTGCCAGGGATTTACGGCGCATTTGGACTTGGATTCTTTTGTTCTGCAAAGCCCTGATTACAGATTGGTGTAGACGCAAACCCAGCTCATCCAAACGCAACATTTTGTCCTGCAAGGTGCGCCGAGGGTCCAACAAGCTTTTGTTTAAAAACTGAAGGCGCTTTGTGTGCTCATTAATCTGTTGATAAATCATGAGGCGGATAGATTTGCTAAAGAATTTTATTTTATCAATGAGCTCCTGCTCACTTTGGGCCACAATCTCAGCTGCAGCAGAGGGCGTGGGTGCGCGCATGTCGGCGACAAAGTCAGAAATAGTAAAATCAATTTCGTGGCCAACGGCCGAGATCACTGGAATTTTTGAAGCAAAAACCGCGCGCGCCACACTTTCTTCGTTAAAGGCCCAAAGATCTTCGATGGAGCCACCGCCTCTTCCCACAATAAGGACATCGTAACAGTTGAGTCGATTGGCTAACTCAATTCCGCGCACCACCTCTTGGGCCGAACCTTCACCTTGCACGCGAGCTGGGATGACTGTGACCTGCACGCGGCGCGATCGTCTTTTTAAAATATTAAGTATATCTTGAATGGCCGCACCGGTAGGGGACGTGACAACCGCCACTCGCTGAGGCAGGGGCGGTAAAGCTTTTTTGTGTTGGGGATCAAAGAGACCCTCTTTGTTGAGTTTTTCTTTGAGTTGCTCAAAAGCTTTTTGCAAGGCTCCGGCCCCCACGGGCTCCATAAACTCACAAAAGATTTGGTAATTGCCTCGCGGCTCGTATACCGTCACCTTACCGCGAACGACCACTTCCATCCCAGATTCGGGCTGGAAAGGAAGACGAGAATTAAAACCTTTAAACATCACGCAGCTGATTTGGGCCTTGTCGTCTTTTAAACTAAAATAATAATGACCCGAGGTGTGCGCTTTGAAGTTCGAGATCTCACCTTGCACCCAGAGTAAACTGAACTCACCTTCTAATTTATTTTTAATGGCGCTATTAATATCTGAAACACTGACAATATGCAGTTCATTATTTTGAATTTCAATTTCTTCTGCAAGTATCGTCGGCTCATCAATTGAATCAATGACCAGAGGTGCACTGTTGGCCGGATGAGGAGCCTTCGCAAGCTTGGTCTCCTTAACAGAGGTCTTTGCAGAAGGCGATGTCGGGTTGGTCTGAGAAGCGGAACCTTCAAAAGGGATTTCACGTAAGAGATGATCCCAGCGACCCGGGTTAGAGTTCTTTGACATGGACATGAATTAAACAAAAAAAAACCGGAATGGAAAGAAAAAAACTTGTTCTGTGAGTGCTTAGAGAATCACGAAATCCCGATTTTTCAGGTGGGTGGCCATTATAACGACTTTAGGCTTCCCGGATCGTTCCCGGGCCTGCTCACCATCATCAGGGACAGCCCCCAAACTTATATCTATAGGATTTCTGTATTCACAACTCGCACAACACAGAACACTTAATCATATTAACAAAGACTTTTGCTTTGGTCATAGATTTTTAGAGAGCAAGGCCAAATTGGGACTGTGCAACTGGTTGTAAAAATCATGCCAAAACACAATCTTGTTATTCAGCTGACTGAAGGGCCTGAATATTTAAGTGAAGTGATCCATTTTCCGAACTAAATGCTATGATTCAGGATCTTGACCATTACTTCCCGTTTATTGTCCTTTTTTATGGTTTTATTATGACCGCCGTCACCCAAATGCCCCTTCTCAATAAAAAACTGCAAGAAGAGGGAAGTCACGAAATGTTGCAATGGTTTTATAGCCATAAACTCTTAGGGCAGGTCTGTCTGTTTGTCGGGGCCCTTTGGTCTTTGCAGAAACTGCTTATTTAAAGATATTTTTGTAGCTCTATGTCTTGTTTTGAGACGCCTCAATTTGCTCCAGTCACGACCTAAGGTATAATGAAAGGGCATAATCGGGGGTTTCCATGTCCTTCATTTTAAAAACTATCATGACTCTTTTCGTATTTGCGTCCATGGCCTGGTCGCAAATGATGCCAATAGGAGCGCAGCAGATGAGCATGCAACCCTATATGGGCCCTAATGGTCAGCTTATTTTTCCTGGCGGCATGATGCAAGTGCAGCAATATGTGCAAATGAATGGCGCCGCAATGAACGGGCAAAACAATTGCCTTGGCAGAGCCGCGCAAAGCTTTACTCAATCTGTCAGTCAATCTTATGAAGCTCACAACCAACGAAGTAATTTGTTGATGCAAAACGCAACCACCCGTTACGAACATTTAAAAACCTGCAGACAAGAACTCCTTGATGTTTGGCGCGAGATGGAAAAAGCCAAGCTGGCTCATCAGCAAAATGTGAACCAAATGGAAGCTAAAATTCGACAGGCGGAGCTGGCATACAAAACAAAAGTTTTGGAAGTTGAAAGAGAGTGTCGTCAAAAAGCCAACGAAGAGTTTATAAAATACCGAGACGGAATTTACCAACAGAGTGTTGTTGCCGACCCCACAATGCTTCCTGGATTCAACCAACGAATTAACAATCATCGTCGAAACTTTTTTGAAACATGCTATCGCGACCCAACCAATGTCAAAATGTTAGGGTTGTTGGGCGACAGCTTTCAGGCCTCGGTTCTTGAAATTCAGACAGAGATGAAAAACTCGCGCGACGCTCTTCAAAATATGGACTTGCAAGCCCGCAGTATTCAAAAAAACAGCCTGCAGAATTGTGAGGATCAGGACAAGCTCAATGATTACAACGAGGCCCTTGCAAAGCAAATGGCATCGCGCGCCATCAATATGACTCGGATGCAAGCAGCACTTGGCGCCCTTCAAACTGTCGCGAGCTGTGTCGATCCCGGTCGACTGCCAGGCAGCAAACAAGACACGACCAGTGGTCGCCCCACATCAACTGGATTATAGATAAGCCCTAATAGGCTCGTATAGACAGATTGCTTTTCGTTCCCTAATATAGAGGGATGAAAAATACTAAAAAAATCATCATCGTTTTCGCCATTTTGTTTAGCCTTGGACTGGCTTCTGCCGTTGCGCTTTATGCTTACCTTAGCAGTCAGTTGCCTCCACTTTTTTCGGTGGCTGACTACGAACCTCTTTTGGTCAGTGATGTCTATGCTCGCAACGGCGAAAAAATTGGCGAGTTCTATAGAGAAAATCGCAAGCTCGCTAGCATCGAAGAGATTCCCCAAGATTTAATTAACGCTTTCTTATCGGCTGAGGACTCAAATTTTTACGAGCATAATGGTTTTAATTATCTCGGAATATTCCGCGCGATCGTTGCCAACCTAACTTCGGGTGAGCGCTCACAAGGAGCTTCGACCATCACTCAACAAGCCGCCAGAACTTTATTTTTAAGTTCAGAGAAGACTTACACTCGAAAGTTGAAAGAGGCCATTATGGCCCGTCGAATGGAGCGAAATTTAAGCAAATCCGAAATTTTATATCTCTACCTGAACCAGATTTATTTTGGCCAAGGGGCTTATGGAGTCAACTCGGCGGCCGAAATCTTTTTCCGCAAAAAAGTGGACCAACTGACCTTAGCTGAAATGGCTGTTTTAGCCGGTTCGCTCACGGCTCCGAGTGCCTATAATGTCGTGGCCAACCCGAAGCGCGCCAAGACGCGCCAACAGTACGTTTTGAATCGAATGCTGGAGACCGAGCGTATCACCCAAGAGCAATATGATGTGGCGGTCAACGAGACCATGACCGTTTACCGCAAAAAAAAATATAAAGAAGTGGCTCCCTATTTTGTGGAGACCATTCGCCAGCTTTTGGTCCAAGAATTGGGCGAAGAGATGGTTCTGGATAAGGGATTAAAAATTTATAGCAGTTTAGATTTCAAGGCCCAAAAGATTGCACAAGCCAGTCTGCGCCAGGGCCTTCGCGACCTAGACAAGAGACAAGGTTATCGAAGACCCATCTCAACAGTTGATATTAAAAATGACGAGGCTGTATTAGAGCTCCTCACCAAAGAGCGCAATCGCTTGATCGACGACTCTTATGCCACTTTTCAAGTTTTTGCGGATGGATCAACGGACGCCTATGGCGCTTTTTCTTATTTCCAAGAAAAAAACACCAACGGGAAAACTATTTCTAACGTCCCCCCTTATATCAAAATCGGTGACACCGTTGAAGGAGTCGTCAATTCTGTTGATGATAAAAATAAGCTTGTTCTTGTCCGCTTTGCCGAAGCACAAGGAATTATTCCAATTGAACGCATGGCCTGGGCAAGACAACCAGATCCCAGCAAGATTTATAGTGAATACCTTCATATTGATGTTCCTTCTCAAGCCCTTAAGGCTGGCGACGTTATTGAAGTGGAGGTGATTGCAAAGACAGCCGAAGCTATTAAAGTGCGAGACGGTCTTAAAATAAACCTCGCGGACTATGCCGAGCTCAGCTTGGATCAAGAGCCGTTGGTGCAGGGTTCCCTGCTTTCTTTTGATCTCAAAACCGACGACATCATCGCCATGGTGGGCGGGTCCAGCTTTCGAACAACAAAGCTCAATCGGACTTATCAAGCCATTCGCCAGACTGGTTCTGCTTTTAAGCCTTTGCTATACGCAGCTGGTTTAGACCGTGGACTGACTCCTGCTACTCCTATTATGGGTGCCCCCATTGTTTACAATCAACAAACCGGCGAAACTAAAGAGGCCGAAGCAGGGGATGAAATTAAGGAGTCCACTGAAGACACCGAAGTCAAAGTGTGGAAGCCTGGCAACTACGGCGGTCGCTTTACCGGCGACATTCTGGTGCGCAATGCTTTAAAGAAATCTTTAAATACACCCAGTATCCGAATCCTAGAAAAAGCTGGAGTTTCGTTTGCCGCAGAATACGCAAGACGCCTGGGTTTATTTAGTCCAATGAATTTGGATATGTCTTTAGCACTTGGCTCCAATGGAGCCTCTCTTTATGAAATGACCAAGGCTTATTCCATTTTTGCTAAACTTGGTAAGAATATAAAGCCCATCATTATTCACGAAATTAAAGATCGCCATGACAAGCCCATCGCCCAAGACGTGTCGTTTGATCTTCATTTCAAAGAGGAAATTGGGGGTCTTAAAGAAGAGTTTGTCAAAAAGCGCGAAGAGTATGAAGCCAATATGCTCCGACAAGATGATGAAACTAAAAAGGTTTCTCCTTTCTTTTTTAACGACCCCGATCAGTTGATCTCACCCCAAACGGCCTTTCTAACCACCACCCTCTTGCAGGCGGTAGTCAACGAACCTGGTGGCACGGGAGGGCGCGCTCGTCAACTCAACCGAGACGTGGCCGGTAAAACAGGCACCACCAATGGATACTACGACGCCTGGTTCATGGGATATACACCCGAGATGAGCACTGGGGTTTGGGTTGGTTTTGATCAAGAGCGATCACTCGGTCATGGCGAAGCCGGTAGCCGTGCTGCCCTTCCTATTTGGCTGGAGTATATGCGTGGAGCCTTGGATGGGATCCCTGCCGAGAGCTTTCCTGTGCCTAACAATATTGTTTTTGCCAATATTGACAACGAAACTGGTTACTTAGCGACGGCTCGCAGTCACGAGGTGGTGCGACAAGCCTTTATTCAGGGAACTGAGCCTGGCTCTGAAGCCAATGAAGAAACCAATCGACAAGAAGAAGAGGATAAAACCGATTTCTATCGCGAAGAGTTCTAACATCGCTTTCTTGCTCTGATTGGAATCCGCAGCTTATCGCCCTGTTTCTTTTATCTACAGTGGCCTTTTCTGTCCTCTTTTCTAAGAGGATTTGTTATTTTCCATAGTTATGTTTATCGAACTTAAAGGTGTGCGCCAAAACAATCTGAAGAATATTGATGTGAAAATACCCATCAATTCTTTTACCGTGATCTGCGGCCCCAGTGGCTCTGGTAAAAGCTCTCTCGCCTTTGAGACCCTCTTTGCCGAGGGACAACGGCGCTATATCGAAAGTCTATCTAGTTATGCACGCCAATTCTTAAACCAAGCCCCAAAACCTTTGCTTGATAGTATTAAAAATATTCCGCCGGCCATTGCTTTAGAGCAAAAGAATACAATAAGAAACTCTCGCTCGACGGTTGGAACAACTTCCGAAGTCATCGAGTACTTGCGCCTGCTTTATGCTCGCCTCGCCCACGCTTACTGCCCAAATGGTCACGGCGAGATAGTGGCCGACTCACCGACATCTGCTGCCGATCGCTTGATTGAAGAATGGCCTGGACAGCGGATTTATATTTGCGTCCAGATGCGAAAAGAACAGAAACGCTTTAAAGATGGCGATCTGTTGCGCATGCTCTTGTCTGATGGTTTCAATCGCCTGATGGTCAACAAAAGTCGAAGCAAAAGCAAAGTCGATTATCAAACTGTGGAGTTGACACCTAAAACCAAAATTAAGGATATTCCCAAAAGTGATTTCCTTTTAGTCATCGATCGCCTCGCTGTACAGATTGAAGATCGTGGACGCCTGGTGGACTCTTTGAATATGGCCTATCAGATGTCCATAAAGTACTGTCAGCAAAATAATGGATCTGTGATAATTCTCCAAACGGATGGCAAAAGTCGTGGATTCACTGACTCTTTGGCCTGTTCAGAGTGTAGTGCCCAGCTACCCAAAGCCAGCCCGCAACTTTTTAGTTTCAACTCACCTATGGGAGCTTGTGAAGAGTGTAACGGTTTTGGAAATATCTTAGATTTGGACGAAGCTAAAGTTGTCCCCAACCCTCAATTGACTCTGGCTGAAGGTGCCATTAACCCCTTCTTTATGCCGAGTGCCGCCCGCGTACGCAGCAAGCTTATGACTTTTTGCAAAGCCGCTAAGATTCCGGTGAATATTGCGTGGCAGTCTTTAAGCACAAAACATCGCGATGTTTTGTGGGAGGGCAATTCTAAATTTATGGGAGTGCGTGGTTACTTTGAACATCTAGAGACTAAAAAATACAAGATGCATGTACGTGTCTTTTTGTCGCGTTTTAAAACTGCTTTCACCTGCCCGAGCTGCAATGGCATGCGACTCAAATCCCTTGTTAACAACTTTAAACTCGATGACAAGACAATCAACGATCTCTGCGAATTCAACTTGCGAGAGCTCTACAACTTTTTGCTCGATCTTCCTCTCAATGAGTTTGAGCGAGAAATGACCAAGGACGTTTATACCCAGGTCGTGAATCGACTGCGTTTTCTCAATGAGATTGGCGTTTACTACTTAACCCTTTCTCGCCAAACTCGCAGTCTCAGCGGTGGTGAGTTTCAACGCCTGCTTCTTGCTAAGCAGTTAGGCATGGGCTTGTCGCAAACTCTCTACGTCCTAGACGAACCCACAATTGGTCTCCACCCCAGAGACAATGCCCAGTTGATCCGACAACTTAAAACACTCAACGAAATGGGTAACACGCTTGTGGTTGTCGAGCACGACCAAGATGTTATCGACAACAGCACCTATATTATTGAGATGGGCCCAGGCTCTGGCTTCAAAGGGGGCTCCATTGTTTTTGAGGGCGACCGCAAAGCTTTCCTCGACTGTAAAGATTCCAATACCAATATGTTTCTCACCCAAAAAAGAAAAGAGGTCTACTCGCCACGACCAGTGAACCTGCAGGATCTCCGATATTTTATTGATATCCGTGGCTGTCGCGGGCGCAATCTCAACAATCTCTCTGTCAAGATTCCTTTGAATCGTATCGTCACCGTGACTGGCGTCAGTGGCTCTGGTAAATCCACCTTAGTCACCGAAACTTTGTATCCCGCACTCCTCACTGAACTTGGGATTGAATACTCCCGCGGCGAACCCTATAAGAAGTTGGCTGGCGCC
This sequence comes from Bdellovibrionales bacterium, assembly GCA_041739665.1. Taxonomy (GTDB): domain Bacteria; phylum Bdellovibrionota; class Bdellovibrionia; order Bdellovibrionales; family JAGQZY01; genus JAGQZY01. The sequence continues at coordinate 142,987 of JBGSNK010000067.1, forward strand.
GAGCACCTAAAAAATGTTTTACACATCAATCAAGCACCGGTTGGGAAATCTGAGCGCAGTAACCCTGCCACCTATCTCAAAATCTACGACATCATTCGCGATATCTTTGCCACAACCCTAAAGGGTCGAAACCGTGGATACACAGCGGGCACCTTTAGTCTAAACGTCAACGGTGGACGCTGCCCTGTTTGTAAAGGGCTTGGTTACGAATTGATCGACATGGTTTTTATGGATGATATCAAGTCGACCTGCCAGTCCTGCGATGGCCTTAAGTTCACCAAAGAAATTTTAGACGTCACTTATCGTGGAAAAAACATTTATCAAGTTTTGCAAATGACTGTGGCCGAGGCCATGGACTTCTTTGTCTCTTACCCCAACATTCGCAAACCCTTGAGCTTTCTTAAACAAGTGGGCCTAGATTACCTAACCCTTGGCCAGAGCACTTCTTCTTTAAGTGGCGGCGAATCTCAACGCATTAAGATTGCGCGCGAACTCTACAAAACCAACCAGAAGGCTTGCCTCTATATATTAGACGAACCCACAACGGGCCTCCACTTTCGAGAGGTCCAATGGCTCATGTCCATCCTTCACCACATCGTGGAGACGGGCGGCAGCGTGATCTTGATCGAGCACAACCTCGAGGTCATGGCCCAATCCGATTACATCATTGATCTCGGTCCAGAAGCGGGCGTCGATGGCGGCAAGGTCGTCGCCCAGGGCTCTCCCCTTGAGGTCTGTAAGAAAAAGACCCACACGGGCATTTACCTTAAAGAATACCTTAACCTTTAAAAGCTTCACTCCCGTTCTGCAAAAGATATTTGGATTCGTAGACAAGCTTTAAAGGGTCTGGGGAGTGTATTGGAGTTTGTAGAAGCGGGCGTATTCGGCGTCTTTTTGCAGAAGACTGTTGTGATCCCCTTCTTCTACGATTTCGCCGTCTTTCATGACAATGATGCGGTCGCTTTTCATGATCGTCGAGAGGCGGTGGGCAATGACGAGAGCGGTTCTCCCTTTGATCAGTTTTTCGATCCCTTTTTGTACTTCGTGTTCACTGGCAGAATCCAGGGCACTTGTCGCTTCATCTAATATAAGGAGAGGCGGGTCTTTAAAAAGTGCTCGAGCAATGCTGATTCTTTGTTTTTCCCCGCCGGAGAGTCGACCTCCACGCTCGCCCACATTGGACTGCAACCCTAAGCCGGTGTTTCCAATGAACTGGGTGGCATTGGCCATTTCGGCTGCTAAATGCACGTCTTTTGGATCGCGCTTAAGGTTTCCAAACCAAATGTTGTTTTCGATGGTGTCGTCAAACAAGAAGACATCTTGGGTGACATATCCAATATTTGAGCGCAGTTGCTCGGTGCTCATTTCATAAATAGGTGTTGAGCCAATTAGGATTTGCCCCTGGTCGGGATCAAAGAATCGTTGCAGAAGACCTGCCAAGGTAGACTTTCCGGAGCCACTCTCACCCACGAGTGCGACCACTTCGCCTCTTTTGATATTGAGATTGATTTTTTTAAGGACCTCTTTGTCCTTATAAGAAAAGCTCACGTTGCGAAATGAGATCTCTTGCCAATCCTGTGGAAAAGGCTGGGGGTTTGTTGTTTCCACAACCTCTGTTTCACTGGACAAGACTTCTTGCAGACGTTCGAGGGCGACAATGTTTTGTTGAACGTAAATGATCGCCTGTTGGGATTTTTTCAAAGGTTTATTCAACATGCCCGCGGCAATCAAAAAGGCAATGAAAATACTGACATCGGACTCTTTTCCCCAAATCAATTGAGCCTGAAACAAGCAAACCCCACATATAAGTATAGAGGCAAACCATTCGTTGATCGGGCTACCCAGCTCTTCACGCTTGATGATCTTGCGACGTTTATTGAGATAATCTTGGACTTGGGACTTAAACTTCTGATGAACCTTTTCCTGCAAGTTAAAGGACTGGATCACACGTACACCGTCAAGGCCTTCTTTTAAGGTGCGGGTGACCTCTTCTAAAGACTCTTGGCTTTGGTAGCCGAACTTCTTAAGGCTTTTGGTGATATAGCGAATAACTCCAGCAAAAAGGGGCAAAAAGATAAAACAGCCCAAGGTGATCTTCCAATTGATGAAAAACATGTAGCTCACTAAAAAAAGACCCACAATAGGTTCGCGAAACAAGTCTCCATAAAACTGCAGTCCTTGTTGCAAAATGATGGTGTCATTGAGGGTACGGCTTAAAATTCCACCCGAGCCCTTTTTTTGGCGACCCAAATAAAGGACATCCATGGTCATAAATTTTTGCATCAAGGTAATTCGGATATCCGAGATCACCTGCTCCCCGATATACTTGATCATAAAAAAGTGATAGAAGCGGACAATTCCGAGGATTAAAAAATAGATCGGGAAGCTAAAGGCCACATAGGCGACGAGCTCTTTGTGTTCCACATTCAAGAACCAGCTCTCTGCATCTAAATTCAAGAATCGGAAGACTTTTAAAAAGTTGGGATCATCGATCAGAGTTTTCTGCTGAAAGCCTAAAATGAGTGAGTTGCCTAAAATTGGTAACACGATCGCAAGCTGAGCCAACACGATACCTAAAAAGAGTGCAAATATAAGTCGACCCTTGTGGGGTCTCAAAAAAGGCCAAAGCGTTTTCCATGAATTTAACATGTCGAATAACTTGGCAAAGTTTCTATACAACTTCAATTCTTTTTTGACTGCCTATTTGACAGCTCTCATTTTGGGACACTTTTTGTTCGACCCTGGACCTTATTTCCCTTGTTTTTTTAGATAGTTAGCGTATCTGACCAAATTATCTGCAGCACTGTAAAGTTGTTCAATTTTTTGACGATAAGTATTTGTACACATCACCGAATTAACAATGCGACTTGAGCTATCCGCAGTCACTTTTTGAGTGAGCTGGAAAATATAGTGAAGTTGTAAGGAGACGCAACATGATCAACTGGGATGAGTTTGAACATATCCATGTGATAAAAAAATTAAAATTAATCTTATCCTATTGGTGGAATATCGATGTGGTATTCACTGATGAGCGTGGGCGCATCCGTGGCTATAAAGACAGTGGAGTTGTAAATCCTGCGGTGCAAGCTTTTCTAAAAAAGGAATCCAACCGCGATGGCCTGGGAGAAGAGGTCCAGGGCGCCATCCAAGAAATGCAAGACAACGAGACTCGTTTTGCTCTCAAGAAATGGAGTCATGCTGGCTTTGATATGGCCGTTTTTCCAATCATGATCGAGGGCGAATTCATGGGAACAGTTTTAGGTGTTGGCTTTATTAAAGACACGGCCGAAACCAACCGCCTTGATGAAATCAAATCCAAGCTTTCTGCCCTAGGTGAAAACAAAGATACGATTGACTTTGCGGTCTCTAAACTTAGATTTTTAGACGACAACGATAGAGCACACTTTATTGATCTGGTTGACCTTGTTTCTCGAGAAATCGTGACTCTCCACCTCGAAATTAGCAATCGTGAAGAGCGCATCCGCGAATTAAACAAGGAATTGGGGAGTCGTTACAAATATGACAACATGATTGGCAAATCACAAGCCATGCAAAGCACCTACTCTTTGCTCGATAAAATCAAAGGGGCCGACAGTACCGTTCTTATCCAGGGTGAAAATGGAACTGGTAAAGAACTGATTGCAAAGTCGATTCACTATAACTCAGTTCGCTCCGCCAAGCCCTTTGTGATCCAAAACTGCTCGGCTTTCAATGACAACCTTCTTGAATCGGAACTTTTTGGTCATGTTAAAGGATCTTTTACTGGTGCTCATAAAGACAAAAAAGGTCTTTTTGAAATCGCCGACAAAGGAACTTTCTTTTTGGACGAAATTGGTGACACCTCACCACAGATGCAAGTAAAGCTTCTACGCGTGCTACAAGACCAAACCTTTACACCGGTTGGTGGACTTGAGCAGAAAAAGGTCGATGTACGTGTGATTGCAGCCACAAACCGAAACTTACGCGAAATGGTCGAAGATGGATCCTTCCGCGAAGATTTATTTTATCGACTGAATGTTATCAATCTTCGAGTACCTCCGTTGAGAGAACGCAAAGAAGACATACCTTTGCTCTCTGAAGCCTTTATCGATCTTGCTTGCAAGCGCGCACAAATTAGCAAGCGTGTTCTGACAAAACGTGCCCTTGAAAAACTTTACGACTATCACTGGCCCGGAAACGTGCGAGAGCTCCAAAACGAAATGGAAAGAATTGTTGTCCTCAGTGGTGACGAGACTAAAATCACTGCCGACATGCTTTCTCCTAAAATCGTCGAAGGCGCTCAGAAGACCAAAATTCAGGGAACTCGAGTTGTGGGTAAGTTAAAAGACGCCATCGAGGAGCTTGAAATGGACCTTATTAAAGAGGGACTTCGTCGCACCGGCTGGAATAAGTCAAAACTTGCAAAAGAGCTTGGCATCAGTCGCGCCGGCCTCATCATGAAGGTTGAAAAGTACGATCTTGATAAAAGACGTTTGCGCAAAAGCTAACAATAACGTTTTTGATTTAGGTTCAAAGGTCGGAGAGAAAACCTTAGAATGTAAAAGTTTGTGTGCAGACCCAACCTTAGAGAAACCAGGGTTCTTGGACTGCAACGGGGGCCTAAATGGCCCTTATTAATTTCACCTAGAACGGATCTTCTTCTTTTTTTTCTGTAACGACTGACATTTTTCGAAAACTTGGATTTCAAACTCTCGCAAAGTGTGCATGTCCTCATCCACATTTTCTATTTTGACAGCCTCTTCTTCACTAAGCTCAATAAATGGCTGGTTGAGTTTAGATAAATCTAGAATTGTACCTTTTTTGAGAAGCTCGGATGAAGCACACTGACAAAGTCTTTTCGATACATCGCGGGCCATCGGAGCCTTGTCCATACACTTGTTCTCGTATTCTTTGATCACATTCTTCTCGTAAGCGGTTCGACCATGTGCCTGACTAATTAAAAAAGAAGCGCCAATCAAAATAAATATACTTATGAAATTTGTGTTACTAGACATAATCAACCTCATTGCACACTCTGCACAGTTGTATTACCACTAGCGCCCGGAGTTGTCGATTCAACCGGACAACTGGCTATGGTGTTTTTCATTTCTTTTGAATATTTAACACTGTCTTTTTCCAGTAACTGCATGGGATCTAAGTACTTCCCGTTTGCTCTCACATTGAAATCAAGGTGAGGCCCCGTTGATCGGCCCGTACTGCCCAAGGTTCCAATGATATCCCCGCGTTTCACACGCTGACCTGCTTTTACTAACACCTTATGAAGGTGATTGTATTGTGTCTCGTAACCTTTAGTAGATACAACATTGCCTTTATTGTCTTTTAAAGTTTCTTTGTGAATGAGTACAACTCTGTTTCCCCAACCATAACGAGAGAGTTTTGTGTCTGGACCTACAACCCCATCTTCAGCGGCGCGGACAGGTTGTCCAATCGGGCCCCCAATATCGACGCCAAGGTGCATTTTTTTATAGCGTAAAACGGGATGTTTCCTCATTCCAAAGCGCGATGTCAAACGACAGCGTTCGTGTGTGCAGCCACACAAGGGCATCAGCAGCACTTGGCTATTTGAAATAGCAATCTGTCCTGAGGTTGATACAGACGCTATTTTCAAATCATTGCTTTCTTGAACTGCCGAGGCTGTTTTCAAATCATTGCTCTCTTGAACTGGGGACTCTGCTTTCAAATCACGGCTCTCTTGAACTGCAGACGCCGTTTTCAAATCACGGCTCTCTTGAACTGGTGGAGTGAACTTTTTCAAGTAGCGTTGATTATTAAATATATAACCTTCAGTCCCTTCGGACGTGCGAACACGAAGGTGACCAGAGGCTGTTTGGTCCATCACCAACAGAATGGTTCCAGGCTTCAAGGCATGAATGATATTCTTTTTTTGCTTAAAATTGGGGGTGGTGCGAATGTGCAGGGTAACGCGATTTTCTAGGTAAGACCCAGGACCCCAATCATCCGTTGCCTGCACCTCACTGGTGACGGCAACTAAAAACACTAAAACGACTAAATAAATAAAAGAGCCTAAGTGTTTCACATAAACCTAATGAGCAATATCTGTTCCAATCTAAAGCTCCCCTTCTCTCTTCTGACTGATAATTTTCGCCTACATTTTAGACAGTTGTCATTAAGAGTTCGCTGCATCAATATCGATATTGAACCATGATTCTTCATTTTTTTCTCGTCAGATTCCTGTTCAAATTGTTAACCATCCTGTAACTCTTACTGGAACCAGAGGTGTGAATGACTTTTTAACAAGTCTGTAAATTTATCTATAGGCAGACTGGTCAATTCAAAACTTTACCCTAGGATATTGAAATTACTCGACAATCTGTAGACCGCTGGGGTGTAAAAAACACTCGGCTACCGTCGACCAGACGGACAGTAATCTGACAATTTTCGGCACAACCTTTGTAATACAGAGATCTAAAGCGGATGTGAAAAGGATCGAGATGGACAGGTTAGTCACCACGATAAGTCGTATATTTGAAGAACGTTATGGAACCCAGCTGGTTATTCAAAAAAAATCAAATCAGTACAACAGGCATCAACCCTTATTCTTGAGTCATTGGCCCAGTGCCTTTGTTTATTCGCGCACTCTGCGCCAAGTTTCTTTTCCAATTTTTAACGACAAGCGAGAGCTGCAAGCCCTGGCGATCGCCCATCCGGTTGAAAATAAAGATGCTGTAATATTTGATGAAATGGCCCAGTTCATACAACTGACCATTGCCGAGCATCTTCAACTCACAGAAAATAAACAAATCTTAGAAGAGACAGAGCTTGCAATTCACCGCTCTCATCTGGAGAATTCTAAGGTTATCGAGCTGCGAACACGCAAAAAGGGACCCCAAGGTTTTGAATATAAACGGGTGCAAACAAAACGCGAAACCAATTTAGATCCGATTTGGATTAACCAGGCAACCACTCACGCGGCTTCACAAATTGCATTCTCGCTACACGACTGGGTTTCCAACTGGGCCTTTATCAACGCAAAAGAAATCCCTGACTTGATCTGGTCGGATCAAGCCGGCTGGGACAGTCTCGCCCAAGTGACCATATTTATCCCTGACGTAGAAACACTCAATGAGTCCGAGCTAACGATGCTAAAAAAGAATTTAGAGAGTGTGCAAAAACATAAAACTCTTAGGCCATTGGTTATCGTCTCAAGTTCCCAGAAAATTTCGCCTCAATTAGAACAACTGCAAAGTTTGTTTCGGCAATACACGGCAAAAGCCCATATCACCCCAAGGATACAGGCTCACTTTATACTTTTTCAGCAGAAGTCCGAGCCTCTTTGGTCCCATAAATGCGAGAAGAGCAATCAAATTTTTTATCTGCCCTTTTCTCACAAACCAGAATTGATTCACTAGAAAAAGAGATAAATTTTTCTCTATTCACAAAGTGCCTCTTCCGCTAGACTGGGTTTATGAGTCTTTTGGAAACTTTTTTAAATAAGCAATTAAGTGGTGCCGAGTACATTGTCTCGCCCCTAGCTGGAGACGCCTCAAGTCGCCGATACTATCGTGTGATGAGTGGGCAAAAGTCTTGGGTCCTTATGGAGTGGGAACCTTTTCAAGAAGTTGCTGATTTTCCCTTTCTATCTGTTCAACAGTATCTTGCTAAAAATGGGGTGAGGGCCCCCCAAATTTATGACTATGACAAAAACACAGGTCTCTTCTTATTAGAAGACCTTGGAGACCTGACTCTTGAGCGACGCTTTTGGGAGTTCCAAAGCCAAGAATTTGTTGTTCCCTATTACAAGAAAACACTGGATCAGCTGATTCAAATACACTCTTTATCTTTCAACAAGTCTGATGATCGAGAATGTACGGCATACAGCAACGAGTTTTCTGTGGAAAAACTTGTTTGGGAAATGAACTATGCCAAAAAATATTTAATTAAGGAACTTTTGCAGTACCCCTTGTCCGACGCCGAGGAGTCTCAACTTGAACATGACTTTCTCACGGTCTGCACGCAGCTCTATCAATCTCCACAAGTCATTTGCCATCGCGATTTTCACTCTCGCAATGTGATGCTCCATTTTAATGAAGTTGTCGTCATTGATTTCCAAGACGCGCGACTCGGCCCGCCCGTTTATGATTTGGTCAGCCTGTTCTGTGATTCCTATGTCGACCTCAACCCCGAAGTCGTCGCCCTACTTATGGACTATTACATTCATAACTTTCCCCACTTTCAAGAACTTGGACTTTCGCGCGATCAATTTCACAGTTTTTACGAGCTTCAGACTTTACAGCGTTGTTTTAAGGCCTGCGGAAGTTTTGCGAGCTTCAAGGTCACTCGCGATGACACCCGATATCTTGGCTATATAGCGCCCACCCTTACTCGGGTTCTTAAACAACTCGAACAATCTCAACTCAGCCCGACTCTGCAAAATATTTTAATGCAAACCCAAGAAAGTTGGAAAGCGTTTTGAGCGCATGCCTCTTACTTACGGCTGGACTTGGCACCCGCCTAAAACCCTTTACGGAAAAGGTTCCTAAGCCTTGCCTTCCTTTTTTGAATTTGCCACTCATGAACTACAGCTTTTTTTTAGCTCGCCAGGGTGGTTTTGAAAATTTTGTCTTCAACCTGCATCATTTGCCTGAACAAGTAAAAGCCACAAGCCAAAAGCTTAGCTCCCATTGCCAAACATTGTCTTACAGCGACGAAACCAAAAAAATTTTGGGGAGCGGCGGCGCCCTCTCAAAAGCCAAAGATATGTTGAAAAACTGGGATTATTTTCTTGTCGCCAATGGCGATGAGGTCTTAATCCCCTCGGAATCTAATATCATTGCCGACCTTATCATGAAGTTTCATAGCGAAAAGGCTCTCTGCACCCTTCTGACTTGTGACCACCCGGATTTACTCAAAAAATTCAATGCCGTTTGGGTGAATTCAGCTGGTCAAGTGCGCGGGTTTGGTAAGGAGACTACAGGGGCTGATCTGCGTCCGGTTCATTATACAGGATACAAGATTTTTTCGCGCAGGATTTTTGATTACTTGCCCGATGGGGAATCCAATATTTTCTACGAAGTTTTAAAAAGAGCCATTGCTGAAGGCGAAACCGTAAATCACCACTTTCTCGAGAAAGCCCTATGGTATGAAACCGGAGACTTTGACTCTTTTATATCAGCATCAAGGGACATTGCCCTCCATCACATGAACGAGCTGCAGGGTGTACAAAGTTTTTTTCATCAAAATCTTGTTTGTCATTTGAATTTAAAACAAGAGCCGCTTGTAACTCACGCAGCTGATTCTGCTTTGAGGCAAAAACTAGAGTGGCAGAACTTTGCCTGCCTTGGGAAAGGTACAAAGCTAAAAAGCTATCTTCAAATCAAAAATATTATTAGCGCTGAAAATGCCACCCTCTCTAATGAGAGCTGCCTTGAGAACTCTTTTATTTTCTAGGTCTCGTTTATCTTAAAAACGTTGACTGTTTTTTTTGCTTCTCTATCCTGAAAGCTATGGCAAATAAAATACGAGCACTCGGAATCATGAATGGAACAAGCCTTGATGCCATTGATTACGCATTAGTCGAATGCGACTCAAGCCTCGAAAATTTACGCTTCCTAGACCACACGCAAAAAAAAATACCACCGACTCTTCGCCAACAGCTGCTTCTTGCTGCTCAAAATCAAATGACCACATACGAAATTTCTCTTCTCCACTTTGATTTAGGTCGGCTTTATGCCAAACAAGTTCGCGATATTCAAAAAAACTTTTCTTTTGATATTGTGGGTTTACATGGGCAAACTGTTCATCACCACGGAACTAAGGCCACTTTACAAATTGGTCATCCCGTTTTTCTCAAAGAAATTTGCAACAAGCCCATTTACTATGACTTTCGCGCTGCCGATATAGCAGTCTCAGGTCAAGGTGCACCTTTTGCTCCCTTTTTACACAAAGTTATAGGTAAAAAATTAAAGCAGCCTGTCGCATTTCATAATCTGGGTGGGATATCAAACCTTACTTTTTTGAATGGGACCAAATGCCTTGCTTTTGATACCGGCCCAGCAAATATTCTTTTAGATGCCTGGATTCAGCACAAAAAGGGACTTGAGTTTGACAAGAGCGGCCAGCTTTCCTCCCGTGGTCTTCCGGACCCTCATGTTGTGAATGGATTTTTACTGCATCCCTTTTTTAGAAAAACTCCGCCTAAAAGTACCGGAAGAGAAGAGTTCAACTTAGATTTTATTAAAAAGTGGGGTGGTCGCAAGTTCAACAGCTTGACCCTAGAAAACCAAATGGCCACACTGACCGAGCTCACGGCCCTCTCTATTCAAAAGGCCTATGACCAACTTTCCCTTAAGCCTGAGGCTCTCTACTTTTATGGCGGCGGGATTCAAAACAAATATCTGATGTCCAGATTGGCATTTCATCTTCCCGAAATTAATATCAAGAGCTCACTTGAGTTGGGCTGGCCCCCGCAGGCACTAGAAGCCTCCGCTTTTGCTCTCTTGGCAATAGCTCGACATCTGGGCAAGTTTGTCCACTTACCCGAAGTTACCGGCGCTAAGAAACGCCAGCACCTAGGTAGTGTTTATTTTTGATGAAACAATGAGCCCGCGTTTTTCTTGTAAGCCTTGTTGATCACAGTCCAATTGTCTTGGAAGGGTCCATTTGTTCCGTCCGCAGAAGCTGGAGCGCGAGCCGAACTGTCGCTGGTGAGTTTGTTGAGTTTGCGCTCTATCATAGCTCGCTCTTGCCCCTCGGCACTCAAGTTGCCTTTCGCAAAACCAGTAAAGGGAGCCGAACGACTTCCAGAGGAACCGCCTCCGCCACCACCAGCGCCGCCACCAGTTCCCATAAAACCTTGCTGCGCTTCTGGGTTGATATCACCGGACGCCTGTTCCGATGAACCACCAGAGCCACTGTCGATTCCACCTAGGCCAGACCCCATCATACCCATGCCGGCACCAGCAAAACCGCCGCCCGCACCGCTGGTTGAGGCTTTATTCCCTTTATCACGATCACCACCAGGCTCGCCTTGTGATGCTGACTGAAAGAGTCCATCGGCGCTTCCTCCTAAGCCTCCCGTCAACGCGCTTCCATTTAGTCCCGCGCGCGTGCTACTAGGTCCCGATTGACCGGTACACTCGATCAACATATCCGCGAACTGCCCCTCACAAGGATCGTCGCTGGCTTGATTTAAATCGGCAAGACCCACATCCTTATTTTCACCAACACCCAGGGCCTTCATCACCTTAGCCAAACTCGACAAGACGGTTGCTATTTCTGACAAGGCAATCCCAGTTCTCTGCATGGTTGCCTTTTGCTCTTGTTGACACTTTTGGCTGATCTGTGCGTATTGCTGAAACCTCTGTTGCTGACTGGGGTCTTGAGCAATTGCTCTTGCGTCAGCATCACATTGCTTAAGACATTTTTGTGCGGCTTCTTGACAGACCTGCTGCACCTGTTGGTTTGTCACCTTAGCCTCGTTGCCAACAGCCCCGACTCTGTTCAAATCCTCCGACGTATTCGCTGAACCACCGGCTTCATTTCGCTGAAAAAGGTTTTGTAAAAATCCCGATTTTTGCTGAGCTTCGGCCATCAGATAATTCTTTGTACAAAATAGGCTGATCGGATTATTAAACTGTGCGCAACTATTTAACTCACCCAACGTCGCTCTTTGCTCTGCCAGGGTTGCCAAGGCCGGATTGGATAATAGCAGACCAATACAATAAAGTATTGTGTTGGTCTTAAAGTTTATTTGGCTTAAAAATGCTCTTAGATCTTTTACCATTTAATACTCTCTTGTTATGAATTCACGAGTCTTACTGTCTTTTTTCTCTTTATATTTTTTGTGAACGATCAAAAACAAATCTGCCATACCTATGCCAATGGGCGTGCCGTTAAAGTTTTTGCTAAGTTCCGCCGCTTCTGAGGCCGGCATACGCTCTTTATCTTTTCCGTTTAAAAACACAACTTCTTCCACAATCATATCATTTGCGGCCGACCCACCACTCGATGCATCACCACTATCAGGACTCTGTTTTGCTGCCATCAATCCGACCGTCTGACCAGATACTGCCTGCCCCTCGGAGTGGTTAATGCCATTTTCGGCAAGAGCAACTTTCTGGACGTCCGACATTCCTTGTATAGCTTGCCTGGCCATTTCTGGACTCAAACCCTTAGCCATCAATGATTCCTGGGAAGAAAAATCGGCAGAGGTTACCGTATTACCATTTGGAGTAGATACAGAGCCATCGGGATTCTGGGTAAAACCCATGCGTGCTAAATCCTGCAAACCTGTTACGGCCTGATCATTGTAAACATCACTGCCTGCACCAGAACCCTCGACAAGTAACCCCGTGTTGGGATCTAAAGTCGCAGCGGTGTTCGAGGCGTTGTCACTTGCCGTACCCGCCGAAAGGGCGTCTGCAAAAGACATAACGGCTAATGGGCAGGCCCACTGACCATTTGGAGTCTTACACGTTCTAGAGTATGAGGCTCCCATAGCAAGACCGACAAGCTGTATCGCATTTCCACTTGAAACCGTACTGTTTGCATTGCCTAAACCGCCGCTCTCGGTAACTTGGAAACCCGAAGTCGCATTTAAATTTTTACCTTGCTCACCGAGAGTCTCGCGACTTAGGGTTCCACCGACATCACTGCGAAGTGATGACGTGGGAGAAGTCGAGATTCTTGAGCCCGTAGTGGAAGCGGATGCACTCCGCTGAGAATCATCAACAAGAAAGTCTGCACCGTCAGATAGAGTATCGGACCAGGAAAACTCTGGACTCGATATAAAGATAAGTGCGAGCAAGAATAATTTCATGCGCCCCCCAATTCTTCTGTATCGGTCAAAAAAGTGATTGTGATTAGGCTAAACCCTAGAAAGAGCTCTACAATCCCATTCCCCACCCATACAAAACTATCATATCTCGGAAGTGAGACAAAAACGATTTTCAAAACAACACTGTCTCATTTTAAAACAATTATTTATGCTAACGGAAGGGGTCGCAAAATGAGACAAACGTGATTTGTATTTTACAAGTCCGCAGGTAGCTCTTTATGGCTCTTGGCACCCAGTTGTTCCATTTTTCGAGCTTGGACTATCACGCGACTTTGAAGCCTTTTGGTACCTTGGTCATATTTTGCTTGAGCACCGTGAAGTGCTTTGCCGATTTCTTGGTAGGTCTCAACAAAGTCAGAAACTCTTTTGTGAAGCTCTTGACCAATTAACGAAATTTCCTCGGCATTTTTTGTTAAACGATCTTCATTCCAACCAAAGCGGATCACCTTTAAGAGGCCAACAAAAGTCGGTGGCGTGGCAACAAGAATTTTCTTTTC